>NZ_JACYVM010000007.1:0-223819 GCF_014842355.1 Sphingomonas sp. CFBP 13706
CCGCCGACACTACTGCAAGCCCGACTTTTTCAACACAATCGCCCGTATGCTGCCAGCGCAGCAGGCCGCGCTTGTCGACGACCTTGTTCAGCGTCGACGTGCTCGCGGCGTTGATGCCCGTCGCGTTCTGCAGCCCGGATTCGTTGCGATATTTGCCCGACAGCTCGATCAGATCATTGTCGGTCGGCACGATATCGATCTTGCCGAAGTACAGGTCTTCCTTGAACCGCTGCGCGAAGGTACCGAAATCGTCCCGATATTGTTCGGGGATCGACGCGACCGGATAGCCGTTCTCGGGTCGCACGTCGTACGGGCTGGTGATGCGCTTGCCTTCATAGGTGAAGAAGAAGTGCGCCTTGTCCTTAATGATCGGGCCGCCCAGGGCCGCGCCGAACTGCTTGTTGCTCGTGTCCACCTTCGGAATCGTGGTCGGGAAAATCTCGCTCGGGCGACGGTCGCGGAGCTTCTGGTTGGTGTAGTCGAAGAAGCCCTCGCCGTGGAATTCGTTGGTGCCCGACTTGGTCACCGCGGTGATCGCGACCGAGCTGACCTGGTCGAACTCCGCCTTGTAGTTCGACGACAGCACCTGATACTCGCCGATGCCGAGCTGCGGGAAGGGGTTGCCGGGCGATGAATCCTGGCCGGTTATGCCGTTCTTGAGGACGTAATCCTTCTGGCTGACGCCATCGACGAAGACGTTGACGGTGCGGCTGTCCTGGCCGCCGCCCTGGATGCGCGACGCGCCGCTGGCGTCCTCGATGAAGCGGACGCCCGGTGCGAGATCGGCGAATGCAAGGAAGTTGCGGTTGTTCTGCGGCAGTTGCTCGATCAGGCGCTGCGTGATGTTGCTGCCGACCTGGCCGCCCGACAGCGAGCGGATCCGGTTGCCGGTGACGACGATCTCGTCGCCCGCGCCGCCTGCGGCCGGAGTCGCCCCGGTGTCCGCCGTCGGATCGGGTTCGGCACCGGGCGTTGTCGGCTGAGCGGCGGGGGGCGTCGCGGCGCTCGACAGGTCGAGGTCGAGCCCGGCGCTCTGCCCGACGCGCAGCGTGAAGCTGTCGGAATTGCGCGTGCCGGTGCGCTGCTTGATCTCGAGCCGATAGGTGCCCGCGCGCAGCGACGCGAAGTTGTAGCCGCCAGCGGCGTCGGCGGGCACCGTGCGGCGCAGGCCGGTCGCGACCTCGACCGCGGTGACCTCGACGACCGGATTGTCCGCCGGCGCGGTGATCGTGCCGCGTAGCGACGCCTGGCCGACCTGGGCGGCTGCCGGCGCGGGGGCGAACAGCACCCCGCCGGACAGCGCCGTCAGCGAAAGCGCTGCCGCACGCAACATCATCTTGGTCATGGTCGTTCCCCTGTTCCCGATTGATCGGGTGTCTCGTTGTGGATTGTGGATAGAAATGCGTTGGGTCGTGCCGGGTCGGGCTGGCCAGACGATTCCCGTATGACGACGACCGGGATGCGCTGCTCGGGCAGGCCATCGTCCTGCCCGGCAATCGCGCCTGCCAGCCGTGCGACGCCGCGCGCGCCGAAGGCCGCGATGTCGATGCTCGCGGTGGTCAGCGACGGCGTGATGAGCCGGGCGAGCGGGATGTCGTCGAAACCGGCGATCGCAATCTGCGCCGGAACGGCAATCCCGGCCCGTTTCAGCGTCATCATCGCGCCGATCGCCATCATGTCGTTCGCGGCGAAGATCGCGTCGGCGTCGCACCCCTCGTCGAGAAGGGTCGCGGCGGCGGCGATGCCCGAGGGTTCGTTGAAGTCCCCCGGCAGGATGCGCAGTGTGATGCCTGCACGCGCACAGGCGTCGCGCGCGCCGCGACAGCGTTCCTCGGCATCGATATTCCCCTCGGGGCCGGTGATATGGACCAGCCGACGACGACCGGTCGCGATCAGATGCTCGACGATCGCGGCGGCGCCGGCGGCGTTGTCGATGCGCAGTTCGGCGCGACCGGGCTGCCCCGGCGCACAGTTCAGCAGCACCGCGGGCATGTCGCGCGGCAGGTGCGCGAGCAGCTCGTCCGCCGCGACCTGAGGGGCCATCACCAGCAGCCCGTCGACCCGACCGCGCATCGCGTTCAGCGCCGCAACACCACGCGCCGCGTCGCCGTGCATCCTCATCAGCATCAGGTACAGCCCGCGCTCCGACGCCTCGCGGTCCATGCCGCGCAGCAGTTCGGAGAAGAATTCGCCATGGAGATCGGGGATCACCACGCCGATCATGCCAGAGCGGGCTGAGCTCAGGTGTCGCGCCGCGGCATGCGGGACATAGCCAAGCCGCGATGCGACCTCCTCGATATGCTTGCGCAATTCGGGGCGGACGCTGGCCAGCCCGTTCATTGCCCGCGACACGGTCGCTACCGACACCGCCGCCTCGCGGGCAATATCACGGATAGTGGCGTGCGACATGGCTGGTCAGGATCCCCTCTGGCGTCGGCCGTCGTTCGCGGCTGGAAATGTTGTTCTTGATGTAACCGGTTACATGATCCAGAAACGGGGATCAAGAACCTTGCAACGATCATCAGCCCGGTGGAGCCGGGCGGTCGAAGCAGGCACGGGCGAAGGGTTAGCGGATGACGGCGGCGACGATGGCACAACGGACGATTTCACGACGGGCGATGATCATGGGGGCCGGGGCGGTGACCGCCTGGGCGGCGAGCCCCGCGCGCGCGCTGCTGCAACAGCAAACGGCACAGGCGCGTGCCTTGCCTGCATCGGTCGAAGCCGTGCTTGCGCGCATGACTGTCGTCGAGAAGGCCGGGCAGTTGACGCTGATGGCGGCGGCCTGGGCGGGGGGGGCGGCGACCGCGCTCAACCCGGCGGGCGGGTCGTCGAGTTTCGACGAACAGCTCGCGCAGGTCCGCGCCGGGCGTCTGGGCGGGGTGTTCAACGGCAATGGCGCGGTTATGGCACAGCGGATGCAGACCGCTGCGATGCGCCAGTCGCGGTTGAAGATCCCGCTGCTGTTCGCCGCCGACGTGATTCACGGGCTGCGCACCGTGTTTCCGGTCCCGCTGGCAGAGGCGGCAAGCTTCGATCCCGACCTTGCGCGGCGCACCGCCCGGGCCGCGGGGGCCGAGGCGGCGGCATCGGGGATCGACTGGACGTTCGCGCCGATGGTCGATGTCGCGCGCGACGCGCGCTGGGGCCGTGGTGTCGAGGGGGCGGGCGAGGATGTCCTGCTCGGCCGGATGATGGCGGCCGCGCGGGTCGGCGGGTTCCAGGGCGAGCGGGGACTGGCGGCGTCGGACGCGGTCGCGGCCTGCGCCAAGCATTTCGCGGCTTATGGCGCGGGCGAAGCCGGGCTCGACTACAACACGGTGGACGTGTCCGAGCGTACGCTGCGCGAGGTGTATTTTCCGCCGTTCCAGTCGGCCTTCGACGCCGGCGCTGCGACGACGATGGCGGCGTTCAACGAGATTTCGGGCGTCCCGGCGACCGCGAATGCGTGGCTGCTGACGCAGATCCTGCGCCGCGAATGGGGCTTTGGCGGGCTGGTCGTGTCCGACTATACCGGCGACGAGGAATTGATCGCGCACGGTTTTGCGACGGATGCGCGCGAAGCGACCAAGCTCGCCTTCATGGCCGGCGTCGACATGAGCATGCAAAGCGGGTTCTACCTGGCGCATCTGCCGGCGCTCGTCGCGGCGGGCGAGGTGCCGATGGCGCGGCTCGACCAGGCGGTCCGCCGCGTCCTCGCGCTCAAGGTCGCGCTCGGATTGTTCGACGATCCGTTCCGGCGGATCGACCCGCGTCGCGAGAAGACGCGGATCCGGACGCGCGAGACGCTGGCGCTGGCCCGCGATGCGGGGGCGCGGTCGATCGTCCTGCTGAAGAATGAGGGCGCATTGCTGCCGCTGCCGCGACAGGGACGGCGGATCGCGCTGATCGGCCCGTTCGCGGCCGGGCAGCACGACCTGATCGGTCCGTGGAACGTGTACGGCACCGACGCCGAAGCGGTCGATCTGGCGACCGGTATCCGGGCCGCAGTGGCCGATCCGGCGCAGGTCAGCGTGACGCCAGGGTCGGGGATCGACGATCCGCTCCCCGGCGGGATTGCCGCAGCCGTGGCCGCCGCACGCGCTGCCGATGTCGTCCTGCTGGCGGTCGGCGAGAGCCAGCGCATGTCGGGCGAGGCGCAGTCGCGGGCGTCGATCGTGATCCCCGCCGCGCAGATGGCACTGGCCGAGGCGGTGGCAGCGACCGGCACGCCGATCGTCGTGCTGCTGCGTACCGGCCGTGCACTGGTGCTCAGCGACGCGGTGCTCAAGGCGCCGGCGATCCTCGTCACCTGGTTTCTGGGGTCGCAGGACGGGCCGGCGATCGCCGACATCGTGTTCGGCAAGACTGGGCCGTCGGCGCGGCTGCCCGTTTCCTTCCCGCATGCCACGGGGCAGGAGCCCTATCATTATGATCACAAGAACACCGGGCGGCCCAACCCGCCGGGCCCGCTGCTCGAATACAAGGCGCGCTACCGCGAATTCGCCAATGCCGCGCTGTTCCCGTTCGGTCATGGCCTGACCTATGGCGCGATCGACTATGAGTCGATCGATCTCGGCGCTGCGCAGCTGTCGACCGATGGCGCGCTGACGGTGCGCGCGACGATCGGCAATAGCGGCACGCGCGCCGCCGAAGAGGTCGTGCAGCTCTATATCCGCGATCTCGCGGCCAGCGTGACGCGTCCGGTGCGCGAACTCAAAGCGTTTCGCCGTGTCGCGCTGAAACCGGGCGAGCGGCAGGTCGTGTCGTTCACGCTGCGTCGCGACGACCTGCTCTTCATCGGCCGGGATCTCGTGCCGACGGTCGAGCCGGGCCGCTTCCATTTGTGGATCGCGCCGTCCGCGCAGGCGGAGGGTGTATCCGGGGAGTTCCAGCTCGTCTGACGATCGTCGATGCGGTGAGGCCGCCCCTTGTGCGGGCGCGCGTGATCGGGAAAGGCGATGCGGGTGAAGCGGGTCGATCAGCATGGTGGTTCCCCGGCGGCGGCGGGACGCCTGCGCGCGCTGCTGATGCTGGCGCTGATGCTCGTCGCCGTTGCGGCATTCCGCATCCACACGGCGCAGTATTCGCTCTGGTATGACGAGCTGGCGTCGCTCGAATTCGCCCGCCAGCCCGTGGGGCGGCTGTGGAGCAGCTGGATGCTGCGCGAGACGAACCCGCCACTGTTCTACACGATGCTGTCGGGCTGGATCGCGCTGGTCGGCCAGGATGATGTCGCGGTGCGGCTCTTGCCGATCGGGATCGGGACGGCGGGGATCGGTGCGGCCTATGGGCTAGGGCGAGCGGTCGGGGATGCGAAGGTCGGGCTGCTCGCCGCCGCGCTGCTGTCTCTGTCCGCGCTGGGCACGGATCTGAGCCAACAGGTGCGCGGCTATGCGCTCGCGCAACTGGCGGTGCTGCTCGCCTGCACTGGCATGGTGCTCTATCTGCGTCGGCGGACGTCGGGTGGACTGTGCCTCTACGGCCTTGCGACGCTTATCGGCCTGTACACGCATACGACGCTCGCGCTGTTTGCCGGGTTGGCGGGGGTGACGATGCTCTGGCTGCTGCGGGGTGACCGGCGGGCACAGGCGCGGTGGCTGGCGACGAACGTCGCGGTGCTGGCCGGCTGGGGGTGGTGGGCGATGATCAGCGTCCGCCAGATGACGATGCCCGTGACCAATATCGCGTGGATCGCTACGCCGTCATGGCGCGACGCAGTCGCGATGACGGCACAGGTCTACCTGCCGCTCTATGCCGACCAGCCGGGGCTGGCGGGCACCCTGTTGCTAGCGGGGGTGTTCGCGGGGCTGGCGGGCACCCTGTTGCTAGCGGGGGTGTTCGCGGGGCTGGCGGTGTGCGCGGTTCGCGCGGCGCGGCCCGAGATACGGCTGCTCGCCGTCCTGACGATCGGCGCACCGGTACTGCTGTTCGCGATCAGCCAGCGCGTGCCGATATTCCTGCCACGCACGCTGAGCTGGGCCAGCGGGCCCGAGCTCGTGCTTCTCGCGTTGGGCGTAACGCGGATCCCGTCGACGTTCGTGGCGCGCGCAGCCGGCATCCTGCTGCTCGGTCTGAGCGCGGTCGGTCTGGCGAACTGGCTCCCCAACCGCGAACGGGACCATTGGGACCAGGCTGCGGCGTTGATCGAACGCCATCGGCCTTCGCTCGTGATCGTCGGTGACGATGCGGTCGCGCTGGCGCTTGACCATTATCGTACGAACGACGGGCAAAGCGGACCGCAGCCGATCGTCATGCAGTCCGTCGATCGCGAGCGCTGGGCCGATGGGCTGTACGCGGGACCGCATCTATCGGCACGGGCCGTGCGTGACCGGCTGCGCCGTGCGCCGTGCGCGGTCGTGGTCGGGTGGGGACCCTTCCGCTCGCCGATGCTCGACGATCCATCGGTCACCGTCGAGCCGCTGACACACGACAGCGCCCCGTCGGTCGCGCTGATCCGGTTGAAGGGGGTGCCCGGCGTCTGTCGCGCATGACGCGAAGACGCTGCACCAGTTCCGCGCAATGCCGCCACGCGCGATCAGGCGTTGCGCCTTGCCCGGATCAGCGCCGACGTTTGACCAGAATCGCGCGCTCGCCGGTGATCGACGCCTTGAACCCGCCAAAGCCTGCCTGCCGGATGGTGATGGCGGTACCCGGCCGGGGCTGCAGCGAGAGCGGCTCGATCGTTTCCCAGACCATGCCGTTCGCCAGTTGCAGCGCGAACCGCGCATAGCTCGCCGGCTTTGCCGTGGTGATCGTGGTCTGCACCTCCGTAACGCGTGTGACGCGATCCGCCTCACCGCCGCCGAGCGGGCTCTGACCGGCATCGGCGAGGCCGAATTGCTGGCGTTTGCGCTCGATAACCTTGCCACGGTCGAGCGCAAGCAGGTCGCCTGCCTGGCGCGCGCGCGCAATCTGCCCGGCGGTCGTGTCGAAGCAGGCAAGCCGGGCTGCATCGGCCGTTATGTCCCGGCACGCGGCCAGCGCATCCAATGTCTTCGAAGAGTCTTCTCTGGCCTGCGCGCCGACAGCCGGGGCGATCGGCAGGGCGCCGACGAGCAGCGCTGACAGGGTAACAGAGATGGCCGACAACATTCGCATATGATCGCCTTATGAGCTTTGGCTTGGCAGAACCCAGCCTCGAGTTTCACCATACGACACTATGTTGCGGTTATGTCACGGTGATGTCGCAAACGAAATGAGAAAAGGTCCGAATCGACGATAATTGTTGCAGCGCAATGGCGTGGCTGGATAGATCGTGACCAGAACCGGAAAATCCGGAGAAAATGCACGGTGCATTCACCGGCGACAAAGGGGTATTTATGACATCTGCTGCTCGCGCCCATTTGCTTGCGACCACGTTGCTGATGGGGGCGACGACGTTCGCCACGCCAGCCTTCGCACAGGTCCAAGGTGACAATTCAGGGATCCGCGCCGGCGGCGCGACCGCGACTCAGTCGACCACGCCGGGCGCCAACGCCCAGGGCGAAGTTGGCATGACGACGTCGGAAGCCGCGCCGAGCACGGAGAACAGCCAGGGTGACATCGTCGTTACCGGCTCGCTGATCAAGAACCCCGCACTGATCGCCTCGTCGCCAGTGACCGTCATCGGCCAGGAGGAAATCAAGCTTCGCCAGTCGAACACCGCCGAAGACATTCTGCGCACGCTGCCCGGTGCGACGCCGAGCATCGGTTCGGCCGTCAACAACGGCAATGGCGGCGCGTCCTATGTCGATCTTCGCGGCCTCGGCTCGTTCCGCAACGTCGTCCTGCTCGACGGCAACCGCATCGCACCATCGGGTCTGCTCGGTCGCGTCGATCTCAACAACATCCCGCTCGCACTGGTCGAGCGGGTCGACACGCTGACCGGCGGCGCCGCCACCACCTACGGCGCGGACGCCGTGTCGGGCGTCGTCAACTTCATCACGCGGTCGGACTTCTCGGGCATCGACGCTTCGGTCTCGAACCAGATCACCGAGCGTGGCGATGGCGCGTATTTCCGCGGCGACATCACGATCGGCGCCAATTTCGACGATGGCCGCGGTAACGCGGTCTTCTCGGTCGGCTACCAGCAGTCGGATCCCGTCTATCAGGGCGAGCGCGACTATTCGGTGCAGAATTACGACTCGTTCTCGGGCGCGAGCAGCGGCTCGGGCACGACGGTCCCATCGGTCTTCACGCTTGGCGGTCGTCGCCAGATCAACCCGGCCACGGGTTCGCTGACGACGGCGGTCATTCCGTTCAACTTCAACCCGTACAACATCTTCCAGACGCCGTTCGAGCGATTCAACATGTATGGCGCCGGCCATTACGAAGTGTCGGACAGCGTCGAGATCTATACGCGCGGCCTGTTCTCGAAGAACACCGTCGACACGATCATCGCGCCGTCGGGCGTGTTCAACTCGTCGATCGTCGTGCCGTTGTCGAACCCCTATCTGCCGGCTGGTGCGCGAAACCAGTTCTGCGCCGCCGCCAGCATCACGCAGGCGCAGTGCGACCTTGCCGCAACCGCGACCAGCCCGACCGTCACCGTGGGCGGCGTGACGACGGCAAACCCGAACTTCCGCACGATCACGACAAACCTGTCGCGCCGGACGACCGAGGTCGGGCCGCGCATCTCGAACTTCCAGACGACGATCTTCGATTATCGTGCCGGCGTGAAGGTCGGGCTGACCGAGGGTATCAAGCTCGACGTCTCGGGCGGTTACGGGGAATCGGAGAATACGCAGACGCTGCAGGGCTATGTCCTGACGTCGCGCGTACGGTCCGCGGTCTATGCGACCAATACCACGAGCTGCCTTGGCGGTGCGCCCGGCGGTGCGGCGATCGACGCGGGAACCGGCTGCGTTCCGCTCAACGTCTTCGGTGCCGACGGTTCGATCACCCCCGATATGACCTCGTATATCACGGGTGAGAGCACGACGACCGTTCGTACCTCGCTGGCGCAGGCCCGCGCGGTCCTCAACGGTGATTTCGGCTTTGCCTCGCCGTTCGCGAGCGACTCGATCGGTTTCGCGGCCGGTGCGGAGTATCGCAAGTACCGTGCGTCGCAGCGTTCGGATACGCTGGCACAGACCGCTGGCGAACTCGGTGGCGCCGGTGGCGCCGCGCCGAACATCGACGGTGGCTATGAAGTCAGCGAAGGCTTTGGCGAGCTCATCGCACCGCTCGTCCAGGATCGTCCGTTCTTCCAGAGCCTGACGCTCGAAGCGGGCGTCCGCTACTCGCACTACAAGGTCTTCGCGGCCAACTCGCCCTCGTATAACACGACCACCTACAAGGGCGGCGGCAGCTGGGAGCCTGTCACGGGCCTGAAGGTTCGCGGCAGCTATCAGCGTGCAGTCCGCGCACCGACGATCAGCGAGCTGTTCTCGCCGGTGAATACGGGTCTGACCAACCTGGCGACCGATCGTTGCGCCGGTGCAGCGCCGGTCAACGATGCCAATCTGCGCGCCGTCTGCCTTGCGCAGGGCGCACCGGCCTCGACCATCGGCCTCATTGCGGTTCCGACTGCGGGTCAGGCGAACATCACGTCCGGCGGTAACCTCGACCTGCGTCCGGAAAAGTCGGACAGCTACACGCTCGGCCTCGTCATCCAGCCGCAGCAGATCATTCCCGGCCTTTCGATCAACGTCGATTACTACAACATCAAGATCAAGGGCGCGATTTCGCAGTTCGCGCCGGGCGATATCATCTCCAACTGCTTCGACACCATCACCGCGGCGAGCGCCACCAGCCCGGCCTGCCTCGCAATTTCGCGTAACCCGGTCACGGGCGGGCTCGATGGCGATCCGGCAACGACGCGCGGCCTGCTCGCTGCGATCTCGAACCTCGGCACCGTCAAGACCGATGGTATCGATCTTGCTATCAACTATCGCACGCCGCTGACCCAGGGCGTCAAGCTGGGCCTGTCGTTCCAGGGCAACTGGTCAAACTCCGCGACCTTCCAGGCCGCGCCGGGCCTCATCAATCGTGAGTGCATCGGCTATTATTCGGTCAATTGCGGCGGCGCGGCCAGCGCCGCGGCGGGGGGCTCGGGCTCGATCCAGCCCGAATTCACCTGGAACACCCGTGCGACGTTCACCTTCGTCGACAATATCGACGTGTCGGTGCTGTGGCGTCACATCGATAACGTCCAGCAGGAGCCGGACGATGTCGTCAACGGCAACGGGGCGGCGTTCAGCGGTACGCTCACCGGTGGCGCTCTTGCCGGCCAGTCTGCGGATTTCACGCGGATCCCGTCCTACGACTATATCGACCTGTCGACGCGGATCGGCATTGCCGAGAATTTCGACCTGACCGTCACGGTCCAGAATCTGTTCGACAAGCAGCCGCCGCTCGTTGGGTCCACGGTGGGTTCGACCAGCTTCAACAGCGGCAACACCTATCCGTCGACGTATGACGCACTGGGCCGCCGCTTTGCGATCGGTGCGAACCTGCATTTCTAGGGTCAGGCCATCTCGGTCTTGAATGGGGCGGTTCTTCGGAACCGCCCCTTTTTTTGTTCGGGCTCGACCGCGAAACTATCGGCTGCGCGTGGTGGTGGGACGAGCGCCTAGCCCAGCAGGGGCGCCGGGGGATCAAGCGCGACGCCGGCGGTGCGTGCGACCGCCTCTGCCCAGATGACCACCTTGTCGATCTCGTCGGCGTGGAGTGCCGCGCCGGTCTCGTGCTCGCGTGCCCTGTCCGCCGCGCCATAGGTCTTGCCGTCCTTGGCATTGCGCGCAAAGGCAGGGCCGTCGAGCAGCGCCTGCACGGTCGCCGGATCGTCGGGCAGTGTATAGAATCGTGCCAGGGCCGTCACCGCGGCGAAGGGGTTCGCGAGCAGGGTTTCGCTCTGCAACGTTCTGACGCGGTCCGGAAAGCGGGCCACCAAGCCAGCGAACAGATCGGCCTGCGCGATCCACCCTACCGCCGCCGCCTGCAGATCGGTCAGCCTAAAGATGTCCTCGGGCGTGAGGCCCAGATCGACGATGCCGTCGGCGAGCTGTTTGGCGAGAAGCTCGCGCACCCAAAGCCGGCCCCACATGCCCTTTCGTGCGATCGACGTCAGATAGATGCGCAACGGCGCGTAGAGCAGCACGGCGCGGGCCTGTGGCCGCATCGCCAGCATCGCAGGCGCGAGGGCGTTGACGACGTTCGACGGCTTGATCACCACCGCCTCGCCGGGTCCGAAGGCGCGGCCAAGCAGTCTCAGCGTCGCGTCGAGGACCTCACCGACGCGCGCGGGATGACCGCCGCGGTGGCGCCAGCCGACGAGATCGTTGAGGATTACCGGCTCTTTCAACGCGGTGGCGAAGCCCGGCATGTCGAGTGCCTGCGCCAGCATCGTCGAACAGCAATAGGCCGAGTGGAAAATGAAATGAACCGGTGCAGCGGGCGGGGCGGCCGCGACGGCGTCGCGTCGTGGCACCACGATCGGCGTGGCCGACGACGGCAGATACTCGTCGGTGAGGAAGGTCGCCACGCCACGCTGCGCCCGGTCCGCCGCGATGAAATGCACCGCATCATGGTCGGGATCGTAACGATGGGCCAGCCAGCACGGATCGCCGATCTGTGCGCCGACGGACGTGGCGGATTCCCGGGCGGGGGCGGGCGGGCGGGTCGGACGGGTCATGGCATCGGGATCGCATATCATGGTCCCGGCCGCCACCGGTCTTGGTACGTCCGAATCGGCCAAAATCTCGTTGCGAAACTGAAAGGACCCGTCATGATGCGTACCGGCAATGCATTGCGGAGCGGCATGATGATGCGGACGACATGGTGTGGATCGGCGGTCCGATCGGGTCTTGCCGCGGCGTCGCTGATCGTGGCGGCGCCGTCCGCGTTCACTGTGGCAGCGGCCGGCGCAACGATGGCGCAGCGCGATGAGGCACCACCGGCCGCGACGCCGCCGGCCGAGCGTCGGATCTGCAAGCGATCGGCGCCGTCGGGATCGCTGATCGAGACGCGATGCGAATGCCATACGCGCGCGGAATGGGACCAGATCGCGCAGGCGGGACGTGCCGCGGGACAGGATATGGTCGAACGTGCCGCACGCAGCGGTGCGCAATAACGGCGCCCCGGTGATGCGCCAGCAGCCGGGGCCGTCGCTCGAGATGCTCTTGCAAGCCGCCGAGACCGCGCAGCGTGCCGGCGACGGTGCGCGGGCCTGCGCCGTCTTTCACGACGTGCTCGGCATTGCGCCCGAGCATCCTGTTGCGCTCAACGCGCTGGGCCTCGACGCGTTGGCGCGGGGCGATGGTATGGCGGTCGGCTATTTCGCGCGCGCGACGACAGCTGACCCTGCCGCGTCGTCGCTGTGGATGAACCTGGCGAGCGCCTATCGCGGGCTCGGCGACAGCGTGGGGGAACAGACCGCGCTCGAACGCGCACTTGCGCTCGACCAGCGCAATCTGATGGCGAACGTCCGGCTGGCCGAACTCCAGGACCGCGTCGGTAACACTGCGGCGGCGGCGTTTCGCTGGGGTGGGGTGGCCACGATCGTTCAGTCGCTCCCCGAGCGGTCGCCGGCGTTGAGCCAGCTCCTCGTCCGTGCCTCTGATAGGATCGCGCAGCATACACGTGCGCTGTCCGATGCCATCGATACGGCGCTTGCACCGTTGCGGGAGGATGCGGCCGCGGACGACCGACGTCGCATCGACGTCTGTATCGATGCGATGCTCGGTCGTCGGGCGATCCATGCGCCGGTACCCCATGGGCTGCATTTTCCATTCCTGCCCGCGGACGAATTCTTCCCGCGGCGGCATTTTCCCTGGCTGGCCGCGTTCGAAGCGGCCACGCCGGCGATCCGCGCAGAGCTGGAAAACCTTCTTGCCGATGGGGCACCGGGCTTCGCGCCCTATGTCGCGATGACGCCGGGCACGCCGCCGAACCGGTGGACCTCGCTCGACGGGTCGGATCTGTGGTGCGCCCGATATCTGTGGCGGTATGGCGTGCGCGACGATGCGGTGTGCACGCGGTGCCCGCAAACCGCGGCGATGCTGGAGACGCTGCCGTTGGCGGACATTCCCGGCCGCGGGCCGTCCGCCTTCTTCTCGGTCCTCAAGCCCGGCACGCGGCTGCCGCCGCATACGGGGGTCAGCAATATCCGGTCCGTCGTGCATCTCCCCCTGATCGTTCCCGACCGATGCGGCTTTCGGGTCGGTGGCGAGACCCGAGCGTGGCGCGTCGGTGAGGCGTTCGTGTTTGACGACACGATCGAGCATGAGGCGTGGAACGACAGCGACGAGATTCGCGCCGTCCTGATCGTCGACGTCTGGAACCCGCATCTTACCGCGAGCGAAATCGCGATGATGCGGCGGATGTTCGGGACGCTCGGCGCGCAGCTGGGCATGGCGGGCGACGTGGTGGATTGAGCTTGCCCGCGCGAGGCTGCGGTGGTGAAATACTGGCTGGGAGACGAAACTATGCGGACGATGCTGTCATGGGCAAGCCGGGGGTCGTGGGTCATCACGCTCGTCGGGGGTATGGTCGGCCTATCAGCCGTTGGGGCGCAAATCGCACCCGTCTCCACTGCATCTGCAGACGATCCCGCGCTGCAGGCGCTCCGGGAAAAGAATGCACGGGTTCAGCTCGCCAACTATCCGCGCGGGGCGCTGCGTCGCGGCGAGCAGGGAACCGTCGGGATCAGCGTCACCGTCGATCGGCAGGGGCGGTTGCGCGAATGTGCGGTTTCGAAGAGCAGCGGCTTTGCGTCACTCGACGAGGCGACGTGCGACTTCCTGTTCTCGCATGCGCAGATTGCGGCCTATGTCGCACCGGGCGGCGGCGGGCCGACGACCCGGCAGGAGGGGCAAGTCGTGTGGACGCTGCCTGCGGGTGTCCGACCCACGACCGCATCAGCAACCGCGGGGCCCTTGCCGGAGAAGAAGATCTGTCGTGCGCAGGCGAGGACGGGCTCGCTGGTCGCGAGCCAGCGCATCTGCCTGACCAAGGCGGAATGGCGACGCCAGTATGAACTGGCGCAGGACGAAACCCGCGAGATGCATACCCGCGCGATGCCGGGCGACTGATCGACACGCCGCCCGCGCTTAGCCCGTATCGACGACGGGACCCTGATACCGGTCGATCGCGGCGAATATGTCGGTCAGCGCGTCGCGTTCGGTTGCGGTCAGTTCGGGACGCCAGACTTCGAACAGCAGGACGATCCGGGTCTGCGTCCCCCGGTTCCACGCCTCGTGCTCGAAAGAATCGTCGAATATCAGCATCCTGCCGTCGCGCCACGGGCGCGTCTCGGACCCGACGCGCAGCGCGCATCCGTCGGGCGCGATCAGGGGTAGGTGGCAGATCAGCCGCGTGTTGAGCATGCCGTGATGCGGGCGGATATGCGTGCCGGGGGTCAGCCGCGAGAAGATCGCCATCGGCGACCGGCCGGGAATGACGGGGATCGGCGCCAGCGATAGCGCGGCCATCGTGTTCGGGCACATCGTCGCATTGGGCTCGACCGGCACGCCACCACGCCAGAGGTGAAAGGCGCCCCAGCCCGGATCGTCGAGCAGCGGGTTCGCGGGCGGTGGTCGACCGGCCATCGTCTGCACATAGGGTGCAAAGCCCTGTCCGGCCGCGAGCACCGCGTCGAGTTCGGCGCGGATCGCGCCGGTCGCCGCTTCGATCGGGGCGACCCAGGCGAACTCGTCGCGTTCGAAATAGGCACGCTGCGCCAGACCCGGGAAATAGAACATCGAGGGTTGCTGCAGATAGAGCTCGCTCCGGCCGAGCAGCAGGTCGAGCGCGTGGCGGATCCGGGGACCCGCCGCGCGGGGCATGTCCTTGAGAGCCGCGTCGAGATGCGCCGAGAAGCGGCCGGCGACTTCGGTCAGGAAGGTCTCGCCTGCCCGAAGCAGGGGGACGAGCGCGGGGGCGATGGTCGCACCCGGCTGGGACGCGACCGACAGCGCGGTACGATAGAAGGACTCCGCCGCACGATCGTCCCCACGACGACGCTTGAGCGCTGCCATCGTCAGCAGCGCGCCGAGATGCCGGGGCTCGGTCGCGAGGAAGCGGACGAGCGCGTCGTCGGCCTCGTCGTCGCGCCCGAGCGCCTGCGCCGCCTGCGCGATCAGAAACCAGGGCGCGGGCATGCCCGGTGCGCCGTCGCGCAACAGCGACAATTTTTCATAGGCGACAGCGGCGTCGCCGTTGCGCAGCGCGGTCATGCCCTCACGGGCGAGCAAGTCGGCCTGTGGCCGGGTCAGGTGCATGACGCAGGCTAGCCTGGCAATGAACCGGATACAGCTAAAAACGTCCGGATCGGACCCGCCCGTCTTTCAACCCGATCGTGCCGGTTCAGCGTGTCCAGAGATCGGTGGCGAGCCGGTCGAGATAATCCGCGGCGCTGGCGGCGGCGGTGGGGGTGTGGAGGCTTGCGAGTGCGGCGGGGTCGAGCGCCTTGGCGGCGTCCAGCAGGCCGCGCCATGGGGGCGATGCGCCGGGCCAGCTTGGCACCAGGATCGCTGCGCCGAGTTCGGCCAGGCGTTCGGCCTTGCGCATCTGTTCGTCGAAATAGCGCCATTCGGGCGCGCAGACATAGGGGCGGCCGACCCGCGCGATTTCGTGGACGATGGTATCGCCACTGGAGGCGACGACGACGTCGGCCGCGGCGATGTGCGCGGTGATCGTCGAGACCCAGCCGCGTAGGTGGAGATTGCCGAAATCGGTCTCATGGCCTTCGCGCTGAACGGGGCCGAGCACTAGCCAGTCGGTCTTTGGCAGTGCGCGCGCGGCCATGGTCAGCGGCGCATAGGGCGTGCCTGCGCCGCCGCCGCCGGTCAGCACGACGACGATCTCGCGGTCGGGGGAGAGGCCGAGCATCGCCCGCGCCTCCGTCTTGCCCGGCACGACGTCCCGCGCGGTGCACAGCCCGCCCGCATAATGGGTCATGGCGCGAATCCAGTCAGGGGTCTCGGGCTGTTCGAGCGCTTCGTCGAAGGGCGCGAGCAGGCCGACACAGGCGCGATAGCCGGCGAGATGCGCGGCATCGCCGCGGTTGCCGTGCATCCGGATCCCGATCGCGGGGACGCTGGCGATGCGGGCCAGCAGCGCGATCTCGGCGGAGACGTCGACCACGAACAGCGCGGGATCGACCGTGTCGAGATGGTCGAGGATCGTCCGCATCGTCGCGCGGATCGCCGCGTCGCCGATCGGTGCGCGGTGGAGGATGTCGGGGGTCGGCTGCGCCGCGAGCGCCGGCGGGGGGCTGTCACTGGCCGCGCCCTCGTCGGGCAGGGGCACCAGCGTGACGGCGCGCGCGAACCCGTCGAACAATGCGGGCCGCGCGGTCAGGATCGTGACGGCGCGGCCGGCGGGCAACGCGTCGATGATCGCCATCGCGCGATTGGCATGGCCGCGGCCCTGATGGCCGACATAGAAGGTGATCGGTTGAGGCATTATCGGGGGATACCCGCTCTGCAGCGTGAAATCCCCTGGGAAATCCCCCGGGAAATCGACGGTGGCCCCGTCGCCGCAAGCCGCCTAGTCTGTGCCGCATGAGCGATGATGACAGGTCCGAACCGACCAAGCTGACGCGGTCGAAGCAACGCTGGGCAAGCGAGGGCAAGTTCCTGACGGGAGCGACGGACCGCGCGGAGGGCGACCGCCTGCCACCGGGGCAGCATCTGGTCCGCGACTGGCCGGTGCTCGATCTCGGCAAGCAGCCCGATATCGCGCGCGAGCGGTGGCGGCTGACGATCGACGGGATGGTCGAGCGGCCGGTGACGCTCGACTGGGCGGGGTTCATGGCGTTGCCGCAGACCGCGGTGCGGTCGGACATTCACTGCGTCACGACCTGGTCGCGCTACGACAATGACTGGTCGGGTGTGACGACGCGCGATCTGCTCGACCATGTCGGCCCGGGGGATGCGGCGGCGTTCCTGACGCTGCACGGCTATGACGGCTACACCACCAATGTCCCACTGGCCGATTTCGCCGCGGCGGACGCGCTGCTCGTCCACAGCTGGCAGGACAAGCCGCTGACCCGCGAGCATGGCGGCCCGGTCCGCCTCGTCATCCCGCATCTCTATTTCTGGAAAAGCGCGAAGTGGATTTCGCGGATTGAATTCCTTGGCGCGGACAAGCCGGGCTTCTGGGAGGTCAATGGCTATCACCGGCGCGGCGACCCCTGGGCCGAGGAACGCTACAGCGAGGACTAGAGCAGGGTCGCGCACGCCTCCTCGATCGCGGCATAGATCGCGTCGAGGTCGGGCTCGTCGATGCAATAGGGCGGCATGACGTAGACGGTGTTGCCGAGCGGTCGCAGCAACAGGTCGTGTGCGGTGAAGAAGCGCAGCAGTTTCGGGCCGAGATCCGACAGATAGCCGCGATCGCCGACCTGCAGGTCGACCGCGGCGATCGTGCCGATGCGGCGCGGGTTGGTCACGCCGGGCAGGCGGGCGATGCGGGCGAGCTGCGCCGCCTGTCGTGCACCGAGCGTCGCGATCCTGTCGTGCACCGGCTCGTCGCGCCAGATCGCGAGGTTCGCGTTGGCGGCGGCGCAGGCGATCGGGTTGGCGGTATAGCTCGAGGAGTGGAAGAACATGCGCGCGCGATCGTCGGACACATGCGCGTCGAAGATCTCCGCGGTCGCCATCGTCACCGCGAGCGGGACCGCGCCGCCGGTCAAGCCCTTGGACAGGCAGAGGATGTCGGGCACGACGCCGGCCTGTTCGCAGGCCAGCAGCGTGCCGGTACGGCCCCAGCCGGTCATCACCTCGTCGGCGATGAACAGCACGGCGTGACGGGCGCAGATCGCGCGCATCTCGGCGAGCACGCGCGGCGGATAGATCAGCATGCCGCCCGCGCCGAGCACGAGCGGTTCGGCGATGAACGCGGCGGGCGCGGCGCGGCATGCCGCCTCGAGCGCGTCGAGCGTGGCCTGTTCGGCGCCGGGGTGCGGGAAGGGGATGGTGCCGACGTCGAACAGCAGCGGCGCATAGGCGCGGTTGTAGACGCCGCGTTCACCGACCGACATCGTCCCGATCGTGTCGCCGTGATAGCTGTGTTCGAGCACCAGGATCCGGTCGCGCGGTTCGTCGCGGTTGCGCCAGTAACCGAGCGCCATCTTCAGCGCGACCTCGACCGCGGTCGAGCCGGAATCGGAGAAGAAGACGTGGCGCAGCGCCTCGGGCATGATCGCGACGAGGCCGTGCGCGAGCGTTTCGGCGGGTTCGTGCGTCCAGCCGGCGAAGATGATCTGGTCCATCCGCCCCGCCTCCTCGGCGATCGCGGCCATGATCCGGGGATGGCGGTGGCCATGCGTCGTCACCCACCAGGACGAGATCGCATCGACGATCCGCCGCCCGTCGCTAGTGTGGAGCGCCGCCCCCTCGGTCCGGACGATGCGGGGGATCGGGTCGCCCAGACCATGCTGGGTGAAGGGATGCCAGATCGGCGACGTCATCGGAAATCCTCGAGCCGGAAACTGGCGGCGAAGGCGGCACTGAGCGTGGCGGCGTCGAGCCGGGGGAGCATCGGCAGCCGGCCGAGATGCCGCACGTCGCCCAGCCGGACGATCGCCGCCTCGCTGTGCGGGACCGCGTCGCCGACGAACGCGACGCCGAGGATCGGCACGTCGCGGCGGCGCAGCGCCTCGATCGACAACAGGCTGTGGTTGATCGTGCCGAGCGCGGTGCGCGCGACGATCACGACGGGCAGCCGCCACTGCGCGAACAGGTCGGCAAAGACGCGGGTGTCGGTCAGCGGCACCATCACCCCGCCCGCCCCCTCGATCACCAGCGGGCCGGGCAGCGCGGGAGGGACGAGCCGGTCGAGGTCGATCGTCACGCCGTCGAGCGTCGCCGCGCGGTCGGGCGAGCAGGGCGTGGTCAGCCGATAGGCCTCGGGCAGGATCCGCTTGCGCGCGAGGCCGGACAGCGCGGCGACGCGCGACGCATCGCTGCCGCCGTCGAGCCCGGCCTGGACCGGTTTCCAATAGCTTGCGTCGAGCGCGCCCGCGAGCGCGGCGGCAAAGACGGTCTTGCCGACATCGGTGTCGGTGCCGGTAACGACGAGGCGGGTCATGACAGGGCCTTTTGCAACGCGTCGCCGAGCCCCGCAATCTGGGGTGCGGTGACGTTGAGCGTGAGCGAGATCCGCAGGCGCGACGTGCCCTTGGGCACGGTCGGCGGGCGGATCCCGCGAACGTCGAACCCTGCCGCCTGGACCGCCGCCGCGACGCGCATCGTCGTCGCATCGTCGCCGAGCACGAGCGGCAGGATCTGCGATCCGGTCGGCACGACGCCGTACGGTGCGAGCACGGTTTCGGCGGTGGCGATGAGCGCGCGCAGGGCGGTGCGGCGTTCGGGTTCGTCGGCGAGGATCTGGAGGCTCGCGCGCGCGGCGCTCGCCATCAGCGGCGAGGGTGCGGTCGAGAAGATGAACGCGCGGGCCCGGTTGACGAGGAAGTCGCGGACCACGTCGGGGCCGCAGACCAGCGCGCCCTCGCACCCCATCGCCTTGCCGCAGGTGCGTAAGGTAACGATGTCGGGCCGTCCCTCCAGATGCCCGGCGAGGCCGCGGCCATCGTCGCCGAACACGCCGGTGGCATGCGCCTCGTCGATCAGCACGACGCCGTCATGCGCCTCGGCGAGCGCGACGAGCGCGTCGAGCGGCGCGCGGTCGCCGTCCATGCTGTAGAGGCTTTCGACCGCGATCCAGGGCCGGCCGGTGCCGCCCGCCCGGCGCCACTGCGCGATCGCATCGGCAAAGGCGGTGACGTCGTTATGCGCCGCCGAGACACATGCCGCGCGACCGAGCCGCATCCCCTCATGCGCGCTCGCATGGATCAGCGCGTCGTGGACGACAAGGTCGCCGGTCTGCGGCAGCGTCGCGAACAGCGCGGCGTTGGCGGCGTACCCGGTCGAGAAGTACAACCCCGCCTCCGCCCCGAAGAACGCCGCCGCTTCGGCTTCGAGCAGGATATGTTCGGGATCATTGCCGCGGAGCAGCCGCGATCCGCCCGAACCGACCGCGACGCCGCGCGCCAGCGCGGCCGCGACGCCCGCGGCGATCCGCCCGCTCTGGCCGAGCGCGAGATAATCATTGGATGCGAAATCAACCCCTTGCCGCGCGATCAGCGCGCGGCGGCGCGTTGCCGTGGCAAGTGCGGAGAGGTCGCGATGATGCTGATCGAACGCGGACATCGCGGCAGCCTCTAGCGACAACGCCGCGCCAGCGCGAGCCGATTGGCCGAAACACCCCGTCATAAAGAGGGATCGTTCGGTCGGATCGGGCATTTCTCTCCTATGGTATAGCAGGATCGGCTTGGCTAACCACGATTGCATTCTCCATTCCGGTTGAAGGTACCCTGCCCATGAAGCGCAAGACGCTGACCCAGTTCCTGATCGAACAGCAACGCGAGGCCGGCACGCTGCAGCCGCAGCTGCGCCTGCTGATCGAGGTCGTCGCGCGGTCGTGCAAGGCGATCAGCCATGCGATCGGCAAGGGGGCGCTGGGCGGCGTGCTCGGCAGCCTCGAGAGCGAGAATGTCCAGGGCGAGGTGCAGAAGAAGCTCGACGTGATCGCGAACGAGATGCTGCTCGAGGCGAACGAGTGGGGCGGGCATCTGGCGGCGATGGCGTCGGAGGAGATGGAGACGATCCACCTCGTCCCCAATCGCTATCCCAAGGGTGAATATCTGCTGCTATTCGATCCGATCGACGGGTCGAGCAACATCGACGTCGACCTGTCGGTCGGCACGATCTTTTCGGTGCTGCGCGCGGCCGAGACCGCGTCGGGCGCCGATGTGTCCGAGCAGGACTTCCTCCAGGCGGGGCAGACCCAGGTCGCGGCGGGCTATGCGGTCTATGGTCCGCAGACGATCCTGGTGCTGACGGTCGGCGCGGGGGTGCACGAGTTCACGCTCGACCGCGAGATCGGGTCGTGGGTGATGACCGACACGAATATCCGCATGCCCGGCGGCAAGCGCGAATTCGCGATCAACACGTCGAATGCGCGGCAATGGTCGCCCGAGGTAACGCGGTTCATCGACGAGCGGATCGCGGGCAAGGACGGGCCGATCGGCACCGATTATAACATGCGCTGGACCGGATCGATGGTCGCCGACGCGCACCGCATCCTCAAGCGCGGCGGCGTGTTCCTGTACCCGCGCGACGTCCGCCAGCCGGGCAAGGTCGGCAAGCTGCGGCTGATGTACGAGGGCAATCCGATGGCGATGCTGATGGAGCAGGCCGGTGGCGCCGCCACCGATGGCGAGCAGCGCATCCTGTCGATCGAGCCGAGCAGCCTGCACCAGCGGATCGGCCTGATCATGGGCGATCCGGCAGAAGTCGAAGCGATAACCACCGCCTATCGGGAGTAGCGCGCATCGTCACCCGCCGGCGGTCGGGGGTTGGGGCATGACGGACGAGGGCGCGCGTTGAAAAGGGGAGAAATTCGATGGAAGTCACCTCACAAAGACTCGCCGAACAGCGTGACGATCGGACGTCGTGGCGACGCCTGATCGACGATCATGACCGTATCGCCGAACGCTGCGCCGACCTTGTCGCGCTGTTGCAGCGGCGCGGGCATAATTGCGCGGCGGCGTCGCGCAAACTGCTCGAGCTCGCGGTGCTGGTCGCGGATCATCTGGGCGTCGAGGACGAGGTGATCGACCTGACCGCGATCGCGACCGAGGCGGACTATTCGCCCGAGACGGTCGCGGTCATGGCCGCCGAACTCGACGCGCTGCGGCGCGAATGGCGGGTGTTCATCGCGCACTGGCTGCCGACGATCGAGCCTGCGGACTGGTATGAGTTCCGCGGCGAGGCCGAAGCGATGCTCGCGCGGCTGACGCATCAGGTGCAGCGCGAAAGCGCGCTGTTGTATGACGATGCCCTGCGCGCGGGGGTGATCGCGACCGGGCCGGTCGACCTGCAATAATCGCAGCGACAGGGTTCTTAACCCGGCGGCGATACCAAGGGCCATGATGCGCGTCCTGACCCTGTCCACGCTGTTTCCCGATGCGAGCCGGCCCAATTTCGGTGTCTTCGTCGAGCGGCAGACGCTGGGGCTCGCGGCGCATCCGGGCGTCGATCTGCGCGTCGTCGCACCGATCGGCCTGCCGCCCGGGCCGCTGCGCCTGATGCCGCGTTTCGCGCCGCTCGCGCAGCTACCGCTCCAGGAGACGTGGCGCGGGGTGGGCGTGCAGCGGCCGCGGTTCACGACGATCCCTGCGACCGGGGGGCGGTGGCATGCCGCGGCGCTCACCCGCGCGCTGATCCCGGTGCTCGACGCCTTGCGGCCAGATTTTCCATTCGATGTCATTGATGCATCGTTCTTTTTCCCCGACGGCGTCGCCGCGGTCGCGCTCGGGCGACGCTATGGCGTGCCCGTGTCGATCAAGGCGCGCGGGGCGGATATCCATCACTGGGGTCGCGCGGCGGGCACGCGCGCGCAGATCCGGCGTGCGGGCCGCGCGGCGGACGGGCTGCTCGCGGTCAGCGCGGCGATGCGGGCGGACATGATCGCGATGGGGATGCCGGGGGCGCGAATCCGGGTGCATCATACCGGGGTCGACCAGGCGCGGTTCCGCCCGATCGACGCGGCGGCGCGTGCGGCCGAGGCGGCGCGGCTGGGCGTGACGGGGCCGCTGGTGCTGTCGGTCGGGGCGCTGATCCCGCGCAAGGGGCATGACGTGGTGATCGAGGCGGTCGCGCGCCTGCCGGGCGTTTCGCTGAGGATCGCGGGCGAGGGGGGGGACCGGGCGCGGCTGGAGGCGCTGATCCGCGCGCTGGGCGTGGGGGAAAGGGTCCGGCTGCTCGGGAGCGTCGCGCATGAGGCGATTCCGCGGCTGGTCGCGACTGCCGACGTTATGGCGCTCGCCTCGGCGTCCGAAGGGCTGGCGAATGCGTGGGTCGAGGCGCTCGCCTGCGGGACGCCGATCGTGATCACCGATGCGGGCGGTGCGGGCGAGGTGGTCACGTCGGACGAGGCGGGCCGGATCGTGCCGCGCGATGCGGCGGCGTTCGGTGCGGCGATTGCCGGGATCCTGGCGGCACCGCCGGCGAGGGAGGCGACGCGGCGTGTCGCGGCGCGCTTTACCTGGGAGGCCAACAGCGCCGCGCTGTTCGCGCATCTGGCCGGGCTGGTCGGGGGCGGGGCCTAGCGCGCCCGACCAAGCGCCTGAAAAGCCTCAGCCTTCGAGCGGGTAGAGCGCGGCGGCGATCCAGCGGCCTTCGCCACGGAGCACGGCCCAGGCGCGCGCGGCGGCGCGGCTGTCCATCGCCTCGATCCCGACGCCCTGCGCCTCGACCGCGCGGCGGAAGGCGGCGGCGGGCTGGCGCAACTGCGATCCGGTGCCGAGCAGCAGGAATTCGGGTCTGGGCGACAGCGCGAGGACGCTGGCGACATCGTCCGCGCCCAGTGTCTCGAACGGCGGCGGGGTCCAGCCGTCGGCGCGCGACGGGGTGATCAGCAGCGCGGTGTAATAGCCGTCGTCGACCCGGAACCCGCCGTGACCGATCGCCGAGATCATCGGCCCGTCGGTCTTTTCCTTGTCCATCCTCACGTGCTTGTCCTCACGTGCTTGTCCTCACGCGCCGGGCCCGCCGCGCATCAGCGGCCGGCCTTCGGACCCACGCGCTCGGCGTCGTCGCGGTCGCCCTTGCGGCCCTCGGGCTCGGCGCGCAGGCCGAGCGTGATGAGCAGCGACGACGACACGTAGATCGACGAATAGGTGCCGACGACGATGCCGAGGATCATCGCTGCGGTGAAGCCGCGCAGCACATGGCCGCCGAGCACCAGCATCGCGGTCAGCGCGAGCAGGATCGTGACCGAGGTCATGACGGTACGCGGCAGCGTCTCGTTCACCGACAGATCGATGATCTCGCGCATGTCCATCTTGCGATAGCGGCGCATATTCTCGCGGATACGGTCGTCGATGACGATCTTGTCGTTGATCGAATAGGACACGATCGTCAGCACCGCGGCGACGATGTTGAGGTCGAATTCGAACTGCGTCAGCGCGAAGAAACCGAGCGTCATCAACAGGTCGTGGACGATCGCGACGACGGTCGACACGCCGAACTGCCATTCGAAGCGGACCACCGCGAACAGGCCGATGCCGAGGATGGCGAGCCCGACCGCGAGCAGCCCCTTGCTGATCAGCTCGTCCGAGACCTTGCCCGAGATCGTGTCGTATTTCGAGAAGGTCGCGCCGGGGAACTTGACCGCCAGATCGTCGGCAACCTTCTTGACGAGTGCGTTGGTCGCACCCTCGTCGGTGCTCTCGGGGATCGGCAGACGGATCGACAGCACGGTCGGATCGGCGAAGGACTGGATCGAGGCTTCGCCGACGCCGAGGCGATCAACCTCGGTGCGGACCGCGTCGATCGACGGCGGGGTTGCGAACCGCTCCTCGATCAGGACGCCGCCGACAAAGTCGACGCCCATGTTCAGGCCCTTGGCGAAGACCAGCCCGACGGCGGCGAGCGACAGGAGGATGGTCAGCCCGAACGCCCATTTGCGGAGCGAGACGAACTTTAGGTTGGTGTTGTCGGGTACGAGTTTCAGCAGGCGCATGATGATGTCTCCCGCCTCAAATATTGATCGTGGTGGGGCGGTTCTTGCGCAGCCAGAGCGCCACGAGCATCCGCGTGAAGGTCACCGCGGTGAACACGCTGGTGCAGATGCCGATCAGCAGCACGACCGCAAAGCCCTTGACCGGGCCCGAGCCCAGCAGGAGCATGATCACGCCGGTGATCGCGTGCGTGACGTTGGCCTCGAAGATCGTGCGTGACGCCTCCTTATAGCCGAGCTCGACCGCCTGGACGATGTTGCGCCCGCGGCGGCGTTCCTCACGAATACGCTCGTTGATCAGCACGTTGGCGTCGACCGCGGTACCGATCGTCAGCACGAAGCCGGCGATGCCGGGCAGCGTCAGCGTCGCGTTGAGCATCGCCATGACCGCGACGATCACGAGGATGTTGATGACCACCGCGAGGTTCGCATAGAGGCCGAACCGGCCATAGGTCACGAACATGAACACGATCACCGCGAGCGCCGCGACGATGCTGGCCAGCACGCCGGCGCGGATCGAATCCTTGCCGAGATCGGGGCTGACGGTGCTCTCTGCGATGATCTTCAGATTGATCGGCAGCTTGCCCGACCGCAGCGAGATCGCGAGCGAATTGGCCGATTCGACCGTGAAATTGCCCGAGATCGAGGCGCGACCGCCGAGGATCGGCTCGTTGATGTTGGGCGCGGAGATCACCGAATTGTCGAGGATGATCGCGAACGGCTTGTTCGTGTTCTCCTGCGTGACCTTGGCAAAACGTCGGCCACCGACCGCGTCGAAGGTGATCGCCACCTGCGGCGCGTTGGTCTGCGGCTCGAACTCCTGGCGGGCATCGGCGAGCTGATCGCCCGAGATGATCACCGACCGCTTGACCGCGATGAACGGAATGCCCTGCGGATTGCCGGGGTAAGGAATGACCTGGCTGCCGACGGGGGCGATGCCCTTGACGAGATCGGCGGGGTTCGCGGTCTCGTCGACCAGCTTGAATTCGAGCTTTGCGGTCTTGCCGAGCAGGTTCTTGAGCGCCTGCGGATTCTGCAGGCCCGGCACCTGGACGACGATACGCGTCGCGCCCTGGCGGACGATCGTCGGCTCCTTGGTGCCGAGTTCGTCGATGCGGCGGCGGACGACTTCGGTCGCGTCCTTCATCGCGGTGTCGATCGCCTGCTGGAGCCCGGCCTCGGTCGGCTTGAGCACGAACCGGCTGGTGTCGACGACGTTGATGTCCCATTCGCGCTGGCCGCTCATCCCGGCGCCACCGCCGGTGATCGAGAGCAGCCGCTCGCGCGCGGCATCGACCTGGCTCGGGTCGCGGAGCAGGAAGCTAAGCTGCCCGCCACGCACCGAAATATCGCCGATCGCGATCCGCGGCGTGCCGTTGCGCATCGTGCCCGCGATGCTGTCGCGCATCGCCTCGATCCGCGAATTGGCGAGATCGGCGGTGTCCGCCTCGAGCAGCAGATAGCTGCCGCCCGCCAGATCGAGACCCAGGTTGATCCGCTTATGCGGAATCGCCCCCCACTTGCTGGTCGTCGATTCGGAGAAGAAGCTCGGGATCGCAAGCGCGCAGAGCACGGCCAGCAGGCCGATGATCGACGCGACCTTCCAGCGGGGGAAATCCAACATCAGTCGTTCGCCGGCTTCGTGTTCGGGCTGGTGATGTCGGTGAGCGTCGCCTTGACGACGCGGACGCGCGTGTTGGGCGCGATCTCGATCTCGACGATCGCGTCCTCGACCTTGGTCACCTTGCCGATGATGCCGCCGGCGGTGACGACGCTGTCATTCTTCTTGACCGCCGCGACCGACGCCTGGAGCGCCTTCATCCGCTTTTGCTGCGGACGGATCATCAGGAAATAGAAGACGACAAAGACGAGGAAGAGCGGCGCGAGGCTCAGAAACGAGGCGATGCCGCCCGATGTCGCCGTCTCGCCGGCGGCCTGCGCATATGCTGGGGAAATGAACATGGAGTCCCGTTTTGGCTGGTGGGCAGGCGCCATACGCCCGCGCTCGCATGGGCGATGCCGCTATCACCGGTTGCCGCCCCGCGCAACCGATGCGCGCCGGTGAAGCGTGGCCGGGCCGCGATGAGACGGACGAATATGGGCTTTGCCGCAATCGCGTGCTTGCATCGCGCGCAACATCCGCATAATGCGCGCCCTTCGGTCGGGGCGTAGCGCAGCCTGGTAGCGCATCACACTGGGGGTGTGGGGGTCGCAGGTTCGAATCCTGTCGCCCCGACCAGAAACTTTCCGGAGCCGGCCGCCAGAGGCGATGCCGCTCCCGGGCACGAAATATCGTGCCATTCCAGATCCTAGTGTCAGCGTTTGCAGACAGGACCGGTGCGCGCCGCGACCTGATCCGCGACGATCCGCATCGCGCCCTTGTCGGTCTCGCCGGTCATCGTCATCCGCGCGGTAAAGCCCGTCGCGCCATAGCTGCCCGCGCGGACGATCCGCATCGGCGCCCCCTTTTTCTGCGGACAGGTCATGACGTGATCGATCCGCCCGCCCGCGAACTGCGCGCGTTCGACCGTGCAGCGCGCCTCGGGCTTGGGGATGAACAGCGCGGCGACGCCCGACGAGGCCTGTTCGGGCGGCAGGCATTTGCGCTCGGTCTTCGATTTTCCGCGCATCATCCGCAGGATGAACCCCGGCGCCCCCGGAATGACGAGCTCGACCGCGGTCGAGGTGATCGCCCAGGCGCCGGGCGGCAGCGCCTGCGCCGACGCGGCGGCGGGGAGCAGGAGGAGGGCGGACAGCAGGACGGGATGGCGCATAGGAGGGGCAGTCTGTAGCGCCGGCGGGGTGCTGGCAAGCGGTGTGACAGGGGTTTTCATGGGCGAGATCATCAATTTGCGGCGGGCGCGCAAAGCGCGGGCGCGGCGCGAGGCGGGGGTGGTGGCGGACGCGAACCGGGCAGCGTTCGGGCGGACCAAGGCGGAGCGCGCGCGGGATGCTGAGGAGCGGGCGCGGGGGGAGCGGGTGCTGGATGGGGCGCGGCTTGATGGGGAGGAAAGCTGAGGTTTGGGAGTGGGTTGCTGGGTGACCGATAGGGGTGGGTTTCCGTTTTCGTCATCCCGGGCTTGACCCGGGACCCAGGGTTACGGGCACTTGCGCTGCTTGGCTCTGGGTCCTGACTTTCGTCAGGATGACGGCGGGGGGTGTTTGTCTTTTACCATTGCCGGCTCCGACATTGCTTTTCGCTAACCTATATGGTTATAGGGTGGCGGGCGAATCGGGGGGATCGGGGATGGAGATCGGTGGGCTGATCGAGGCGGTGATCGATCGTGAGGGCGGGTATGGCGATCATCCGGCGGATCGCGGGGGGGCGACGCGGTTCGGGATCACGCAGGCGGTGGCGCGGGCGCATGGGTTTGCGGGGGACATGCGGGTGTTTCCGCGGGCGGCGGCGGTCGCAATCTATCGGCAGGCTTACTGGATTGACCCCGGATATGAGGGGGTTGGACGGCTCGCGCCGGATATTGCGGGCGAATTGTTCGATACCGGGGTGAATATGGGGCCGGCGGTCGCGAGCGGGTTTCTGCAGCGCGCGCTGAACGCGCTCAATCGCGGGGCGAGCGATTATCCCGACCTCGTCGTCGATGGCCGGATCGGGCCGGGGACGCTCGCGGCGCTGGCGGGGTTCCTCAAGCGGCGCGGCGCGGGGGGCGAGGCGGTGCTGCTGAAGGCGATCGAGGCGCTGCAGGGCGAGCGCTATGTCGCGCTGGCGGAGCGGCGGCCGGCGAACGAGGCGTTCCTCTATGGCTGGCTCGCCAACCGGGCGTGAGGCGGAAAGCGCCAGTTTTCCAGGGGGGTGTCATGACGAGAGGCGTTGAGGAGGGGGCGGAGCTGCCCGCCGATCCGTGGGTGACGCGGGCGCGGCCGGGGTTCCTGTACGTGATGTACGCGTTGCTGCTGGGGGCGATCCCGGTGGGGCTGCTCGCGGCGGTGCGGCCGGGGGCGGCGCAGGCGATCGCGGGCGGCGTGGGGGCGTATCTGGGGGCGATTCCCGAGCCGCTCTATGCGCTCTTCGGGACGGGGTATCTGGGGTACACGGCGGCGCGCGAGTGGGGGAAGCGGCGGTGAGCGGGGCTGGTATCGGAGCGGCGCGCGTGGCGTTCGGGGCTCTGGGTCCTGACGTTCGTCAGGATGACGTAAAGGGGGAAGGTAACCGGGAAGCCGACAGGGAAGTCGAGCGGGAGGGTGAGGGGGTGGTGCAGGGGGTCGGTGCAGCGGACCGTTGCGTGGTCGAAAGCGCACCCTACATCGCGGTCATGAGTGCAAATGATCCCCACGCCATGCCGGTCTGGCACGGCACCACCATCCTTTCGGTCCGGCGCGGCGGCAAGGTCGTCGTGATCGGCGACGGCCAGGTCTCGATGGGCCAGACCGTCATGAAACCCAATGCGCGCAAGGTGCGGCGGCTCGGCGACGGGTCGGTGATCGGCGGGTTCGCCGGCGCGACCGCGGACGCCTTCACGCTGTTCGAACGGCTCGAACGCAAGCTGGAGCAGCATCAGGGGCAGTTGCTCCGGGCCGCGGTCGAGCTCGCCAAGGACTGGCGGACCGACAAGTTCCTGCGCAACCTCGAGGCGATGATGATCGTCGCGGACAAGGACGTGACGCTGATCCTGACGGGCAATGGCGACGTGCTCGAGCCCGAGAACGGCGTCGCGGCGATCGGATCGGGCGGCAACTATGCGCTCGCCGCGGCGCGCGCGCTGGTCGAGTATGAGAGCGATGCCGAGGTGCTGTGCCGCAAGGCGATGGGAATCGCTTCCGAGCTGTGCGTGTACACCAATGACCGGCTGACCGTGGAGTCGATGGACTCGACCAGCTGAAGACCCGGAAGCCCCTCTCCTTCAGGGGAGGGGTTGGGGTGGGGGGCTTCATCAAGCGCTCCGCCCGCGGATAGTCCCCACCCCCAACCCCTCCCCTGAAGGGGAGGGGCGAAGAAGAGTGATCATGAACGACCAGCTTACCCCCAAGGCCATCGTCGCCGCGCTTGACGCGCATATCATCGGCCAGGCCGCCGCCAAGCGCGCGGTCGCGGTGGCGATGCGCAACCGGTGGCGGCGCCAGCAGCTCAGCGAGGATCTGCGCGACGAGGTGACGCCCAAGAACATCCTGATGATCGGGCCCACCGGCTGCGGCAAGACCGAGATCAGCCGGCGGCTGGCGAAACTGGCCGATGCGCCGTTCGTCAAGGTCGAGGCGACCAAGTTCACCGAGGTCGGCTATGTCGGGCGCGACGTCGAGCAGATCGCGCGCGACCTGGTCGAGGAGGCGATCCGGCTGGAGAAGGAGCGCCGGCGGATCGCGGTGAAGGACAAGGCGGAGGAGGCGGCGATGGGCCGGCTGCTCGACGCGCTGGTCGGCAAGGATTCGAGCACCGCGACGCGCGAGAGCTTCAAGCAGCGGTTCCTCGACGGGCATCTGAACGCCGCCGAGGTCGAGATCGAGGTCGAGCAGACGCCGACGACGCCGTTCGAGATCCCCGGCGGCGCGCCGCAGATGATCAACATCGGCGAGATGATGAAGTCGCTGGGCGGCGGGCAGCAGTTGAAGCGCCGCAAGCTGACGGTGACCGCGGCGTGGGACAAGCTGGTCGAGGAAGAGGCCGACAAGCGTCTCGACCAGGACGAGGTGAGCCGCGTCGCGCTGGCGGATGCCGAAGCGAACGGGATCGTGTTCCTCGACGAGATCGACAAGATCGCGGTGTCGGACGGGCGCGGCGGATCGGTGAGCCGCGAGGGCGTGCAGCGCGACCTGCTGCCGCTGATCGAGGGGACGACGGTCGCGACCAAATACGGGCCGATGAAGACGGACCATATCCTGTTCATCGCGAGCGGGGCGTTCCATGTCGCCAAGCCGAGCGACCTGCTGCCCGAGTTGCAGGGGCGTCTGCCGATCCGGGTCGAGCTGAAGGGCCTGACCGAGGGGGATTTCGTCGCGATCCTGTCGGACACCAAGGCGTCGCTGCCGCTGCAGTACAAGGCGCTGATCGCCACCGAAGGCGTCGAGATCCGCTTCACCGAGGACGGCATCGCCGCGGTCGCGCGGATCGCCGCGGAGGTGAATGCCGAGGTCGAGAATATCGGCGCGCGGCGGTTGCAGACGGTGATGGAGAAGCTGCTCGAGGACGTCAGCTACAATGCCGAGGATCGCGGCGGGTCGAGCGTGGTGATCGACGGGGCGTATGTCGACAGCCAGCTGAAGGAGATTGCGCGGAATACGGATCTCAGCCGGTTCGTGCTTTAGTCTGGGGGTTTTCGGGGGGTGAGGCGCGCGCCCCCGGTCCGTTCGTGCTGAGCGTAGTCGAAGCACTGGGCGCAGGCCCTTCGACTTCGCTCAGGGCGAACGGGTGGGGCGCGCGGCCCTTCGACTTCGCTCAGGGTGAACGGGTGGGGGCAGGCGCCCCCTCTCTTCCGTCATCCTGGGCTTGACCCAGGATCCAGGGTTACGGGCGGGGTCGCTTTTGGCTCTGGGTCCTGACTTTCGTCAGGATGACGCGGGGGGTGAGGTGGCGCGCGCACCACGGTCGTCAGCCTGGGGGAGGCGTGGTCCGTCGCTTGGCGGGCGCTACAGCACCACCGTCTGCGGGCGGGCGGCCTTCAGCGCGGCGAGGACCATGGTTTCCCAGATGGCGGGGTCGCCGGCGGCGGCCATGGTCTGGTCGGGTTCGCGCAAGGTGCGCAGGACCGCGAGCGCGTCGGGGAGATAGTCGGTCCAGGCGTCGTCGATCAGGCGCGACGCGGAGGCGGCGTCGCCGCCGGCATTGGCGCTGATCCGCTGGCCCGCCAGGACGCGGGCGATGCGTTCGGCGATCGGGGTATTCGAGACGTCCATCAGTCTTCTCCTCGCAGGTCTGCCTATAGCAAACCCGCGAGGCAAAGACATGGGGCCTTAGCGTGCCGAGCTGGGGCCGGCGCCGCGGCCCTGGCCGCCGGGGCGACCGCCACCGGCCGGGCGACCACCGCCCTGGCCGCCGGGACGACCGCCGCCCTGGGGACGACCGCCGCCGCCACCCTGGCCACCGCCCTGACCGCCACGGCTCGCGCCCGCATAGTTGCGGCCGGTGGTGCCGGTCGCGCGGGGTGCGTGGGTGGCGCGGGGACGCGCGGGATCACGCGGACGGTCGATCCGGACTTCAGGATCGGCGCCCATCGTCTTGACCCGCGTCTGCTTGATCTGGTTCGACAGGTTGACGAAATCGTCGGGCAGCGGGCGGACCGTCACCTTCTGGCGGGTGATCCGCTCGATGTCGCGCAGATAGGCCTTCTCGTCATCCGCGCAGAACGCGACGGCGATGCCGCTGGCGCCCGCACGCGCGGTACGGCCGATGCGGTGGACATACTGTTCGGCGACGTTGGGCAGCTCGAAGTTGATGACGTGGCTGACGCCCGAGACGTCGATGCCGCGCGCGGCGATGTCGGTCGCGATCAGGACCTTGACCTTGCCCTGCTTGAACTCGCCGAGTGCGCGCTCGCGCTGGCCCTGGCTCTTGTTGCCGTGGATCGCGTTCGAGGCGATGCCGTTGCCCGCGAGCAGCTTCACGACGCGATCGGCGCCATGCTTGGTGCGCGTGAAGACGAGCGCGCGGTCGATCGCGGGATCACCCAGCGTGATCGTCAGCAGCGCCTGCTTTTCCGACTGGTTGCAGAAGGTGACATACTGGTCGACGCGCTCTGCGGTGGTCGCGGCGGGCTTGACCGAGACGGTCTTCGGATCGAGCAGGAACTGCGAGGCGAGATCGCGGATCGCGGTCGGCATCGTCGCCGAGAAGAACAGCGTCTGGCGCTTCTTCGGCAGCATGCGGACGATCTTCTTCAGCGCGTGGATGAAGCCGAGGTCCATCATCTGGTCGGCTTCGTCGAGCACGAGGATCTCGATCATCGACAGGTTGCAGAAGCCCTGCTCGATCAGGTCGATCAGGCGGCCCGGCGTGGCGACGAGGATGTCGACGCCGCGGCTGAGGTCCTGGCGGTTCTTGTTGATGCTGGTGCCGCCGAACACGGTGGTCACCGACATCTTGCTGAACTGGCCATAGGCGCGTGCGCTGTCGGCGATCTGGCTGGCGAGTTCGCGGGTCGGCGCGAGGACGAGCATGCGGCAATGCGTCGGCAGGACGCGCTTCTGCGTCTCGGTCAGGCGCTGGATCGAGGGGAGCACGAACGCGGCGGTCTTGCCGGTGCCGGTCTGCGCGATGCCGAGCAGATCGCCGCCCTCGAGCAGGATCGGAATCGACTGGGCCTGGATCGGCGTCGGCTCGGTATAGCCCTTGGCTTCGAGCGCGCGGACGAGGGGCTCGGCGAGGCCGAGGTTGGAAAAGGACATGAATAGTCTCTCAAATGTGCCGGGCTCGCGAATCCACAGGAGGACGCGCGAGGGGCGTGGTGTTTTGACACCCCGCGTGAAAAGGGAAGCCCGTTAGAAACGACCGAGGCGGAGCCTGGACCTTGTTCAGGTCCGATCACGCTGCATGACACCTCGATGGCGGTCAGATGCGCGCGACCGGCCGAAAAGTCAAGAGTGGCCGGGTCGGGGCGGCTCTGGCCCCGTCTTCAGGCCCCGACCTCAGGCCCCGTCCTCAGCTGCGCGTCTGGGTCAGGTGGAGATAACGTTCGTTGAATTCGGCGGCGTCGCGCAGCGCGCACCAGTCGACGACGCCGATCTGCCGCTTGCGCCGCGTGATCAGCCCGTCGGTCTCGAGCGCGCGGAGCACGCGGTTGACGTGGACCGGGGTCAGGCCGAGCGCATCGCCCATCTGTTCCTGCGTCATCGGCAGTTCGTAGCTGCCGTCCGCATCGCTGAGCGAGGAGGCGCGCAGCCGGGCGGAGAATTCGCAGAGCAGGTGCGCAAGCCGCATCTTGGCATTGCGGCGGCCGACATTGAGCAGCCATTCGCGGTGGATCGACGCCTCGACCAGCGCCTCGATCCACAAGGCGGTGGCGATCTTCGGCGAGACCGCGACAATCTCGCGCAGTGCGGGGATCGGGATCTCGGCGACGGTGATCCGGGTCAGCGCCTGGACGTCGTGATCCGATTCCTCGAGGAACAGGTTCTGGAGATCGATGAAGTCGCCGGGCATCAGGATCGAGACGATCTCGCGCTCGCCGTCGGGGGTGAGCTTCTGGCGATAGGCGAAGCCGTCGATCACGAATGCGCAGCGCAGCGGGCGTTGCCCCTCGCGCAGCATATAGGTCGACTGGTCGATCGTGCGCAGCTTGCACGGCAGCGCCGCGATCGCCACGCGATCCGCCGCGCTCAGCTCGACCCGGGTCGCGAGCTTGGCAATCAGATGATCGGTGACGACGATGGGGTAATCCACATGCAGGCTCCGCTCGGGCGGGAGCATATCGAACTCTCAGTCGCCGGGTTAAGCATAGCTTGCCCAGAGGCGCCCTGCACTATCACAGGCGTTATAGTCTCGCTCAAACATAGGTTAGACGCGCATTTCGGAAATTGTCGGTTATTGTAAGAAAATGTCGGGTGCCTTGCGCTGCGCGGGTGGCGCGGAACCGATCGTCGCGCAGGGGCGTAGACGCCTTGCGAGAAACAGGGGCGAACGATGGGCGCGGCCGCCGCCGGTCGCCCCGGCCGTCGCGTCGAACGCACAGGATGTCGCTGATGCCGCGATACAGATTTCAGATCGCCCTGCGCGGCGAGGTGATCGAGGATCACGAGGGGATCGAGCTCGCGCACCGCGCGGCGGCGATCGAGCATGCGATCGTCGCGATGCGCGAGATGCTGGCGGAGGACATCCGCCAGGGCTGTGTCGACCTGACGATGCGGATCGAGATCATCGAGGGTTGCGGTGCGACAGTCCACGTCGCCGACTGTGCCGCGGCGATGGCGGCCGGGACGATGCCGGCCCGCCGCCGCGCCTGACGCGCGGCGGGCGGGCCGACGATCCTTACCAGTGGCCCTTACCAGTGGCCGGTGTTGGGCATCGACGCCCAGGGCTCGGCGGGGTCGAGCCGGCCGTCCTGCAACAGCTCGATCGAGATGTTGTCGGGGGTGCGGACGAACGCCATGTGGCCGTCGCGCGGCGGGCGGTTGATCGTCACGCCGGCGTCCTGGAGCCGCTGGCAGGTCTCGTAGATATTGTCGACACGGTAGGCGAGATGGCCGAAATTGCGGCCTTCGCCATACTCTTCCGGATCCCAGTTGTGCGTCAGCTCGACCTCGGCGCTCTCGTCACCGGGCGCGGAGAGGAAGATCAGCGTGAAGCGACCCTGCTCGTTTTCGAGGCGGCGGGCCTCCTTCAGCCCGAGCAGCTCGAAGAACGCGATCGTCTTGGCCGGATCGGTGACCCGGATCATCGTGTGCAGATATTTCATGGACGGCCTTTTCGGGTTGGATCGCCGGTAGATAGGCGGCGCCCCGGCGGGGTTCCAGAGGGGCGGGCGTCGTCGCGGACGGGTGCGCCTCTCCCGGCCGCTCAGGGTTTGGGCGGGTCGAACTGGCGGAGCGCGGCGATGGCGTTGCGGGCGGTGGGGGTGTCGGGGGCGAGGCGCGCGGCTTCGGCCCAGGCCGCGCGGGCGCGGGTCTCGTCGCCGTCGCGGGCGGCGATGTTGCCCGCCTCGAGCTGGACCGAGGCGTCGTCGGGGGAGCGCTTGAGCGCCTCGGCGATGTCGCCGCGTGCGCGGGGCAGATTGCCCATCCGCCGCGCGAGCGTCGCGGACAGGAGCCACGCGAGCGGATCGTCGCCCGCGGTGGTCAGCGCGAGATCGATATCGGTGCGCGCGGAGGCGAGATCGTCCGCCGCCACGAGCGCGCGCGCGTGATCGAGCCGTGCCTCGCCGAGCTGGAGCCCGGTCAGCGTCCCCGCGGTGAGCGCGGAATCGAGCGCGGTGCGCGCCTTGGTCGCGTCGCCCGCGGCGAGCCAGGCATTGCCGCCCTGCGCCCAATAGGTCGCGGCGCGATCGTCGTGCGCGAGCTGCGCGTCGCGCGCCGCGCTCTCGAATTCGGCGGCGGCGGCGGCCCAGTTCTTTTCCGCGGCAAAGGCGAGCCCGCCACAGTCGCGCGCCGCGGCGCCGCCGCCCGCCATCCGCCAGCGACCCGCCTCGGCACGCGCGGCGACCGGATCGGTCGCGATCGTCGCGATGCAGCGCTGGAGCCGCGTGGCATCGTCGGCGGGGCCGGCGGCGGCGGGCCTGGCGGCCGGCGTCGCGGCAGGTCGCGTGGCGGGGCTGGCGGCCTGGGACAGGAGCAGCGCGGGGGCGAGCAGCATCAGGATCATAAGCGGGCGATCACATCCTCGACCGCGCGGATGATCAGCGCGATGTCGGAATCGCGTGACAGGCGGTGATCGCCGTCCTTGACGAGCAGTGTCTGCACATCGGCTGAACGAAGCAGCTCGGCGAGCCGGGTGGTGCGCAGCCACGGCACCGCCTTGTCGCGCTGGCCCTGGATCAGGCGGACGGGGCAGCGGATCTCGATCCAGCCGAACATCAGCCGGTTCGCCTCGCCCGACGCCCAGAAACCGCGGGTGTAGATGGTGGGTTCGGGGCCGTAGTCGTTGGCGCGTTCGAGCCGGCCGGCGCTGAGCAGCGTCAGCTTTTCCTCAGGGGTGAAGCCCCAGTCGGTGAAGTCGGGCGCGGGGGCGATGCCGACGAGCGCTGCGACCAGATCGGGCCGGGCCTTCGCCACCAGCAGCATCAGCCAGCCGCCGAGCGACGAGCCGACGAGCACTGCGGGGCCGTCCGCCAAGGCCTCGAGCATCGCGATCACGTCGTCGCGCCAGTCGACCAAAGTCTGATCCTCGAACGCGCCCTCGCTGCGGCCGCAGCCGCCATAGTCGAAGCGGAGATAGGCGCGGCCCTGCGATTTCGCCCAGGCCTCGAGCGTGACCGCCTTGGTGCCCGTCATGTCCGAGCCATAGCCCGACAGGAAGACGATCGTCGGGCCGGTGCCGGTCGTGTGGTGATAGGCGAGGCGGGGGCGGTCCGGCGCGGGGGTGGGGGTGTCGGTCATGCGCGGGGCTTTAGCCAAAGCGGGCGGGCGGGGCTAGGTCAGGCTGGTGCAGAGGGGCTGGTGAAGATGTCCTCGATCGCGAGGCCGAACAGCTCGGCGATGCGGAAGGCGAGCGGGAGCGAGGGGTCGTAGCGGCCGGTCTCGATCGCGTTGACGCTCTGGCGCGAGACGTCGAGGCGGTCGGCGAGGTCGCCCTGGTTCCAGTCGCGTTCGGCACGCAGGACTTTCAGGCGGTTCTTCATGCGGTCCCTGCGCGCACCGCGGCGATGTTGAGGCACCCGCCGAGCATCAGGCCGGCAAACCAGAGCACACCCGCCGAATAGGCCGGGACATGGCGCGCGAGGCCGAAGCTTTCGAGAAAGCCCCAGATCGTCGTCGCGCAGAGCATGAAGACGGTGGCGATCAGCGTCTGGCGGACGTTCATCGTGCGGATATATTCGTCGGGCTCGTCGCGCAGATAGCGCCCCCAGGCGAGGAAGACGCCGAGCAGCGGGAGCGCGGGCAGCACTGCGAGAAGATAGGCGAGCGGGCCGGTCGGCGGATGGCTGCGGAACAGCGCCACCACGCCGAACAGCGTTCCCATGTACGCAAGGCTGAGACCGAGAACGGTGGCGTTGTAGCGGCGCAGCGCGGGGCTCTTGTGCATGGTCAAGCGTCCTTTCGAATTGGTAAAGGAAGCTTGTCATTTGGGCGTGTGGGAGTCAAGGGGGCTTTACAGCGGGGGCGGGGTTGAGGGGATGCGATCGCGACTGTCCGTTCTCCCACGTAGGCGGGAGTCCAGGGTGGCAGGGCTCGGTGCTGCTTGGCTCTGGATCCTGACTTTCGTCAGGATGACGGGGGGAGGGGGGGCGCTTCCTCGCCGTCGGGAGGACGGGTGGGGGGCTGTACTTCACCGCCGTCATCCTGGGCTTGACCCAGGATCCAGGGTTATGGGGCGCAGCGCTGCTGGCTCTGGGTCCTGACTTTCGTCAGGATGACGGGTGGGGGGAGGGCGGCGCTTACCGCCTTCGTCCTGGGCCCCCGCTTTCGCGGGGGGACGGGTCAGCTTGAGCCGGAGTCAGATGATGAATTCTACCGTTTTCATCTGGGTCTGGTCGGCCGCCACCGCGCCGCGTTTGGCGACCATCTGGCGGTGGAGTTCGCGCACCGTGTCACTGCCGCTGGTCTTGCACAAAGCGGGGACGACCGCGTGGACGAGCGCGCCGAGGCCGCCGGCGATCATCGTCACGCCGAACCGGCTGGCGACGCCGAAATGCTCGGCATAGCTTTCGCCGACGGTGGCGGGATGGTCGAGGAAGAGGCGGCGGAACATCGGCGGGTCTCCGGACGGGGGATCGGGCTTATCCTATCAGCCGGCGAGGGATTCGACCATGGTCGCCGCGAGCAGGCTGAGCGTGTCGTCGCGCGCGCCCATCACGACGATGCGGTCGCCGGGGCGCGCCTCTGCGACCAGCAGCGCGGCGGCGTCGGCGCGGTCGGCGATGTGGCGCGCGTCGCGGTCTTGCGCGGCGATCCGGGCGACGATGTCGGCGCTCGTGACCTCGCGGGTGACGGTGCCGCCATAATAAGCGGGGTCGGGGAGGACGAGCAGGTCTTCGGGCGCCAGCCGCGCGACGAAAGTGGCGACGAGTTCGGTGCCCATGACCTTCAAGGGACCATAGCCGTGCGGCTGGAACAGGATCAGCAGGCGGCCGGGAAAGGCGTGGAGCGTGTCGAGCGTGGCGGCGATCTTGTCGGGGTTGTGGCCGAAATCGTCGATCACCGCGACGCCGTTCGCTTCGCCGACGAGGTCGAAGCGGCGGCGCAGGCCGGTGAAGCTCGCGAGCGCCCTGACCGCGTCGGGGAGCGACACGTCGGCGGCCATCGCCGCGCCGATCGCGGCGAGCGCGTTCGCGACGTTGTGGCGGCCGGGGACCGCGAGCTTCACGCGCGTGCGGGCGCCGCGCGAGACGAGGTCGAACTGAATTGCGAAGGGTTCGGGGGCGAGGTTCTCGGCGCGGAGGTCGGCGGAGGCGTCGATCGCGAAGGTGGTGACCTGGCCGCGCGGGAGGCGGGCGGCGAGCGCTGCGGCGTCGGGGTCGTTGGCGTTGACGACCGCGGTCTCGGCCTTGGCGATGAAGGTGCCGAAGAGCGCGCGGAGTTCGTCGAGCGACTTGTGGTCGAGGCTGATATTGTTGAGCACGGCGATCTTCGGCGCGTAATGCGCGATCGAGCCGTCGCTTTCGTCGACCTCGCTGACGAAGGTGTCGCCGGCCCCCACAAGTGCGCTGGCGAAGGGGGCGTCGGGGCGCACGAAGTTCTTCATCACCGCGCCGTTCATCACGGTCGGGTCGCGGCCGGTGGTGTGGAGGATCCAGCCGATCATGCCGGTGACGGTCGACTTGCCGCTGGTGCCCGCCACGCCGATCGGCAGGCGGCTGTCGTTGAACAAGGAGGCGAGCAGCTCGGCGCGGGTGGCGCGCGGGCAGCCGAGCGCGGCGGCGGCGATCATGTCGGGGACGGTCGGCTCGATCGCGGCGGAGGCGACGACGTGCTGGTCCGCGGAGACGATGCCGCTGCCGTCCTGCGGGAAGAGCGCGACGCCCTTTGCGGCGAGATCGTCGAACTTGGCGGGGACGCGGCCCTGGTCGAGATTGCGGTCCGAGCCCGCGACGGTCGCGCCGCGGCCCGCGAGGATCATCGCGAGCGGCATCATGCCCGACCCGCCGATGCCGATGAAGAAATAGGCGGGCTGGTCGGCGGCGGTCTGGTCGGAGGGGTTGGTGATATCCATGTGCTCGCGCTATCGGCGGTTGCGTAACGGGGCAAGACAGGACGAACCATGCGCATCGGTGTTCTCGCCGCGTCGAGCCGGACCAATCCTTCGGCGATCCCCGTGGTCACCGCCTATGCGGCGCGCGCGTTTCCCGAGGTCGAGCTGGTGTTCCATCCGCAGTGCACCGCGACCGACGGGCATTTCGCTGGGTCGGACTTCGCGCGGGCGGCGGCGTTTCTGGAATATGCCAATGATCCGGCGTTCGACGCGCTCTGGTTCCTGCGCGGGGGCTATGGCGCGAACCGGATCCTGCAGATGGTGATGCCCGAGCTGGGGCGCGCGGCGCGGCACAAGACGTATCTGGGCTATTCGGATGTCGGGTTCCTGCTGGGGGCGCTGTACGCGCGGCGGATCGGGCGCGTGGCGCACGGGCCGATGGTGAGCGACATCAACCGGCATGACGGCGAGGCGACGGTGGCGCGGTCGCTCGGGTGGATGGCGCGGGGGGATCGCAGCGGACTCGAGCCGGGGCTCGGGGGGCAGCCTTCGGCGGCGTTCAATTTGTCGATCCTGACGTCGCTGATCGGGACGCCGTGGCTGCCCGACCTGACCGACCACGTGCTGATCGTCGAGGAGGTGTCGGAGCCGATGTATGCGATCGACCGGATGCTGTTCAAGGTGGCCAATGCGACCCAGCTGAAGGGGATTGCGGGGTTGCGGCTGGGGGCGGTGACCGCGGTGCAGGCGAACGAGCCGGCCTGGGGGGAGACGCTGGATTACATGATGGTGCGCTGGGCGCGGGATATGGGGGTGCCGTATCTGGGGCGGGCCGAGGTGGGGCACACGCAGGCGAACCATGTGGTGCCGTTTGGGGTGGGGTGAGGGGGCNTAACTGAGCGCGGTCTTTTGTCGGCGACGTTTCCCAACTGGGCCCCGGCCTTCGCCGGGGTGGCGTTTGGGGAAGGGGCGCGGGGGTATTGCGGTGTGCTGGGGTTGCGGCGCGCGCGCTGCTTGGCTCTGGGTCCTGGCTTTCGTCAGGATGACGGGGGTGGTTCCCCGGCGGAGGCCGGGGTCCAGGTGGTGAGGTCGGCGTAACTGGGCGCTGTCCGTCATCAGCGGCGTTTCCCAACTGGGCCCCGGCCTTCGCCGGGGTGGGGTTTGGGGGTGGGCGCGGGTTATTGCGGCTTGCTGGGGTCGCGGCGCGCGCTGCTTGGCTCTGGGTCCTGACTTTCGTCAGGATGACGGGGGTGGGTTCCCCGGCGGGGGCCGGGGTCCAGGTGGTGAGGTCGGCGTAACTGGGCGCCGTCCTTCATCAGCGGCGTTTCCCAACTGGGCCCCGGCCTTCGCCGGGGAACATGGGGGCGGTTCGTGGGGTGTCGGTGCGTGGCGGGTTGCCTATATCGGCTGGGCGACGGCATAAGCGCCGCTCTTCCATCACGAGAAAGTTCCTCATGTCTGCCATGTTCCGCATTACGCTTCCCGACGGTTCCGTCCGCGAGGTTGCGCCCGGGACTACGCCCGCGGACGTCGCCGCGGCGATCGGGCCCGGCCTCGCCAAGGCGGCGCTGGCGGCGCGGATCGATGGGCAGGTGCGGGATCTCGGGCGGCCGTTCGAGGGTGATACGCAGCTGGCGCTCGTCACCGCGCGCGACGAGGCGGATGCGCTCGAGCTGGTGCGGCATGACCTGGCGCATGTGATGGCGGAGGCCGTGCAGCACCTGTTTCCGGGCACGCAGATCACGTTCGGGCCGGCGACCGATGACGGCTTCTATTACGACTTCGCGCCGAAGGACCGGCCGTTCACCGACGAGGACCTGCCCGCGATCGAGGCGGAGATGCGCGCGATCATCGCGCGGAACGAGCCGTTCCTGCGCGAGGTCTGGTCGCGTCAGCAGCTGATCGACCGGTGGACCGAGCAGGGCGAGACGTTCAAGGCCGAATGGGCCGCCGAGCTGCCCGAGGGCGAGGAACTGACGATCTATCGCCAGGGCGAATGGCTCGACATGTGCCGGGGGCCGCACATGGTCTCGACCGGCAAGCTCGATCCCGCGGCGTTCAAGCTGACGCGCGTGAGCGGTGCCTATTGGCGCGGCGACCAGAAGAACGCGATGCTCAGCCGGATCTACGGCACCGGCTGGCTCAACAAGAAGCAGCTCGACCAGCACCTGTTCCGGCTGGAGGAAGCCGCCAAGCGCGATCACCGCAAGATCGGGCAGGAGATGGACCTGTTCCACCTCCAGTCCGAGGCGCAGGGGTCGGTGTTCTGGCATCCCAACGGCTTCGTGCTGTGGCGCCAGCTCGAGGCGTATATGCGCCGGCGGCTCGATGCGGCGGACTATGCCGAGGTGAAGACGCCGCAGCTGATGGACGCCAAGCAGTGGGAGCAGTCGGGGCACTGGGGCAAGTATCGCGAGAACATGTTCGTGGTGCCCGACGAGATCCCCAATGTGGAAGACGAGGGCGCGGTCCTGTCGGGCGAGGGCGACCTGATGGCGCTCAAGCCGATGAACTGCCCGGCGCACGTGCTGATCTTCAAGCAGGGGATCAAGTCGTACCGCGACCTGCCGATCCGGATGGCGGAGTTCGGCTGCTGCCACCGCAACGAGCCGCATGGCGCGCTGCACGGCATCATGCGCGTCCGCCAGTTCACGCAGGACGACGCGCATATCTTCGTCCGCGAGGACCAGCTGGTCGAGGAGGTGCGCAAGTTCTGCGAGCTGCTCGACAGCGTCTACAAGCATCTGGGCTTCGAGGATTATGCGGTGAAGCTCGCGCTGCGGCCCGAGAAGCGGTTCGGCGACGATGCGATGTGGGACAAGGCGGAGGCCGAGCTGCGCGAGGCGGTGATGCAGTCGACGCTGTCCGACACGATCAAGGCGAATTTCGAGGAGCTGCCGGGCGAGGGGGCGTTCTATGCGCCGAAGCTCGAATTCCACCTGACCGATGCGATCGGGCGGACGTGGCAGGTCGGCACGATCCAGTCGGACCGCGTGCTGCCCGAGCGACTCGACGCGTCGTACGTGGGTGCGGATGGTGAGCGGCACCGGCCGGTGATGCTCCACCGCGCGATTCTCGGCACGTTCGAGCGGTTCATCGGCATATTGATCGAGCATCATGCCGGGCGCTTCCCGCTGTGGCTGGCGCCGGTGCAGGTGGTGGTCGCGACGATCGTGTCGGATGCGGACGACTATGCGCACAGTGTGGTGGCTGCGCTGCGCAAGGCGGGGATCCGGGTCGAGACCGACCTGCGCAACGAGAAGATCAACTACAAGGTGCGCGAGCACAGCCTGGCCAAGGTGCCGGTGCTGTTCGTGGTCGGCAAGCGCGAGGCGGACGAGGCGACGGTCGCGATTCGCCGGCTGGGCAGCCAGGGGCAGGAGATGCTGTCGCTCGACGAGGCGGTGGCACGCCTTGCGATCGAGGCGCGCGCTCCCGATATGTAACTCCAAGGGCCGGCTATTCGAGCGCGCGTTTCTGCGCTATATACCGGCCCAAATACTTCGTCAGAAACAACAGGAGCAACCCCCATACGTCCTCCCACGATGCGCCGGCCCATGCAGACGCCCGCGATGAACGGCCCGCGATTCAACGAATTCATCCAGAGCCAGAAGGTCCGCGTGATCGACCACGAGGGCGAGAATCTGGGCGTGATGTACACGCGCGAAGCGATCGAGCAGGCGGCCGAGCATGGTCTGGACCTGGTTGAGGTCTCGCCCAACGCCGATCCGCCCGTCGCCAAGTTCCTCGATGTCGGCAAGTTCAAGTACGAGGCGCAGAAGAAGGCGAACCTCGCACGCAAGTCGCAGAAGACGCAGGAGATCAAGGAGATCAAGATGCGTCCGAACATCGACGACCATGATTACGACACGAAGATGAAGAAGGTGAACGACTTCATCGGCGAGGGCGACAAGGTCAAGATCACGCTGCGCTTCCGTGGCCGCGAGCTGAGCCATGGCCAGCTGGGCATGAACCTGTTGAAGCGCGTGCAGGACGACGTCGCGGAGATCGCCAAGATCGAGGCGTATCCGCGCATGGAAGGCCGTCAGATGCTGATGGTGCTCGCGCCCAAGTAACGGCGTGACGACGCGGCCCGCGATGCGGGACGCGCTGCAATGATAGTGACCGGCCCATCGCCCCCTGTCCGGGGCGGTGGGCCGTTTGCGTTGGGGGGCAGGTCACCATGACCCTTTCCGTAGCGTCAACCGCCGCGGTCGAACCGCCCGTGCGCGATGCATCGATTTCGGGGCTATCACGCGGTGTTATTGCTCGGTGTTGCGGAAGTGCGACACAGCGACCGGAAAGTTACTTCCGCATACGGAAATCGGTGGACGCTGCATGAAAATTCCAATTACCTCCTGACCAAACCGGAAATTCGAAATAATTCGAAGCCGCCAGGAGAGATGCCCATGCGCATGACCGCATATCTGTTGTCTGCCGCCGCGACGATCGCGATCGCGGCGCCGGCCTTCGCACAGGATGTCCCGACGACGCAGCCCGAGGCGCAGACCGTACCCTCAAATACATCGGGTACCGCCGCCGCGTCGGTCGATGCGCAGCAGCAGCCGGTTGCCGAGAACGCGAATCCCCAGCCGATCAATGCGGGCGACATCGTCATCACCGCGACGCGCCGCTCCGAGCGGCTGTCGAACGTGCCGATCGCGGTGTCCGCGGTCGGCCAGGCCGCGCTGCAGAATTCGGGTGCGACCGACATCCGCCAGATGACGCAGCTCGCGCCGTCGCTGCTGATCTCGTCGACGGGGTCGGAGGCGAACGCCTCGGCGCGTATCCGCGGCATCGGCACGGTCGGCGACAATCCCGGCCTCGAAAGCTCGGTCGCGGTGTTCATCGACGGCGTCTATCGCAGCCGCACCGGCTCGGGTCTGAACGATCTGGGTGAGGTCGACCGGATCGAGGTGCTGCGCGGGCCGCAGGGGACGCTGGCCGGGCGCAACGCATCGGCGGGCACGATCAACATCCTGACCAAGCTGCCGTCCTACCAGTTCGGCGGCTATGGCGACGCGACCTATGGCAATTACAACAATATCCGCATCGCGGGCGGGCTGACCGGGCCGATCATCAAGGACAAGCTGGCGTTCCGGCTCGACGGCGTGTTCGGCAAGCGCGACGGCTATTATTACGACGTCATCAACCAGACCGATTACAACGACCGCAACCGCTATTTCGTGCGCGGGCAACTGCTGTTCGAGCCGAGCAGCGACGTGTCGGTGCGGCTGATCGGCGATTACACGCGGCGTGACGAAAAGTGCTGCGGTGCGGTCTATATCGACACGCGCGAGAAGATCGATCCGACGCCCGGCGTCGCGGGCGACTTCGCGGTCAACCCGGCGGGCAACCGCATCCAGCAGGTCATGCAGAGCATGGGCGCGGTGTTCCCGAGCCAGGGCGACCCGTATAACCGCCGCATCGCCAACACGCTGGGCCGCGCCTATTCGAACATCACCAAGGATTATGGCGGTTCGGGCCAGATCGACGCGAACCTCGGCTTTGCGCAGCTGACCTCGATCACCGCGTATCGCGAGTACAAGTCGGGCGGCGCGGCCGACATCGATTACGGCAATCTCGACATCGGCTACCGTGCGGACGACGGCAACAGCTATCGCCAGTTCCACACCTTCAGCCAGGAAGTCCGGCTGAACGGGTCGCTGTTCGACGACAAGCTCGACTGGCTGGTCGGCGGCTATTATTCGAAGGAAGACCTGGTCGTTGCGGACAATCTGAAGTTCGGGACGCAATATGGCGCGTTCGCCGCGTGCCGGATCGTCGCGACGGTCAACCCGGCGGCGGCGCTGCGCAATCCGGCCAATCCGGGCTGCCTCAGCGCGGCGGGACGTGCGGTCCTGTCCGGACAGGTTCCGGGCACGCAGCCCGCCTTCGGCGCGCTGACCGGTACCATCCTGAGCGGCATCGACCGGCTGAGCACGCTCAACAATCTGGGCGACCAGCGGTCGACCTATTATCAGGACAGCGAGAATTACGCGTTCTTCACGCACAACATCTTCAAGGTCACCGACAAGCTGTCGATCACCGGCGGGCTTCGCTACACGCATGAGCAGAAGGATTTCCACGCCGATTTCAACAACAACAACACCGTCTGCCCCGCGCAGCAGGCCGCGCTGAGCCCGCTGCTGGCGAGCGCGGCGGTGCCCGCCAGCCTGAAGACGCTGGTCGGCGGGATCGTCACGCTGACCTGCACGGGCAATTCGACCTCGGCGCTGAACGGGCTTGATCTCAACGACGGGTTCAAGGAAGGCGAGTTCAGCGGCACGGGGATCGTGTCGTACAAGCCGCGTACCGACACGCTGCTCTATGCGTCCTATTCGCGCGGCTACAAGGCGGGCGGCTACAACCTCGACCGGTCGGATTTGACCGCGAACGTGTTCGCGGCGCCGACCAATGCGAGCGCGAGCCGGCTGCGGTTCGATCCCGAGACGGTCAATTCCTATGAGCTGGGGCTGAAGTTCACCTCCGCGCAGTTCACCTTCAACGTCGCGGGCTTCCGCCAGGAGTTCAAGAACTTCCAGCTGAACACGTTCAACGGCACCAACTTCATCGTCCAGAACATCAGCTCGTGCGACACCAGCCTGAACGGCGCGGATCGCGATGCGAGCGCGGCGACGGGCGCGTGCACCGGCGACGTGAAATACGGCGTGCGGTCGCAGGGCGTCGAGCTCGAGGCGGGGCTGTTCCCGGTCCGCGACGTCGCGGTGAGCCTCGGCTACACCTATGTCGACACGACCTTCAAGAACAACCTGGTCGGGTCGGAGACGGGCGAGGCCCTCGACCCCGCGCTGTTCCTGCTGTCGGGCAACACGCTGTCGAACGCGCCCAAGCATACGGTCACCGCGTCGGGGACGTGGACGCCCGAGCTGGGGTCGTCGGGGATCACCGGGCTGTTCTACATCGATGGCCGCATGACCAGCGACTATAATACCGGGTCGGACCTGTTCACCGAGAAGACGCAGGACGGCTTCTTCCTGATGAACGCGCGGATCGGCATCCGTGGGCCGGCGCAGAAATGGGCGGTCGAATTGTGGGCGCAGAACCTGCTCGACACCGATTACCAGCAGGTCGGCTTCAACGCGCCGTTCCAGGGTGCGGGCAATCTCGACCAGGTGAAGGCGTTTGGTGGGGTGGGGAACCAGATCTTCACCTCGTACCTCGCCGAGCCGCGGACCTATGGGCTGACGGTGCGGACGCGGTTCTAATCGTTCAACGTCGCTAGGGAAGGCCGGTCCGCTCGGGAGAGCGGGCCGGCCTTTTTCGTTTGTGGCGGGCCTTCGTTCACGTCCGTCATCCTGACGAAAGTCAAAATCCAGGATAACTCAGCGAGACGTTCGTGGCTCTGGATCCTGACTTTCGTCAGGATGACGGGAGGGGTCAGGCGGCGAGGTCTAGTTCCTTGCCGGCGGCGGCGGCCAGCAGGCGGCGTTCGAGGGTCTTCAGCCGGGCGGGGGCGGTGATGCGGTCGCCGGTGAGGTCGGTGATGTAGAAGGTGTCGACCGCGCGTTCGCCATAGGTGGCGACGTGCGCGGAGTGGATCGTCACCTTCGACTGGAAGAGCGCCTGGGCGAGCCGGTTGAGCAGGGCGGGGCCGTCGCGGGCGTTGACCTCGACCACGGTGAAGCGGTTCGAGGCGCGGTTGTCGATCATCGCGTTGGGGACGATGTCGAACGCCTCGGCGCGTGCGCGCGGGAGCGGCTTGGCGACGAGGCGGTCGGCGAGCTTGCCGCGGTTGGCGAGCGCATCCTCGATCGCGGTCTTCAGGCGGGCGAGCTGTTCTGAGCCGTCGAACGGGCGGCCGAAGGGGTCCTGGACGAGGAAATTGTCGACCGCCATGCCGTCGCGCGTGGTGTGGATCCGCGCGTCGATGATGTTGCCGCCCGCGACATGGATCGCGCCGGCGATGCGGTAGAAGAGCCCGGGATGATCCGCGGCGTAGATCGTCACGAGGGTCGCGCCGCGGCCGGGATAGACATGCGCGTCGATCGCGAGCTGCGCGTCGCCGGTGCCGGCGAGGAAGCGGGCATTGTGGACGAGCACGTCCTCGGGCTCGGCGATCCAATAGGCCTCGGGCATGCGGCGGACGAACGCGGCGAATTCGGCGTCGCTCCAGCCGAGATCGGCGTGGAGCGTCTCATGCTTGGCGGCGATGCGTTCGGCGCGACCCTTCTGCTTGTGGCCGAGGCGGAGCACCTCCTCGGCGGATTCATAGAGGTCGCCGAGGAGCTGGCGCTTCCAGCCGTTCCAGACGCCCGGGCCGACCGCGCGGATATCGACGATGGTGAGGACGAGCAGGAGCCGCAGCCGCTCGGGGCTCTGCACCACGTCGCAGAAATCGAGGATCGTCTTGAAGTCCGACAGGTCGCGCTTGAACGCGGTCGCGGACATCAGCAGATGCCAGCGGACGAGCCAGGCGACGGTCTCGGTCTCCGCCGGCGACAGGCCGAAGCGCGGGCAGAGGCGCTGCGCGACCTCCGCGCCGAGGATCGAGTGATCGCCGCCGCGACCCTTGGCGATGTCGTGGAGCAGCACCGCGACATAGAGGACGCGGCGCGATACGATCTGGCGGAAGATCGCGCTGGCGAGCGGATGGTCGTCCTTCAAGGCGCCATTCTCGATCCGCGCGAGCAGGCCGAGCGCGCGGATCGTGTGTTCGTCGACGGTGTAGTGGTGGTACATGTCGAACTGCATCTGCGCGACGACGCGGCCGAAATCGGGCACGAAGCGGCCGAATACGCCGGTCTCGTTCATCCAGCGCAGGACGAGTTCGGGATCGCGTGGCGAGCTGAGCACATCGAGGAACAGCGCGTTGGCGGTGGGGTCGTCGCGGATGTCGTCGACCAGCTTCACGTCGCGGGCGGCCGCGCGCATCGCGAGCGGGTGGATCTCGAGCGTGTTGCGGTCGGCGAGCTGGAAGATCTCGATCAGCCGGACCGGACTTGCACGGAAGAAATCGTCGTCGGGCAGCGCCAGCCGGCCGCGGTCGAGGACGAAGCCGTTCAGCCGGCGCGGGCTGCGGCGGATCGTCGGCAGCCCGAAGCGGCGGCCGCGCGCGGCGAATTTCTCGTCGAGATGCGCGAGGAAGACGCCGGTCAGGTCGCCAACGGTCTTCGCCTGGAGGAAGTAGAAGTGCATGAAGCGCTCGACCTTCGGCTTGCCGGGGCGGTCGGAGAATCGCATCCGGTCGGCGATCTCGCGCTGGACGTCGAAGGTCAGCCGGTCCTCGGCGCGACCGGTGATGCTGTGGAGGTGGCAGCGCACCGCCTGGAAGAAATTGTCGGCGCGGTGGAAGAGGCGATATTCCGCCTTGGTGAACAGCCCGACATCGACGAGCTGTGCCGCGCGCTGGACGTCGTAAATGTACTTGCCGATCCAGAACAGCGCGTGGAGATCGCGCAGGCCGCCCTTGCCCTCCTTGACGTTGGGTTCGACGACATAGCGCGTGTCGCCCATCTTGCGGTGGCGCAGGTCGCGCTCGACGAGCTTGTCGGCGATGAACGCGCGCGCGGTATCCGCCTGGACCTCGACCTTGAAGCGGCGTGAGGCCTCTTCGTAGAGATCCATGTCGCCGGTGACGTAGCGCGCCTCGAGCAGGGCGGTGCGGACGGTGATGTCGGCCTTGGCCTGGCGGATCATCTCGTCGAGCGAGCGGCTGGACTGGCCGAGCTTCAGGCCGAGATCCCAGAGCGTGTAGAGCATCGATTCGATGATGCGTTCGACCCGCGGGGTCTGCTTGCCCGGCGTGAGGAAGCCGATATCGACATCCGAATGCGGCGCCATCTCGCCGCGGCCATAGCCGCCGACCGCGATCAGCGTGAGCCGGTCGTCGGGGGTGGGGGCGGGCGCGGGGTGCAGCCGGGTGGTGGTGAAATCGAACAGCAGGCGGAGCAGCTGGTCGATCAGATAGGCCTGCGCGCTCGACACCTCGAGCCCGCGGCTGGGATGTTCGGCGAGCCGCTTGGCGACCTCGACCCTGCCCGCGTCGAGCGCGGCCTTGAGCAGGATCGTCGCCTGGCGGCCGAGCGCGACCGGGTCGGTCTCGTCCAGCGCGGCGATGGTGTCGGCGACCGCGCGGCGATCGATGATCGCGCGGCGGTTGGGCAGGTGATCGAAGCGGCCGGTCATGCGGGACCAGATAGGGCGCGCGGCGCCATTCGTCATCTTGATTGCGGGAATCCTTCCCGAACCCTAGGTCTTCGCGCGGGTTTGGCGAAAGGAAGACGATGAGCGAAGCGTTGCGCGTGGGACTGGCGGGCCTGGGAACCGTGGGGGGCGGCGTCATCCGGCTGCTCGACGCGAACCGCGAGCTGATCGCCAGACGGGCCGGCCGCGCGATCGAGGTCGTCGCGGTGTCGGCACGCGACCGCTACAAGGATCGCGGCGTCGATCTGACGCGGTTCGCCTGGGTCGACGATACGACCGCGCTGGCGCAGCAGGTGGACGTCGATGTCGTCGTCGAGCTGATCGGCGGATCGGACGGCCCCGCGCTGACGCTCGCGCGCTCGACGCTGAATGCGGGCAAATCGTTCGTCACCGCGAACAAGGCGATGCTCGCGCATCACGGCTATGAACTGGCGACCGCGGCGGAGGCGGCGCGCGTCGCGCTGAAGTTCGAGGCGGCGGTCGCGGGCGGGATCCCGGTCATCAAGGGGCTGCGCGAGGGCGCCGCCGCGAACGCGATCGGGCGGGTCTACGGGATCCTCAACGGGACGTGCAATTTCATCCTGAGCAAGATGGAGGCGGAGGGGCGTGATTTCGCCGAGATCCTCGCCGAGGCGCAGGCGCTGGGCTTTGCCGAGGCGGATCCGAGCTTCGACATCGACGGGGTGGATGCGGCGCACAAGCTGTCGATCCTTGCCTCGATCGCGTTCGGGACGCGGCCGGCGTTCGACACGGTGGCGGCGAGCGGCATCCGGCACCTGCTGGGCGCGGATATCGCCGAGGCGGCGGCCTTGGGCTACCGCGTGCGGCTGCTCGGGCTGGCGGAGGACGGGCCCGACGGGCTGTTCCAGCGCGTGCATGCGCATCTGGTGCCGGTCGACCATCCGCTCGCGCATGTGACGGGGTCGCTCAATGCGGTGGTCGCGGAGGGCAATTTCGTCGGGCGGCTGCTGTTCCAGGGTGCGGGCGCGGGTGACGGGCCGACCGCGAGCGCGGTGGTCGCGGACCTGATCGACATCGCGCGCGGCGAATATGGGCCGCCCTATGCGATGCCGGCGGCGTCGCTGGTCGCCGCGGCGACCGCGGACAGCGGCGAGCGGCGCGGGCGCGCCTATCTGCGCTTCACGGTCGCGGACCGGGTCGGCGTGCTGGCCGAGATCGCCGCGGCGATGCGCGACGCGGGCGTCTCGATCGAGAGCCTGATCCAGCGCGGGGCAATGGCGGACGGCAGCGTGCTCGTCGCGATCGTGACGCATGAGGGGCCGGAACGGTCTGTGGCGCAGGCGCTGGAGAAATTGCGGGGGTCGCAGAGTCTGGTTGGGCAGCCGTTGTGGATGCATATTCTGGGGTGATTTTGGGGGTGGGGTGATGGTGACGGGCGACGGGCCTGCCGCCGGATGCCCTACCGATTGCCGTCATCCTGACGACGGTCAGGATCCAGGGTGGCGGATGGCTGCGCTGTGTGGCTCTGGATCCTGACCTTCGTCAGGATGACGGGGTGTGTGGGGATGGCGGCTGCCTCCTTTCGTCATCCTGGGCTTGACCCAGGATCCAGAGTTGCGGGGCGCTGTGCTGCTTGGCTCTGGATCCTGACTTTCGTCAGGATGACGGGGTTGGGTGGGGATGACGGCCCCTCCCTTTCGTCATCCTGGGCTTGACCCAGGATCCAGAGTTGCGGGGGGTTGCGCTGTTTGGCTCTGAGTCCTGGCTTTCGTCAGGATGACGGGGTGGTTACGGCCGCGCGGGGGCCGGGGGTGCGGGGTCGGACAGGTCGATGGCGATGCGGCCGGTCTTGTCGGGCTTCTTGGCGAAGGCGCTTTTGGCGAGCGCGACGGCGCCGGCGACGAGCGGGGCGATCGGGGGGCCGAAGCCGGACTGGCAGCCGCTCTGGGTCGCGGCGCAGGGCGTTCCCTCGAGCGAGAGCGCGCGGATCGCGGTCATGTTCGGGTTGGCGGCGACGGGGCGGTCGGGCGGGCCCCAGTCGGGGAGCGGGAGGCGCGGGCCCGATTGGGTGCCGGGCGCGCAGACGGTAATCGTCTTGTCGCCCTCCTTCACCACCGGGCAGTCGGGGGGATTGAGGATCGACCAGCTCTTCTCGGTCGGGGCCGACGAGGTCGATGTGGCGGCGGGCTTGGCCGCAGGTGTGGCGCCGGCCTGTGTGAGCGCGAGCAGCGTGACGAGAATCATCGGCGGCGCCTCAACGGTTTGCGGTGATCATGGGCATCGCCCGAGCATGGACCCGATCGGGGCGTCTTGCCACTGTCCAGATGGCGGGGGGCTGATGGCGGGGGCGTGATGGCGCGGGGGTCAGGGCGCGGGTTTGCGGAGGCCGCCGGCGGTGACGCCCGCCGCGCCGACGCCGACCGACACGCCGGCCATGCCGCCGCCGACCTGGAACGGGCCCATGTCCTGGACCGGGGTGCGCGCGTTGAGCAGCCGGACGCGTTCCGCGGCGAGGCTTTCGTGGCGCGGATCGCCGGGATCGTGCTCGACGAACGGCACGCGGAACCGATCCGCCTGGCGCAGGCCGCAGACGGTGATGTCGGTCGAAGCGGGATCGACGACGCAGCGGGGTTCGGCGGCGAGTCGCTCGCTGGCCTTGGCGAGCAGCGGGTCCTGAGCAAGAGCCAGAAGCAAGGCGAACATGACCTGTCCCCGATACGCGATGGGCCGATACGAAGCTCGTCGCGAGGGTGACGCACGCGCAGGCGAGCCGCAAGCGTCAGTCGGTCGGATCCCGATCTATCCTGGCGACGCCGAGCCGGGGGATCTCGATCGCGGGGCAGCGGTCCATGACGACCTGAAGCCCGGCGGCTTCGGCGCGGGCGGCGGCAGCCTCGTTGATGACGCCGAGCTGCATCCAGACCGCTTTCGCGCCGATCGCGATCGCCTGGTCGACGGCCTCGCCCGCGGCGGCGGAGTTGCGGAAGATGTCGACGATGTCGATTTCATCGCCGAGCTGGGCGAGTTCGCGGAAGACGAATTCGCCGTGAATGTGCTCGCCGGTGGTCTGCGGGTTGACCGGGATGACGCGGTAGCCGTGCGCCTGCATCCGCGCCATCACGCCGTAGGAGGGGCGGTCGGGGCGGTCGGAGGCGCCGACCAGCGCGATCGTGCGCGCGTTTTCCAGCAGTGTCTTGATATCGGAATCGGCGGTAAGAGGCATCTCGGCGTCCTCTTCGTGGAGCACCCGTCCGGGTCTGTACATAGACCGGTCGGGTGGCTGGAATCCTGGTCCGCTCGTGCCGTAGCTCTACGCGCCAGGCACGACCGGTAACAGCACAACGGCGCGGGCCCCAAAACGTTTCACATTTTTCCAATCCATGCGACGACCTGAGCGGCGAGGGCGGCGAAGATCACGTCGTCGGGCTCGGCCGCGGGGGGCGTTCCCGCGTCGGAGGCGGTGCGGATCGACAGCGTCAGCGGCACGCGGCCGAGGAACGCGATGCCGAGCTCACGCGCCGCCGCCTCGGCGCCGCCATTGCCGAACGGATCCGAACTCTCGCCGCAATGCGGGCAGACATAGCCGGCCATGTTCTCGACCAGCCCGATGATCGGGATGCCGGCTTTCTCAAACAGGTCGATCGCGCGGCGCGCGTCGATCAGCGCGAGATCCTGCGGGGTCGAGACGATGATCGCGCCTGCGGGACGGTATTTCTGGACCATCGTCAGCTGGACGTCGCCGGTGCCGGGGGGAAGGTCGAGCACGAGCGTGTCGGTCGCGCCCCAGTCCGCCTCGACTAGCTGGCCGAGCGCGCCCGCCGCCATCGGTCCGCGCCAGGCGAGCGCGCGACCGGGATCGACGAGCTGGCCCATCGACAGGAGGGGGACGCCGTAGGGGGTGGGGACGGGGTCGAGCACCTTGTCCTTCGCGGTCGGGCGGGTGCCCTCGACCCCCATCAGCCGCGGCTGCGACGGGCCGTAGATGTCCGCGTCGACGAGGCCGACGCGGCGCCCGGCCCTGGACAGCGCGATGGCGAGGTTGGCGGACAGCGTCGACTTGCCGACCCCGCCCTTGCCGCTGGCGACCGCGATCAGCCGGCGGGTGGTGCGTTCGGCGGTCATGACCACGCGCACCTCGCCGACGCCCGGCGCGGTCGCGGCCATCTTCACCGTCGCCTCGAGCGCGTCGCGCGCCTTGGGGTCGAGGCCGGTCGCGTCGACCACCACGCCGAGCCGCGTTCCTTCGAGTCGCACCGTGGCGCGCGTGCCCGCCACTGCGGCAATCGCCGCCTTTACCGCTTCAATGTCGATCATAGCCGCCAGATAGGCCCGTGGCGGGCGCTTGGCACTGTTTTTCCGCGATGGCACACCTATAAAGGTTGGATGACGATCTTTACGCGCTGGCTCCGGCGTCCCCCCATTCTCGCCGTCGAAACGCCAAAGGGCCCCTGGGGCGGCCCGGGTGACGACAATGCCGGCGAGGGCGGCGGCCCCCGCAATCCCTGGGCGCTGCCCCCCGGCGGTCGCAAGCCGACCGGCAAGCCGAGCGCGCTCGACGAATTCCTGAAAAAGGCCCGGGTCTCGGGCGGCGGTGGCGGCGGCGGCAGCAGCGGCGGCGGCTTCGGCGGCCTGCCGACGGGCGCCAATGCGCGCGCGCTGTGGGCGATCGCGGTGGCGGTGATCGTGGTCCTGTGGCTGCTGTTCACGTCATTCCACCAGATCGGGCCGCAGCAGCGCGGCGTAGTCACCTATTTCGGCAAATATGCCGGCACGCTCGACCCGGGCATCCGCCTGACCCCGCCCGCGCCGATCGCGCATGTCGAGGTGGTCGACGTGCAGAATATCCGCACCGATAATTTCCCCGTCGGCGACGGCGAGAACCTGACGCTGACCGGCGACCAGAACATCATCGATCTGGCCTATTCGGTGCGCTGGGACATCGCCGATCCGCGCGATTACGTGTTCCAGCTCGCCGAGCCGAACACCACGGTGCGCGCCGCGGCCGAGAGCGCGATGCGCGCGGTGGGCGCGACGACGACGCTGGAGCAGGCGATCGGCACGGGCCGCACGGTGATCGAACAGCGCGTCGCCGAGCTGACCCAGCAGATCCTGAACGACTATAAGTCGGGCGTCCGCATCCAGGGCGTCGCGATCAAGCAGGCCGCCGCGCCCGCGCAGATCGTCGAGGACTTCAACGCGGTGACCGCGGCGCAGCAGGAAGCGATCGCCAACCTCAACCAGTCGCGCTCGTACGCGCAGCAGGTCGTGGCGCGCGCGCAGGGCGAGGCCGCATCGTTCGACAAGGTCTATGAGCAATATCGCCTCGCCCCCGAGGTGACGCGTCGACGGATGTATTACGAGACCATGGAAGCGGTATTGGCCAAGAGCGACAAGACGATCGTCGAGACTCCGGGCGGCGTCGTCCCCTATCTGCCGTTGCGCAACGGCAAGCGGCTCGCCGATCCGGAGGTCGCGCCGCGCGCCGCCCAGCCGGCGACGCCCGCGCCGGCTGCCGCCGCCGCCGCCGCCCAGCCGGGAGCTGCCCAGTGAACGGCCTGACCTGGCGTAACCCGCTGATCGCGGGCGCGATTGCACTGGTGCTCGTGATCCTTGCCGCGGCGAGCTTTGCGATCGTGCCGGAAACGCAGCAGGCGGTGATCCTGCGGTTCGGCCAGCCGATCCGGACGGTCAACGCCTATGCGCCCGGCCAGCCCTTCGGCCAGACCGGCGCGGGGCTGATCGCACGCGTGCCGTTCATCGACCGCATCGTGTGGATCGACAAGCGCGTGCAGGACATCGAGCTGGACAACACGCTGGTGCTGTCGACCGATCAGCTGCGGCTCGAGGTCGATGCCTATGCGCGCTACCGCGTCGTCGACCCGCGCAAGATGCGCAACGCGGTCGGCAGCGAGGAACGCATCCCCGACCAGCTGCGCCCGATCCTGGGCTCGGCGCTGCGCAACGAGCTCGGCAAGCGGCGCTTCGTCGAACTGCTCAGCCCCGAGCGGTCCGAGCTGATGGACAATATCCAGACCGGGCTGCAGCGCGTCGCGAGCCAGTATGGCGTCGAGATCGTCGACGTGCGGATCAAGCAGGCGAACCTGCCCGTCGGCCTGCCGCTCGAAAGCGCGCTCAAGCGCATGTCGAGCGCGCGCCAGCAGGAGGCGATCACGATCCGGGCCGAGGGCCAGAAGCAGGCGCAGATCGTCCGCGCGCAGGCGGATGCCGATTCGGCGAAGATCTATGCCGAGAGCTTTGGCAAGGATGCCGACTTCTACGACTTCTACCGGGCGATGCAGTCCTACCGGCACACGTTCGGCGCGGATGGCGGTCCGGCACCGGAAGGATCGACGTCGATAATTCTTTCGCCGAACAACAGCTATCTGCGGGAATTCGAGGGCCGCGGGCGTTAAAGCCCGTGAGCTTGCTCTGAACACCCGTTCATATTCAAGCGTCGTTCAGCCGTAATCGGCGATGAAACCCCGGTTTCGGACGATGAAACGAGAGGACAATATCCAGTGCGTTACGCCTACGCCATTACCAGCGCTCTACTGCTCGGCGGCGCGACCGCGACGCTCGCGCTCCAGCCCGGCACCGCTTCGGGGACCGGCCAGGTCGCCCAGAACGAACCCGGCGCGATCCAGGCGGTCGTGCCCAAGCCCGGCGCGCCGATGAGCTTTGCCGACATGGTCGCGCGGCTCCAGCCCGCGGTCGTGAACATCTCGACCAAGCAGACGATCGTCCAGAAGCAGCAGGCCAACCCGTTCGCGGGCACGCCGTTCGGCGAGCTGTTCGGCGGCATGGGCGGCGGTCCGCAGGGTGGCCCGCCGGTCAAGCGCGAGGGCGCGTCGCTCGGCTCGGGCTTCCTGATCTCGGCGGACGGCTATGTCGTCACCAACAACCACGTGATCTCGCCGGGCGCGCAGGGCGCGACGGTCGATTCGATCACCGTGACGCTGAGCAACAAGAAGGAATATGTCGCCAAGGTCATCGGCAAGGACCAGGAATCGGACCTGGCGCTGCTGAAGATCGACGCGCCGAACCTGCCCTTCGTCAAGTTCGGCGATTCGAACGGCGCGCGCGTCGGCGACTGGGTCGTCGCGATCGGCGAGCCGTTCGGGCTGGGCGGCACGGTGACCGCGGGGATCATCTCGGCGATCAACCGCGTCACCGGGCAAGGCGGCGCGTATGACCGCTTCATCCAGACCGACGCGTCGATCAACCAGGGCAATTCGGGCGGGCCGATGTTCGACCTGAACGGCAATGTGATCGGCGTGAATTCGCAGATCTTCAGCCAGTCGGGCGGCAATATCGGCATCGGTTTCGCGATCCCCGCGGCGACCGCCAAGCCGATCATCGCGACCTTCATGAAGGGCGGCACGATCGAGCGCGGCTATATCGGCGTGACGCTGGGCCGTGGTGGCACGATCGACGAGGATACCGCAGCGGCGCTCGGCATCGCCAAGAACCAGGGCGAGCTGATCAACGACGTCACCGCGGGCGGGCCCGCGGCGCGCGCCGGCGTGCGCGCGGGCGACGTGGTGACCAAGGTCAACGGCCAGGTCGTCACGGTCGACCAGTCGCTGTCCTATCTCGTGTCGAACGTGAAGCCCGGCCAGACCGCGCGGCTCGACATCCTGCGCAACGGCAAGCCGACGAGCGCGAACGTGGTCGTCGTGCCGCGGCCGAGCGCGGACAAGCTGGCGGCGACCCTGGGCGGCGACGCGCAGGGCTTTGGCACCGACGACGGCGATGACGATGACGCAGCGACCGGCGCGGCACCCACCGCGGGTGCGGCACTCGGGATCGGCGTCCAGCCGCTGACCCCGGCGATCGCGCAGGCGGTTGGCGTCGAGGCGGGCACGCAGGGCGTGGTGATCGCGGCGGTCGCGCAGACGAGCGATGCGTTCGGCAAGCTCAAGCGCGGCGACGTGATCATCTCGGTCAACGGTACGCCGGTGCGCAGCGCAACGGAGCTGCAGGGCGCGGTCACGACGGCGAAGGCCGCCGGGCGTCCGCAGGTGCTGTTGCAGGTCAAGCGCGGGCGTGGGCCGGCGCAGTTCCTGCCGGTCAAGATCAAGTAATCCACCCGACACTCGCGTGTCCCGAAGGACCGTCGCTCACCCGAGCGGCGGTCCTTTTTCTTTGCGGGGCGCGGGGTTAGGATCGGGATCGACAGCGAGGACATAGCAGCATGGGCGACGGCATCTTCATCGGCGCGAGCGCGGACGGTACGCGGCAGACGCTCGAGCTCAGACGCGCGAACCGGCACGGGCTGATCGCGGGCGCGACGGGGACGGGCAAGACCGTGACCGTGCAGGGGATCATCGAGGGGTTTTCGGCAAACGGCGTGCCGTGCTTCGTCGCGGACGTGAAGGGCGACCTGTCGGGGCTCGCCATGGCGGGGTCGCCGACCGCGAAGACGCATGCGATCTTTGCCGAGCGCGCCAGGGCGATCGGCGATGACGGCTGGGCCTATGCCGACACGCCGGTGCAGTTCTGGGACCTGTTCGGCGAGCAGGGGCATCCGATCCGCACGACGATCAGCGAGATGGGGCCGGTGCTGCTCGCGCGGCTGCTCGATCTGAACGAGGTGCAGGAGGGGGTGCTGACGATCGCCTTCCACGTCGCGGACACGGAAGGGCTGCTGCTGATCGATCTCGACGATCTGCAGGCGATGCTGAGCGAGTGCGCGGGGCGGGCGGACGAGCTGACGACGACCTATGGCAACGTGTCGAAACAGTCGATCGGTGCGATCCAGCGGGCGCTGCTCCAGTTGCGCAGCCAGGGCGCGGAGCATTTCTTTGGCGAGCCCGCGCTCGAATTGCGCGACTTCATCGGCGTGGACGATCGGGGGCGGGGGCTGGTCAACATCCTCGCCGCGGACAAGCTGATGGCGAGCCCCAAGCTCTATTCGACGTTCCTGCTGTGGCTGATGAGCGAGCTGTTCGAGCAGCTTCCCGAGATCGGCGATCCCGACAAGCCGGTGCTGTGTTTCTTCTTCGACGAGGCGCATCTGCTGTTCGATGCCGCGCCCAAGGCGCTGCTCGACACGATCGCGCAGGTCGTGCGGCTGATCCGGTCGAAGGGCGTGGGGGTGTATTTCATCACGCAGAACCCGATCGACATTCCCGAGACGATCGCCGGGCAGCTCGGCAACCGGGTGCAGCATGCGCTGCGCGCGTTCACGCCGCGCGACCAGGCAGCGGTGCGCTCGGCGGCGGAGACGTTCCGGGCGAATCCGGGGGTCGATGTCGCGACCGCGATCACCGAGCTGAAGGTGGGCGAGGCCCTGGTGTCGCTGTTGCAGGCGGACGGGTCGCCGACGCCGGTCGCGCGCACGCTGATCAAGCCGCCGGTCTCGCGGGTCGCGCCGATCACGCCCGCCGAGCGCGCGGTGATGATCGAGACGGATGCGATCGGGGCGAAATACGACACGCTGGTGGATCGGGAGTCGGCGGAGGAACTGCTCGCGGCGAAGACCGAGGCGGCGAGCGCGGCGGCGGCCGAGGCGAAGGCGACGACCGCGGCGGAGAAGGCGGCGGTGGCGCAGGCGAAGCTCGACGCGAAGGCGGCGCGCGAGGCGCGGGCGGCGGAGCGTGAGGCTGAGCGGGTTGAGCGCGCGGCCGAGCGCGAGGCGGCGGACTCGCCCTGGGCGAAGATGGCGTCGTCCGCGACGCGCGCGGCGAGCTCGTCGATCGGGCGGCAGGTGGCGAACGAGATCGGGAAACAGGTGTTCGGGACGAGCAGCCGGAGCCGGTCGCGGTCGCGCGGCGGGGCGTCGGGGGGTGGGCTTGTGGGGAGCGTGCTGCGCGGGGTGCTGGGGGGGTTGTTTCGGGGGTGATGGGGGTGGGGCGCGGACGGTCGTCGCACCCGAAGCGCCCTACCGTGCGAAGCCGCCCCGCCCTCCCAAGCTGCCCAGCCCCTGAAGCCGCCTCCCCGGCGGAGGCCGGGGTCCAGTTGGCGAGGTTGGAGTAACGGAGCGCTGTCCTGCATCACTGCCGTCCCCCAACTGGGCCCCGGCCTTCGCCGGGGTGGTGGGGGGTGTGGGGGCTGGCGGGTCCGATCTCGCGTGCACCTCCCCCGGTCTTCGCCGGGGTGGTGGAGGGGGTGGGGTGCTGTGGTATAGGGCGGAATCGGCACGGGCCGGGCGTTGGCCGGGCCGGTGCACCACGTCTTGCAAAGGTACCCGATCATGTCGCTCGATTTCGAATCCACCACCGACTGGGCCGCGATCGGTAAGGAGAGCCTCGATGCGGCGATCGAGTTGCGGCGCGCGATCCATGCGGATCCCGAGGTCGGGCTGCACTGTCCGCGCACCTCGGACAAGGTGAAGGCGGCGCTGGCCGGGCTGCCGCTCGAGATCCGCGAGGGGACGTCCACCACGGGCTTCGTCGCGATCCTGCGCGGCGGGCGGGGCGGTGGTACCGCGGGGGGCAATGGGCGGACCGTGCTGTTGCGCGGCGACATGGATGCGTTGCCGATGCAGGAGGAGACCGGGCTGCCGTTCGCGTCGAAGGTCGACGGGGCGATGCATGCGTGCGGGCATGATTCGCATACCGCGATGCTGGTCGGGGCGGCCAAGGCCTTGTGCGCGCGGCGGGACGATCTGCCGGGGACGGTCGTGTTCATGTTCCAGCCGGGCGAGGAAGGGCATCACGGCGCGCGGCACATGATCGCCGACGGGCTGCTCGATGCGCCATTGCCCGAGGCGGGGTTCGCGCTGCACATCTCGCCCAACATGCCGATGGGGCATGTCGTCAGCCGGTCGGGGACGCTGATGGCGTCGACCGACACGCTGCGCGCGACGATCACCGGGCGCGGCGGGCATGCGGCGATGCCGCACGACTGCCTCGATCCGCTGCCGATCGCGTGCGAGATCGTCACCGCGCTGCAGACCTATGTCGCGCGGCAGGTGGCGGTGACCGATCCGGCGGTGCTGTCGATCACCAAGCTGAATGCGGGGAGCGCGCACAACGTCATCCCGTCGAGCGTCGAGATGCTGGGGACGATGCGGACGCTGTCCGAGCGGACGCGCGAACAGCTGCGCGCCGCGTTCGTGCGGATGGTCGAGGGGATCGCCGCAGCGCATGGCGCGGTCGGGACGCCGACGATCGAGCAGGGCTATCCGGTGACGGTCAACGATGCCCGCGCGACCGAACTGATCAAGGCGGTGGCGACGACGATCGGCGGCGAGGGCGCGTATCAGGTGATGCCGCCGATGATGGGGGCGGAGGATTTCTCCTACGTGCTGCAGAAGCTGCCCGGCGCGATGGCGTTCATCGGCGCGGCGCCCGAGGGGAGCGACCCGCGGACCAACCCGCCGCTGCACAATACGAAGATGACGATCGACGAGCGGGTGATGGCGCACGGGATCGCGGTACACTGCGCGGTGGCGGAGCGGTTTCTGGCGAATGGGTTCGATTGAGGGGGGGCGTGCGTTTCGCCGGACTGATCCGGGGGAGCGTGCGCGCCATCCTGTTGCCCCTCCCCGGCGAAGGCCGGGGTCCAGGTGGGAGGTCGGCGTAACGGAGCGGTGTCCGCGGTTATTGCCGTTCCCCAACTGGGCCCCGGCCTTCGCCGGGGTGGTAGCGCGCGGGGCCGGTTACTTCTTGATCAGGCCGATCTCTACCAGGCGTTCGTAGAGATAGTCGTGCGCGGTGATCGGGGTGGGGTAGCGGTTGGGGTTTTCCGCGGTGATCGTCGCCGGCAGCGTCTCGATCAGGAAATCCGGCGCGGGATGCAGGAAGAACGGCATCGAGTAGCGCGAATGGCCGCGGCGCTCGGGCGGCGGGTTGACGACGCGGTGCGTGGTCGAGGGCAGGACGTGGTTGGTCAGCCGCTGGAGCATGTCGCCGACATTGACGACCATTGCACCCTCGGGCGGCTTGATCGACAGCCAGCGGCCGTTCGCGCGGTCGAGCAGTTCGAGGCCCGCCTCTTCCGCACCGAGCAGCAGCGTGATGAGGTTGATGTCCTCATGCGCGCCGGCGCGGACGCCTTCGGCATCGGCGGGGATCGGCGGGTAGTGGAGCAGGCGCAGGACGCTGTTGCCGTCCTTGACCGCGGGGTCGAACCAGTCGGGCGCGAGCTTCAGGTGGCGCGCGATCGCGGAGAGCAGCTTGTCGCCCGCGGTGTCGAACGCCTTGAACAGGTCGAGGAAGACCGGCTTGAAGCCCTCGGGACGGGCCGGCCAGACGTTCGGCGACATCTGCGCTTCGTAGCGGTGGCCGGCGGGGAGCTCGCGGCCGACATGCCAGAATTCCTTGAGGTCGACGACTTTCGCGTCCTTGGCGATCTCGGTCTTGAACGGCGTATAGCCGCGCGCGCCGCCGCCGCCGGGGGCGAAATAGCCGCGCTTCTCGTCCTCGGGCAGCTCGAACAGCGCCTTGGTCTCGGCCCAGGCCTGGTCGATCAGATCGGTCGGGATGCCGTGATCGGCGACGATCGCAAAACCGAAGCGTTCGAACGAGTTGCCGAGTGCGGCGGCAAAGCCATCGGGGTCGCGCGCCTGATCGGCGAGGCTGAGTGTGGGAACCTGGGCGGCGGGGCTGTCGAGCATGGAAGGATGTCCGGATAGGGGAGCGCCGATATAGCGACGCGGGGGGGCGGTGCCAATTGCCTGGCGGGATTTCGCGTGGTGGCTGTGGCAGGGTGGATAGCGGGTTTCGTAGGTAGCGATAACGCGGTAGGGCGCCGCATCATGACCGCAGAAACCTTAGTATCCGACGCGCCCGCGATGCGCGGCGCGCCGATCGGCTTTGTCGAGTTCGTGGCGCTGGTCGCAGCCCTCATGTCGCTGACCGCGCTGGGGATCGATTCGATGCTGCCCGCGCTGCCCGCGATCGGCGAGTCGCTGGGGATCGCGAGCGAGAACAGCCGGCAATATATCGTGACCGCGTTCGTCATCGGCTTCGGCGTCGCGCAGCTCGTCCACGGGCCGCTCGCCGACCGGTTCGGGCGCCGCACGGTGCTGCTCTGGTCGCTGGGGCTGTATGCGCTCGCCAATGTCGCCTGCGCGCTGGCGGGGAGCTTCACATTGCTGCTGATCGCGCGGGTCGCAGGCGGTGCGGTGATCGCGGCGGCGCGGGTCGCGACGATCGCGCTGGTGCGCGACTGTTATCACGGGCGGGCGATGGCGCGGGTGATGTCGATCGCGTTCATGGTGTTCATGATCGTGCCGATCCTGGCGCCGACCTTCGGCTGGAGCGTGCTGCAGTTCGGCGACTGGCGCGCGATCTTCTGGGTGATCGCAGGCCTGACGCTGGTCGTGCTCGCCTGGTTCTGGGTCCGGATGCCCGAGACGCTGGCGCTCGAGAACGTCCTGCCGATCACGCCGGCGCGGATCCTGTCCGACTGGCGGCAGACGCTCAGCGACCGGCTGTCGCTCGGCTATACGCTGGCGGCGACCGCGCTGATGGGGTCGCTGTACGGGTATCTCAACTCGATCCAGCAGATCATGGCGGACGTGTTCGCAAAGCCCGACCTGCTCGCGCTGATCTTCGCGGTCACCTCGGTGACGATGGCGGCGGCCAATCTGATGAATTCGCGGATCGTGATGAAGCTCGGCACGCGGCTGATCAGCCACTGCGCGCTGTCGGGGCTGATCCTGGTGTCGCTGGTGCATCTGGGCGCAATCGAGGCGAACTGGGAATCGCTCACCAGCTTTGCGGTGTTCCAGGCGCTGACGCTCGGCTGTTTCGGGCTGGCGACGTCGAATTTCTCGGCGATGGCGATGGAGAATATGGGGCGGATCGCCGGCACCGCGTCGAGCGTGCAGGGGTTCGTCAGCGTCACCGCGGGCGCGGTGATCGGCGCGGTGATCGGCCAGGCGTTCGACGGGACGACGGTGCCGCTGGTGCTCGGCTTCCTGCTCGCGGGGCTCGCGGCGCTGGCAGTCGTCGCGCTGACGGAACGGGGCCGCCTGTTCCGGCCTGCGATCGTCGTCAAACCGGCGGAGTGACGGAACCGGGCACGAGTGCCCGCCGTTCCTTGACGCGAGACCGCACGACGCGGCCTGAGCAGGAGCGATAGCATGGGCGGACATCAGGTTCCCGGCATGGGCACGGGCGACGACGGGTATGACGAGGACGGCTATGACGAGAGCCAGCGCGCCGAGATCCTCGAGGCGACGCGCAGCGGCCCGGTCGACGGCGCGATCGTCACCGATCTGAGCCCCGATCTGGGCACGGACGACGACGAGGACGAGCCGATCGACGACATCGACATGGATTCGGAAGCGGTCGGCCAGACCGATTCGACCGTGACGATGGACGAGGACGATATCGACGAGGACGATGTCCAGGACGAGCTCGACGATGGCAGCATCGACGATGACGAGCTGGACGATGCCGACGACGTCGCGCTGAAGCCCTGACCCCTGCGATCCCCCGACGCGCGTGCGGCAGCGATCCCCGCACGCGCGTCCCGCTTCGATGTAGGAGGCGCGCGTGCGTATCGTGATCGCAACCGGCGGCGTGATGCCGATCCTTCTGGGGTGCGGCCTTGGCGGCTGCTCGGACCCCAAGCAGCAGCAGCTCGACGTCACCGCGGCGGCGGCACGCGCACAGCAGAACATCGCGCGCTATGCCGCAGACAGCCGTCCCGGCCGGCATCCCGTCGGCACCACCAAGATCGCGGCGGCGGCGCCCGAGACCTTGCCCGAGGCGGCGGCGGCGGTGGTGCGACGCTATTACCAGCGGATCGCGGCGCATGACTTTGTCGGGGCGCGCGCGCTCTGGTGTCGCGATGGCGAATCCTCGACGCTCGACCGCGCGGGGTTCGCTGGCCGGTTCGCGCGCTATGCCCGTTATGACGCGAGCATTGCGGCACCGGGCAGCGTCGATGCAGGGGCGGGCCAGCTGCACATTTCGGTGCCGGTACGCGTGACGGGGACGCTCCGCGACGGGACGCGCTTTGCCGATGACGGCATGGTTCTGCTGCACCGCGTCAATGACGGGATCGAGACCGCGAGCGCCGAGGCACATCTCTGGCGGATCGAATCCACCGCGGTCGACCCGGTGATCCCGCCGCCGCGCGCGCCCGCCACCAGCGCGCCCGCACGCCGCTAAGCCGCTGAAACCCGGCTATCCGTAGCGTCTTGCTGAAGCCCGGGAAAAGCCACGAAGCCGCCACGATGGCCGCGGTTTCGCCCATGTTCGTTCATCCGACCGTCAGAAACCGTTGCCATCTTGCCACAGCCGGCGATTGTTCCCGAAATCGACGCACGGCGGTGCAACATTTTCGTCATCGACCTGTTTGGAGGGCCTGAGTGTCACGCGCCACGGGTTGTCCGGGGCGGCGGGACCCAGAACGAAACAAGAAGGTCATTCGAATATGCGTAAGCTTTCCATCGCAGTCGCCATCGCAGCAGCCGCCCTCGCCGCTCCGGCGTTCGCGCAGGACATGTCGGCTCCTGCCCCCACCGACAACAGCGCAGCGCCCGGCGAAGCCGCTGCACCGGACGGCTCGAAGGCCTTCGGGATCGAACCGTATTTCGGCGTCATGGGCGGTTGGGAGCAGTTCGACAACGAAGCCGGCCACGGCATCCCGCAGGCGCTGAACGCCAACGGCACGCTGCGTCGCGGCTACAAGCCCTCGGGTTCGCTCGTTCAGGGCGTTCTGGGCGTCAACGTTCCGCTGGGCCCGGTCTTCGTCGGCGCAGAAGGTAACGTGATCAAGGGCATCGATGGCAACATCGATTGGCAGTATGGCGCAGCAGGCCGTTTCGGTCTCCGCGCTGGCGACAGCGGCCTGATCTACGGCAAGGTCGGCTACCAGTGGGTCAACTTCGACCATTTCTCGGGCCTGTCGAACACGGTTCCCAACACGAACCGCGACTATAGCGCGATCACCTACGGCATCGGCGCCGAAGTCGGTCCGCAGAGCATCGGCCTGAAGGGCATCACCGGCAACGCCGGCTTCCGCATCCGCGCCGAGGTCAACACCTTCGGCGACGCGCAAAGCTTCCGCCCGATGCTGGGTATCGTCACGCACTTCTGAGCCTTGGCTTAGGTACGTGAAATCGGGCGGGGTGCGAGCGATCGCACCCCGCCCTTTTTTGTGTCCGGCGCGGATCGGCCGGGCCGCGTGGAGAGGCGTCGGGCGGTGCCATGACGTCCTCCTGATGTTCCCGATGCGTTCTGGCGCATTTCCGACTCGCTTCGCCGCATGTGAGTCGACGGGCGAGTGACATCGACTCGTGGCCGCGTAGGCGCGAAAGGCGATGGAGTATGTGTTTGATTTTATGCGGTTGCTGAGCGGCAATCGCGGGACGGGTGGCGCCCGGCGTCGGAGCGGTCCGGGTCTCGCGCTACAGCTCCGCCTGGTGTTCTACGGTGTGCTGATCGGGCTGATGGTGCCGACGCTGCGCAAGATCGACTGGTCGCCGCTCGGCCCGCCGGGGCTGAAGGTCGAATGGCCGACCGGGTTCGGCGTGACCTGGCCCGCGGGGCAGCTCCACGTGCCGGGCGGCTGGGGGCGGCTGCGCGATACCGCCGCCGACGTCGCGCCGTCCGCTACGGGTCTGGGCAGCGCGGCCGCGACTGCGGCGGCTGCGGCGGCGGGCGCGGCGGGCGGGCTGATCGTCGGGGCCGGGTCTGGGGCTGGGGCCGGGTCTGGCGCTGGGGCCGGCGCGGTGGGGGCGGGGAAGGCGGTATCGGCGCGCTTCACGATCTGCGGCCGGGCGAAGCGGGTCAACTGCATGGTCGACGGCGACACCTTCTGGATGAACCGCACCAAGATCCGCATCGCCGATATCGACACCCCCGAAACGCACCCGCCGCGCTGCAAGGCCGAGGCACGCGCGGGCCAGCGCGCGACGCTCCGGATGCAGGCGCTGCTCAATGCCGGGCCGTTCACGCTGACGCGGATCAAGCGCGACGTCGACAAATATGGGCGCAAGCTGCGGCTGGTGCAGCGCGACGGGCGGTCGCTGGGCGACACGCTCGTCCGTGAGGGGCTCGCGCGGCGTTATGGCGGGGGGAAGCGGTCGCCGTGGTGCTGAGGGGGGCAGATGGCCTTGGCCGGCTAGATCAGGATCGGCGGTCGATTCACTCAGCTGGAGGGAAAATTAGGCCCTTTCATATAGCCAGTCTTAGCTTGTGATCTTCCCGGTATCCGCTCGATTATGCCGGCAGTCATCATTTTTCGGAAAATATTCTTAACCTTATTTTCCGATCCAATGAAGGTGACAGCCCTTGCCTTTGAGTTATTTACCTCATCATTCGTTCGTAAATAATTGATAATAGCTTGCTCAGGTTCTGCCAGCTTTTCGTGTCTCAGGGTCACAAGAACACCGTTGTTAACTTGGCTAACGATTGGATCTTTAAGCTGTAGCTCTCTCATTGCTTGAAACGCGGTATTTAATCCTTCTCCAACATCCTTGTTTGGAGCATCAGGGAACTTGTTTGTAAGGCGCACAATCTTTTGATTGCGTGCAAAACGCTCATCTAAAATATTCTCTACGGTCACATGAGCTGGTAGTGGACCAGGGCTGTAAATCTCAATTCTATTATCAAATATACGAACATGAACATCATCATTCACACTATAATCGCGATGTATAACCGCGTTGGTGATGATTTCATGGATAGCATTCCTCGGATATTGAACCGACTTTAGCCCCGAGTTTTTCATAACTGGTATGCGCTCGACCGTCTCCACTATCCGGTCCACAGTGTCCTTAATCAGGACTACAGCGCAGCCCTCAATTGTAGACGGCTGTCCCTCAAGGGTTGCTCGTGTTGGTTCGTCAGATGTTCTGTATCTGGAAATCTTTATAGCGGCTTTGGGTAAAACTGCTTGTGGCTCATCCGCAAAAAGTATCAAGCCCGCAACCGTCGCTTGGTCTTCTCGGGCGACCTTTTGCTTTTTAAGCCAACTGACTGGTTCCGCCCGAGGCACAATGACGCCATAAAATCCAAGGAACGCCTCAGAGGTTGCGAGTTCCTCGGCTGTCATGTCGACCTTTGAGTCCTCGTAAGACGCGATCCCTTTATTGAGACGAAGTCGTTCCTGTTTTTCGAAGCTGTCTTGCTTTAAGCTTTGAGCGCCTCTCCGAAGGTAGACATCGCCTTGGGAATCTTTCCAGATAAATTGGTTTTTAAAAACCTCGCATGATAGAACGAGACTAGGGTAATCTACGCATCTTATAAACCTATAAGAAAACGTTTCTCCGCTTGGGAATAAGTCCTGAAGAACTGCCAGAACTGAGTTTGCGGCTTCTTCATCCACAAACCCATCCCAACGCGGCCCCGAAACGGAGGGGTCCTCTATGCCAACGTATATCTCTCCGCCTTCGGCATTGCCGAAGGCGGAGAGGGAGCGCGAGAGTTTAGCCGGCTGAATCCGCTTCGATTTGAAATCGAAAAAGTGGCTCTCCGAGCGAGCTAAAATGTCATCGGCATCACTTTTATCGATTTCGGAAATCTGCATGCGACTTACTCCGCAGCAACCCCAGCCAGCGAGAACATGTCGCCGCCGTCGGCGAGGTCCTCGTTGGCCGCCGGGCCCTTCTTGGCGGTCTGGCGCTTGTCGAAGCTGTCCCAGACGTCGTTCCACTGGCCCTTGGTCGCGGCCTTCGAATATTCGGTGGCGCGCTGTTCGAAGAAGTTGGCGTGCTCGACGCCGTTGAGCATCGGGGCGAGCCAGGGGAGCGGGTGCTCGTCGATCATGTAGATCGGCTTCAGGCCGAGCTGAGTCATGCGCCAGTCGGCGATGAAGCGGATATACTTCTTGATCTCCTTGGGGGTCATGCCGTTGACCGGACCCATTTCGAAGGCGAGATCGATGAAATTGTCCTCGAGGCGGATCGTCGTCTGGCAGACGTCGGCGATGTCGTCCTTGACCGCCTTGGTCAGGCACTGACGCTCGGCGCAGAAGGTGTGGAACATCTTGATGATGCCCTCGCAGTGCAGCGATTCGTCGCGGATCGACCAGGTGACGATCTGGCCCATGCCCTTCATCTTGTTGAAGCGCGGGAAGTTCATCAGCATCGCGAACGAGGCGAAGAGCTGGACGCCCTCGGTGAAGCCGCCGAACATCGCGAGCGTGCGCGCGATATCCTCGTCATTGTCGACGCCGAAGCTCTGCATGTAGTCATGCTTGTCCTTCAGCTCGGCATATTCGAGGAAGGCGCCATATTCGCTCTCGGGCATGCCGATGGTGTCGAGCAGATGGCTGTAGGCGGCGATGTGCACCGTCTCCATGTTGCTGAACGCGGCCAGCATCATCTTGATCTCGGTCGGCTTGAACACGCGGCCGTACTTCTCGTGGTAGCAATCCTGCACCTCGACGTCCGCCTGGGTGAAGAAGCGGAAGATCTGCGTCAGCAGGTTGCGCTCGTGATCGCTGAGCTTCTGCGCCCAGTCGCGGCAATCCTCGCCCAAGGGCACTTCCTCGGGGAGCCAGTGGAGTTGCTGCTGGCGCTTCCAGAATTCGAACGCCCAGGGGTATTCGAACGGCTTGTACTGCTTGCGGGCTTCGAGGAGGGACATGGGATACTCCGGGACAAATTTAGGAAATTGCGGAAACTGGTGAAGCTAGAAACGGCTTGAACTGGTGATGACGACGACGAGGAACAGCAGCGACGCGATCGGTGCGGCGATCATCAGCACGCGGCCGCGCTGGCGGATCTTGCCGATGTCGAGCGCGCCGGGGTTCCAGCCGGGTGTCGGACCCCAGAAGGTCTCGCCGCGAAAGTCGCCCGACCAGGGATTATGGTCGAGCCGGCTCCAGTGACGGCCGAGGATCATGTTCGCCGCGCAGATGCCGACGACCGCGAGGATCAGGACGAGCGTGTTCACGATTCGAGCGTCCATTGCCACATCGCGCCCGCCGACAGCGCGAGCACGATCGCGCCCGAGGTGAGCATGATGCCGATCATCCGGAAAGCATAGACCTGCTTGTCGCTGACATCGGGGCTGCGCAGCCGCAACAGCATCGCGACGCCGATGATCCCGAGCAGGGCCGCGACGACAAACATGATGGCGCTGCCATAGGTCATGCGACCAATGCCCGAGACGCGCGTTCTGCACCCGGACCCACCACAGGAGACGCAAAATGGTCGACGCAACCCAGATCAAGGAACACGCTGAAGTCATCGGCGCGGACGGCGTTCATGTCGGTACCGTCGATCATGTCGACGGCGACCGCATCAAGCTGACCAAGAATGATTCGCCGCAGTCGCAGGACGGGCAGGGCGCCAAGCATCACTATATCTCGCTCGGCCTCGTTGCCGAGATCGAGGGTGACAAGGTTCGCCTGAGCGCGACCGGCGCGAACGCGCTGACGTTCGAAGAGAGCGAGTAACCGCGTGGCGCCCTCTCCCGAACGGAGGGGGCGCGCCGAGTGCACGACAGGGGCGTTCCGGAGCGATCCGGGGCGCCCTTTTCGCGTCGCGCGCGCACGGCTGCGGGCCGTGGCACAGGGTACCCGAATCGGGGTGGCGTCGGCCGGTGTCCGCCCGGCGGCAGAGTGCGATTTGCTGCGCATGTCGTCTCCGTCCTAGCTGGGCCCGGCGTCGCCGATGGGCGGCGCTGCGTGACGCCATTTATCTACATGATCGGGCCGGATATCGCTATGCACTTATTTCGATAAGAGCCGCGAATTATCCGACTTGCACCTAGGGATGGTGTGGTCGGGCGCGTGTCGACACCAGATACGGGATCGGGCGTCGGGGCGCGGTCGGGTGGTCGAGACCCCTGCGAGCCCGCGGAATTCCGCGGGTTTCGGGGCCGGACAGGCGTTGTCCGGGCCCCGAAACGACGCGATCAGGCGGCTTCGGGGTCGTCGTCGACCGGGGCCGCGCGCCCTGCGGTCGGGAGCAGCGCGGCGAGTGCTGCGATCGCGTCGCCGGTGAAGTGCCGGACCGCGCCCTCGGGGCCGATCTGGAGCGCATGCTCGGGCGTCAGCGTCGCGGCGCGCTGATGCTCGGGATCGAGCGTGGTCCAGGTGCGGACCGCGGTCTCCAGGTTGGTCACCTCGGCGACGTCGGTGTCGCCGCGGGGTACGTTTTCGAGCGCGGCGCTCATCCGCCAGTCGATGTCGGGCGGCGTCGTGTCGCCCCAATAGGCTTCGGTCATCGTCATACCTCCATCACGCGAGAACCAGATGGAAGCGCCCGGTGCCCGGCGGAGGTTCCGTGGTCAGCCGGCCTCGGTCCGCGCCGCGGCGGTGCGCAGCAGGACATAGCCGAGCGCACCCGAGGCGAGCGACGCGGCAAGCACCGCGAGCGACGCCATTTCGGTCCGCTGCGCATCGGGAAAGGCGAGATTGGCGATGAACAGCGAGATGGTGAAGCCGATCCCCGACAGCGCGCCGATCGCAAGCACCATCCGCCAGGTGACCGCGTCGGGCAGTTCGGCGGCGCCCGCCTTGACCGCCAGCCACGTCGCGGTGACGAAGCCGAGCGGCTTGCCGAACGCGAGCCCGGCGAACACGCCGATCCCGAGCAGCGATCCCGCGGCGTCGGCGAGCAGGTCGGACGAGAAATGGATCCGCACCGCGGACAGCGCGAACAGCGGCAGGACGACATAGGACACCCAGGGATTGAGCATCTGGACGAGGCGTTCGGCGGGTTCGTCGGTCGCCTCGGTCATTTCCTGGATATAGCCGAGCTGTTGCTGCGCCTTGCGCTGGATTTCCTCGTTTTCCTCGGGGTCGCCCGACTCCGCCTCGTCGACCGCCTGCTTGAAGCGGTCGATCGGGGCCTGGACGCGCTCGGCGAAGCGGCGTTCGGACAGCCGCGACTGGGTCGGCGACAACAGCCCGAGCATCACCCCGGCGATCGTCGCATGGATGCCAGACGCATAGACGCCCGCCCAGACGATCAGCCCGAGCAGCACATAGGGGATGGGCGAGACGAGCTTCAGCCGCAGCAGCACGAAGATCGCGACATAGGCGACCGCCGCTACGACGAGCATCGGCAGGACCAGGGTGCCGGTATAGGCGACCGCGATGACGAGCAGCCCGCCGACATCGTCGATCGCGGCAAACGCCAGCAGCACCGCGCGGATCGACACCGGCAGCCGGGTCGCGAACATGCCGATGATCGCGAGCGCGAAGGCGGTGTCGGAGGTGATGACGGTGCCCCAGCCGCTCGCCGCCTCGGTGCCGTAGTTGAACGCGAGATAGACCGCGACGGGGACGAGGATCCCGCCGATCGCGCCGGCGAGAGGGAACATCGCGGTGCGCACGGTCGAGAGCGCGCCCTTGGTGAATTCGCGCTTCACCTCCGCGCCGATGATCAGGAAGAACAGCGGCAACAGCGCCTCGTTCACCCAGTCGGCGAGCGGGTGCGCGGCGCGGAAGCTGCCGAGCCGGATCTCGAGCGTGCTGTCCCACATCGTCTGATAGTCATGCGCGATCGGCAGGTTGGTGCAGACCAAAGCGACGATCGTGGCGATGAGCAGCGGCCCGCCGACGACCTGATCGGCGGCGAAGAACGGTGCGAGGCGGTGGAGGAAACCGGCGGCGGCGGGCGAATGATGCGCGCGCGCCGCCAGCTTGCCGGAGAGACGGGGGGTGAGGGCCATGATGTTCCAGGATCGCGTCGGCAGGACGCGCGTGCGGGTATAACGGTGCAGACCGCCTGTCGTATCCCTTGCCCTATCCCTTGGGCGCGTGGGACACTTCTGCCGGCGGACCGACGCCGCCGGGGGTTGCGTCGCGCGTCACCTGCGGTATCGCCGCTGGCAGGAGGCCGCGCGCCATGACGACCATCGGAACCAAGATCGACGAGACGGGGACGCTGATCCGTGACGGCGGTGCGTTCTATCTCCGCCGCGACATGGGCGGGCGCTATGAGCTCGAGCTCCACCGCACGCCGGTCGACCTGGTCGAGAAGCGCGTCCGGCTGGTCGGCACGCTGGTCGGTGACGACCTAGTCAACGCGGACGGCGTCTCGCCCGTCTAAGAGCAGGCCCGGGGTGGATCGAGACCGCCCGGATGCTACACCCTCCCCGAATCAGGGGAGTAGTCCATGCATCGTCGTCGGTTTCTAACGAGTGCCGCTGCCGCGTCCGTCATCGGTGCGGTCCCGCTGAAGGGGGCCGCCGCGGCGGGATCGCGCGACGCGGCGCTGCGCACGATGCTCGACCGGTTCTTCTATGCGCGGCTCGACGACTCGCCCGAACAGGCGACGCGGCTGGGGCTCGACACGGGAACGCGCAGCGGGCTGAAGGCGCGGCTCGACGACCAGTCGGCGGCGGGGCGTGCGCGCGAGCTGGCGCAGGCGACCAAGGAACTCGCCGAGCTGCGCGCGTTCGGGACGAGCGGGCTGTCGAGCGACGCCGCGCTCGACCACGAGATCGTGACCTATCAGCTGACGCGCGCGGTCGCGGGCGCGAAGCGGTTCACCTATGGCAGCAGCCTCGGGCGGTTCGCGCCCTATGTGCTGAGCCAGCTGACCGGGCCGTATCGCGACGTGCCCGATTTCCTCGAATCGCAGACGCGGGTGCGCGATGCGGGCGAGGCGGATGCGTATCTGCAGCGACTGTCCGCGCTGCCCAAGGCGATCGACGACAGCAGCGAGCAGCAGCGCAGCGACGCGGCGCGAGGCGTGTTCGCGCCGGACTATATCCTCGACACGACGCTGAAACAGCTGGGCAGCGCGATGGAGGGCGCGGCCGCGCAGAGCGTGATGGTGACGAGCTTCGCCACCAAGCTGAAGGCCGCGGGGCTGCCCGACGACCGCGTCGCGCGCGCGACCGCGATCGTCGAGCGCGACGTCCGCCCCGCGCTCGAGCGGCAGCGTGCGCTGGTCGCGGAGTTGCGTGCCAAGGCGGTGCATGATGCGGGGTGCTGGCGGCTGCCCGATGGCGACGCCTATTATGCCGCGGCGGCGGAAGCCGCGACGACGGTAGCGATGAGCGGGGACGAGATCCACCGCCTGGGCCTTGCGCAGGTCGCCGAGATCAGCGCGCGGATCGACGGCATCCTGAAGACGCAGGGGATGACGCAAGGCACCGTCGGCGAGCGGCTGGTGGCGCTCAACAAGCGGCCCGACCAGCTCTATCCCAACACCGATGCGGGCCGCGACGCGCTGCTCGCGCATCTCAACCGGCAGATCGTCGCGATGCAGGCGCGGCTGCCCGAGGCGTTCGCCAGCCTGCCCAAGGCGCCGGTCGAGGTGCGCCGCGTGCCGCCGACGATCCAGGCGGGCGCGCCGGGCGGCTATTACCAGAACGCCTCGCTCGATGGGTCGCGACCGGCGATCTATTATATCAACCTGCGCGACACATTCGACCGGCCCAAATTCGGGCTCGCCACGCTGACGCATCACGAGGCGGTGCCGGGGCATCATCTTCAGGTCAGCCTCGCGCTCGAAAGCGAGCAGATCCCGCTGATCCGCCGGCGCGGCTTCTTCAGCGGCTATTCGGAGGGCTGGGCGCTCTATGCCGAACAGGTCGCCGACGAGATGGGGATGTATGAGGGCGATCCGCTGGGGCAGGTCGGCTATCTCCAGTCGCTGCTGTTCCGCGCGACGCGGCTGGTGGTCGACAGCGGGATGCACGCGAAACGCTGGAGCCGCGAAAAGGCGACCGATTACCTGATCGCGACGACCGGGATCGCGCGCGGTCGCAGCCAGGGCGAGATCGACCGCTACACGGTGTGGCCCGGCCAGGCGTGCAGCTACAAAATCGGCCACACGGTGTGGACCCGCCTGCGCGACGAGGCGAAGACGCGGCCGGGATATACGCCGAAGGACTTCCATGCGGTGCTGCTGAAGGGGGCGATGCCGCTCGCGATCCTCGAACGCGTGGTGCGCCGGACGGGGGCGGGGGCTTAGGCCCCCCAGTTCTCCAGCCCGCCGCCCCCCGCCAACGCCGCCGGACCGCGGTGACTTTTGCAAAAATTCCGCAGCGGAAACTTGTGCGTTGCCGGGGGGTTGTTGGGCGGGGGCTCTCGAACCGGACATGGTCCGGCGCGGCGCCCGGACTGGCCTGGAGAAATGTCGCGTGCGTCAAGAACCGTCATCACCCTCCGACGGGAGCGTCGTATCGACCGGCCTCGACCCGCTGAACTACATCCTCGACGGCGGCTATGCGTATAACCGCGTCCACCTGATCGAGGGTGAGCCGGGGTCGGGCAAGACCACGCTCGGGCTGCAGTTCCTGCTCGCCGGGCGCGATGCGGGCGAGCGGTGCCTGTACATCACGCTGTCGGAAAGCCGCGACGAGCTGCTCCATGTCGCCAGGACGCATGGCTGGGACATGACCGGGGTCGACATCTTCGAACTGGTGCCGCCCGAGCTCAGCCTCGACGTCGATCGCGAACAGTCGATCGTCTATTCGTCCGATCTCGAACTCGGCGAGACGGTCAACATGGTGATGGAGGCGGTCAGCAAGGTCGAGCCGACGCGGATCGTGTTCGACAGCCTGTCCGAGATCCGCCTGCTCGCGCAGGGGCCGCTGCGGTTCCGCCGGCAGCTGCTCGCGCTCAAGCATTATTTCGCGCAGCGCGGCTGCACCGCCTTGTTCCTCGACGATCTGACGCAGACCGAGGACGATCTCAGCCTGCACAGCCTGGCGCACGGCGTCGTCCGGCTCGAACAGATCGCGCTGCCCTATGGATCCGAGCGGCGGCGGCTGCGCGTCTACAAGATGCGCGCGCGCGCGTTTCGCGGCGGCTTCCATGATTTCGTGATCCGGCGCGGCGGGCTGCAGATATTCCCGAGGCTGACCGCGGTCGCGCATCCCGATACCGGTTTCATCGACCGGCTGGCGTCGAGCGGGATCGAGGAGCTCGACACGCTGTCGGGCGGCGGGCTCGACTACGGAACGACGACGCTGATCATCGGGCCGTCGGGATCGGGCAAGACGACGCTGTCGCTGCAATATGTCTTCGCCGCGCTCGAACGCGGGGAAAAGGCGCTGTTCGTCAGCTTCGACGAGACCGAGCGCGTGTTCATGCGCCGCGCGGCGGGGATGGACCTCGACCTCAGCGACCATGTCGCGGCGGGGCGGCTGTGTTTCCGCCAGGTCGATCCGGGCGAATTGTCGCCGGGCGAGCTGACCGGGATCATCCGCGACCAGGTTGAGCGGGTCGGCGCGACGGTGGTCGTGCTCGATTCGCTGTCGGGCTATCAGCTCGCGATGCCCGAGGAGCAGCACATGCTGCTGCAGATGCACGAGGTCGTGACCTATCTGAACCAGCAGGGCGTGCTGGGGCTGCTCGTGCTGACGCAGGCGGGGATGATCGGGACGATGCAGTCGCCGGTCGACCTGACCTATCTCGCGGATTCGGTGATGCTGCTCAGGTTCTTCGAGGCGGATGGCGCGATCCGGCGGGTGATGTCGTTCCTGAAACGCCGCATGGGCCCGCATGAGGGGACGTTGCGCGAGTTCCGGATCGACAGTGGCGGGATCCGCGTCGGGCCGCAGCTGACCGGGTTTCGCGGCGTGCTGACCGGGACGCCCGAATATGGGGGCAGCGCCGCCCTGCTGACGAACCGTGACGAATCCTGACCGACCGGCCGTGATGACCGATGACTTTCTGGTGGTCGCGCCGACCGGCCGCGACGCCGATGTGACCGCGCAGGTGCTGCGCTCTGCCGATATCGCTGCGGTGGCGGATGCCGACGGGACCGCGCTGTTCGCGGCGATCGCGGGGGGCACGCATGCCGGCGCGATCCTGACCGACGACGCGCTGTCGCGGCTCGACCAGGAACGGCTGCTCGCGGCGATCGCGGCGCAGGCGCCCTGGTCCGACTTTCCGTTCATCCTGCTGAGCAAGCGCGGCGAGCCGCGACGCGGTGCGCGCGAGGTCGAGGCGGTCGCCAACGTCACGCTGCTCGAACGCCCGCTGCATCCTGCGTCGCTGGTCAGCGCGGCGCGCGCGGCGCTGCGCGCGCGGCAACGCCAGCGGCTGGCGGCGCGGCATTTCGAGGACCGCGAAAAGGCGCGCGCCGAGCTGCGCGATCTGGCCGACACGCTGGAAGCGAAGGTCGAGGCGCGGACGCGCGAACTGGCGGCGGCGAACGACCGGCTGACCGCGGAGATCGCCGAGCGCGAGCGGGCCGAGGCGCGGCTGGTCCAGGCGCAGAAGATGGAGGCGATCGGCCAGCTGACGGGGGGCATCGCGCATGATTTCAACAATCTGCTGACCGCGGTGATCGGCTCGCTCGACCTGTTGCTGCGGCGCACCGACGACGAGAAGATCCGGCGGCTGGCGAGCATGGCGTTGCAGGCGGGCGAGCGTGGCGCGACGCTGACCGCGCAGCTCCTGTCCTTTTCGCGGCGCCAGCATCTGTCGCCGGTGCCGGTCGAGCCCAACCAGGTCGTCGCGTCGATGGCGGACCTGCTCGCGCGGTCGATCGGGGCGGCGGTGACGGTCGAGCTCGATCTGGCGGACGATGTCTGGCGCGCGATGGTCGATCCGACGCAGCTCGAGGTCGTGCTGCTCAACCTGGCGATCAACGCGCGCGACGCGATGCCGTCGGGCGGGGTGGTGCGGATCGCGACGCGCAACCTGGCCGCGGTGCCCGACGCGCTGACCGCCGAGCTGAACCCGGGCGCTTATGTTTCGATCGAGGTCGCCGATACCGGTGCGGGGATGACGCCCGCGGTGCTGGCGCGCGCGTTCGAGCCGTTCTTCACCACCAAGGGGCAGGGCAAGGGCACGGGCCTGGGGCTCGCGCAGGTGTACGGCTTTGCCCGCCAGTCGGGCGGCACGGTCCGGATCGTCAGCGCGGAGAACGAGGGGACGGTGATCACCTTGTACCTGCCGCGGACGACCGAGGTCGCCGATCCGGTCGCGATCGAGCGGCTGGCCCAGGCGACCGGGTCGCGGCAGCGGATCCTGGTGGTCGACGACGACAATGACGTCCGCGGGGTCGCGGCGCAGATGATCGAGGAGATCGGCTATCAGGTGGTCGCGGCGGCGAGCGGGTCCGAGGCGCTGACCGAATTCGGGCGCGCGTCGTTCGACCTGGTGCTGACCGACGTGGTGATGCCGGGCATGTCGGGCGTCGACCTGGCGCGGCGGATCCGCGCGGTCGCGCCCGCCATGCCGTTGCTGTTCGCCAGCGGCTATGCCGATGTCGCGACGTTCGGCGACGAATTGGCGGCGGAGACGGTGCTGAAGAAGCCCTATCGCATCGGCGAGGTCGCGGCGCGGATCGGCGACGCACTGTCGGCGGAGTCGACGCAGTAGCGCAGGTGACGGACATTGCAGCGTTTCGCGGTGGCGGTGCGGTGTATAGGATGGGGTAAGGCCCGTGCGTGTAGGGTGATCAGGGACGCAGGATTTCGGACCCGGGGTGGGGGCAAGGTGGGGCAGCGTGACTGAGCGGCATGGATTCCTGGGCGACGGACCGCTCGCGGCGCTGATCGCTGCGTTCGACTGGTCGGCGACCCCGCTCGGCCCGATCGAGGGCTGGCCGCCGCATCTGCGGACTGTGGTGTCGATCCTGTTGCGCGCGCCGGTGCCGATGGCGCTGCTGTGGGGCGAGGAGGGGATCCTGCTCTACAATGCGCGCTATGCGACGATCGCGCAGGACAAGCACCCCGCGATCCTCGGCATGCCGGTGCGCGAGGCCTGGACGGAGGCGGCGGCGTTCAACGACGGCGTGGTGCGCGCCGGGATGGCCGGCAAGACGCGGAGTTATGCGCGGCAGGAGCTGACGCTGTACCGCCACGGCGAGGCCGAGACGGTGTTCCTCGACCTCAATTACTCGCCCGTGCTCGATGCGGACGGGGTGCCTGCGGGCGTGCTGGCGGTGGTGATCGAGACGACCGACGCGGTGCTCGCCGAGCGCAGCCTGCGCTGGGAGACACACAGCCTCGAGACGCTGAACGTCACCGGCGCGGCGCTGGTCGCCGAGCTCGAGCTCGAGCCGCTGATCCAGATGGTCACCGATGCGGGGGTCAAGCTGACCGGGGCGGAGTTCGGGGCGTATTTCCACAACCTGATGGACGAGACCGGCGAGCGGCTGCACCTGTTCACGCTGGCCGGGGCGGAGCGGGCGGCGTTCGAGAAGCTCGGGCGGCCGCGCGCGACCGCGGTGTTCGGGCCGACCTTCCGCAACGAGGGCGTGATCCGCTCGGACGATATCCGCACCGACCCGCGCTACGGGAAGAGCGCGCCGCATTACGGGATGCCGCGCGGGCATCTGCCGGTGCGGAGCTATTTGTCGGTGCCGGTCACGTCGCGCACCGGGGTGGTGCTGGGCGGGCTGTTGTTCGGCCATTCCGAGCCGGGACGTTTCGGCGAGCGGCACGAGCGGCTGCTGGTCGGCGTCGCGGCGCAGGCGGCGATCGCGATCGACAATGCGCAGCTGTTCAAGGCGGTGCAGGAGGTCAACGACACGCTCGAACAGCGCGTGGCGGAGCGAACCGCGGAGCTGACCCAGGCGCATGAGGCGCTGCGCCAGGCGCAGAAGATGGAGACGCTGGGCCAGCTGACCGGGGGTATCGCGCATGATTTCAACAATCTGCTGACGGTGATCCGCGGATCGACCGACCTGTTGCGGCGTCCCGATTTGAGCGCGGATCGGCGCGACCGCTACATCACCGCGATCGCCGACACCGCCGATCGCGCGACCAAGCTGACCAACCAGCTGCTCGCCTTTGCGCGGCGATCGTCGCTGACCCCCGAGGTACTCGACGTCCGCGCCGTCGTCAGCGGGATGACCGACATGCTCGCGACGCTGTCGGGATCGTTCATCGACATCGCGCTGAGCCTGCCCGACACGCCGTGCCTGACGCATGCGGATGCGAGCCAGCTCGAGACCGCGATCGTCAACCTGGCGGTCAATGCGCGCGACGCGATGGCGGGGCGCGGCGCGCTGCGGATCGTGGTCGGGCGCGCGGCGCGGATCCCGGCGGTGCGCGGCCATGTCGCGCGCGACGGCGATTTCGTGACGATCGGCGTGCACGACACGGGCAGCGGGATCGACCCGGCGCATATCGAGCATATCTTCGAGCCGTTCTTCACGTCGAAGGCGATCGGCCATGGCACCGGGCTGGGCCTGTCGCAGGTGTTCGGCTTCGTGAAACAGTCGGGCGGCGAGGTGATCGTCGAGAGCACGCCGGGCGCGGGCGCGACGTTCACGCTGTACCTGCCGCACGATCCGACCGGCGTGCCGGCGGGGGGGCGGCATCGCGGCGGAGGCGCGCGGCGACGGGCCGTCGCTGCGGATCCTGGTGGTCGAGGACAATGCCGCGGTCGGCGACTTCGCGATGTCCGCGCTCGCCGATCTGGGGCATGCGATCGTGTTCGCGCGCGATGCCGAGGAGGCGCTGGCGATCCTGGCGCGGGAGGTGGACGCGTTCGACGTGATGTTCTCCGACGTGGTGATGCCGGGGATGAACGGCGTCGCGCTGGCGCAATATGTCCGCCGGGACTTTCCCGCGATGCGCGTGCTGCTGACCAGCGGCTATAGCGACGTGATCTCGAAGGACGGCGCGCAGGGCTTTGCGCTGTTGCACAAACCCTATTCGATGGCGGAGCTCGCGCGCGCGCTGCATGCGGTGATGGAGGCGGACCGGCCGCTGGCGGCGGGCGCGTTCTAGAGCGCGGCGCTGTCGGTGAGGCGGTGGACGTCGCCGAGCAGCCGGTCGAAATAGTCGGTGCGCGGCGCGTCGAAGGTGACGATGTAGAGCAGCCCCGCGACGATCGCCGCGCGCGCCTCGCCCCGGCGCGGCAGGTCGTCGGCGTCGACATAGGCATAGCCGAAGCGGATGCCGGCATGGCCGAGAAACGGGTCGGGCGCCGCGGTGGTGAGCGTGAAGTCCGCGATCCCGCCCGCGCTGCGATAGGTCGATTCGAGCAGTTCGGGGATTTCGGCGAGCAGCATCGCGTCGCTGTAGCGGGGGAGGGTCTTGCGGCGCCGGGGTTCGCGCAGCAGCGCCTCGCCCGGTGCGATCCCGCCGAACCAGGTGACCGCGTTGAGCCGCTCACCGTCGAGCGTCCAGACCTCCGCCTTGCGGCCCGGTCGGGCGGAGAGCCGGTTCCAGTCGCGCGGCGGGGTGACGGTCATCGTCCGGGCGACGCGGACCGATTTGCCCTGCGCGCGATAGGCGTTGGCGTCGGCAGGCGCGGGCAGGAGCATGAGGAGGGCGGGGAGCAGCGGGTAGCGCATCAACGGTCCTCCGGTCGGGCGATCAGGGCGGCGATCATCCCCGCATCGCCCGCGGCGGGGGCGAGCGCGAGATAGCGGCGTAGTGCGGCCTGGCCCTCCGCAAGGCGACCGGTCCGGACCAGCGCCAGCCCCAGCCCGCGCTGTGCGGCGGCGAGGTTAGGGTCGAGCGCGGTGGCCTGCGCGTAGAAGTGCGCGGCGTTGACGAGGTCGCGGGGGTTGCCACGGGCGCGGTACAGGTCGCCGCGTGCGCGCCACAGCGCCGCAGTCCAGCCGCGCGCGGCACAGGCAGCGATCAGATAGGCGCTGGCGCCGAAGTCGTTGAGCTTGATCTGGTCGTCGAGGAACAGCGGCAGCCAGGGCGCGAGCGCGTCGGCATGGCGGTCGGCGCCGTCGTTGCGGTCCGCCGCGTCGGGCAGAGCGAGCGCGGTCAGCGTGGCGGCGCGTTCGGCCTCGGGCGGATGCGAGGCGTAGAAGCCGATGCGGTCGAGCCGCGGGCGGTGCGCGCCGCGCGCGACCGCGGAGGCCCCGGCCTCAGCGATCGCGTTCTGCCACAACTGCGCGGCGGCCTGCGGGCGGAGGCGGCTGGCGTTGAGATAACCGATCCCGAGCCGATCGGCCTCGCGCTCCTGATCGCGCGAGAAGCGGTAGAGCGCGCCATAGACCGATCGGCCGAGCGTGGCGAAGCGGCGGCGCAGATCGGCATCGGGGGCCATCGCGGCGAGCACCGCGCCCCAGCCGAGCAGGTCGGAGCCGGTGCGCTGCGCCCGGAACTGCGCGAGCGTGTGGCGGCGTTCGAAATGGCCGAATTCATGCCCGAGCACCGCGCCCAGTTCGGCCTCGCTGCGGGCGCGGAGCAGCAGGCCGCTGAACACGCGCATCGTCCCGTTCGCCGCCATGCTCGCGTTGAACAATGGCACGCGCAGGACATAGACGCGCACGCCGGCGCAGCGCGCCGCGCCGACTGTGTCGCAGAGCGCGCGGCGGACATAGGCGTTAAGCGCGGCGTCGCGGATCAGCAGCGGCGACGACGCGAGCTGGCGCTCGTCCTCGTCCGCCTCGGCCCAGGCGCCGATCTCGTCGACGCCGACCGGTTGATAGGCGCCGGCATAGGGGGGCGGGGCGGGGGCGGTTGCCGCAAGCAGGGCGAGGGCGAGCGCGGTGACGGTCATCGGGGGGCGGGGGTGCTGCCGGGGAAATCGGCGAGCAGCTGCCGGACGCGGCGGGCGGCACCTTCGGGGGTGCGCAGGTCGCCGCCCATCGCGCGGTCGGCGTTGAGCCAGAGCAGGTCGCCCGTCCGCAGATCGACCAGCCCGGCATAGCCCGCATGTTCGCCCGCGCTGAGCGGGATGCCCGGCCCCAGCATCGCGACGATCTGCAGCAGCTTGCGCCCGGTCGAGCCATAGGCGTCGCTGGTGCTGAGGAAGAGCGCGTAATCGGCGTCGCGCGCGCCGGGCAGCCGCGCGATGCCGGGCCCGAGCGTCCAGTCGAACCGCCCGGCCTGCGTCGCCAGCTTCTTGGTCGGCAGCCGGTCGCCGGCGAAGAACTGATAGCGGATCACCGATTGCGAGACCGCGGCGAACAGCGCGGCATAGTCCGCCACCAGCCGCGCCGCATCGCCGTCCGCTTTGGGCGCGGGGATCACGCGGTTGCCGAGCGCCTGTTGCTGCGCGGCGAGTGCGGTTTCGATGTTGCGGCGGGCCTGGTCGGTCCAGTCGCCATTGGGTTCGAACATCCCGCCGGTCGAGCGCGCGCCGACGCGGATGCTGGGGCGGACCAGGAGGATGGTCCTGCCGCTGCCGGCGGGCAGCGTGAAGCCGGTCTTCTGCGCGCTTCTCTGCCGTGCGGCGGCGGGTGGCGCGGGCGTGAGGGCCAGCAGCATGATCGCCAGACGCGTCGCGAGCCTTGTCCCCATCGACGCCCCCCAGCGCGCTGTCCCGGCGACCGGGCTAGGCCGCGCGCACGGGGGCGACAAGCTGCAGACCGGCCCGCTTTGGACCTAGCCCGCGCGCCCACGAAAAAGCCCGTCGCGCGGGGAGCGCGACAGGCTGTTCGATCAGGCGGCGGGCGGGCCCGCCACGGTGATGGGTCGGGGGTTTACTGGCAGGCGAGGCACTCGTCATAATCCTTCGATTCGACGTCGATCTGACGCAGGTCGATGGTGTTGTCCGCCTCGACCCCGCCCGCGAAGCCGGCGCGCTGCACCGACTTGGAGCGGAGATAATAGAGCGACTTGATGCCGAGCTCCCACGCACGGAAGTGGAGCATCAGCAGGTCCCACTTTTCCACGTCCGCGGGGATGAACAGGTTCAGCGACTGCGCCTGGTCGATATAGGGCGTGCGGTCCGCGGCGAGCTCGAGCAGCCAGCGCTGGTCGATCTCGAAGCTGGTCTTGTAGCAGTCCTTTTCCTCGGTCGAGAGGAAGTCGAGATGCTGGACCGAACCACCCTGTTCGAGGATCGAGTTCCACACCGCGTCCGAGTTCTTCGACTTCTCGGCGAGCATCTTCTCGAGATACGGGTTCTTGATCGAGAAGCTGCCCGAGAGCGTCTTGTGCGTGTAGATGTTCGCCGGGATCGGCTCGATGCACGCCGACGTGCCGCCGCAGATGATGCTGATCGATGCGGTCGGTGCGATCGCCATCTTGCAGCTGAACCGCTCCATCGCGCCGACATCGGCGGCGTCGGGGCAGGGCCCGCGCTCGATCGCGAGCTGCATCGAGGCTTCGTTGGCCTGCGCGTTGATGTGCTTGAACATCCGGAGGTTCCACGACTTCGCCATCGCGCCTTCGAACGGGATGCCACGTGCCTGAAGGAAGCTGTGGAAGCCCATGACGCCGAGGCCGACCGAGCGCTCGCGGCCCGCCGAATAGGCGGCGCGTTCCATGCCGGGCTCGTGGCGGTCGATATAGTCCTGCAGCACGTTGTCGAGGAAGCGCATGACGTCCTCGATCAGGCCCTTCTCGTCCTTCCACTGATCCCAGGTTTCGAGGTTCAGCGACGACAGGCAGCAGACCGCGGTCCGCTCGTTGCCGAGATGATCCTTGCCGGTCGGCAGCGTAATTTCCGAGCACAGGTTCGAGGTCGAGACCTTGAGGCCGAGTTCGCGGTGATGCTTGGGCATCGCCTTGTTCACGTGATCGGCAAAGACGATGTAGGGCTCACCGGTCTGGAGACGCGTCTCGACGAGTTTCTGGAACAGCGAGCGCGCGTCGACCGTGGCGCGGATCGCCTGATCCTTCGGCGACCGGAGATGCCATTCCTCGCCGTTGCGCACCGCCTCCATGAACGCGTCGGTGATCAGCACGCCGTGGTGGAGGTTCAGCGCCTTGCGGTTGAAATCGCCCGAGGGTTTGCGGATCTCGAGGAATTCCTCGATCTCGGGATGCGAGACGTCGAGATAGACGGCGGCCGAACCGCGGCGCAGCGAGCCCTGCGAGATGGCGAGGGTGAGCGAATCCATGACGCGGACGAACGGGATGATGCCGCTGGTCTTGCCGTTCAGGCCGACCGGCTCGCCGATGCCGCGGACATTGCCCCAATAGGTGCCGATGCCGCCGCCGCGCGAGGCGAGCCAGACATTCTCGTTCCAGGTGTCGACGATGCCGCCGAGGCTGTCGGGGACCGAGTTGAGATAGCAGGAGATCGGCAGGCCGCGGCCGGTGCCGCCGTTCGAAAGAACGGGGGTGGCGGGCATGAACCAGAGCTTCGAGATCGCGTCGTAGAGACGCTGCGCATGGCCGGCGTCATCGGCGTACGCAGAGGCGACGCGGACGAACAGGTCCTGATAGCTTTCGCCCGGAAGCAGATAGCGATCCTTGAGCGTCTCCTTGCCGAATTCGGTCAGCAGCGCGTCGCGGCTGTGATCGACCTCGACCGGGTAGATCTGCGCGCGCACGGAATGGCTGTCCTGCGCCTGACGCGGCGCCTTGGGGGCCTCTGCCGCGGGCGTGTCGAGGGTCTGTTCGATGGTGTCGGTCGTCATGTCGCTATCCCGGCTGCTGTCTCTGAAATCCAAAAGACCGCTCCTAAAATTCTGTAATCGTTCGAATCGGGAGCATATCCCATGCTATCATCGGGCAGATCAAAAGCAGAACAAAAACTGATCGGCAGCGCGTGGTCACGCCTGTCGACAATCAGGGTAGCAGCCCGAGGGGCGCACCATGTTCTACCAGAGATAGGGCCTGCCGCTGTAAGTAGCCCCCAGATACTGTGCCAATCCCGCAGCGGGTGCAAGCCGCTAGTTGGCCCGTTGCGGCCCTGCCTAGGGTGGATTGGGGTGTCCGGACGCGGCGGCGGCGGCGCGACGCGTGGATCTGCGCCGCGTTCGCGATACGCAAGCGGATTTCGCGCCTTTTGAAATATTTTCAAGCGAGCCGCGCGGTCCCGCGGTCAGCCCGCGCGGCGCATCCCGCGGACCAGCGGCGGGGGGCCGAGCCGTTCGATATCGACCGGATGGTCGAAGGCGAGCCCGGCGCGGCCGTCGCGCAGCCAGCGAATCTGCGCGCCGATCATCTGGCCGTCGACGAGCTCGATCGAGACGCCGGCGCCGGTCGGATCGCCGCGGACCATCAGCCCCTCGACCATCGCGCCGCTGGTCGAGATGTCGCGGACGCGGACATCGACGAGCGTATCCTCGACCAGCAGCCGCGCCGAGCGCAGCATCCGCACGCGCGGCGCACGGCTGGTCTTGAACCCGGCGGCGGTCGCCACCCCCGCGGCGGTGGAAAGCTGTTCCATCACCACCTCGTTGAGGACCGGGCGGCCATAGACATAGCCCTGGATATGGCTGCAACCGAGATCGCGGACGAGCGCGATCTCGTCCTGCAGTTCGACGCCCTCCGCGGTCGTCTCCATGCCGAGCGTGTCGGCGAGCATGACGATCGCCTTGATGATCGCGGCGTTGCGGTTGCCGGGTTCGGCCGCGCCCTTCACGAACGACTGGTCGATCTTGATCTTGTCGAACGGCGCGGTGCGCAAATAGCCCAGCGACGAATAGCCGGTGCCGAAATCGTCGAGCGCGAGCCGGACGCCGATTCCTTTCAGCGCCTTGAACATCTGGTCCGAGGACGCGCTTTCGTCGAGGAAGACGCCCTCGGTGATCTCGAGCTCGAGCCGGTTGGCGGGCAGCCCGGACTGGGCGAGCGCGCTGGTGACGAGGGCTGGCAGTGCGGGATTGGCGAACTGGATCGGCGAGACGTTGACCGCGACGCGGACGTCGGCGGGCCAGCGCGCGGCGGCGTTGCACGCGGTGCGCAGGACCCAGGTGCCGATCGCCTCGATCAGTCCGCATTCCTCCGCGATCGGAATGAAGTCCGCGGGCGATACGGGGCCGCGGGTCGGGTGGTTCCAGCGGATCAGCGCCTCATAGCCGACGATCCGCGTCGATTTCGTGCTGACGACGGGCTGGTAGCAGAGGTGGAACGCGCCTTCGGTGACCGCGATGCGCAGATCGTCCTCGAGCTGCTTGCGCGACTTCGCCCCCGCCAGCATGTCGTCCGAATAGAAGCGGTGGACGCCGCGGCCATCGGCCTTGGCCGCATAGAGCGCGAGATCGGCGTTGCGGATCAGCGTCTCCGAATCCTTGCCATGCTGCGGCGTGATCGCGATGCCGATCGAACAGCCGATCGAGACCGACGCGCCGCTGATGAAATAGGGTTGCGACAGCGCGAGGATGAGCTCGCGCGACAAAGTGCTGAGCGTGTCGCGGTTGTCGACACCGGGCAGGACGACCTGGAACTCGTCGCCGCCGAGCCGGCCGACCAGCCCTGCGTCACCGACGACGCGCGTGAGCCGCTGCGCGACCTGCTTGAGCAGCAAGTCGCCCGCCTGGTGGCCGAGCGTGTCGTTGACCGCCTTGAACCGGTCGAGATCCATCAGGAACAGCGCGGTCGGCCGGTAGGGCCCGGCCTGCTGCGCGAGCGTCTTGTCGAGCGACAGCCGCATACGCTGGCGGTTGGCGAGCCCGGTCAGCCCGTCGAACAGCGCGAGGCGGTTGATCTCGGCATCGGCCTTGCGCTTTTCGGTGAGGTCGAAGCCGGTGCCGATAAAGCCCTGGAAGCGGCCGATCTCGTCGATCACCGGTCGGCCCGACATCGACCACCAGCGCTCGGGCGCGGGGTCGGCGGCGGCGCAGACCGAATAGTCCGAGAAGGAGGTGCGCGACGACAGGTGGAAGGCGAGCGTGCGTTCGGTGCCGGGTGCCTCGCTGTCCATGCGGAACAGGTCGGTGAGGATGCAGCCGACCAGCCCGGACGACGGGTCGCACCCCTCTTCCGGATCCGACGGCGGCGGGAGCGCGTGCGCCATCTTGGGCGAGATATAGGTGATGCGGCCGCGCCGGTCGGCTTCCCAGAACCAGCCGGGGCCGTAATTCTCGAACTCGGCCATCAGCTTCATCGCGAGCCGGCCCTCGCTCGACTGGTCCGCGTGATCGAGCGCGAGCGCATAGTCGATCCGCGCCATCCGGTAGGCGACCGCGGCAAAGCCGGCAAAGGCGGCGATCGCGACGACCGGCGCGATCCCCACGCCCGACAGCAAGGTCAGCATCAGCGCCAGGCCGATGCCGAACCCCAGGGTCGCGGCGCGCACGGCATAGAGCGTGATCGCGGTGACGCTGATCGCGCCGACGATCGCGACCAGCCCGGCGAGCTCGATCGGCCCGCCCGGCAGCTCGACGGTGACCCAGAGCAAGGACAGGAGCGCAGCAGAGAGCCCGGCGGCGCAGGTCGCGAGCACCGCATTGCGGCGATGGATCGGCCATTCGCGCAGCGTCCTGCTGCGCACCGTCGCGAAGGCCGCGCCGGACAGCAGGGCGATCACCCCCGCATGCACCGCCACCGCCGCGATCAGCGCCGGCCGTGCCGCCAGCGAGACGCCGAAGACGATCGCCGCGGCGACCAGATGCGCGATCAGCGCGACCGGCCAGACCGCGCCGACCTTGGCGAGGCGGACATGCTGCGCGGCGCTCCACGCATCCTCGTCGCTTTCGACGAGCCCGAACAGGATGAGGCTCGTGGCGTCGGGATGATCGCGGAGGGGAATGGCGGGAGAGCGCGAGAACATTGCGCAAGCGTACCGCATCAGCGGTTGCGCAATTGCCCTCCGATCATGCTTAACAGACCGTAAGTGCCTGCATTTATCAGATAAATAGCCCGGTCAGCCAATAGGTTGCCGCCCCGATCGCGGCGGCGGCGGGCAGCGTCACGGTCCAGGCGATGATGATGTTGCTGGCGACGTTCCAGCGCACCGCGGACAGGCGTCGCGCGGCGCCGACGCCGACGATCGCGCCGGTGATCGTGTGCGTCGACGAGACCGGCACGCCCCAGAAGGTCGCCGCGAACAAAGTGATCGCGCCGCCGGTCTCCGCGCAGAAGCCCTGTGCGGGCGTCAGCCGGGTGATCTTCGACCCCATGGTGTGGACGATCCGCCAGCCGCCCGACAGCGTGCCGAGCGCCATCGCCGCCTGGCAGGACAGCACGACCCAGAAGGGCACATGGAACTCGCCGCCGAGCAGCCCCTGCGAATAGAGCAGCACCGCGATGATCCCCATCGTCTTCTGCGCGTCGTTGCCGCCGTGGCCGAGCGAATAGAGCGCGGCGGAGATCAGCTGGAGCTTGCGGAAGCGCTTGTCGACGCCGAGCGGGGTGAGCTTGAGGCTGGTCCAGGCGACGAGCAGGACGAGCAGCAGCGCGAGCAGCAGCCCGACCGCGGGCGAGACGAAGATCGCGCTCACGGTCTTGATCACGCCGCTCCAGACGATCGCGCCGAAGCCGATCTTGGCGACGCCCGCGCCGAGCAGCCCGCCGATCAGCGCATGGCTGCTGCTCGAGGGGATGCCGAGCACCCAGGTGATGACGTTCCACGCGATCGCGCCGATGAGCGCGGCGAAGATCACCTGCGCGTCGATCACCTGCGCATGGACGATGCCGGTGCCGACGGTCTGCGCGACGTGGAGGCCGAAGACGGCAAAGGCGATGAAGTTGAAGAACGCCGCCCAGAGCACGGCATATTGGGGTTTCAACACGCGCGTCGAGACGACCGTCGCGATCGAGTTCGCAGCGTCGTGCAGGCCGTTGAGGAAATCGAACAGCAGCGCGATGCCGATCAGGCCGATGAGGACCGGGAGCGAGAGGATCATGCGGGGATGCTCCCCCAAGCCTGCATTGGCGTCATCGCGGCGGGTCCCACCAGTTTACCGCCCCGGCGGAGGCCGGGGTCCAGTTGGAGAGGTCGCAGTAACGGTGCGCTGCCCTCGGCCATGGCCGTTCCCCAACTGGGCCCCGGCCTTCGCCGGGGGGGTGAACTGGGGGAGGCTTCGGGCCGAAACGACACGTCACGCATGGTCGATGACGAGTCCCTGGATCTCGTTGGCGACGTCTTCGAAGCGGTCGACGATCTTTTCGAGGCTGGAATAGATTTCGCGGCCGATGATGAAGGCCATCGGGTCGGCATGGCTCTTCGACGCGGCGAAGAGCGCGCGCAGGCCGGTGTCGTGGATGTCGTCGGCGTGACCCTCGATCTGGATCAGCCGGGCGGTCAGGTCGTGGAGACGGCCGGCGTTGCTGCCGAGCGAGCGGAGCAGCGGGATCGCCTCGGCGGTGATTCGCGCGGCCTCGACGATGATGCCCGCCATGTCGCGCATCTCGGGCGCGAATTCGGTCACCTCGTACAGCGCGATCGCGTTGGCAGTGCCGTTCATCTGGTCGATCGCATCGTCCATCACGCCGATCAGGTCGGTGATCGCGCTGCGGTCGAACGGCGTCACGAACACGCGGCGGACGTCCTGCAGGACCTCGCGCGTGATGTCGTCGGCCTCGTGTTCGCGGCGCACGATCTCGGCGATCTGGCTTTCGATCGAGCCCTCGCCGTGGAGCAGCCGGGCGAGCGCGTCGGCGCCCGCGACGAGCGTCGCGGCATGCGCGTCGAACAGTTCGAAGAACCGCCCCTGCTTGGGCATGAGTGCCTGGAACCAGCCCAGCATCGGAAAACGCCTCCTCATTCGTGACCGCAGCACCGGCAGCACGCGTTGTTCGAACGCCACCGGGATCGGTGGCTTTCGGAATCCTCGGATCAGAGCCTTGAGTTCGGGCTCGTCGACCGCGGCGGCGGCCTTATCAGGCGGAAACCACCGTGTCTCGCGCTGATCCCGCTCGGGCCAGTCCGCGACCTGTTCGACGACCTGCATCGGATAGACGCTGACGATCATCGGCCGGAGACGCCCGCTGCGGCGCCGCTTGTCGTAGCAGAAATCGCCGACCGCGCTGGGGCAGGGGATGCCGCGAATCCCGGCTTCCTCGAACGCTTCCTGCGCGGCGGCCTCGTGCGAGGCGAGGCCGGCAATCGGATTGCCCTTGGGAATCACCCAGCGGCGCGTCTCGCGCGAGGTGATGAGCAGGATCTCGGCGGATCCGTCGGCGGTGATCCGGTAGGGCAGGGCAGCGATCTGACGGATCGGTCGGGTCCTCGGGCAAGGTCAAACCCGATGTCTGACACGCACCGCGCGCGAGCGCCAGATGCTCCGCAAGGGTGGCGTGGCGGGGTGAACCGCCACGATCCGCAAGGGGGTGGCGTGGCGGACGAACCGCCACGCCGGCCTTGTCAGCGGAACTTGCCGCTGAGCGAGACGCCGATGATCCGCGGTTCGTTGAACACCGCGGCCATGTAGTTCTCGATCACGCCCTTCAGGTTCTTCTCGCCGGTGATGTTGCGCGCGAACACCGCGAGTTCATAGGCATCGTCGGGCGCGGCATAGCCGATCTTCAGACCGCCTTCGAAGTTGCCGTTCGCGGTGAACTCCTTGGTCTTGTAGAGCACGAACTGCGTGTAGCCCTGGATGTTGAAGTCGCCCGCGATGAACGCGCGACCACCATTGCCGAGCGGCTGGTCGTAGCGTGCGGTCAGGTCGACATTATACTCCGGCGCATTGGGCAAGGGCTCGCCGTCGATCTTGACGAGGAAGGTCGTGCCGAACGCGCCGGGGACGGGACGGACCGCCGCGGACGGCGTGCAGACGACCGCGTTGTTGAGCGCGCAGATCTGCACCTCGGTCGTCTTGTCGCGAATCGCGCTGTGGAGCAGGCTGAGCCCGGCGCCGAGCGTGAGGTTGGGAACGGGCTTCCAGTTCGCCTCGGCCTCCATGCCGTAGGCCTCGGCCTTGTTGCCGTTGAACAGGATGCCGTTGCCGTTGAGATCGTTGCCGTTCAGCTGGATGTCGTTGACGCGGTAGCCGAACACGGTCGCGTTGAGGCTGAGCGTGTTGTCGAGCAGGCGGGTCTTGATGCCCGTCTCCCACGACAGGATCGTCTCCGAATTGGCGGTCGAGAAGTCCGAGTTGAACACCGCCGAGCGGCCCTGGATCGTCGGTCCGCGGAAGCCCTGCGCGATCCGCGAGTAGAGGCTGATGTCGGGGCTCGCCTGGTAGAGGAGGCTCGCGTCCCAGCTCGGCTTGGTCGCCTTCAGCGTGACGTCGGTGCGGAAGTTGGCCGGATACTGGCTGATACCGGCGACATTCTGGACGGGCTTGAGCAACTGCGTGCGCTTCTTGTCCTCGGTGATGCGGCCGCCGGCGGTGAGCGTCAGCCGGTCCATCAGCTCGTAGCTGATCTGGCCGAAGCCGGCCCAGGAGGTGTTGACGTCGTGGAGGCGGACCCAGTTGTTCGGGTTGCGCTGTGCGGTCGTCAGGAAGAAGGTCCGCTGGTAGAAATCGGTGATGTCGCGCGTGTCGAAATACAGGCCGCCGACCTGCCAGTTGAAGCGGCCGCCCTGCGTGCCCGACAGACGCAGCTCCTGCGACCACTGGTCGAGATCGCGGATCTGGCCCTGCGACTGGCCGAAGCCGTTCGCCGTGCCGCGGACGGGGAAGTTCGCGCCCGCGCCGCCATCGGTGTCGCCGCGGCTGAAGCCCGAGGTCGTCTCGTACGCGGTGATCGAGGTGAGCGCGGCAGGACCGAAATCGTAGGTCGCGCGGACCGAGCCGCCATAGGTGGTGTAGCTCTGCGGATTGTCATTGCCTTCGTCGAGCGCGACGATGTTGCGCGGCTCGGCCTGGACGTCGTTCGAGCCCTTCTTCAGCGCGGCGCGGTGGAACAGCGTCGAGGTGCCGTCATACCAGCGGGCATGGCCCGACAGGTCGAGCGAGAAGGCGTTGCCCGGGGTCAGCGCGAGCTGGACGCGGACGTTGCGGTCGTCGAACCCGCCCATCGCGTTCTTGCGCGGGGTCGCGGTGCTGTCCTGCGTGACGCCGGCATAGACGTTGTCGACATAGTTTTCGCGGTGCTGGAGCAGCGTCGAGACGCGGATCGACAGCAGGTCCTTGATCAGCGGGCCACCGACGCCCGCGTCGACGCTGACGCTGCCATAGGTGCCGACCGAGGCCGAGGCGCGGCTGTCGAAGTCGTTGGTCGGCTTGATCGTGTCGAACTTGATGATGCCCGCGGTCGTGTTGCGGCCGAACAGCGAGCCCTGCGGGCCGCGCAGCACCTCGACCTGGCGGACGTCATAGACCGGGTTCGACTTCAGCACGACATGCTCGAGGATCACGTCGTCCTGGATGATCGTGACCGGCTGCGACGCGCCGAGGTAGAAATCGATGTTGCCGAGACCGCGGATGTAGAAGCGCGGGAAGATGCGGCCGGTGGTGGTCTCGACATAGAGGCCGGGGACGCGGCCCGACAGCGACAGCAGCGTGTCGTCGCCACCCGCCTGGAACGCGCGCAACGCATCGCCCGAGGCGACGCCGACCGACAGCGGAACGCGCTGGAGATTCTCCGAGCGGCGTTCGGCGGTGACGACGATCTCGCCCAGGCCGTCTTCAGCGGGGGTGGCAGCCGGGGCGGTGGTCGTGTCTTGGGCTGCGGCGGGCAGGGCGGCGAGCAGCAATGTCGCGGGTGCGATGCCGCGCAGGAGCGACGTGGTCAGACGGGTGCGTGTCACGGTGATATTCCCTGGATGATCTTCTTGGTTTTACCGAAGGGACACCCGACGAGCCGCGCGCGCCGATCGCGGCCACCCCCGTGGACCGTGATCGCCGTCGCGCGGCTCATGCTGTCGCAATGCCCCCCGGCGACGCGCTAGCCGCGGATCATGTTGGAAAAATGACAGTCGGCGCATCCGGCTGCCACGGCGTGACTCTGGTCATGACCGCGGCGAAGAGCGGCGAGGCGAGATAGCGCCCCAGCCAGTCGTGGAGTGCGGGGAGGGGGAGCGTGTCGAACCAGCCGCGGTCGGTCTGCGCGAACTGGCGGACGAAGGGGAGGATCGCCATGTCGGTTAGGGTGACGCGGGGGCCGGCGAGGTGGCCGGTGGCGTGCAGCCGCGTGTCGAGATCGGCGAGGATCGCGGTGGCGGCGGCGCGGTGCTCGAGCGGGTCCGTGCCGTGGCGATCGGCATATTTGTAGCGGTCGAGATGATGCTTGAACGCGCCGTCGTTGGTCGCGATCAGGTCGGCGTCCTTTCCGGTCAGCCAGTCGAGCGGGTCGGCTGTGGCGAGCGCCCAGTGCATGATGGCGAGGCTCTGGTCGATGACGCGGCCGTCGGGGAGGACGAGGACGGGGACGGTGCCCTTGGGGGAGGCGGCGAGCATCGCGGCGGGCTTGTCGCGCAGGACGATTTCGCGGAGCTCGACCACGATGCCACTGGCGACGACCGCGCTGCGGGCGCGGATCGCGTAGGGGCAGCGGCGGAAGCTGTAGAGGATGGGGAGCATGGGTTGGGTATAGGGGGCGGGGGACGGCGCGTCTCCGGGCTGGTTCGCGCGCCGTCGCTCGCGAGGGTTTCTGCGGGCACCTTGCGCTCGCCCCACCCCGGCGGAGGCCGGGGCCCAGGTGGGAAGGCGGTCGTGACGGCGGGCTGGGGCTGATTACTCCGGTCCTCCCAACTGGGCCCCGGCCTTCGCCGGGGTGGTGTTTGGGGGGGGCTCGCCTCTGCCTACCACCCCGGCGGGGGCCGGGGTCCAGTTGGGTAGGCTTTCGTGGGGGCGGGCGGTGCGGGGTTACTCTGGTCCCTCCAACTGGGCCCCGGCCTTCGCCGGGGTGGTGCTCCTTTTCTGGGCGTGGGGAGTGGCCCCTCCCGCTACAGCCCGAAGCGGAGCGTCGCGCGGATGTCGCGGCCGGCTAGGGGGGCGAAGTCCTTGAGGAAGCTGGCGTGGCGGCGGGCTTCGACGTCGAACAGGTTGTTCGCGCTGAGCAGGATCGAGGTCTTGCTGTCCTTGCCGAACGGGTTGAAGCCCAAGGTCGCGTTGACCATCGTATAGCCGTTGGTGGTCGTCTCGAACGCGGCGATGCGGTCCTGGTCGAAGACGTGCTCGACCTCGAGCCGGCCGTTGACGCGGTCGCCCTGTGCCTCGATCCCGCCGAGCACGCGCATCGGCGGGATGCGGGGGACGGGGCCGTTGTCGACGATCGTCGCGCGGACATAATCGCCGAGCAGGTCGGCGTTGAGGACATAGCCGCCGATCTGCGCGACGCGGACCGAGGCATTGGCCTCGAACCCGTAATAGCGCGCGTCGGCCTGCTGATACTGGAAGCAGGGCAGGTCGACCTCGCGCCCCGACGGATCGGCGGCGGTCTGGCAGACGCTCTGCGCGACCTGATTCTCCGAGATATAGTTGGAGAAGTCGTTGTAATAGGCCGACGCGTCGAAGCTGAAGCCGTCGCCATGCGCGTGGAGCGTGCCCTCGATGCCCCAGCTCTTCTCGAGCTTGAAATCGGGGCTGCCGAATTCATAGGCCTGGGTGCCGGCATGGCCGCCGTTCGCGAACAGCTCCTCGGCGGACGGCGCGCGCTCGGTGTGCGAGAGGTTGACGCCCAAGCGGACCGCGTCGGTCACGCCGTAGGAGGCGCCGAGCGAGCCCGAGACCGCGTCGAAGCTGCGGCTGCCGCGGAAGAAGCGGAGATCGTCGAGCGGCGTCTTGGCGGAGAGTGATGTCGTCTCGTAGCGCAGCCCGCCCTCGGCCCGGAAGGCGCCGGCGCTGTATTGCTGGAGCGTGAAGAGGCCGGTCTGGTTGGTCTCGTTGCGCGGCAGGAAGGCTTCGTCGCCGTTCACGTCGAACAGGCGGTTAAAATATTGCACGCCCGATGCGCCCTGCCAGCCGCCGCGATTGGCCTGGACGAGCTCGATCCGGCCTTCGGTGCCGTTGTTGAAGAAGGCGGTGCCGACGCCGCCATCGGGTTCGAGCTCGAAATGGCGATAGGTGGCGTGGCCGGCGCGGACGCGGATCTTGTCGAGGAAGCCGCCGCCGGTGTTGATCTCGCCGCGCAGGTCGACGCGGTTCTGGACGACGTCGAGGCGGGGCGCCTCCTGCTCCTGGCCGACCGCGGTCGCATAGCGGATCGGCACGCCGTAGAGGCTGTCATAATGGCTGTACGACACGCCGAGATTGCCGCCATCGGTGATGATCGACGCGCCGACACCCGCGGTCCAGGTCTCGGACTGGGTGTTGGGCAGCTTGCCGCGGAGCGCGGCGGAGCCGGCGAAGTCGATCGGCTCGTCGGTGTCCTGCGGGAGGCCGACCTGGCTGAGCGCGGCGGCGCGCGCCTGCGACGACAGGATGTTGCCGCCGGTGCGCAGGTTGCCCGACTTCAGATAGGAGCCGTCGGCGTGGAGGACGAGGTGCTGGCCGACCGCGACGTCACCGGCGGCGCCGCCCGAGCGCTCGTTCGCGGCCGAGCCGTAGGTGGCGATGCCGTTCACGCGGTAGCCGTTTTCGGGAACGCTGCGCGGGATGCGCGTGTCGATGACGTTGACGACGCCGCCGACCGCGGACGAGCCGAACAGCAGCGCGGAGGGGCCGCGCAGCACCTCGATCCGCTCGGCGAGCAGCGGGTCGATGATGACCGCGTGGTCGACCGAGGTGTTCGAAACGTCGATCGAGCCGATCCCGTCGGTCAGCACGCGGATGCGCTCGCCCTGAAAGCCGCGCAGGATCGGGCGCGAGGCGCTGGGGCCGAACGAGGTGGCGGACACGCCGGGCTGGCGCGCGAGCGTCTCGCCGATGGTCGGGCGCAGGTTGCGGGTGAGTTCGGCACCCGAGAGGATCGACGTGCCCTGGAGGACGTCGGTCTCGCTCTGGCGGACGGGGGCGGTGACGAGGATCTCGGCCGCCGCGCGCGGGGTGGGGGTGCGGGTCGGGGCTGGGGTTGCGGCGGGCGCATCGGCCGGTGCGCCGGTCGCCGGCGTGTCGGTCTGGGCGGTGGCGGCGGTCGCGGCGAAGACCGCCAGCGCGCTGATCCCGATGAAAGTCTTACGCATAGAAACGCTCCTTGAACCCCGGAGCTGCCGCCTAGCGCGAATGATGTATCATATCAAAGAAGATGTTCGCAGCTGCGGAAAATTGAGTGGCTGGTTGTTGCCATGATGCAACATATCATCCGGGGCGGCCGGGCGTCAGGGTTTGTCGTAGGGGGTGAAGTCGGTGAAGCGGCAGGAGGGGGAGGGGATCGACAGGCCGGGTTCGATCAGCCGGAACCGGTCGTTGCGGCAGAGCTGGCCGCCATAGATGTCGACGATGATCGTCGACTGCGGGCGCAATTGCGGACAGGGGCCGACCGGGCCGGTGCGCCAGACGCGCTTGCCCGACTGGCGATAGAGGATGGTGGTCGCGTCGAGGATCGTCGGCCCCTGGACCAGACCGATGCCGATGCAGCGAACCGGCGCGCCGGCGATGCGCCCCGCGAGCGGATCGTCGCGGCCGGCGACGAGCGTCAGCGCGAGCGCGGCGAGGGCAGCGATCCTGCCGGAGCGCGGCATCCTCATCGGGCCTTCCGATAGGGGACGAATTCGCCGAAGCTGCAGCTGCCGCTAGGGAAGCGGCTGGCGCGGTCGATCGTGTTGGCGATGTCGCCGCGGCAGAGCTGCCCCGAGGGCGTCCGCGTGATCAGGATGTTGCGGTCGAGATCGCCGCACCCGCCATTGGTCTCGGTCCGGTAGATCGTGCCGTTGTTGACGCGGTAGAGGAAGGTCGAGCCGTAGCTGGTCACCTGTTTCTGGCCGAGGGCGTTGAGGCACAGGGTCGGCTCGCCGGGGGTCAGCCCCTTGAGCGCGGTCGCAAGTTTCTGCTGCGTTTCGGTTTCGCGCTGCGCAATCTGCGCCTGTTCGCGCGGGGTCGCCGTACAGGCGGTGGCGGCAATCGTCAGGCAGAGCAGCGATAAGCGTGTCATGATGCGCATGCGGTTTCCTTCGCGCCCCCAAGCGTACAGCATAGCCTATTCAGCCCTTGAACGCATCCTTTGCCGCGCGCCGCTCGCCGAGCTCGGCGGCCGAGGTCGCACGGAGAAACGGATTGGTCGCGCGTTCGAGCCCGATCGTCGTCGGCACGGTCGCCTCGCCGCGCGCGCGGGCCGCGTCGACCTCGGCCATCCGGTCGCGGATCGCGGCATTGTCGGGCTCGGCGACCAGCGCGTAGCGGCCGTTCGACTGGGTATATTCATGGCCGCAATAGACCTGCGTCTCGTCGGGCAGCGCGGCGTAGCGCTGCATGTTGGCGAACATGTCGGCGGGCGTGCCCTCGAACAGCCGGCCGCAGCCCATCGCGAACAGCGTGTCGCCGGTGAAGATCACCGCGTCGTCGGCGAAGTGGAAGGCGATATGGCCCTGGGTATGTCCGGGCACGGTCATCACCTGCGCGGCGTGCGTGCCGAGCGTGACGATATCGCCCTCGGTCACGCTGTGGTCGAGCGTCGGGATCTTTGCGGCCTCGGCGGCGGGGCCGGTGACGGTCGCGCCCTGAGCGCGGATCGCGGCGTTGCCGCCGGTGTGATCGGGATGCCAGTGCGTCGTCCAGACCTGATCGATCCGCCAGCCGCGCGCGGTCGCCGCGGCGATCACCGGATCCGCCTCGCCCGGGTCGAGCGCGACCGTTTTGCCGCTGTCGGGATCGTGGATCAGCCAGGCGTAGTTGTCGCTGAGGACGGGCACGCGGACGATGTCGAGGGGCATGGCGGAGCTTTCGAAGGCGGTGGCCAGGTGTGGCGCCGGGGTCGGGGGGATGCAAGGATAACGCATCAGCGGGCGGTCGGGATGCGCGTGGGACCGTCGGTCTCGACTTCCGGCGGCGGGCGGGCGTAGGGTGGTGAAAACATTGAGAGGATCCGCAATGAAACTGGCCAGCCTGAAGGACGCAGATCCAGCCCGGGGCCGTGACGGCCGGCTCGTCGTCGTGTCGAACGACCTCGCCTGGTATGCCGATGCGACGCATATCGCGCCGACGCTGCAGGCCGCGCTCGACGACTGGGACCGGCTTGCGCCGATGCTCGAGAATCTGTCGACCGATCTCGAGCATGAGATGATCCCGATGCGGCGGTTCCACGAGCATGACGCGGCATCGCCGCTGCCGCGCGCCTATCAGTGGGCGGATGGCTCGGCTTATGTGAACCATGTCGCGCTCGTCCGGCAGGCGCGCGCCGCCGAGATGCCCGACAGCTTCTGGCACGATCCGCTGATGTATCAGGGCGGATCGGACGGGTTTCTCGGGCCGCGCGACCCGATCCCGCTTTCCGACGAGAGCTGGGGCTGCGACATGGAGGGCGAGGTCGTCGTCGTCACCGGCGACGTGGCGATGGGCGCGAGCCGCGACGAGGCACTGGCGGCGGTGCGGCTGGTCGGGCTGACCAACGACGTGTCGCTGCGCAACCTGATCCCGGGCGAGCTGGGCAAGGGATTCGGCTTCTTCCAGTCGAAGCCCGCCAGTGCGTTTTCGCCGGTGTTCGTGACGCCCGAATCGCTCGGCGACTGGTGGCAGGACGGCAAGCTGCACCGCAAGCTGATGGTCGACCTGAACGGCCAGCCCTTTGGCCGCGCCGAGGCGGGCGAGGACATGACGTTCGATTTCGGCACGCTGATCGCGCACGCCGCCAAGACGCGCAAGCTGGGCGCGGGGACGATCGTTGGGTCGGGCACGGTGTCGAACCGCGGCGAGGATGGCGGGCCGGGCAAGCCGATCGCAGAGGGCGGGGTCGGCTATTCGTGCCTGGCCGAAGTGCGGACGATCGAGACGATCGCGGGCGGCGCGGCGGTGACCCCGTTCCTGAAAAAGGGCGACACGGTGCGGATCTGGGCGGAGGACGACCGGCATCGGCCGATCTTCGGGGTGATCGAGCAGACGGTGGAGTAGCGCGCGAGCCCGCTAGGGGCGCTCGCCATAGGCCTTGCGCTGAGCCGCGGTAGCGCGGTCCCACCAGGCGCGGGCGAGCAGATCCGCGATCCGCTCGCCCGCGCCGGTGCCGTAGCGGACCAGCACCGCCGGCCAGCCGTCATAATGATCGGTCTGCCAGAAGGTCGCGGGGTCGGTGTCGAGCAGGATCTGCTTCTCGTCGAGACCGATATGGAGCACGAAGCTGCCGGGATCGGGCGCGGTGGTGGAGGCGAGCGTCTTGCCGCGGAACCTGAGTGCGGGCCGGCCGTAGCTGGTGCCCGGCTCGACACCCGGCAGCGTGCATCCGATCGCTACGACGGCGTTCCAGTCCTGCAGCATGTCGCCCTGTCTCCCCCTGTCTGCCCGCGCCCGCAGGCTCATGCTATCGCATTGATCGCACGGCGTTGCACGTGGCCGGTGCGAATGCGGCAACCGGGCAAAACTCCCTCTCGCCAATGCCGTTGAAATTTTATAACAAGGCCGCGAAGAGCGATCCGGCGCGTACGCCGCCGGGCGATGGAGATGGAGTGACGATGGCCAGCGAGCACCCTCGCGCCGATTCGCAGCCGCTGCGCAATCTACCCGGATTGACGCTGCATGTGCCCGAACCGAAGTTTCGACCCGGCGATCCGGTCGATTTCGCCGAAGTCGACGTGCCGCCCGCGGGGCAGGCGCGGCGCCCCGATACCGCGGACAAGGCGAGCGATTTCACTGATCTCGCCTATACGCTGGTCCGCGTTCTCGACGACGAGGGCAACGCAGTCGGGCCATGGGATCCCAAGCTTTCGCCCGATATGCTGCGCCGTATGCTGCGCAGCATGGCGCTGCTCCGTGCGTTCGACGAACGCATGTTCCGCGCGCAGCGGCAGGGCAAGACGAGCTTCTACATGAAGGCGCTGGGCGAGGAGGCGGTCGCGGTCGCGGCGGCCTATGCGCTCGATTACGAGGACATGTGCTTCCCCTCCTATCGCCAGCAGGGGCTGCTGATCGCACGGGGCTGGAGCCTCGTCGACATGATGAACCAGATCTATTCGAACACCGCGGACAGGCTGGGCGGCAAGCAGCTGCCGATCATGTATTCGGTGAAAGAAGCCGGGTTCTTCTCGATCTCGGGCAACCTCACGACCCAGTATCCGCAAGCCGTGGGCTGGGCGATGGCGTCGGCGGCGAAGGGCGACACGCGGATCGCGGCGACCTGGTGCGGCGAGGGATCGACCGCGGAGGGCGACTTCCATTCGGCGTGCACCTTTGCGGCGGTCTACCGCGCACCGGTGATCTTCAACGTGGTCAACAACCAGTGGGCGATTTCGAGCTTCTCCGGGTTCGCCGGCGCGGAGGCGACGACCTTTGCGGCGCGCGCGGTCGGCTATGGCATTGCCGGGCTTCGGGTCGACGGTAACGACGCGCTGGCGGTGTACGCCGCGACTTTATGGGCCGCCGAGCGGGCGCGGACCAATCAGGGGCCGACGCTGATCGAGCATTTCACCTATCGTGCGGAGGGGCATTCGACCTCGGACGATCCGGGCCAGTATCGCAGCGAGGGCGAGCCCAATGCGTGGCCGCTCGGCGATCCGATCAAGCGCCTCAAGGACCATCTGATCGCGATCGGCGAATGGGACGATGAGCGCCACGCCGCGCAGGACAAGGAGCTCGCCGAGCAGGTGAAGGCCGCGCAGAAGGAGGCCGAGAAGAACGGTATCCTCGGCCACGGGCTGCACCAGCCGCTCGAATCGCTGTTCGACGGCGTGTTCGAGGAACTGCCCTGGCATCTGAAGGAGCAGCGTCAGCAGATGCTCGATGAAGAGGCGGCAAGCGGCCGTCCATGGGATCGCAAGGCATGAGCGACATGATCGAGGCACCCGGGTCCGACGCAGCGGACGGCGGCGAGACCAGCCGGATGAACATGATCCAGGCGATCAATTCCGCGATGGACATCATGATGACGCGTGATCCCGACGTGATCGTGATGGGCGAGGATGTCGGCTATTTCGGCGGCGTGTTCCGCGCGACCGCGGGGTTGCAGGCCAAGCACGGCAAGACGCGCGTGTTCGACACGCCGATCACCGAATGCGGGATCATCGGCGTCGCGGTGGGGATGGGCGCCTACGGCCTGCGTCCCGTCCCCGAGATCCAGTTCGCGGACTACATCTATCCCGCGCTCGACCAGCTGGTGTCGGAAGCCGCCCGGCTGCGCTATCGCTCGGCGGGCGAGTTCACCTCGCCGATCACGGTGCGATCGCCGTTCGGCGGCGGCATCTTCGGCGGGCAGACGCACAGCCAGTCGCCCGAGGGGCTCTTCACGCACATGTCGGGGATCAAGACGGTCATTCCGTCGACGCCCTATGATGCGAAGGGCCTGCTGATCGCGGCGATCGAGGACAATGACCCGACGCTCTTCTTCGAGCCCAAGCGCATCTATAACGGGCCGTTCGACGGCTATTGGGATCGGCCGTCGCAGAACTGGTCGAAGCATCCGGCCGGTGAAGTGCCGACCGGGTACTACAAGATCGAGCTCGGCAAGGCGAAGATCGTCCGGGCGGGCGAGGCGCTGACGATCCTCGCCTACGGCACGATGGTGCATGTCTGCGCGGCGGTGATCGCCGAGACGGGGATCGACGCGGAGATCGTCGACCTGCGCACGCTCGTTCCGCTCGACATCGAGACGATCGAGGCGTCGGTGAAGAAGACCGGGCGCTGCATGATCGTCCACGAGGCGACGCGGACCAGCGGGTTCGGCGCCGAACTGTCGGCGCTGGTGCAGGAGCGGTGTTTCTACCATCTCGAGGCACCGATCGAACGCGTGACGGGGTTCGACACGCCCTACCCGCACAGCCTGGAATGGGCCTATTTCCCGGGGCCGGTCCGTATCACCGAGGCCCTCAAGAAGATCATGAAGGACGCATAATGATGCGTTCACCCACCCCCGTTCGCTTCGAGCGCAGTCGAGAAGCCTTCGGAATCCCTCACACAAGTTTCTCGACTTCGCTCGAAACGAACGGAATTTTCTGATGGCTCGCTTTACCTTCAAACTGCCGGATATCGGCGAGGGCATCTCGGAGGCCGAGATCGTCGCATGGCACGTCGCGATCGGCGACCGCGTCGAGGAGGATTCGCCGGTCGCGGACATGATGACCGACAAGGCGACGGTCGAGATGGAGTCGCCCGTGTCGGGCGTCGTCGTCGAGCTGGCGGGCGAGGTCGGGGATCAGGTGTCGATCGGGGCCGCGCTGGTGGTGATCGAGACGGATGCGGTCGACGCCGGGGGCGAGGTCGTGGCGGCGCCGTTGACGGCGGCGCAGGCGGAGACGGCGGAGCAGTATGAGGCGGAGAATCCGGGGGTCGAGGAGGTGGTCGATACGCCGCTACCACTTCCACTCGGTTCCCCGGCGAAGGCCGGGGCCCAGGTGGGGGCGGCAGATGACGAGCCTCGGCCTCCCATTACTGCGGACGTTCCAACTGGGCCCCGGCCTGCGCCGGGGAACGAGTCGGAGCCGAAGGCGCATGCGCTGGCGTCGCCGGCGGTGCGGGCGCGGGCGCGGGATCTGGGGATTGATCTGGCGTCGGTGAAGACCGAGTCCGACCGGGTCCGTCATGCCGATCTCGACGCGTATCTGCGGTATGGCGCGGGGCAGGGCTATCAGGCGCCGGGGGCGAGCCGGGCGCGCGCGGACCAGCCGATCAAGGTCATCGGCATGCGGCGCAAGATCGCCGAGAACATGGCCGCGTCGAAGCGCGCGATCCCGCATTTCACCTATGTCGACGAGATCGACGTCACCGCGCTGGAAGCGATGCGTGCGGATCTGAACGCCAATCGTGGCGGGCGGCCCAAGCTGACGATGCTGCCGCTGATGATCGTCGCGATCTGCAAGACGATTCCTGACTTCCCGATGCTCAACGCGCGCTATGACGACGAGGCGGGCGTGGTGACGCGGCACGGGGCGATCCATCTGGGCATGGCGGCGCAGACCGATGCGGGGCTGACCGTCCCCGTGATCCGCGATGCGCAGGACCGCAACGTCTGGCAGCTCGCGACCGAGATCACGCGGCTTGCCGAGGCGGCGCGCGCGGGCAAGCTCGCGCCGAACGAGATGGGTGGCGGCACGATTACCGTCACCTCGCTCGGGCCGCTCGGCGGGATCGCGACGACGCCGGTGATCAACCGGCCCGAGGTCGCGATCATCGGGCCGAACAAGATCGTCGAACGCCCGGTGTTTAAGGGCGACGAGGTGGTTCGTGCGAAGCTGATGAACCTGTCGATCAGCTGCGACCATCGCGTCGTCGATGGCTGGGATGCGGCGAGCTTCGTCCAGGGGCTGAAAAAGTATCTCGAGACGCCGGTCCTGCTGTTCGCGGACTGAGGTTCAGCGCGGCCGTGGCGGGGTGGGGCGGGTCTTCAACAGCCATGGTCGCGGGCCGCTGGTCGGGCGGGGCGTGCCGTCGAGCCGCTTCGCGCTGATCAGCGCGACGCGGTTGAGGATCATCTGGCCCTTGAACGCGTCGAGCCCGCCGCCGGTCGGCTTGGCGAGGATGCGGCGGACCGTGTCCATGCCGCCGACGACATGGCCGAAGGCCGCATAGCCGAGATAGCCCGGGCGCGCGTCCATCGCGGGGGTCGGGCCCACGGTGATGAAGAAATTGCCGCCTGCCGAGCCGGGCTCGCTGCCGCGCGCCATCGAGATCGTCGCGTCGAGATGGCGGATGCCGGTCTGCGTCGTCGTCTCGAGCGGAAAGGCGGGCAGGATGCGCCGCGCATCGGTGCGGATGCCGCCCTGGATGAAGCCGAATTTCGGCGCCTTCTTGCCGCGCGCGGCGCGGTAGAAATCGGTGCCGTCGAAGCGGCCGTCATCGACATAGGCGAGGAAGTTCGCGCTGGTCTTGGGCGCGCGGCGCGTGTCGAGCGCGAGCGTGATCGGGCCTTCGGACGTGGTGAGGCGGACGCGGACGGTGCCGGGTTTCGCGGGGGTGGGTTTCTGGGGGGCGGCGGCGGCCGGGGCGGCCAGCAGGGCTAGGGCCGGGAGGAGGAAACGCATGTACGGGGCACGACCTTTGTCATTCGGGGCCTTCGCCGGGTCGGCGATCGCGGACAGGCTGAGCCTCTATACCCGCCGTCATCCTGACGAAAGTCAGGATCCAGAGCCAGGAGCGCTGTGGCCGGTTACCCTGGATCCTGACTTTCGGCAGGATGACAGGAGGGGGCGGGGTGGATGGTGCGGAGCGACGGGAGGGTGCGTCATCCCTCCCGCCCCCGTCGCGTCAGACGATCTCGAACAGGCCGGCGGCGCCCATGCCGCCCGCGGTGCACATCGAGACCACGACATAGCGGACGCCGCGCTTGCGGCCCTCGATCAGTGCGTGGCCGACGAGGCGCGAGCCGGTCATGCCGAAGGGGTGGCCGACCGCGATCGCGCCGCCATTGACGTTGTACTTCTCCGGATCGATGCCGAGATGGTCGCGGCAATAGAGGCATTGCGACGCGAACGCCTCGTTCAGCTCCCACAGGCCGATGTCCGCGACGGTCAGCCCGGCGCGGTCGAGCAGTTTGGGGATCGCGAAGACCGGGCCGATGCCCATTTCGGCGGGGTCGCAGCCCGCGGACTGGAAGCCGCGATAGATACCGAGGATCTCCTTGCCCTCGGCCTCCGCGGTCCGGCGGTCCATCAGCAGCTGCCCGGACGCGCCGTCGGAGAGCTGGCTGGCATTGCCCGCGGTGACGCTGGTCCCCGGGCTGGAGAAATCGCCGCCCGGCCAGACCGTCTTGAGCCCGGCGAGCGCCTCGGCGGTGGTGCCCGCGCGGATCCCCTCGTCCTGGGTCAGCGTGACGTGCTCGCTGCCGGTGCGCGCGCCCTGCTTGTCGAACAGCGCCTTCTCGACGGTGATCGGGACGATCTCCTCCGCGAACGCGCCGCTCGCGAGGCCGGCGGCGGCGCGCTGCTGGCTCATCGCGGCATAGGCATCCTGCGCCTCGCGGCTGATGCCGTATTTGCGCGCGACGATCTCGGCGGTCTCGATCATCGGGATATAGGCGGCGGGCTCGCGCGCGGTGACACTCTGGTTGACGTAGCGCGGCGCGTCCTTCGTCACGGTGTAGCTGATCGATTCCATCCCGCCCGCCAGCGCGACATCGGCCTCGTCGCAGATGATCGTGCGCGCGGCGAGTGCGACCGCGGTCAGCCCCGAGCCGCATTTGCGGTCGAGCGTGACCGCGGGAACCGATTCGGGCAGGCCACCGGCGAAGAGCGCCATGCGCCCGGCATTGCCGCCCTGAGTCCCCCATTGGTTGCCGACCCCCCAGAACACCTCGTCGATGCGCGCGGGATCGATCCCGGCGCGCTCGACCACCGCGTTCATGACGTGCCCGCCGAGCACCGGTGCCTCGGTCGCGTTGAACGCGCCGCGATAGGCTTTGCCGATGGCGGTACGGGCAGTCGAGACGATGGCGGCTTCACGCATGCTTGGACCTTTCGAGGACCGGGTATGGTCAAGCCTCGTCTAGGGATTCGGTCCGGCGTTGGAAAGGGCCCGACGGGCGAGGCGCGCCTGCCAGAGCATCAGCAGCGGCACGACGAGGATCTCCATGCCGAGCCCCAGCACATGTCCGCGCGACGGCATGCCGACATCGATCAGCGAGACGAGCCGCGCGAGGCCGCCGACCACGATCAGCCCGCCGAGCAGCCGGAAGCGCGGGCCCTTTGTCTCGATATGCGGAATGCAGCTGAGAAAGCCGAGCCCGGTCGCGAAGAAGATGCCCGAAATATAGCGGAAATGGCTGTCGAGATCGCGGGGCACGTCGGCGAGGTGGCCGAACGGGGCTGGGCCGTGGACGATCCCCTGACCGCCGACGAGCAGCGGCAGGAGGCAGGCGATCGCGACGACGCCCTGCAGCAGGCGGTGTTCGAGCGTCATGTCAACTTGTCGAGCAGTTCGGGGTTGTCGAGCAGTTCGGGGCGGATGCGGAAGGCGACCAGCGAGATCCGCACCTCGATCATGAAGCTGGCAAAGGCGGCGATCAGCAGGATCATCGCGAGGATGAACGAGACCGCGACATAGGTCCCGAAGTGCAGCTTGGCGAGTTCGGCGATGAACAGCAGCGCGATGACGATACAGGTCATGATCGCGCTCGACACCGCGAGGAAGAGCGAGGCGTTGATGATCGTCATCCGCCGGTCGAGCAGCCGCAACTCCCAGATATGGCGGATGCGTTCGGGCCCCGCGCTGCTGGGATGGAGCTTTTCGAGCTGGCGGGCGCGGTCGATCACGCGCGAGAGGCGACCGGCGAGCACGTTGAGCAGCTGGCCGATGCCCGCGAGCATGAAGACGGGCGCAAGCGACAGCTGGATCGTCTGCGCGATCGTCGAAACGGCGGGAAGCGGTATCATCCTGATCACCATGCGGAATAACCGCGCCGGAGGGAAGCCAATCCCGCCCCCGCCCTGAAGCCCCGCGGCGACGGGTGCGATCCTGCACTACCTGGTAAGGGATTGCTGCTAGGGGGCGTGCGATGTCGAAACCGATGCTCCTGTCCGACCGCGTGCCGGTGCCACCGAGCGTGCAGGCAAGCGTGGTCGAGGGCCTGAGCATCGCGATCGACGCGGTCGCCGCGCGCGCGGCGCCGAGCCACCGGTTCCTGCGCTATGGCTGGTATGCGGCTGCGCTGAGCGCCTACGGCGGCCGCGCGAAGACGCTGGTGGTCGAGGAGGACGGCGTCGCGGCGATCGCGCTGCCGTTCGTCGCGCTCGGCCCGGCGTGGCTGCGGCTGGCGACGGTGCCGGGCTGCTACTGGCCGTTCCGCAGTTTCGGCATGGCGATGGGCGCGAGCGAGGCGGCACGCGCGGCGGCGCTGCGCGGGCTATCCGCGCAGTGCAACGGCCTGCGGATCGGGCCGGTCCAGGACGGCGATCCGGCGGCGGACGCGCTGATCGCGAGCGCGCGGGCGGCGGGATGGTGCGCGATCGACCGGCACCTCGGCGACGCCTGGGTGCTCGACCTCGCGCCGAGCGTCGATGGCGAGCGCTGGCCGCGCAACTCGACGCTGCGCAAGAACCGGTTTCACGAAAAGCATCTGGCCGAGCATGGCGCGCTCGACTGGCAGGCGCTGGCGGGGGCGGACTGGCCGGCGCGGTTCGCCGATCTGGGCGCGGTCGAGCAGACGAGCTGGGTCGCGCAGGAGACCGATCGCCGCGACATGAAGTTCACGACCGACGGCCATCTCGCCTTCTGGCAGGCGGCGGCGGTCGACCCGGTGCTGGCAGGGATGTTCCGCGCGGCGCTGCTCCGCGTCGACGGCGTGCCCGCCGCCTTCTCGTTCGACATCGACACGGGGGCGCTGATCTACGCGATCGCCAACAGCTACGACCCGCGTTTCGCCAAGCATTCGCCGGGCAAGCTGCTCTACTGGCGCAACCTGGTCGCGGCGATGGCGCGCGGCGCGACCAGGGTCGACTGGGGCGCGGGCGACAGCGGCTACAAGCGGGTGATCGGCGCGGCGGAGGGCGCACCGATCCGCGACTGGCTGTTGCTCAGGCCCGGGCTGCCCGCGCTCGCCGGTCGCGCGCTGGCCGGCTGGTGGCGGCGCAGCGGCGGGCGCTAGTCGCGGATATAGCGGAAATACCAGACCTCATGGCCCTGGCGCCGGGCTTTCCGCTCATAGCGCGTCTCGGGCCAGTCGTCGGGGCGGGTCAGGAAGTCCTGCGGTACGCGCGCCTGCCAGGTGAAGTCGCGGCGCTGGTCCATGATCATCATCGACCAGCGGCAATAGGTCGGATCGTCGGTGCCGAGCCGGAATTCGGCGCCGGGCTTCAGCTTGGCGGCGATCGTGTCGAGCGGGCCGTGATTGACCATGCGGCGCTTGGCGTGGCGCGCCTTGCGCCAGGGATCGGGGTGGAGGAGGTAGAGCCGGTCGAGGCTGGCATCGGGCAGCCGCTCGATCACCTCGAGCGCGTCGCCCATATAGAGCCGGACATTGGTCAGCCCGCCGTCGCGGATATGGCCGAGCGCGCCGACGACGCCGTTGAGGAACGGTTCGCAGCCGATGAAGCCGACATCCGGATTGGCCGATGCTTGGCCGGCGAGATGTTCGCCCGCGCCGAAGCCGATCTCGACATGCAGCGGACGGTCGTCGCCGAACAGGGTCGCGGCGTCGACGATCCCCGTCTCGGGAACCGACAGACGCGGAAGCATCTCCTCGACGAGCGCGGACTGGCCCTGGCGAAGCTTGTGGCCCTGGCGACGGCCATAGAGGCGGCGAATGGTGGCGGGATCGTTCATCGCCGCGCGCTTTAGCGGTCGATTGCGCGGGAGCAAAGCACGTAGCGGTCCGTTACAAGGCCGTAATGGCCGAAAACAGCACCACCACGTCGGACACCGGGTCCGCACCCGAGGGGCCCGAGCAGGACGTCGAGGAACTCAAGGCGGCGGACGCGGGCGATCTCCACCGCGCGGTACGCGAGGCGGGCGAGGACGAACTCGCGCGGCCCGGGGTCTCGCTGTTCTTCTCCGCGCTCGCGGCGGGACTGGCGATCACCGCGTCGCTGGTCGCCGAGGGTGCGCTCCACGCCGCGCTGCCCGATACGCCGTGGCGCGAGCTGGTCGTGTCGCTCGGCTATCCGGCGGGGTTCCTGGTCGTCATTCTCGGGCGGATGCAGTTGTTCACCGAAAGCACGATCAGCGCGATGCTGCCGCTGGTGACCAAGCCGTCGCGCTGGGCGCTGCGGCGGACGTTGCGGCTGTGGGGCATCGTGCTGGGCGCCAACCTGCTCGGCACCGCGCTGACCGCGGCGGCGATCGCGGGCGGTGTGCTCGGCGGGGCGGAGCTGCGCGAAGCGATGATCGCGGTGTCGATGCGGATCACCGAGCTTGGTGCCTGGGCGACGTTCGTCAACGCGATCCCGGCGGGGTTTATGATCGCGATCCTCGCCTGGTCGCTGCCCAATGCGCGCGGCGAGGCGTTCATGGTGATCTTCGCGGTGACCTATGTGGTGGCGATCGGCGGGTTCAGCCACTCGATCGTCGGATCGGACGAGGCGTTCCTGCTGCTGTTCACTGGGCATGTCGACCTGGTCCGGACCTTTGCCGGGCTGTTGCTGCCGGCGATCATGGGGAATCTCGTCGGTGGCGCGGGGGTGTTCGCGTTGCTGGCGCATGCGCAGGTGCGCGGCGAAATGCGACAGAAGGACTGATGATGACGGGCAAGAGCAAGAGTGCGGCGGCCAAGATCGCCGAGGCCGACCGCAAGGCGACCTACAAGCTGGCCGAACACCGCGACGCGCCGGTGGTGAAGGCGACCGGCTTCCTCGCCGAGGTTGCCGACCAGCCGCAGCTGATCGCGACGTCGATCGGCACGCTGGTGATCGGGCTGGTCGCGCGGCGGCCCGACCTGATCCGCGGCGGCGCGCGGATGCTCGCCTCGCATCTGGCGGCGACCGCGGCGAAATCGGTGATCAAGCATTCGGTTGACCGGACGCGGCCGGGCCATGCGCTCGACACCGGCAAGGCGCGGTTCGAGACGGGCGACAGCCAGGACCACAAGCAGACGTCCTTCCCGTCGGGCCATACCGCGGGCGCGGTCGCGGTCGCGCGTGCGGCGTCGCGCGATATCGACGGCGCGGCGATGCCGTCGGCGCTGGCGACGGTCGCGGTGGCGGCGGCGCAACCGGTCAACGGCAAGCATTATCTGTCCGACCTGGTCGTCGGCGCGGCGGTCGGCTGGATCGCCGAGGCGGCGGTCAGCGCGCTGTTCGACCGCGTCGCGCCGGTCGTCGAGCATGTTACTGAAAACAGGGAAAGATCCGCGGATCACGACCCCGCGACGGTACCGAACGGGGTCGAGGGAACCGTTTCGTCAGCGTGACGGTTTGGTTGGCCTCACAAGAGGGATTTATACATGAAGACCATTGCTACCGCGCTCATGCTCGCAACGCTGACCATTCCGCTCGCAGCCTGTGGCGGCAAGGGTGACGACAAGCTGGGCAGCCAGGTCGAGGGCGCCGCGGAGAACCGCGCCGACGCGCTCGAGGCGGCTGCCGACAATCTCGAGGATCGCGCCGAGGCGGTTCGCGATCAGGGCGAGAAGCAGGGCGAGGCGGTCGACGACGCGGACGTGAACGCCGCCGCGATGTCGGAGGAGCAGAAGGCGGCCCTCGTCAACGGCAGCGCCGCGCTGCGCTAAGTACAATGATGCCGTCCCCGCCGATTCGGGCGGGGGCGGTATCGTCGGCGGCGCCTGGGGCCGACCGACGATGTTGGGGGGATGCATGATGATCAACCGGCGCCGGCTCGAAACGGGCGGATTCCTGATATTCCTGGTGGTGATCACGATCGCGCTCGTCGTGGTCGTCTGGTCGTACGCCCTGGCGCTGCTATGGGCCGCGCTTGCCGCGATCCTGTTCCAGCCGCTGTTCCAGCGTCTGCTCGAGCGGATGCCGACGCGTCGCAACACCGCCGCTGCACTGACGCTGCTGATCATCCTGTTCGCGGTCGTCGTGCCGAGCATGATCATCGGCGGGATGATCGTCGACCAGGCGGGCACGGTCTATACCCGCATCCAGAATGGCGAGATCAATTTCGCCGCCTATTTCAACCAGGTGCATGATGCGTTGCCGACGCGTCTGCAGACGCTGCTCGACAAGGCCGGGTTCGATTCGATCGAGCGGATCCAGGCGCGGCTGTCGCAGACGATGGGCAACAGCGTGCGGACGATCGCCAGCCAGGCGCTGTCGATCGGGCGCAACGCCGCCGCCTTCCTGCTCGCCTTCGGTATCGCGCTGTACGTTATGTTCTTCCTGCTGCGTGACGGCGAGACGATCGGGCCAAAGATCTGCGACGCGCTGCCGCTCGAGCGGTCGGTCACCGCCGCGCTGGTCGACAAGTTCGTGTCGGTCGTGCGCGCGACGATCAAGGGCACGGTGATCGTCGCATTGGTCCAGGGCGGGCTGGGTGCGGCGACCTTCTGGATCGTCGGGCTGCCCGCGGCCCTGCTCTGGGGCCTGCTGATGGCGCTGACCTCGCTGCTGCCCGCGCTCGGGCCGGCGATCGTGTGGGTTCCGGTCGCGGTCTATCTGCTGGCGACCACCGCGATCTGGCAGGGGCTGGTGGTGATCATCTCGGGCGTCGTCGTGATCGGCATGGCGGACAATATCCTGCGACCGATCCTGGTCGGGCGCGACACGGGGATTCCCGATTTCGTCGTGCTGGTCACGACGCTGGGCGGGATCGAGCTGATCGGCCTGAGCGGCATCGTCGTCGGGCCGATGGTCGCGGCGCTGTTCCTGGCGTCGTGGCAGATCCTGACCGAGCAGCGGCATCGGCAGCGCGCGAGCGCGCCGATGGTCGGCGACGCGGCGGGGATCGACCGGTCGGCACCCGGCTGATTGCTCTCGATCCGGCGTAGCGGACATGAAAAAGCCTCCCCCGGACGGTCCGGGGGAGGCTTTTCTGTATCACCTATCGGGCGAAGTGCGTCAGGCGGTTGCGGCCTTCAGCTTGTCGACCAGATCGGTGCGCTCCCAGGTGAAGCTGTCACCCTCGGGCTCGCGGCCGAAATGGCCGTACGCCGCAGTCTTCTTGTAGATCGGCGCGTTGAGCTTGAGGTGCTCGCGGATGCCCTTGGGCGTCAGGCGGACGAGCTTGGGCAGGACCGCCTCGAGCTTGGCCTCCTCGACCGTGCCGGTGCCGTGCGTGTCGACATAGACCGACAGCGGCTCGGCGATGCCGATCGCGTAGCTCAGCTGGATCGTGCAGCGGCGGGCGAGCCCGGCGGCGACGACGTTCTTCGCCAGATAGCGTGCGACATAGGCGGCTGAGCGATCGACCTTGGTCGGATCCTTGCCCGAGAATGCGCCGCCGCCATGCGGGGCTGCGCCGCCGTAGGTGTCGACGATGATCTTGCGGCCGGTGACGCCTGCGTCGCCGTCGGGGCCACCGATCTCGAACGCGCCGGTCGGGTTGATGTAGATCGCGGTCTCGTCCGAGATGAAGCCTGCGGGCAGCACGTCGGTGAACACGCCCATGACATAGTCGCGCAGCTCGGCGTACTTGGCCGGATCGGGATTCTTGCCCTTTTCCGAATAGCCCGGCGCGTGCTGGGTCGAGACGACGAGCGCGGTCGCGCGGACCGGCTTCTCGTTCTCATAGGCGAGCGTCACCTGGCTCTTGGCGTCGGGCTCGAGGAACGGGGCTGCGCCCGAATGGCGATCGGCGGCCATCCGCTCGAGGATCTTGTGGCTGTAGTAGAGCGTCGCGGGCATCAGGCCCGGCGTCTCGTCGGTCGCGTAACCGAACATGATGCCCTGGTCTCCGGCACCCTCGTCCTTGTTGCCGCTCTCGTCGACGCCCATCGCGATCTCTGCGGACTGGCCGTGGAGGTTGTTCTCGAAGCGGAACTCGTTCCAGTGGAAGCCCGACTGCTCGTAGCCGATTTCCTTGACGGTGTTGCGGACGGCCGCCTCGATCTCGTCGAGCACGCCGTCGGCCCACTGGTCGTTCTCATAGATGCCCTTGCCGCGGATCTCGCCGGCGAGGACGACGAGCTGCGTGGTCGTCAGCGTCTCGCAGGCGATGCGTGCCTCGGGATCCTTGGCGAGAAACAGGTCGACGATCGTGTCGCTGATCTGGTCGGCGACCTTGTCGGGATGGCCTTCGGAGACCGACTCGGAGGTGAAGAGAAAGGACTTGCGCATGAAACCTCTTCGCAAAAGGCCCGGCGGTGGGGCACCGCGGAGCATCATATAAGGAAAGCTTTATATGTCCTTCTAGCGTTCGCGGCGGCGCAGGGCAACGGCCAAGGCGATCATCGCCGCCATGACCAGCCCCGCCGCCAGATTGCCGAGCCGCGCGAACAGCGTAACGGGCAGCGCGGGCGGCATCGGCAGCTCGGCCGCGCCCGCGGTCTCGTGCGCGACGGTGGCGAGCAGGCGGCCGTCCGCGGCGATGATCGCGGAGATGCCGGTCGGGGTCGCGCGGACGATCGGCAGCCCCTCCTCGATCGCGCGCATCCGCGCCTGCGCCAGATGCTGCGGCGGGCCCCAGCTGCCGAACCAGGCGTCGTTCGAGGGGTTGAACAACAGCCGCGGGCGGTGCGCGCGGTCGACCGTCTGGCCCGAGAAGATGATCTCGTAGCAGATCTGGATGCCGATCGAGCCGAAGCCCGCGAGCGTCAGGTTGCCCGGCCCGTCGCCCGAGGTGAAGTCGATGTCGCCGGGGACGAGCCGCGCGAGCCCGAGCGGTTTCAGCAGCCACGGCATCGGCAAATATTCGCCGTAAGGGACGAGATGCGCCTTGTCATAGCGACCGCGCAGCCGCGCCTGTGCGTCGATCGCGAACACCGAATTGGTCGCGCCCGCAATCCGGTCCTCGCGGTCGAACGAGAGCGACGTGCCGCCGGTCAGCAATATGTCGTCGGGGCCGAGCAGCCGCGCGATCCGGCGGCGCAGAGAGGCCGGGCTCGACCAGTCATAGGCGTAGAAGGGATAGCCATCCTCCAGATAGTCGCGCACCACGCCCTCGGGCCAGACGACGAGGCGGGGGGTGGCGCCGGGGGTGCCCGACAGCTTTTCGAGTGCGGACAGCACGCGTTCGCCGTCCGATTCGCTGCGATCCTCCTGGCCGATATCGGGCTGGACGACGCGGACGTGCGGGGCGTTGGCGGGCGCGGCGGGGGCGTCGGTCCACAGCGCCGACAGCGCGGCGAGCGCGAGCAGCGGGACGACGATCGCGGGCATCGCGACGCGACGACGGCTGAGCATCCACAGCGATCCCGCCGCGACGATCGTCACGCCCGACAGCGCATAGGTGCCGATCCACGCCGACAGCCGCGCGATGCCGATCGCGGGCAGCCACATCACCCCCAGCGGATCCCAGGCATAACCGGTGAACAGCACGCTGCGCAGCCACTCGGTCGCGATCCACGCGGCGGCGAAGACGAGGATGAAGGCGGGGTCGGGCGTCGCGGTCGTGCGGCGTCCGAACCGCCAGGCGAGGCCCGCGGCGACCATCGGGAAGACCGCGAGATAGAGCGCGAGCCCGACCGCGGCGAAATAGCCGAGCACCGGCGGCATCGCGTCCTGAAAGTCGAACGCGTGCTGGAACCAGTTGTTGTTGACGGTGAAATGCCCGAGCCCGAACAGCCAGCCGCGCCACAGCGCCTGGCGGAGCGTCGGTGCATCGTGGACGAGCGCGAGCCACGCGGCGACTGCGACGAGCGCGAGCGGCCAGAGATCGAGCGGCGCAAACCCCGTCGCGGCGATCGCGCCGAGCAGGACGCAGGCGAGCGCGGGGGAGGTGAGGGCGGCGCGGGCGGAAGAGCGGGTCACGCCTGCGCTATGGCGTGGCGGCGGGGGGCGGGCAATATCTGAGGATGCATCTGACGTGGCGGCGGGGCTGGATGGGGGTGCCGGGGTTGGTGCGGTGGGCGCTTTCGTTGGACTCGGTACCAACTCCTGAATCTATCCCCACACATGACCACCCCGGCGAAGGCCGGGGTCCAGCTGGGAAGGTCGCCGTGACGACGCGCAACCTTTAGTTACCACCGTCCCCCAACTGGGCCCCGGCCTTCGCCGGGGTGGTGCCATCTCCTTTGCGGGCGGCTGGTACTATATCGACAAATAGCATCGTGCAGGTCGCATCCCTTGCACCTCCCCGGCGGAGGCCGGGGCCCAGGTGGGAAGGTCGCAGTGACGACGCGCTGTCCTGCGTTACCACCGTTCCCCAATTGGGCCCCGGCCTTCGCCGGGGTGGTGTCATCTCCTTTGCGGGCGGCTGGTACTATATCGACAAATAGCATGGTGCAGGCCCCATCCCTTGCACCACCCCGGCGGGGGCCGGGGTCCAGCTGGGAAGGTCGCAGTAAGGACGCGATGTCCTTTGTTACCACCGTCCCCCAATTGGGCCCCGGCCTTCGCCGGGGTGGTGTAGAATGGGGTGGGGGGCCTTTCCAGACGGATAGCATGGTGCAGGCCCCATCCCTTGCACCACCCCGGCGGAGGCCGGGGTCCAGGTAGGAAGGTCGCCGTGACGACGTGCTGTCCTTCGTTACCGTCGCCCCCCAACTGGGCCCCGGCCTTCGCCGGGGTGGTGGAGAGGAGTGGGGGCGGTACTTGAGCGGCGGACGCGCGGGGGCATCGCATAGCGGGGGCGGGGTGACGGGAGGGATCATCCGCTCTATCCTGCCCGCATGACGCTGCGCCCCTTTCATCTCGCCTTTCCCGTCCATGACCTCGCCGCCGCGCGGGCCTTTTACGGGGGGACGCTTGGCTGTCCCGAGGGGCGGTCGAGCGATCACTGGATCGACTTCGACCTGTTCGGGCATCAGATCGTCGCGCATCTCGATCCGGCGGCGAAGGCGATCGCGGTCGAGAATGCGGTCGACGGGCATCAGGTGCCGGTGCCGCATTTCGGCGTCGTGCTGACGATGGACGACTGGATCAGCCTGTCCGAGCGGGTTGCGGCGGCGGGGGTCCGGTTCGGGATCGCGCCGCATGTCCGCTTCAAGGGCGAAGTCGGCGAGCAGGCGACGATGTTCTTTTGCGACCCCAGCGGCAACGCGCTCGAGTTCAAGGCGTTCGCACAGGACGCGATGCTGTTCGCACACTGAGGATCAAAGAATGTCCAATCCCATTTCGGTCGATATCCCCCACAAGCTCGGCAAGGCGGGGGTGCGCTCGCGGCTCGACAGCGGCATCGACACGATCGGGTCGAAGATCCCCGGCGGATCGGTGACCGATCGGCGCTGGGAGGGCGATACGCTGCACTTCACCGTCAGCGCGATGGGGCAGGTGATCGGCAGCAAGGTCACGGTGTTCGAGGACAATGTCCATGCGATCGTCGACCTGCCGGGGCTGCTCGGGTTGTTCGCGGGCAAGGTGCAGGACATGATCCGCAAGGAAGGGCCGAAGCTGCTGCGGTGAGGGTTTGCGGTGTGACGCCGCCCCGCTCGTCATCCTGACGAACGTCAGGACCCAGGGTTACACACGGTGCGCTCGTGATCCTGGGTCCTGACTTTCGTCAGGATGACGGGGGGAAGAAGGCACTTACTTCGTGCTGACGCGCCAGATCGTGTTGCCGACATCGTCGGCGACCAGCAGCGCGCCGCTCTTGTCGGTGATGACGCCGACCGGGCGGCCCTGCGCTTCGCCATCCTTGTTGAGGAAGCCGCCGAGCACGTCGACGGGCTTCGCGTTCGCCGCCGGGAAGCCGGTGTCGCCGAACGGGATATAGACGACCTTGTAGCCCGAGAGCGGCTTGCGGTTCCACGAGCCGTGCTCGCCGACGAAGACGCCGTTGGTGAAGCGGTCGCCGAGTTTCGCGTCGCCCGCAAAGGTCAGGCCGAGGGCGGCAACATGCGGTCCGAGCGCATAGTCGGGACGCTTGGCATATTGCTGGAGCGCAGGGTTCTTCGGCTCGACCCGATCGTCGGGATAGCCGCCCCAATAATACCAGGGCCAGCCGAAGTGATCGCCGAATTCGACCTGGGTCAGATAGTCGGGCGCGAGATCGGAGCCGAGCATGTCGCGTTCGTTGACGACGGTCCAGAGCTGGCCCGACTTGGGGTTGATCGCCATGCCGTTGGGGTTGCGCAGACCCGCGGCATAGATCCGCCAGTTCTTGTCCTTCGGCCAGACCTGAAGGATGTTGGCGCGGTATTTCTCTGCGTCCATGCCGTTTTCGGCGATGTTCGACGCCGAGCCGACGCCGACATAGAGCGTCTTGCCGTCGGGGGCGGCGATCACGTTGCGCGCCCAGTGATTGCCGCCGCCGTTGAGCGGGATGACACGCTCGGGCTTGGCGGTGATCCGGGTCGCGCCCTCGGTATAGGGCACGCGGACGAGCGCGTCGGTGTTGCCGATATAGAGCTGGCCATCCATCAGCGTCATGCCGAAGGGCGAGTTGAGCCCGGTCATGAAGGCCGAACGCGTCTCCGCCACGCCGTCGCCGTCCGCGTCGCGCAGCAGCGTGATGCGGTTGGCCGAGGGCACGCCCGCACCCGCGCGGCCCATCAGGAAGTTCATCACCGTCGTGACGATGCCGGGACCTTTACGCGGCGGCGAATTGGTCTCGGCGACCAGCACGTCGCCATTGGGCAGGCGGTAGAGCCAGCGCGGATGATCGAGCCCGGCCGCGAACGGCTGGACCTTCATCCCCGCCGCCGCGGTCGGCATCGCGCCCTTGGGCCAGCCGACCGCCTTGGCGACGCCGATCGTCGGCAGCATCTGGATCCGCGGCGCGGTGATGTCGGGCCGCTTGCCGGTGACCTGGTTGACGTCGAGCCGGGCGGTATCGGGCCAGGCGAGCCAGGTGAACCCGGCGATACCGACCAGGATGATCAGCCCGAGCACGATGAGGATGTGTTTGCGCATGTGGGAGAGTTAGGCGGGAGTGCGGGCGGGGGCAATGGCGTGATTGCGGTTGGGCATCCCGCGAGCTTCGTCATCCCCGCGGAGGCGGGAATCCAGAGGGGCAGGGTCTGCGTGCTGTCGGATGGTCAGCCGGTATGGGTTCCCGCCTTCGCGGGAATGACGAAGGGGCAGGCGGGGGGGGGGGGGCGGGTCGTGTCGGCCGACGCACCGCCCCCTTCGTGTCAGTCGTCGTCTTCGACCAGCACGACCGGGGGGTGGAGGCGGAGGCGGTTGACGCGGCGTTCGTCGGCTTCGGTCACTTCGAGCTTCCAGCCGCTCGGATGATCGACGCATTCGCCGATCTGCGGGACATGGCCTGCGAGCAAGGCGGCGAGACCGCCCAACGTGTCGATATCGCCATCGACCTCGGCGAGCCGCGAATCGATCAGTTCGGCGGCATCCTCGAGCTCGGCGCGGGCGTCCGCGTCCCAGGCGCCGCCGTCGATCGGCGTCATCAGCACCTGCGGCGCGTCGTCATGCTCGTCCTCGATATCGCCGACGATCTCCTCGATCAGGTCCTCGAACGTGACGAGACCCTCGGTGCCCGAATATTCGTCGAGCACGATCGTCAGATGGACGTGCTTCTGGCGCATGTCGGCGAGCAGATCGAGCGCGCCGCGCGACATCGGCGCGTAGAGCGGCTCGCGGATCAGCCCGGCGAGCGTCGTCGGATGCTCGGCGCCGGTCGCGAGGATCGTGAAGACGTCCTTGATATGGACCATGCCGATGATCGTATCGAGATTGTCGCGGTAGACCGGCAGGCGGCTGTGGCCGGCCTCGGCGAACAGCTTGACGAGGTCGGCGAACGACGTCTCCTCCTCGACCGCGATGATGTCGGCGCGCGGCACGCCGACATCGCCTGCGTCCCGCTCGCTGAAATGCAGCAGGTTGCGGACCATCTGGCGCTCGAGCGGGGTGAGATCGCCCTTGGCATCGGGGGCGGGATCGCCCTCGTGCCGGTCGATCGCATCCTCGAGCTGGTCGCGCAGTGATTCGTCGGGGGCACCGAAGATCAGGCCTTTCAGCCCGCGCCAGATACTGTCGGTACTATCGCCGTTTCCGGCATTGGGGCCATCGGCCATCGTGGTCGTCAGTCCTCTGTGATGAGATAGGGATCGTGGAGCCCGAGCGCGGCGAGCGCGTCGCGTTCGATCTGCTCCATACCCTCCGCCTCGTCGTCGTCCATATGATCATAGCCTAGCAGATGCAGCGTGCCGTGCACCATCAGATGCATTGCATGATCCTCGACCGAGATGCCGCGCTCCGCGGCTTCCGCGACGCAGACACCGTGCGCGAGGATGATGTCGCCGAGCAGCACCTCGCCATCGTCCGAATTCTGCGCGATCGTCTCGAGCAGATCGGCCTGGACCATCGGGAAGGACAGGACGTTGGTCGGCTTGTCCTTCTGGCGATATTGCTTGTTGAGCGTGTGGACCTCGTCGTCGGACGCGAGCCGGAACGAGATCTCGACCGTGGCGGCGCCGGTCAGCAGCTGGCCGTGCGGGGTGCGTTCGATCGCCGCGGTCGCGGCGCGCTTAGCGAGGCCGTCCCAGTCCTGGTCGGGCCAGGGAGCCTCCGAAGAGAGCGCGATTTCGAGCATGCGGGTCCTTCCGGCGGAAACGTCAGGACGAAATCATTACACAGGTGGCAAAGTTCCGCACCCCTTACGGTATGCGGACGGCCCGGCGGCTATCCCGGCATGTCCGGGACAGCCGCGCAGGGATCAGGCGTCGCTGCCCTCATAGGCTTCGACGACGCGGCCGACGATCGGGTGGCGGACGACGTCGCCGACGGTGAAGCGGCACATCGAGATGCTCTCGACCCCCTCCAGACGACGGACCGCGTCGGCGAGACCCGAGGCGGCGACGCCGCCGGGGATGTCGACCTGCTTGGGATCGCCGCAGATCACCATCCGGCTGTTCTGGCCGAAGCGGGTGAGGAACATCTTCATCTGCGCCGGCGTGGTGTTCTGCGCCTCGTCGAGGATCACGAACGCGTCGGCCAGCGTACGGCCGCGCATGAAGGCGATCGGCGCGACCTCGATCTCGCCCGAAGCAATGCGGCGTTCGACCTGCTCGGCGGGGAGGCAGTCGTAGAGCGCATCGTACAAGGGGCGGAGATAGGGATCGACCTTCTCCTTCATGTCGCCGGGGAGGAAGCCCAGCCGCTCGCCCGCCTCGACCGCGGGTCGTGAGAGGATCAGGCGCTGGACGCTGCCGGTGATGAGCTGCTGGACCGCCTGCGCGACCGCGACATAGGTCTTGCCGGTGCCTGCCGGCCCTAGCGCGAAGATCATGTCGTTGCTGGTCAGCTCGCGCATGTAGTGCGCCTGCGCCGGGGTGCGCGGGACGATCGTCTTCTTGCGCGTGCGGATCATGATCGGCGGGGCAGCGCCGCCGCCGGCATCGGCGCGGATGATGCCTTCGAGCACGGGTTCGTCCGCCATCGCGATCGACGCGTCGACGAGGCCGGTGTCGACATCTTCGCCGCGCTGGATCCGGGCATAGAGATCGTGGAGCACGTCGCGCGCCTTGGCGACCTGTTCCGCGGTGCCCTCCAGACCAATCTTGTTGCCGCGCGCGGTGATGTACACACCGAGGCGGTTTTCGAGCGCTACCAGATTCTGGTCGTACTGGCCGAAGAGCCGGACGAGGAGTTGGGGCTTGTCGAACAGCAGTTCGACTCGGGCGCGGTCACCGGACTGGGCGGGAACGGGTTTACGGCTCATGCGGTCCTTTCGGGGGCAGACGTGTCGGATCGGTGATTGGGTATGGTCGGGCCGGCACGCATCACGCCTGGGATGGCGTTCGACCAGAGATGAGCATGGGAGCCCGCGCGTTCAAGCGGCGCCGGGGCGCCTGGCTGGCGATGATTCGAGTCGCGTGGGCGAAGCTGCATCGAGGGGGAGTGTGGCAGGGGATTCGGGTGGGGGACAGCGGTAGTTTTGGTGTGGTGTGCGAAGGTGCGGGGGGCGTTGCCTGAAAGCCTCAGGGGGTGGGCCGGCGCGCGCGATTTCCACGATCACCATACCACCCCGGCGGGGGCCGGGGCCCAGTGGGGAAGGTCGATGTAACGGAGGATCGTCCGTCGTTATGTCCGTTCCCCAACTGGGCCCCGGCCTTCGCCGGGGTGGTGGTAAAAGGTGGGGGCGGTTTCAGGCGGCCTGCGCGATGCGTTCGATGCCGGTCAGCGAATTGGGACCGGCCGCCGCGAGCGTCACCTCGACCAGATCGCCGATCGCGTGGTCGCCGATCAGGTGGACCGATTGCAGCCAGGGCGACTTGCCGATCAGCTGGCCGGGGAGCTTGCCGGGGCGTTCGAGCAGCACGGTGCAGGTGCGGCCGACGGTGGCGGCGTTGAAGGCGTGCTGGTCGCGGTTGAGCGCGGCCTGGAGGCGCTGGAGACGCTCGTCCATCACCGCCTCGGGGACCTGCTCGACGATCGCGGCGGCGGGGGTGCCAGGGCGCGGGCTGTATTTGAAGCTGTAGGCCTGCGCATAGCCGACCGCGTCGACGAGGCTCAGCGTGTCCTCGAATTCGGCATCGGTCTCGCCGGGGAAGCCGACGATGAAGTCGCCCGACAGCGCGATGTCGGGGCGCACCGCGCGGACGCGGTCGAGCAGGCGGAGATAGGAATCGCGGGTGTGGCTGCGGTTCATCGCCTTTAGCACGCGGTCGCTGCCCGCCTGGACGGGGAGGTGGAGGAACGGCATCAGGCTCTCGACGTCGCGGTGCGCGTCGATCAGGCCCTGCGTCATGTCGTTGGGATGGCTGGTCGTATAGCGGATCCGCGCGAGGCCTGGGATGCGGTCGAGGTCGCGGATCAGGTCGTGGAGACCGCGCGTGTCTTCCGACCACGCGTTGACGTTCTGGCCGAGCAGCGTGATCTCGCGCGCCCCGGCGTCGACCAGCGCCTTGGCCTCGTCGACGATGGCGGCGAAGGGGCGGCTGATCTCGGCGCCGCGGGTGTAGGGGACGACGCAATAGGTGCAGAACTTGTCGCAGCCCTCCTGCACAGTCAGGAACGCAGACGGCGCGACCTTTCGGCGGGTCGGGAGCGCGCCGAACTTCGACAGCAGCGGCATGTCGGTGTCGAGCGACGGCGTGCCTGCCGCGGCCTTGGCGACGAGGTTGGGGAGGTTGTGATAGGCCTGCGGGCCGACGACGACGTCGACCTTGGCGCGAGTGAAGATCTCCTGCCCCTCGGCCTGTGCGACGCAGCCGGCGACCGCGATCATCGGCGTCTTGCCGTTCTTGCGCAGCTGGTCCTTGCGCAGCCGGCCAATGTCCGAATAGACTTTTTCGGTCGCGCGCTCGCGGATGTGGCATGTGTTGAGCACGACGATGTCGGCATCGACCGCATCGGCCTGGGTCAGCCCGTCGGCGGCCATCAGTTCGGCCATGCGCTCGCCGTCATAGACGTTCATCTGGCAGCCGAACGACTTGACGTGATAGGTCTTGGGTTTCGAGGTCATGCGCGCGCCGTACCAAATTTGTGTGCGTGGGGGGAGGGGCGTTGCTGTTCGTTCGTGAGAGCACGCTGCGATACGCACGATCTGTACCTCCCCGGCGGAGGCCGGGGTCCAGTTGGGTGACGTTGCTGACTTAGGGCAACGCTTCGTTACTGCGACCTTTCCAACTGGGCCCCGGCCTTCGCCGGGGTGGTGTTTGGGGGCGGGGTGAGGGCAACGCGCTTCCCCTTACAGAATAGTCAAAGGGCTTCGATGCGGCGGCGGGCTTCGGTGGCGATGGCTTTGCGGTTGCCGTGGTCGGCAGGGGCGAAGGGTTCGGCGAAGTGCAAGGTCGCGACGAAGCTGCCGCGGCGTTTCAGGACGCGGGCGGCGTGGTGCTGGCCGGGTTCGTCGCCGACCCAGGCGAGCTCGTGCGTGGCGGGGCCATAGTCGATGCGGACCGGCTGGACGCGGACGCCGGGCGGGGGCGGGTCGAGCGCGGCGAGCAGCGCGGCCTTGAAGGGGAGGAGCGTGACGCCGTCACCGGTCGTGCCCTCGGGGAAGAGCGTAACGGGCCAGTCGCGCGCGAGCGTGTCGCGGAGCTGCGCGATCTGTGCGGTCACCGCCATGCGATCGGCGCGGCTGACGAAGATGGTCGCGTTCAGCGTGCAGAGCCAGCCGACGAGCGGTACGCCGCGCAACTCGGCCTTGGCGATGAACGCGGTGCCGGTCGCGCCCGACAGCAGCAGAATGTCGATCCAGCTGAGATGATTGGCGACGAACACCACGTCATGGCGCAGCGGCGTGCCGACGATCCGTCGCCGCGCGCCGACGATCCGGCCGACTAGCCCGAGAAAGCGCGGCGGCCAGGGCGATCGCCGGCCGAACAGCCGCCACAGCCCGTGGACCGGCAGCGCGAGCAGCAGCGCGATCACCAGCGCCGCGAGCCGCGCGACGAGACGCAGGCGCCCGATCGGATCAGTCCTTGCGGGGCAGCGCGACGCCGTAGAGTTCCATGCGGTGATCGACCAGCCGGAAGCCGAGCTTCTCGGCGATCGCCTTTTGCAGCTGTTCGAGCTCGGGATCGACGAATTCGATCACCTTGCCGCTCTCGACGTCGATCAGATGGTCGTGATGCGCCTCGGGCGCGGGTTCGTAGCGCGCGCGGCCGTCGCCGAAATCATGGCGGTCGAGAATGCCCGCCTCCTCGAACAGCCGCACGGTGCGATAGACGGTCGCGATCGAGATGCCGGGGTCGATCGCGGACGCGCGCTCATAGACCTTCTCGACATCGGGATGATCATCCGCTTCCGACAGGACGCGCGCGATGACGCGGCGCTGCTCGGTAATGCGCAGGCCCTTCTCGTTGCAGAGGGCTTCCAGATCGATCTTGCGCGGCATGTGTCATTCCCTTGGTAAACCCCCATGTAGGCGGTTAACGCTGTTGCGAAAAGGGATAGTGACTCGCAATAAGCCTCAGCTGCCGAGCGCGCGCGAATAGGTGTGCGCGTCATGCGCCACCCCCGACCGGCCACGGTAATAGGCGCGGCGTTCGCCGACCTTGGCGAAACCGTGCGCGGTGTAGAGTTGGACCGCCTCATTGCCAGCGCGCACCTCGAGATGCAGCGTGGCGACGTTCGCGGCGATGCAGTCGGCGATCACCGCGCCGACCAGCGCGCTGCCGATGCCGCGGCGGCGCGCATCGGTCGCGACCGCGATCAGCAGCAGCTCCGCCTCGTCGAGCACGGTCCGCGTCATCGCGAAGCCCGCGGGGCGATCATCGACAAAGGCAAGGACGAGCTGGATGCCGGGCAGCGCGAGCACGCCGAGGCACTGGGTCCGCGTCCACGCCTCGCCATATGCAGGGTCGAACGCGTCGCCCATGAGCGCGTCGACGATCGCTAGGTCGCGCGCGTCGCCCGCACGCAGCACGACCGCGGATGCCGCGTCTTCGTCGGAGGGCGGGGGCACGGCGCGGGTCGCCATCAGCGCGGCACCGCCGGACGGACCGCGGCGGGCTTCGCATCGGGCGCGCGGCCGTAGATCGGGACGGGCGGCAGCACGGTGAGCGTCTCGGGCAGCAGGATCGCGGCGCTCGCATCGGGCAGCGCCTCGGTCAGGTCGAGATCATCGGCGAGCGCGGCGAGCCACCGCACGCCATTGCCGACCGCGCGCCGCCCCGCCAGCGCCGCGAGCGCCGCGTCGGGCTTCAGCGACACCATGTCGGTGCGCGGCGACAGATCGGCGGCAAAGCACTGCATGAAGACCTCGCCATGCCCGCCCTCTAAAACTACTGCAATATCATCGGTTAAGCGATCGTCGAATCCCGCCGCAGCGACCAAAGGCAGCGACGAGAAGCCGGTGACCGTCGCCGACCAGCCGAGCGCGAGGCCGCGCGCGGCGGCGATGCCGACGCGGACGCCGGTGAAGCTGCCAGGGCCGACATCGACGAGGATGCGGTCGGCGCGGCCGCCGCCGGGGAGCGCGGCGATCATCGGCACGAGCCGTTCGGCATGGCCGCGCCCGACGAGGTCATGCGTCCGCGCGACGATCACGCCGTCATCGGCGAGCGCGACCGAACAGGCGGCGGTGGACGTCTCTATGATCAGCGTGCGCATATCGGTAATCCCTCTCCCCTCCGGGAAGAGGGCGTCATGTCAGGCGATGCTGTTGAACTTCGCGAAGTCGGGGCGCGGCGACCTGGCGAAGATCGTCGCGGGATCGCCATAGCCGAGCGTCGCGATGAAGTTGGTGCGGATCGCAGGCGTGTCGGCGAAGAACGCGGCATCGACCTTGTCCGCGTCGAACCCCGACATCGGTCCGGTGTCGAGCCCGAGCATCCGCGCGGCGATGATCAAATAGGCGCCCTGCAGCGTCGAATTGCGGAAGGCGGAGGTCGCGCGCAGTTCGGCGCTGCCCGTGAACCAGGACTTCGCATCGGCGTGCGGAAACAGCTCGGGCAGATGCTCGTGGAAGTCGGTGTCCATGCCGATGATCACCGAGACGGGGGCGTTCAGGATCTTGGGCTGGTTCTGCGCGCTGCACGCGTCGGCGAGCCTCTGCTTGGACTCGTCGCTGACGCACCAGACCAGCCGCGCGGGCAGCTGGTTGGCGGACGTCGGACCCCATTTCATCAGGTCCCAGATCGCGTGCAGATCGGCCGTCGCGACCGGCCGGTCGGTATAGCCATTATAGCTGCGCGCCTCACGGAAGACCGCGTCGAGCACGGCGTCGGGCTGCGGACCGCGCGGGGTCATCAGACGGCGCGCACTTCGGTGACTTCGGGGACGTAATATTTCAGCAACTGCTCGATGCCGTTCTTGAGCGTCGCGCTCGACGAGGGGCAGCCGGCGCACGCGCCCTGGAGCTGGAGGAACACCTTGCCCTTGTCGAAGCCGCGATAGACGATGTCGCCGCCGTCATTGGCGACTGCAGGACGGACGCGCGTCTCGATCAGGTCGCGGATCTGCGCGACGATATCGGCATCGGCGGGGTCGTCGGTCAGCACGGTATCGTCGGACGGCACCGAGAAGCCTGCGCTCGCGGGGCGGAACAGCGGCATCGCGGCGGAGAAATGGTCGAGCATGATCGCGAGCACGTCGGGCTTCAGATCCGACCAGGCGACGCCGGGCGCGGCGGTCACCGAGACGAAGTCGCGCCCGAAGAACACGCCGGTCACGTCGCCGAGCCGGAAGATCGCATCGGCGAGCGAACTCGCCTCCGCCTCCTCGGGGGTGGCGAAGTCGCGGGTGCCGGACTCCATGACGGTGCGTCCCGGCAGGAACTTCAACGTCGCGGGGTTCGGGGTGGATTCCGTTTCGATCAGCATGGGGTGCATGTGGCGACGGGGGGCGGAGGGATCAAGCAAACTCTTCTTTGGCACCGGCATAGCGTTTGAGCGGCCGGATGCCGTCAGACGTCGAGCTGTTTCACCGCGGCGTTCCAGTCGCCGATGTTGCGGACCGCGTCCTGGACGAAGGCGGAGCGGCGGACGACGTTCAGGAAGGCGTCGGCGATCCACTTGCCCGGATTGCGCAGTGGCCGCTCGAACTGGATGAGCAGGACCACGCGCGTGCCGCTCGTGTCGTTCCAGACCGCGTGGTTGTAGGTGTCGTCGAACACCAGCGTCTCGCCCTCCGACCAGCGCACGGTGCGGTCGTGGACGCGCATCCGGACGTCGCCGTCGCGCGGCACGATCAGGCCGAGGTGGCAGGTGATCAGCCCCTTGGTCACGCCGCGATGCTCGGGGATGTGCGTGCCCGGCGCAAGAATCGAGAAGAAGGCGCTGTTGAGACCCGGGATCTGCGCGACGAGATCGCGCGTCCGCGGGCAGCGCACCAGATTCTCGTCGATCGGATAGCCATAGCCCCAGAGGAAGAACGAGCGCCACTTGTCGATCTCGGCGATCGCGCGGTGATCGGGCGAGATCGTCGCGAGGCTGGGCGAAGCCTCGCCGCGCAGCGCGACCGCGACCGCCTCGTCACGGATATCGCGCCAATGCTCGCGCAGCAGCTGCGTCCAGGCGAAGTCGCGGACGTCGAGCACCGGATCGTTCGAGACCAGCGACGAGCTCGCGATCAGCCGGTCGAACACGCCGCGCAGATGCTTGCCGACGCGGATGATCAGCGGCCGGCCGGGTTCCGCCGCGAGCGGCGCGCCGGGCCGGGGCGCACCCGAAATAACCGTCAGATCGGGGGTGCGGTGGGGGGTGCTGCGGGGATCACGACCAGAATTTCGCCACATTGCCGGACCCGTCGCGGTCCCGGTCTTCGCCCTGACTTCGGCTTGCATTCGCACTCCACTCTTCGTCGTTCGCTCGTACCGCGCGCCCGTATCCGCGCTTGCAGGTGATTGAGATAGCGCGGCTATGGGACGAAATGATGGCGCGGCGCGCGCGACGGGCACGGCGCTGGCGGTCGGCGGCCGGGGGCGCTACAGGACGGCATGGCGTTTACCCCCCGCGCGCTCGGCGCTCCCGTCTTCCTGTCGCTCGTGCTGTGTCTGGCGATCCCTGCCATCGGCCAATCGGGGACGCGGCCCGCGTCCCGCGCCAAGCCGCCCGCGGCGGCACCTGCTGCACCCGTCCAGCCGCAGACCGTGGCGATGCCCGGCGAGGCGCCGACGCTGCCGGGGCTGCCCGGGATCGACACGACCGCGTGGCTGTACAAGGGCAGCGATCTCACCCGCGACCCCGAATGGAAGTTCGGCACGCTGCCCAACGGGCTGCGCTTTGCCGTGCGCAAGAACGGCGTCCCGCCGGGCCAGGTGTCGGTCCGCGTCCGCGTCGATGCCGGGTCGCTGAACGAGAGCGATGCCGAGCGCGGCTATGCGCATTTCATCGAGCATCTGTCGTTCCGCGGGTCGAAATACGTCCCCGACGGCGAGGCCAAGCGCGTCTGGCAGCGGTTCGGCGCGACGTTCGGATCGGACACCAACGCGCAGACCACGCCCGTCTCGACGACCTATAAGCTCGACCTGCCCTCGGCGAGTGAGGCGGGGCTCGACGACAGCCTGAAGATCCTGTCGGGGATGATGGAGCAGCCGGTGCTGACCGATGCGACGGTCACCGCCGAGCGCCCGGTGGTGCTCGCCGAACAGCGCGAGCAGCCAGGACCCCAGGTGCGGATCGGCGATGCGATCCGATCGACCTTCTTCGCCGGCCAGCCGCTCGCGGACCGGTCGCCGATCGGCAGCATCAAGACGCTCGAGGCCGCGACCGGCGCGAGCATCAAGGCGTTCCACGATCGCTGGTACCGGCCCGAGAACACCGTAGTCATCATTTCGGGTGACATGGACCCGGCGCTGTTCGGACGGCTGATCGTCAAGAACTTCGCGGACTGGAAGCCGGTCGGCGCGTTCACCGCGGCGCCCGATTTCGGCAAGCCCGATCCCGCCGCCCCCGCCGCACAGGCGATCGCCGAGCCGTCGCTGCCCGCGGTCGTCACGCTCGGCGTGGTCCGGCCCTGGGTGTACAAGGACGACACCGCGATCATGAACCAGACGCGGCTGGTCGACGTGCTGGCGACGCGGCTGATCAGCCGGCGGCTCGAGACGCGCGCACGCGCCGGTGGCAGCTATCTCCAGGCGGGGGTGTCGATCGACGACGTGTCGCGGTCGGCGAACCTGACCAGCGTCAACATCGTGCCGATCGGGACCGACTGGGAAGCGGCGCTGAAGGACGTGCGCGCGGTGATCGCCGACGCGCAGACCAACGCGCCGAGCCAGGCCGAGGTCGACCGCGAATATGCCGATTTCGACACGATCATGCGCACCCAGGTCGAGACCGCGCGGGTCGAGGCGGGCGCGCGCCAGGCCGACGACATGGTCGGTGCGCTCGACATCCGCGAGACCGTCGCGGGACCGGAGACGTCGTACAAGATCCTGCAGGACGCCAAGGCGAAGGGCATGTTCACCCCCGCCACGCTGCTCGCGGCGTCGAAGCGGATCTTCGAGGGGACCGCGACGCGCGCGCTGGTCAACACGATCACGCCTGACCCCGCCGCTGTGGCCAAGCTCGAGACCGCGCTGAAGGCCGATGTCTCGGGTCTCGCGGGGCTGCGTCGCCAGCAGAATGCGGTGACGTTCGCCGCGCTGCCGCCGCTAGGCAAGTCCGGCGTCGTGTCGTCGCGCGAAAAGATCGCCGCGTTCGACATGGAGCAGGTGACCTATGCCAATGGCACCCGCCTGCTGCTGTTCCCCAATACGGGCGAGACCGGCCGCGTCTATGTCCGCGTCCGGTTCGGGCGCGGTTACAGCGCGATCCCGGCGAACAAGCCGAGTCCGGCCTGGGCGGGCGACCTCGCGCTGGTCGCGGGCGGGATCGGCAAGCTCGACCAGGGCGATCTCGATCAGCTGACCGCCGGGCGTCGCATCGGCCTCGATTTCGGGATCGACGACGACGCGTTCACGCTGGGCGCGCTGACCTCGCCTGCGGATTATGCCGACCAGCTGACGCTGATGGCCGCCAAGCTCGCCTTCCCGGCATGGGACGCGGCGCCGGTCGCGCGCGCGCGGGTCGCGGCGCTGGCGGCGTTTGCGGGCTATGAATCGTCGCCCGACGGCGTGCTGTCGCGCGATCTGGAGAAGCTGTTGCGCGCGGGCGATCCGCGCTGGGGCACGCCGTCGCGCGAGTCGGTCGAGGCGCTCAATGCCAAGGACTTCCGCAAGTTCTGGGAGCCGCTGCTCAAGACCGGGCCGATCGAGGTGTCGGTGTTCGGCGACGTGAAGAGCGAGGAGGCGATCGCCGCGGTCGCCAAGAGCTTCGGCGCGATCGCCGCGCGATCCGCGTCGACCGCGGTGGCGGCGCCGGTGCGCTTCCCCGCGCATGTCGCGACCCCGGTGATGCGCACGCATACCGGCCCGCAGAACCAGGCGGCGGCGGTCATCGCCTGGCCGACCGGGGGCGGGATCGAGGCGATCACCGAGAGCCGTCGTCTCGACGTGCTGGCACAGGTGTTCGCCGACCGACTGTTCGAGCGGCTCCGCCAGGCGGCGGGCGCGAGCTACAGCCCGAACGTGCAGAGCCAGTGGCCGACCGGGATGAACAGCGGCGGTCGCCTCGTCGCGATCGGCCAGGTCGCGCCGGAAAAGGTTGCGTTCTTCTTCGAGACCGCGCGCAAGATCGCCGCCGAGCTCGTCTCGACGCCGATCGCCGATGACGAGCTGCAGCGGATCAAGCGGCCGATGGGGCAGTACATCATGCGCGCCTCGACCGGGAACCAGTTCTGGATGCAGCAGCTCGGCGGGGCGACCTATGATCCGCGGCGGATCGACGCGACCAAGCGGATCGCCGAGGACCTGGTGTCGACGACGCCGGCCGACCTGCAGGCGGTCGCGGCGAAATATCTGCGCCCCGACCGCGACTGGACGATGGCGGTGGTGCCCGCCGCGGCGCCCAAGCCGGCGGCGAAATAAGCGGACCGGGAGGGCGCGTGCCGGTCGGTGCGCGCCCTTCGCCGAAGAAAATATCCTCGCGCAACGTCGGGCCGCGGGGATCGATCCGCACCACCGGATCGATCGTCATGCCGCGGGCGTTTGAACCTGATTCATACCCGGGAGTGTATTGATGAAGAAGACGTGGTTAGCGCTGGCGGGTGCCGGCGGGTTGGGCGTNTGCGGTCGACAACAATGCGATGAGCACTGCGGGCGTATCGCTGCGCAATCTGGGCGAAACCGAAGTCGCAGCGCCGGCGCCGCCCGCGCTGACGGTCAAGGGTGACCCGATCCCGACCCCGTCGGACACCGCCTCGCGCTATTTCCTGCTGCGCGAGCGCCGGGCGATCGGCGGCACGGTGATCGCGATCATCCGCCAGGAGCATGCCGGCCGCGTCGCCTATGCCCGCACCGAGGTCGATTGCGAGCGTCGCCTGTTCCACGTCCTGGGCGTCGCGCCGCGCCGTTCGCTGGTCGAGACGAGCATCGCCTATGACGGTCCGTTGCGCCCGATCGCCGGGCTGCCGCTGCGCGAGGAGCTGGCGACCTATGTCTGCAAGCGCAGCAACCTTCCGCTCGGCGCAGCATGAGCAGGTGGGGGCCCCAATAGGGTCCCCCCCATTCGTCAGCCTTTGAGGTAGAGCGCGTCGAGCCGGTCGCCATAGGCCTGGCGGATGACGTGGCGGCGGATCTTGAGGCTCGGCGTCAGCTGTTCGTTCTCGATCGTGAACGGCCCGTCCGCCAGCACGAACCGGCGGACGCGTTCGGTGACGGTCAGATCCTTGTTCACGCGCTCGATCGCGTGACCCAGCGCGGTCCGGAACTCGCTATTCTCGGCCAGCCTGCTGAAATTGCACGCATCGCCGTTCGACGCGCACCATTGCTGCGTCCATTCGGGATCGGGCACGATCAGCGCGACCATATAGGGGCGCTTGTCGCCGGCGATCATCGCCTGGACGATCTCGGGCTGGAGCGTCAGCATCCCCTCGATCTTCTGCGGGGCGACATTGTCGCCCTTGTCGTTGATGATCAGGTCCTTCTTGCGGTCGGTGATGCGGATGCGACCCTGCGCGTCGATCTCGCCGACGTCGCCGGTGTGCAGCCAGCCGTCCTTCAGCACCTTCGCGGTCTCGGCGTCGTTGCGCCAATAGCCGTGCATGACGAGCTCGCCGCGGACCAGGATCTCGCCGTCCTCGGCGATCCGCACCTCGGTATCCTTGAGCGGCGGGCCGACCGAGTCCATCCGCACGCCCGCCTTGGGGCGGTTGCACGAGATGACGGGCGCGGCCTCGGTCTGGCCATAGCCCTGGAGGAAGGTGAGACCGAGCGATTCGAAGAACAGCCCGACCTCCGGATTGAGCGGCGCGCCGCCCGAGATCATCGCCTTCAGCCGGCCGCCGAACTTCTTGGCGATCTTGGGCTTGAACAGCGTCGCGACCGCGGCCTGCGCCGGCCGGTCGATCAGGCGGAGCTTGCCCGCATAGCGCCTGGCGCCGATGTCGAGCGCGCGGGCGAGGAGATAGGCGGACGCGCCGCCCTGTTTCTCGATCGTCTTCGAGATGCGCGTGCGCAGCACCTCGAACAGGCGGGGGACGACGAACATGATCGTCGGGCGCGTCTCTTCGATGTTGGCGGCGAGCTTTTCGAGGCCTTCGGCATAATAGATCTGACCGCCCAAAGAGATCGGGAAATGCTGGCCGCCGGTATGCTCATAGGCGTGGCTGAGCGGCAGGAACGAGAGGAACACCTCGTCGTCCCAGCCGAAATCCTCCGAGATCACCGCGGCGCAGCCCGCGCAATTGTGCAGGATCGCGCCGTGATGCTGCATCACGCCGCGCGGGGCGCCGCCGGTGCCCGAGGTGTAGATGATGCAGGCGAGATCGTCGCGGGTGAAGGTCGCGCGCGCCGCCGCGGTCTCGGGCGTGGTCGGGTGCGCGGCGATCAGCGCGTGCCAGTTGTGGAAATCGATCGCGGCGGGGACTCGCATGTCCTCGAGCCCGATCACGATCTGCGCCTGGTTCGAGCGCAGGACGGCGGGGAGCACCGTCTTGGCCAGCTTCGCGGTCGAGACGATGATCGCGCAGGCGCCCGCATTCTCGATGATGTGCAGGTGATCGCGTTCGGTGTTGGTGACATAGGTCGGCACCGTCACGCAGCCCGCCGCCATGATCGCGAGGTCGCTGAGGCACCATTCGGGGCGGTTCTCGCTGACCAGCATCACCCGGTCGCCGCGTTTCAGCCCGATCGCGGTCAGCGCGCTGGCGAGGCTCGCCACCTGTCGCGCGGCGTCGGCCCAGCTGGTCGCCACCCAGGCGCCGCTCTGCTTGGTCCAGAGGAACGGCGAGTCGCCCCTCTCCGCGGCGCGCGCAAAGAACATGGTGACGAGGTTGGGGAAGGGTTCGAGCTGGCGGGGCATGGTCTCTCCTGGGGCGCTCTTGCGAACTGTGTCCCCTCGCGGGGCCGCTCGGTCTTTGGTGCGGTATAGTCTGCTAACGGTCCGTCGTCATTCCCGCGGAGGCGGGAACCCATATTGGCTGACCGGCCTGTGGGGTCACCGACGTCAGCGCCTATGGATCCCCGCCTGCGCGGGGATGACGACAAAGGGGCGGGGCATGCTATTCCGGTGCGCGCTGGAGGGCGCCGACGCGCTGGATCTGTGTCACGGTGCCGTCCTGCGCGATTCCGACGCCTTCGCTGCGCGGGTCCGCCGCGCCGACCCAGCGGCCATTCACGCGTTCTACCGCGTTCGCCTTCAGCCCGAGCGCGGTGACCTGCACCGTCTCGCCCAGTGCCTCGAGCGCGGGGATCATCGCCTCGCGCTCGGTGCCCTTCTCGACCGCGGCGACATGGCCGGGCGCGTAGATCAGGCCGAGCGCGATCGAATCCTGCGCGGACAGTTTCCAGTCGACGACGCCGATGATCGCCTTGGCGACCTGCGCGATGATCGTCGAGCCGCCCGCGGCGCCGACCGCGAGCCGGACCTTGCCCTCGGGGCCGTAGACGATCGTCGGCGACATCGAGCTGCGCGGCCGCTTGCCGCCCTCGACGCGGTTGGCGACGAGTGCACCGTTCTTTTCGGGGACGGTGTCGAAGTCGGTGAGCTGGTTGTTGAGCACGGTGCCGTCGACGGTCAGCCCCGAGCCGAAATAGCCCTCGACCGTGGTCGTCACCTCGACGACGTTGCCGCGCGAATCGGCGACCGCGAGGTCGGTGGTGCCGGGGACTTCGCTGACCGGCGCGGACTGCCGGGCCGGGGCGCCGGGGGGCGAACCTGCGCTGACGCTGGCCATCGTCGTGGTCGGCTGGATCAGTGCCGAGCGTGAGGCGAGATAGGCGGGATCGAGCATGCCCTTGACCGGCACCGACACGAAATCGGGGTCGCCGACATAGAGGTCGCGGTCGGCATAGGCGAGCCGCGAGCTTTCGGCGAACAGGTGCCACGCCTGCGGACTGTCCTTGCCGAGCCTGGCCATGTCGAAGCGTTCGAGCTGTTTCAGGATCATCAGCACGGTGATGCCCCCCGAGGAGGGCGGGCCCATGCCGCAGATGCGGTGGACGCGGTAGGTGACGCAGACCGGCGCGCGGGTCTTCGCGTCATAGCTGGCGAGGTCGCCGGTCGTCATCTTCGACGGGTTGCGCGCAGCGGTGTTGACCGTGGTGACGATCTTCTGCGCCTCGGGCCCGACATAGAAGCTGTCGGCGCCGCGCGCGGCGATCCGCTGGAGCAATGCAGCCTGGGTTGGGTTCCTGATCATCGCGCCGATCGCGACGGGCGATCCGTCGGGGGCGGAAAAGAGCGTGCGCGTTTCGGGCGTGATGTGGCCGCCATACGCCTTCATCCCGTTGACGAGCCGCGGCGACGCCTTGAAGCCATTGGTCGCGAGCCGGATCGCCGGGTCGAACAGCCGCGCCCAGGGGAGCCTGCCCGAGGCGCGGTGCGCGAGCGCCATGCCGCGCAGCGCGCCGGGGACGCCGACGCTGCGACCGCCGGGAACCGCGTCGCGGTGGCTGAGCGGGGTGCCGTCGGCGGCGTAGAACCAGCGCGGACCGGCGGCGGCGGGCGCCTTTTCGCGCGCGTCGATCGTGCTGAGCCCGCCATTCGCCGCATGGCTGACCCAGAAGCTGCCGCCGCCGATCCCCGAGCTCTGCGGCTCGACGACGTTGAGCGCCAGCATCGTCGCGATCGCCGCATCGGTCGCGCTGCCGCCCGCGCGCAGGATCTCGACACCCGCGGCGGCGGCGCGGGGGTCGGCGGCACTGACCATGCCCTGATCCTTCGCCGGGGCGGGGGTGGGGGCGGTCCGGCGGGCTTCGGCGGTGGCGGTGGGGAGGAGCAGCGCGAGCGCGAGGAGGGGAGTCTTCATCGCGTGCGAACCTAGCGCGGATCGGGTGGGTGGCAAGGCGTCCGCCGCAAACTCGCCGTCATCCCAGCTTTTGCCGGGATGACGAAATGTGTCAGCGGGCGTCGATGCCGATCGCGTCGGCGATGGTGGCGAAGCCGTCGCGGGTGAGCAGCGCGTCGAGCTCGCGTAGCATCCGTGCGGGGAGGCCGGGGCCTTCATACACCAGGGCTGTGTAGAGCTGGACGAGGCTCGCGCCCGCGCGGAGGCGGGCATAGGCTTCCGCACCGCTGCCGATGCCGCCGACCGAGATCAGCGGGATCGCCGCACCGGTTGCCTTGCGGAAGTCGGTGAGGCGCTGGCGGGCGAGCGGGGCGAGCGGGGCGCCGGACAGGCCGCCGGTTTCCGTCGCGTTCGCCGAGCGCAGGCCGGGGCGGCCGATCGTCGTGTTGTTGACGATCAGCGCGTCGATACGGTTGTCGATCGCGGCGCGGGCGATGTCGTCGATGTCCGCGGGCTCGAGGTCGGGCGCGACCTTGAGGAAGATCGGCGTGGTGCCCTTGGCGGCGGTACAGGCGGCGAGCAGGTCGCGCAGCGCTGCGCCATGTTGCAGGTCGCGCAGGCCGGGGGTGTTGGGCGAGCTGATGTTGATCGTGATGTAATCGGCGTGCGGCGCGGCGCGGGTGACGCCGTGGACATAGTCGGCGGTGCGGTCGCTCGCGTCCTTGTTCGCGCCGACATTGATGCCGAGCACGCCCTTGCCGCGCACATGGGCTTTCGCACGGTCGAGCGCCGCGTCGAGGCCGCCATTGTTGAAGCCGAGGCGGTTGATCACCGCGCGGTCTTCGGGGAGACGGAAGATGCGCGGCTTCGGGTTGCCGGGCTGGGGCAGGGGGGTGAGCGTGCCGATCTCGACGCTGCCGAGACCGAGGCCGAAAAAGCCGTCGATCGCGCGACCATCCTTGTCGACGCCGGCGGCAAGCCCGACCGGGTTGGGGAAGGCGATCCCCGCCACGCTGGTCGCAAGCCGCGGGACGGATGGCGCGAGCGGCGTGCCCGCCTTGCCCCATGCGGCGAGCGCGGCGATCGTCAGGCCATGCGCGCGTTCGGCGTCGAGGCGGAAGAGAAGCGGGTGGTAGAAGGCCATGCGCGCTCTTACCCAGATCGGCTGGGGCGGCCAAACCCTTCTTCCGTCATTCCTGCGCAGGCGGGAATCCATCCGTCCGCAGGCGCAAAAGGTAACGTGGATTCCCGCCTTCGCGGGAATGAGAAGGTGGACTTAGTTGCGAGTCGTTAGCACTGGCGGACGGGTTGACGCTGCCCCCCGCAAAGCCCATTTGTCAATCGGATCATTTCGGTCCGATTGGACTCACGAAGCGCCATGCGTCTTTCCAGCCTAGCCGACTATGCGGTCGTGATGATGAGCGCCGCGGCGCGTCATTGCGGTGGTATCGCGCGGCTGAACGCGACGCTGTTGAGCGAGGAGACCGGCGTGCCGCTGCCGACCGTGCAGAAGCTGGTCAGCCGGTTGTCGGCGGCGGGGCTGATCGAGAGCACGCGCGGGACGGGCGGCGGGTTTCGCCTGTTGCGGCCGCCCGCGTCGATCTCGCTCGCCGACATCATCGAGGCGGTCGAGGGTCCGATCGCGCTGACCGCATGCGTCGACGGTGCGGCGCAGGATTGCTGCATCGACCAGACGTGCAAGGTGAAGCCGCACTGGAACGCGGTCAACGGCGCGGTCCGCGGCGCGCTTGCCGACGTGACGCTCGCCAGCCTTTTGCAAGTCCCGAATTCGCCGGTGCCCGCATGACGCGCGCAGCGCCTACCCCTTTCCTTCGCGCCTTTGCGCCTTTGCGTGAGAAGAGTCTGTTCACGCGAAGCCGCGAAGGAGCGAAGACATTAGAGAGCCGCGTTGCGGCGGAGATGGAATGATGGCTACCCGGAACGCAGAGGCCTATGCCGCCGCGAACAAGACGTACGAGTGGGGCTTCTCCTCGGACATCGAACAGGAATTCGCGCCCAAGGGCCTGTCGGAAGACACGGTGCGCTTCATTTCCGCCAAGAAGGGCGAGCCGCAGTGGATGCTCGACTGGCGTCTGAAGGCGTTCGCGCTGTGGCAGACGATGGAAGCGCCCGACTGGTCGAAGCTCAACGTGCCGCCGATCGATTACCAGGACGCCTATTACTACGCGGAGCCCAAGGCGAAGCCGAAGCTCGGGAGCCTCGACGAGGTCGATCCCGAGATCCTGCGCGTCTATGAAAAGCTCGGCATCCCGATCGGCGAGCAGAAGATGCTCGCGGGCGTGGTCGAGGATCCGCTGAACGAGGACGGCACGCCGAAGCGCCGCGTCGCGGTCGACGCGGTGTTCGACAGCGTCTCGGTTGCGACGACGTTCCGCAAGGAATTGGAGGCCGCGGGCGTGATCTTCCGGTCGATCTCCGAGGCGATCAAGGAATATCCCGACCTGGTCCGCAAGTGGCTCGGCAAGGTCGTGCCGCAGCGTGACAATTACTTCGCGACGCTGAACTCGGCGGTCTTCTCCGACGGCACGTTCGTCTACATCCCCGAGGGCGTGCGCTGCCCGATGGAGCTGTCGACCTATTTCCGGATCAATGCCGAGAATACCGGGCAGTTCGAACGCACGCTGATCGTCGCCGACAAGGGCAGTTACGTCTCCTATCTCGAAGGCTGCACCGCGCCGATGCGCGACGAGAACCAGCTGCACGCGGCGGTCGTCGAACTCGTCGTGCTCGACGATGCCGAGATCAAGTACTCGACCGTGCAGAACTGGTATCCGGGCGACGAGAACGGCGTCGGCGGGATCTACAATTTCGTTACCAAGCGCGCGCTGTGCCAGGGCAAGAACTCGAAGGTCAGCTGGACGCAGGTCGAGACCGGCAGTGCGATCACGTGGAAATATCCGTCGTGCGTGCTGGCGGGCGACGGCTCGGTCGGCGAATTCTATTCGGTCGCGGTGACGAACAATCGCCAGCAGGCCGATACCGGCACGAAGATGATCCATCTCGGCAAGAACACGCGTTCGACGATCGTGTCGAAGGGGATTTCGGCGGGGCGGTCGGACAACACCTATCGCGGGCTGGTGCGCGTCGCGCCGACCGCGGAGGGCGTGCGCAACTTCACCCAGTGCGACAGCCTGCTGCTCGGCGACCAGTGCGGCGCGCATACCGTGCCGTATATCGAGGTCCGCAACCCGTCCGCGCAGATCGAGCATGAGGCGACGACGTCGAAGATCTCTGAGGACCAGCTGTTCTACGCGATGTCGCGCGGGCTGGATGCGGAGGCGGCGGTCGCGCTGATCGTCAACGGCTTCGCGCGCGAGGTGCTGCAGCAGCTGCCGATGGAGTTTGCGGTCGAGGCGCAGAAGCTGCTGGGGATTTCGCTGGAAGGCTCGGTGGGGTGACCCCCTTCTTCCGTCATTCCTGCGCAGGCGGGAATGACGGGATGGGGTTGGCGCACGGCGCGTCGCGGAAATTTAGAGATTTGGAATTGGGCTACATTCGATGCTGAAAATTGAAAACCTTCACGCCGAGATCGACGGCAAGGAAATCCTCAAGGGCCTCTCGCTCGAGGTGAATGCGGGCGAGGTGCACGCGATCATGGGGCCGAACGGCGCGGGCAAGTCGACGCTGGGCTATGTGCTCGGCGGGCGGCCCGGGTACGAGGTCACGTCTGGTTCGGTGACGTTCGACGGCGTCGACCTGCTCGAGCTCGAGGCGCATGAGCGCGCCGCGGCGGGCGTGTTCCTCGGCTTCCAGTATCCGGTCGAGATCCCCGGCGTGTCGAACGTCCAGTTCCTGCGCGAGGCGTTGAACGCGCAGCGCGCGACGCGGGACGAGAAGGCGCTGTCCGGCGGCGAGTTTCTGAAGCTCGCGCGCGGGCAGGCGGATCTGCTCGGCATGGACTACGACATGCTCAAGCGGCCGGTGAATGTCGGCTTTTCGGGCGGTGAGAAGAAGCGCAACGAGATGGTGCAGATGGGCATCGTCAACCCGAAGTTCGCGATCCTCGACGAGACCGATTCGGGGCTCGACATCGATGCGCTGCGCGTCGTCGGCGACGGTATCAACCGCATCATGCGCGCGCCCGACAAGGCGGTGCTGCTGATCACGCATTACCAGCGGCTGCTCGATTATGTGGAGCCGGACTTCGTCCATGTGCTCGCCGACGGGCGGATCGTCCGCTCGGGCGGAAAGGAACTCGCGCAGCAGCTCGAGAGCGAAGGCTATGTGGGGATCGCCGCATGATTTCCCTTCGTGCCGCAGGCAGGAAAGATTGGGCTCACGCGAAGGCGCAAAGGCGCGAAGGGCGTGTGGTCAATAATCTCGTCAGCAATATCCTTCCAACGCCTCTTCGCGCCTTCGCGCCTTCGCGTGAACCATTCTCGTTTTCGTGGGCCGCATCATGAGCGTTCTCGAACTTCCCTCCACGCGCGAGGAGTCGTGGCGCTGGGGTGATCCGGCGGCGATCGCGGCGGCGGCGGGGTTGCCGCGGGGTGAGGCGCCGGCGGGCGCGTGGTTCCTTGAGCTCGAGGGCGCGCGGGCGGTGTTTGTCGATGGCGCGCTGGATGAAGGTCGCAGCGAGCTTCGGCATGTCGCGATCGCGCCGCTCGAGGGTGGCACGCATGTGCTGGGCGCGCGGACGACCGGCCATGGCTGGTCGTTGCGCGTCGAGGCGCACGCTTCGGCGGAGCTGATCCAGATCGTCCATATCGCGACCGGCGGCGAGAACCATGTTCCCGCCGAGATCATCCTCGCGGACGGCGCGCAGGCGTCGGTGGTCGAGACCTATGTCGGGACCGGCTGGTCGAACCGGTCGACGCGGATGACGCTGGGCGCGGGCGCGAAGCTGACGCGTGCGGTGCGGTTGCTCCAGACCGCCGGCTTCGTGTCGGTGCGCGACGAGGCGGATGTCGGTGCGGGTGCGAGCCTGATCGTTACGATGCTCGGCGCGGGCGATGCGGGGACGCGGATCGATGGCGCGATCACCGTGTCGGGCGACGATGCGTTTGCTGAATATGGCGGCGCCTTGCTGACCCGGCGCGACCAGCGGCAGGAATGCGCGCTGTCGGTGCGGCATGCTGCGCTCAACGGGCAGAGCAAGCAGATCTGGCGCGCGGTCGCGGCGGACACGTCGACCGCGAGCCTTGCGGCGCGCGTCGAGGTGGCACGCGATGCGCAGAAGACCGACGGCGTGCAGTCGCTGCGCGGGTTGCTGCTCAAGCGGACCGCGACGGTCAATCTGAAGCCCGAGCTCGAGATTTTCGCCGACGACGTGAAGTGCGCGCACGGCGCGACGGTCGGCGAGCTCGACCAGCGCGCGTTGTTCTACATGCAGAGCCGCGGCATCCCGCATGCCAAGGCGCAGGCGCTGCTGACGCGTGCGTTCGTCGGCGATGCGTTCGCGCAGATCGCGGACGAGACGGTGCGCGATGCGTTCGTCGCGGACGCGGATGCGTGGCTGGAGGCAGCGCTGTGACCCTGACGCTCGAAACTCGCCCGCTCGACCGGGTGTCGGACTTTCCGGCTATTCCCGAGGGCTGGGCGTATCTCGATACCGCCGCCACCGCGCAGAAGCCGCAGCCTGTGGTCGACGCGATCACGCGCGCTTATGGCGAGACCTATGCGACCGTGCACCGCGGCGTGTACCAGCGCTCGGCCGACATGACCGTCGCGTACGAGGCGGCGCGGCGGGCGGTGGCGCGGTTCATCGGTGCGGGATCGCCCGACGAGATCGTGTTCGTGCGCGGCGCGACCGAGGCGATCAATTTGGTCGCGACCTGCTGGGCGGGAACGCAGCTGAAGGCGGGCGACCGCATCCTGTTGTCGATGCTCGAGCATCATTCGAACATCGTGCCGTGGCAGATGATCGCCGAGGCGCGCGGTGTCGCGATCGACGTGCTGCCGCTGACCGCGGACCATTGCATCGATCTCGACGCGATGGAGCGGATGATCACGCCCGCGCACAAGCTGGTCGCGCTCGGCCATGTGTCGAACGTGCTCGGCTCGGTGCTCGATGCGAAGCGCGCGACGGAGATCGCGCATTCGGTGGGGGCGAAGATCCTGCTCGACGGCTGCCAGTCGGTGCCGCGGATCGCGGTCGACGTGTCTGCGATCGGCTGCGATTTCTACGTGTTCTCGGGCCACAAGCTGTACGGCCCGACCGGGATCGGCGTGCTGTGGGCAAAGCCCGAGCTGCTCGACGCGATGCCGCCCTATCAGGGTGGCGGGTCGATGATCGACAAGGTGTCGTTCGCGAAGACGACTTATGCGCCAGCGCCGGGACGGTTCGAGGCGGGGACGCCGCATATCGTCGGCGCGCTCGGGCTGCATGCGGCGATCGACTATGTCGAGAGCATCGGGCTGGCGGCGATCCATGCACATGAGACCGCGCTGGTCACCGCGACGCGCGAGGCGCTGTCGGGGATCAATTCGGTGCGGCTCTACGGCCCGGCGGATTCGGCGGGGATCGTCTCGTTCACGATCGAAGGGGTTCATCCGCACGACATCGGCACCATATTGGACGAAGAGCGCGTCGCGATCCGGGCTGGCCACCATTGCGCACAGCCGCTGATGGAGATGCTGGGCGTCGAGGCGACGGCCAGGGCGAGCTTCGGTGTCTATAACGGTCCGGCAGACGTGGATGCGCTGGTGCGCGGTATCGCGCGAGTAACGAGGATATTTGGATGAGCGATCGGTTCGAGATCGAGGAAGTCGAGGCGGTGCAGTCGCCGCCCAAGGCGCGTGTCGTGCTCGACACCGACGGCGATGCAGAGCGCAAGCGCGACTATCTCGCCGGGTTCCTGGCGCAGAAACCGCAGGTGGACTCGCCCGGCGAACCGGGTGGCGCGGTCTATGACGCGATCATCGATGCGTTGAAGGACATCTATGATCCCGAAATCCCGGTGAACATCTATGACCTGGGGCTGATCTACGGCGTCGAGGTGACCGAGGACGGGCATGCGGTCGTCACGATGACGCTGACCACGCCGAACTGCCCGGTTGCGGAATCGATGCCGATGGAGGTCGAGATGCGCGTCGGCGCGGTGCCGGGTGTCGGGGTCGCCGAGGTGAACCTGGTCTGGGATCCGGCATGGGATCCGCAGAAGATGTCCGACGAGGCGAAGCTCGAACTGGGCATGCTGTAACGACTTGCCCCTCCCCTTCAGGGGAGGGGACGGGGGTGGGGCCTTACCCCAAGCGCGCGGTCTGTTCGGGCGCCCCACCCCAACCCCTCCCCTGAAGGGGAGGGGCTTTAGATGGAAGGAACGAGCCATGGCGACGACATTACGAGCACGGCCCGCGGCGCTGAACCTGACCGCGACCGCGCATGCGCGGATCGCGGACCTGATGGCGCGTGCGCCGGAGGAGTCGATCGGGGTCAAGCTGTCGACGCCCAAGCGCGGCTGTTCGGGGCTCGCTTATTCGGTCGATTATGTGAGCGAGGCCAAGCCGTTCGACGAGCGAATCGACACGCCCGGCGGCACGCTGTTCGTCGATGGCGGGTCGATCCTGTACCTGATCGGCTCGACGATGGACTGGGTCGAGGACGACTTCACCGCCGGGTTCGTGTTCCAGAACCCCAACGCCAAGGGTGCGTGCGGGTGCGGGGAGAGCTTCACGGTCTGAATCCTGCCGTGAGCTAATGTGTGTCCCCGCGATGGCGGGGACCCAGACTGGGCTCCCGCCTTTGCGGGAGAACAAGGATCGGGCCGATGCCGGGCGACGTCGAACGACCGCCCGCCTTGCTTGCCCATCCCGTCCTGTGCCACTCCCCGGCGAAGAAGAGGGGATCTACGTGGCCAGTCTGTTTCGCCGAAAAATCGTCACCGAGCAGCCGCCCGAGCATCAGCTCGCGCGGACCTTGTCGTGGCCGCATCTGGTCGCGATGGGCGTGGGCGGGATCGTCGGGACGGGGATCCTGACGCTGATCGGCGTCGGGGCAGGGCTCGCGGGCCCCGCGGTGATCCTGTCGTTCATCATCGCCGGCGGGATCTGTGCCTGCGCCGCCCTCGCCTATGCCGAGATGGCGACGATGATCCCGGCGTCGGGCAGCGCCTATACGTACAGCTATGTCGTGCTCGGCGAGCTGATCGCCTGGGTGATCGGCTGGAGCCTCATCCTCGAATATTCGCTGGTGGTGTCGACCGTCGCGGTCGGCTGGTCGGGTTATGCTGCACCCTTGCTGCGCGGCGCGTTCGGGTTTCCCGAGGCGCTGACGCTCAGCCCCGAGCTCGGCGGCGTCCTGAACGTCCCCGCGATCGTCATCATCGCGGTCGTCGCGGGCGTGCTGTCGTTCGGGACGCGCGAGAGTGCGACGCTGAACGCGGTGCTGGTGGCGGTGAAGATGATCGCGCTGACCGTGTTCGTGTTCATCGCGCTCCATTATTTCAACAGCGCGAACCTGCAGCCGTTCATGCCGTACGGCTTTCCCAAGGCCGTCCAGCCCGACGGTGCGGAGCGGGGCGTGATGGCGGCGGCGGCGATCATCTTCTTCGCATTCTACGGGTTCGACGCGATCTCGACCGCGGCGGAGGAGACGAAGAATCCGGGCCGCGACCTCGCGATCGGCATCCTCGGATCGATGGTGGCGTGCATCGCGATCTACATCCTTGTCGCGGTCGCCGCGGTGGGCGCGTTGTCCTATACGCGGTTCGCCGGCTCGGCCGAGCCGCTCGCGCTGATCCTGCGCGAGATCGGGCGGCCGGGGTTCGCGACGTTCCTCGGCGCGTCGGCGGTCATCGCGTTGCCGACCGTGCTGCTCGCCTTTCTGTTCGGGCAGAGCCGGATCTTCTTCACGATGGCGCGTGACGGCTTGCTGCCGCTGGGCCTTGCCAAGGTGTCGAAGCGCGGTGCGCCGGTGCGGATCACGTGGATTACCGCGGCGATCGTCGCGGTTATCGCGGGGCTGTTGCCACTCGCCGAGATCGCGGCGCTCGCCAATGCGGGGACGCTCGCCGCGTTCGTCGCGGTGTGTGCGTGCATGCTGGTGATGCGCCGCCGCGCGCCGGATGCGATCCGCACCTTCCGCGCGCCGGCCGCGACGTTGGTGGGCATCGTCGGCATTCTCGGCTGCCTGTACCTGTTCTTCAGCCTGCCCTCGAAGACGCAAGCGTATTTCGGGCTGTGGAACCTGCTCGGGCTGGTGATCTACTTCGTCTACGCCCGCCCGCGGGCGCTTGCCGAGTGAGCGGCTGGACGATCGGGATCATCGGCGGATCGGGGCTGTATGCGGTCGAGGGGATCGAGGACGGGCGCTGGCAGACGGTGGAGACACCCTGGGGTGCGCCGTCGGATGCGATCTATACCGGGCGCGTAGGGCCTGTCGGGGTGGCGTTCCTGCCGCGGCACGGGCGGGGACACAGAATTGCGCCGTCGGACCTGAACGCCCGCGCGAACATCGATGCGCTGAAGCGGCTGGGGGTGACCGATGTGCTGGCGGTGTCGTCGGTCGGGTCGCTGGTCGAGGCGCGGCCGCCGGGGAGCTTCACGATCGTCGACCAGTTCATCGACCGGACCAAAGGGCGGGTGTCGAGCTTCTTCGGCACGGGCCTGGTCGCGCATGTCTCGATGGCGGACCCGGTGTGTCCGCGCCTGTCGGGCCATGCCGCCGATGCCGCGCGTCAGGCCGGCGCGCAGGTCGACGATCGCGGCACCTATCTGGCGATGGAGGGGCCGCAATTCTCGACGCGCGCGGAAAGCCGGTTGTACCGCCAATGGGGCTGCGACGTGATCGGGATGACCGCGATGCCCGAGGCGAAACTCGCGCGTGAGGCGGAGCTGCCCTATGCGCTGGTCGGGATGGTGACCGACTATGACTGCTGGCGCGAGGAGGCGGCGGGTGTCGATGTCGCGGAGGTGATTGCGCAGCTCGGCGCGAATGCGGCCAAGGCGCGCGCGATGGTGATGGCGTTGCTGCGCGGGCTGCCGGCGGAGCGGCCGGCGTCGCCGATCGATACCTGTCTCGACAGTGCGATCATCACGGCGCAGGGCGCGCGGGATCCGGCGCTGGTGGCGAAGCTCGACGCGGTGGCGGGGCGGGCGCTCTAGCGGCGGCGTGACGCGCGAGGCTCTGGGTCCTGACGTTCGTCAGGATGACGGTTGGGGGAAGTGGCGGTTTGCCACCGGGTGCGGTGATCGGCGGAAGAATTGCGGCGATCCGTGGGCTCCGACACATTGGTGCAACATATCGGCGCGATGAGGTGGGGGTCGCCGCTCCCTCTCCCCCTGTGGACGGCGACGTGGCCGGGTTGTTCCCCCTCCCGGTCCCTCCCTGAACTACGGGGCGATCGTCATGGTCGCCCCGCTTTTTTCTGCCGGGCCTGGGTCGCGTTCGAGACGCGCCGTCCGCCACGCTCCTGACCTGAAACACGTCATCCCAGCGAAGGCCGGGATATCCCTTGTGGTGGGCGACATGCGCCTCACGGGGATATTCCGGCTTTCGCTGGGATGACGGTCGTTCAGGGGGCAGGCGTCGCCCCGGATCGCTCCGGGACGACGTCGCCGGATCAGGCGGCCAGCTTGCGCAGGACGTAGTGCAGGATGCCGCCGTTGAGGAAATATTCCAGCTCGTTGACGGTATCGATCCGGCACTTGGTCTCGAACGTCTCGCTGCTGCCGTCGGCGCGGGTCATCTTCACACTCACGTCCTGACGCGGGCGGATGCTTGCCACGTCGAGAATGGTGAACGTCTCCGAGCCGTCGAGGCCGAGCGTCTTGCGATCGGTGCCTTCGGCAAACTGCAACGGCAGCACGCCCATGCCGACCAGGTTCGAACGGTGGATACGCTCGAAGCTCTCGGTGATGACCGCGCGGACGCCGAGCAGGTTGGTGCCCTTGGCCGCCCAGTCGCGCGACGAACCGGTGCCATATTCCTTGCCCGCGACGATCACGAGCGGCGTGCCGTCGTTCTTGAAGCGCATGGCGGCGTCGTAGATCGCCATGACCTCGCCGTCATACTTGGACATGCCGCCCTCGACGCCGGGGACCATCTCGTTCTTGATGCGGATGTTGGCGAAGGTGCCGCGCATCATCACGTCATGGTTGCCGCGGCGTGCGCCATAGCTGTTGAAGTCGGCCTTGCTGACCTGATGCTCCTGGAGGAAGCGGCCGGCCGGGCTGTCCGCCTTGATCGAGCCTGCGGGCGAGATGTGATCGGTGGTGATCGAATCGCCGAGGATCGCCAGCGGCTTGGCGTCGATGATGTCCTGCACCGGCGACGGCGTCATGCTGAGGCCCTCGAAGTACGGCGGGTTGGCGACATAGGTCGACCCTGCGCGCCAAGCGTAGGTGTCCGAACCCGTGACGTCGATCTCGCGCCACTTCGAATCGCCCGCATAGACGTCGCCGTAGCGCGCACCGAACATCGACGCGTCGATGTTGGCGTCCATCGTGCTGCGGACCTCCTCGTTGGTCGGCCAGATGTCGCGCAGATACACGTCCTGACCGTCGGTGCCCTGACCCAGCGGCGTCTCGATCATGTCGGTCGTGACAGTGCCCTTGATCGCATAGGCGACGACGAGCGGCGGCGATGCGAGGAAGTTGGCGCGGACGTCGGGCGAGACGCGACCTTCGAAGTTGCGGTTGCCCGAGAGGACCGACGCGGCGACGAGGTCATTCTCGTTGATCGCCGACGAGATCGCCGGCGCCAGCGGGCCCGAATTGCCGATGCAGGTCGTGCAGCCATAGCCGACGAGGTTGAAGCCGAGCGCGTTCAGGTCGGCGGTGAGGCCGGCCTTGTCGAGATAGTCGGTGACGACCTGCGAACCCGGCGCCAGCGACGTTTTCACCCAGGGCTTCGACTTGAGGCCCAGAGCGTTCGCCTTGCGCGCGACGAGACCGGCGGCGACCAGCACCGACGGGTTCGACGTGTTGGTGCAGCTGGTGATCGCGGCGATCACGACGTCGCCGTCGCCGATGTCGTGCTCACGACCCTCGACCGCGACGCGGGCGGGCTGTTCCTTGTGGTACAGCTTGTGGAGGTCGCTGTTGAACACCTCGTCGACCTTGTTCAGGCTGACGCGGTCCTGCGGGCGCTTCGGGCCGGCGAGCGATGCGACGACCGAACCCATGTCGAGCTCGAGCGTGTCGGTGAAGACGGGGTCCTCGGCATTCTCGTCGCGCCAGAAGCCGTTGGCCTTGGCGTACGCCTCGACCAGCTCGACATTCTCGTCAGACCGCGCGGTGAGGCGCATGTAATCGAGCGTCTTGTCGTCGATCGGGAAGAAGCCGCAGGTCGCGCCATATTCCGGCGCCATGTTGGCGATCGTCGCGCGATCGGCGAGCGTCATCGACGACAGGCCGGGACCGAAGAACTCGACGAAGCGGCCGACCACGCCCTTGGCGCGCAGCATCTGCGTGACGGTCAGCACGAGATCGGTGGCGGTGATGCCCTCGTTCAGCTTGCCGAGCAGCTTGAAGCCGACGACTTCGGGGATCAGCATCGACACGGGCTGGCCGAGCATCGCGGCCTCGGCCTCGATCCCGCCGACGCCCCAGCCGAGCACGCCGAGACCGTTGATCATCGTCGTGTGGCTGTCGGTGCCGACCAGCGTGTCCGGATAGGCGATCATCGTGCCGTCGCCGTGATCACCCGACGACGCCGACGACCAGACGGCCTGGCCGATATATTCGAGGTTCACCTGGTGGCAGATGCCGGTGCCGGGGGGAACGACCTGGAAATTGTCGAGCGCCTTGCTGCCCCACTTGAGGAACTCGTAGCGCTCGATGTTGCGCTCGTACTCGAGGTCGACGTTGTCCTCGAACGCCTTGGGCGTGCCGAACTCATCGACCATCACCGAGTGATCGATGACGAGGTGGACGGGAACCTGCGGGTTGATCTTCTCGGGGTTGCCGCCGAGCTTGGTCATCGCGTCGCGCATCGCGGCGAGATCGACGACGCAAGGTACGCCGGTGAAATCCTGCATCAGCACGCGCGCGGGGCGATACTGGATCTCGCGGTCGCTGCGACGCTCCTTCTGCCAGTCGACGATCGCCTGGATGTCGTCGCGCGTGACGGTGACGCCGTCCTCGAAGCGCAGGAGGTTCTCGAGCAGCACCTTCATCGAGAAGGGCAGGCGGCTGATGTCGCCGAGCTGTTCGGAGGCCTTGGCGAGGCTGTAATAGTCATAGGACTTGCCGCCGGTCGAAAGGCTCGTGCGGGTCTTGAGGGTGTCCTGGCCGATGGCAGTCATAGGGGTCCTTCCCGTGGGCGTCGGGCCGCCGGGCGCCGAGGGGAAAGCGGCCTATGGGACCGCGGGGGCGCGTAGGGGACCGACCTGAATGCGGTTACTGCCGGGGCCTTAGCAAGGGGGGGCGGGCGGGGGAAGGGCGGGTTTTGCCTTAGACGCGGTTTCGCGTGCGCGACTAACATTGCGACCGGGCCACAACCGGTTATGCTCCGGCTCCGTCGAAGGCCGATGCAGCAAGCACGCCGGAATGGAGAGGACCATAAATATGAATGGAGAGGACCATAAATATGTCAGACGATGTCAAAGCCGCGATCGACAAGGGTGCTGGTCGGGCAAAGGCGGCAACCGACCAGGCCGCCGACGCCGCGAAGACCGCGACCGACCGGATGCAGGCGGATGCGCAGAGCGCGCAGGCCGCGTTTTCGGATCATTTCGGCGAGCCCGCCAAGCGCGCGGGCGAGGCGCTGAAGGAATCGGGACGCAAGATGGCGGAGAACGGGTCGACGATCGGCGCGAAGATGATCGACCAGGCCGAACAGAACACGCGTGAGGCGTTCGCGGCGATGCGCGAGGCGGCGTCCGCCAAGGACCTGACCGACGTGATGAAGATCCAGAGCGACTATCTGCGGACACAGAGCGAGCGCAGCATGAGCCAGGCGCGCGAGATCGGCGAACTAATCATGCGGTTCGGGCGCGACGCGGTCACGCCGATGAAGGGCGGCTGATCATCGATCCGCGCCGGGCCGACAGGATCGGCCCGGCGCGACCGGCCTATTCCGTGCGCGGTGTGCCGTTGGCGGTGACAGGGCGCGGTCCGTTGGCGGTCGCCTCGAGCGTCGAGTCGCCGCCGAGCACGCGGTAGAGCGTGACGCGGTTGCTCGCGCCGACCAGCTGCGTCGCGACGAGGTTGCGCTGCGCGGTGTAGAGCGAGCGCTGCGCGTCGAGCGAGCTGAGGAAGGTGTCGATGCCACCGCGATAGCGCGCGTCGGACAGGCGATAGGTGTCTTGCGCCGCCGCGGCGAAATTGACGTTGGCGGCGAGCTGATCGGCGATCGTGCCCTGGCGCGCGAGCGCGTCGGCGGTTTCCTGGAACGCGGTCTGGATCGATTTTTCGTAGGTGGCGAGCGCGGCGTCGCGCTGCGCCTTGGTATATTCGACATTGGCGACGCCCGCGCCGGCGCGGAAGATCGGGTAGCTGATCGAGGGCGCGACCGAATAGTTGAACGCGCCGCCCGAAAACAGCGAGGTCAGCGCGCTGCTGGCAAAGCCGAGCAGGCCGGTGAGCGAGACGCGCGGGAACAGCTCGGCACGCGCCGCGCCGATCTCGGCATTGGTCGCGCGCAGCTCATATTCCGCCTGAACGACGTCGGGGCGGCGGAGCAGGATGCCGCTGTCGAGGCCCGCGGGCAGGGTGGCGACGGTCGGCAGCGCCTGCTCGATCGAGGCGGGCAGGAGCGCGGCGTCGACCGGCGCACCGACGAGCAATTGCAGCGCGTTGATGTCCTGGGCGAGCGCGGTCTTCTGAGTCGCGAGGTCGGATTGCGCGGTGAACAGGATCTGCTGGGCCTGGCGCAGGTCGGTACGCGGCGCGACGCCGCCGCGGAGCCGCGCCTGGGTGAGCGTGACGCTGCGCTGCGAGCTGGCGACGGTGTCCTGCGCGATCTTGAGCAGGCTCTGGTCCGAGGCATAGGTCAGCCACGCGTCGGCGATGTCGCCGACCAGCGTCAGCCGGGTCGCGCGCGCCGCGGCCTCGGTCTCGAAATAACGGTTGAGCGCGGCACCGGTGAGCGAGCGGATGCGGCCGAACAGGTCGAGCTCGAACGCGGTGGTGCCGAGGTCGACCGAGAAGGCGCTGTTCGAGCTGGACGAGCTGACGACGGTCCCGCCCGTGCCGGTGCCGCCGGTCCCCGTGCCGGTACCGCCCGTGCCGGTGCCTGTCCCGGTTCCTGTGCCGCCCGTGCCCGTGCCCGTGTTGCTCGTCGCGGTGCTGCGCGCGCCATTGCCGCCGCCCGAATAGCTGTAGCGCCCGCTCGCATCGATCTGGGGGAGCAGGTCGGCGCGCTGGATGCGATATTGCGCGCGGGTCGCGGCGATGTTCGCGGCGGCGACGCGCAGGTCGCGGTTGTTCGCCAGCGCCTGAACGATGATCTGCTGGAGCCGCGGGTCGCGGAACACGTCGCGGTAGGTGAAGGCCGGGAGCGCCGCCTCGGACTGGCGCAGATAGGCGTCGCCGACCGGCCAGGACACCGGCGTCGGCAGCTCGGGCCGGACATATTTGGGGGCAAGCGAGCAGCCCGCGAGCGCGGTCGACGCGGCGAGGATCAGGAGTGGCGAACGCATCATGCGGGCTCCGGCCGGTGGGGGCCTGGTTGTTCGGGAGGACCGAGCTTTTCGGAATCGCGACCGTCATGGTCATCCTCGCCGCCGTGGAAGCCGGTCGGTCGACCACGCAGCTTGGCGATGCCGTCGCGCGCGCCGCGGCGGACGAGCACGAAGAACAGCGGGATGTAGAAGATCGCGAGCAGGGTCGCGGTCAGCATCCCGCCGACCACCGCGGTGCCGATCGCGATACGGCTGTTCGCACCCGCGCCGGTCGACAGCGCGAGCGGCAGCACGCCGAGGATGAACGCGAACGACGTCATCAGGATCGGACGAAGACGGATCTTGGCGGCGGACAGCGCAGCCTCGATGACGCGCTTGCCCTTGCGCTCTTCCTGTTCGGCGAACTCGATCATCAGGATCGCGTTCTTCGCCGCGAGCCCCATCGTCGTGAGCAGCCCGATCTGGAGATACACGTCGTTGATGAGCCCGCGCAGCGTCACCGCGAGGATCGCGCCGACGAGGCCCAGGGGGATGACGAGCAGCACCGCGATCGGGATCGACCAGCTTTCATAGAGCGCGGCGAGGCACAGGAAGACGACGAGCAGCGACAGACCGTAGAGGATCGGCGCCTGACCCGAGGACAAGCGTTCCTGATAGGAGAGCCCCGACCACGCGACCGAGGTGCCGGGGATCTTCCCGGCGAGCTCGGCGATCCGGGTCATCGCGTCGCCCGAGCTGACGCCCGCCGCGCCCGACCCCTGGATCTCGTAGGACGAGATGCCGTTGAACCGCGACAGCGTCGTCGGCGCCTGCGACCAGCTGGTCCGCGCGAACGAGGAGAAGGGTGCCATCTGGCCGTTCGATCCGCGGACGAACCACTGGCTCAGGTCCGAGGGTGCGGCGCGGAACTGCGCGTCGCCCTGGACATAGACGCGCTTGACGCGGCCGCGGTCGATGAAGTCGTTGACATATTGGCCACCCCAGGCGGTCGACAGCGTCGAGTTCACGTTCGCCTGGGTCAGCCCGAGCGTCGAGAGCTTCTGCTGGTCGGCATCGACGCGCAGCGTCGCGACGTCGGGCAGCTCGGTCAGGCGGATCGCGGTCAGCGAGGAATCGGCGCGGGCAAGCGCGAGCAGCTTGTCGCGCGCGGCGTTGAACTCGGTCTGGCTCAGGCTGCCGCTGTTCTGCAGCTGCATCGTGAAGCCGTTCGACGAGCCGAGACCGCGGATCGCCGGCGGGACGAGCGAATAGACCTGCGCATCGCGGAAACCTGCGAACGCCTGGGCCGCACGGCCGGTGATCGCCTCGGCGGTATTCTCCTTGCCCTCGCGGTTTTCCCAGGGTGCGAACGAGACGAAGCCCTGGCCGGTATTCTGGCCGCTCGCACCACCGCCCCCGCCGCCGCTGACGGTGAACATCGTGCTCACATTCGCCTTCTCGTTCGTGAAGTAATATTTCTCGATCTGCTTCTGCAGCGCGAAGGTGCGCCCTTGCGTCGCGCCCGCGGGCAGCTGGAACTGGACGATGCCGGTGCCCTGGTCCTCGGTCGGCAGGAAGCCCGTGGGCAGGCGGAGGAACATCACCGCGAGCAGCGCGACGACCGCGGCATAGATCAGCAGGAACAGCCATTTGCGATTGACCACCGACTGGACGGCGCCGACGTATTTCCTGGTACCTTTTTCGAACGTGTCGTTGAACTTGTCGCCCGCGCGCGTGAAGAAATGCGCGACCTTCGGAAATTTGCGCTCGCCCCAGCTCTGTTCGGGATTGCCGTCGGCATCCTTCTTCTTCTGCTTGAGCAAAGTCGCGGTCAGCGCCGGCGACAGGATCAGCGCGACGAGCACCGACAGCACCATTGCCGACACCATCGTCAGCGAGAACTGGCGGTAGATCACGCCGGTCGACCCGCCGAAGAACGCCATCGGCAGGAACACCGCGGACAGGACGAGCGCGATCGCGACCAGCGCGACGGTGATCTCGTTCATCGACTCGATCGTCGCCTCGCGCGGCGACATGTCGGGGTTTTCCTCCATCAGGCGCTCGACATTCTCGACGACGACGATCGCGTCGTCGACGAGCAGGCCGATCGCGAGCACGAGCCCGAACAGCGTCAGCGTGTTGATCGAGAAGCCCGCGAGATAGAAGACGCCGAACGTGCCGAGCAGCACGACCGGCACCGCGATCGTTGGGATCAGCGTCGCGCGCCAGCTCTGCAGGAACACGAACATGACGATGACGACGAGGATGACTGCCTCGATCAGCGTCTTGATGACTTCTTCGATCGACAGCTTGATGAAGTTGGTCGTGTCGTTGGCGTAAGCGAATTTGAGGCCGGGCGGGAAGCTCTTGGCCGACTTCTCGACATAGGCCTTGACCAGCTCGGCGGTCTTGAGCGCGTCGGCGCCGGGGGCCAGCAGCACCGCGATGCCCGCGCCCGGATGCGCGTTGACGCGGCTGCGCGCGTTGTAGTTTTCGGCGCCCAGCTCGATCCGCGCGACGTCGCGCAGCTTGACCGTCGCGCTCGTGTTGGTGGTCTTCAGGATGATGTTGGCGAACTGCTCCGGCGTCTGGAGACGCGACTGCGCGGTCACGGTCGCGTTGAGCATCTGCGTGTCGGGCTGGGGCTGGCCGCCGAGCTCGCCGGCCGCGACCTCGGTATTCTGCGCCTGGATCGCGGTCGTCACGTCGCTCGGGATCAGCTGGAAGCTCGCCAGCTTGTTCGGGTCGAGCCAGATCCGCATTGCGTACTGCGCGCCGAAGACGTTGCTGTCGCCGATGCCGGGGATACGGCCGAGCGGGTCCTGAAGGTTCGAGACGAGATAGTCCGAGACGTCCTGGTTGGTCAGCTTGTCGGTCTCGTCATAGACGCCGACGATCAGGAGGTTGTCCGGGTTCGACTTGCGGACGACGAGGCCCTGCTGCTGCACCTGGGTGGGGAGGCGCGACAGTGTCTGCTGGACCTGGTTCTGGACCTGGACCTGCGCGATGTCGGGATCGGTGCCCTTTTCGAACGTGACCGTGACCGTCACCGAGCCGCGCGACGACGAGGACGAGCTGAAATAGATCAGCCCGTCGATCCCGGTCAGCGACTGTTCGACGACCTGCGTCACGCTGTTCTGGATCGTCTGCGCGTTGGCGCCCGGGAAGGTCGCGCGGATCGTCACCTGTGGCGGCGCGACGTCGGGATATTGTGCGATCGGCAGGCTCATGATCGCGCCGATGCCGCCGAGCATCACGATGATCGCGAGCACCCAGGCAAAGATCGGGCGATCGATGAAGACACGGGATAACATAAGGGTCTAGCCGGCCTTTTTCTGGCTGGCCTTATCGCCACCCGAGGAGTCGCCCTTGGGCGCTTCGATCTTTTGCGCGGTGTTTTCGGGGACCGGCTTCACGCTCTGATTGGGGGCGATCTTCGACAGCCCCTGCGTGATGATCCGGTCGCCGGGGTTGAGCCCGCTGGTGACGACCCAATAGGGGCCCTGCGTCCGGTCGGCTTTGATCGTCTTCTGCACCGCCTTGTTGTCGGCGCTGACGACATAGACGGTCGCATTGCCCTTCGCGTCGCGCGCGACGCCCGCTTGCGGCACCAGGAACGCGCGCTGGTTGATCGCCTGCGCGAACTTCGCCTGGACGAACATGCCCGGCAGCAACAGCCCCTGTGGATTGGGGAAGCGCGCGCGCAGCGTCACAGTGCCGGTCTCGGTGTTGACCAAAGCTTCGGCGAATTCGACCGAGCCGGTCGCGCCGTAATCGCTGCCATCCTCGAGCTTGAGGCGCACCTCGGCGCGGGTCGGGACGATGCCGTTCTGGCCGAGCGAGCGCCGCAGCGCGAGCAGGTCGCCCGAGGCCTGCTGGATGTCGACGAAGATCGGGTCGAGCCGCTGGATCTGCGACAGCGGATCGGTCTGAGTCGCGGAGACGAGCGCGCCGACGGTAAACAGCGAGCGGCCGATCCGCCCGGTGATCGGCGCGGGGACGGTCGTGAACTTCAGGTTGATCTGCGCGGTCTCGAGCGCGGCGCGGGTCTGCGCGACCGAGGCGGTCGCCTGACGCGAGGTCGCGATCGCGTTGGTATAGTCTTGCTTGCTGATCGCCTCCATCTCGGCGAGCGGCTTGTAGCGCTGCGCAAGGATGCCCTGCGCCTCGGCATTGGCGCGCGCGCTCTGCAGGTTCGCCTGCGCCTCGTTGGCGGCGGCGCGGTAGAGGCGCGGGTCGATCTCGTAGAGCGGCTGGCCCTTCTTGACGAGCGTGCCTTCGGTGAAGAATCGGCGGCGGATGATCCCGGTGACCTGCGGGCGGACGTCCGAGCTTTCGAACGCGGTCGTGCGGCCGCTGAGTTCGGTGGTCATCGCGACGCTCGACGGCTGGATCACGACATAGCCGACAGTGGGGGTGCCCTGGCCCGGCTGACCGCCCTTGCCCTTGCCTTTTGCGGCATCGCCGCCGCCACCGGAACAGGCCGCGAGGCCGATCAGCGCGGGTGCCATCACGGCGTAGCGCCAAGGGGTAAGTCGTTTGGCTATCAAGTGGGGTATCCGCGATCAGATGAGGGCCGGCTAAACCATGCGGATGTACCAGAAGTATGTCAGTTGAAAAGCGGACGCGAAAAATAGGGAAGAAAGAGTAACCTGGTTTGTTGGTGGGGGTGTTTTCTGGTGTTTCCGGGGTGGGGTTTTTTCGCGGTTGGTTGTGTTGGCGAAGGTCTGGATCCTGGGTCGCGAGGGGATCGTTGGTGGCTCTGGATCCTGACTTTCGTCAGGATGACGGGGGGTTTTGGGGGGGGCTGTTGCGATGATTCCGCTGATCGGTTCGTATTCCTGATCCGTTCGTGTTCCCCAACCCATTCGTGTCGCCCCAATCCGTTCGTTTCGTTTATCCGTTCGTTCCCCCCCTCCGTTCGTGCTGAGCGAAGTCGAAGCACCGTCTCTTGGGGCATGCCCTTCGACTTCGCTCAGGGCGAACGGGGAGGGGGGAAGGGCGCGGGTGGGTTGGATCGGGGGCAGTTGATTTGAAAAGGCGCAACACATGATCGATGACGACAAGCAGGCGGCGGCGGTGGCGGCGGTGGCGGAGGTTCGGGAGGGGATGCTGGTCGGGCTGGGTACCGGGTCGACCGCGGCGTTCGCGATCCGCGCGCTGGGCGAGCGGGTCGCGGCGGGGCTCGACGTCCGCGCGGCCGTCACGTCCGAGGCGAGCGGCACGCTGGCGCGGCAGGTAGGCATTCCGGTGCTCGACTTTGCCGATATCGCGCAGGTCGACCTGACGATCGACGGCGCGGACGAGATCGACGCGCGCTGTTTCGCGATCAAGGGCGCTGGCGGGGCGATGCTGCGCGAGAAGATTGTCGCCGCAAGCTCGGCACGGATGGTCGTGATTGCGGACGGATCGAAGCGGGTCGAACGGATCGGTGCGGCGAAGCTGCCCGTCGAGCTGCTGCCCTTTGCCCGGGCCTATGTGATGCGCGTGCTGACCGACCTTGGCGGAGCGCCGGTGATTCGCCCCAACTATCGGACGGATCAGGACAATCTGGTCGCGGATTGCCGATTTCCGACGCTCGACGACCCGCACGCGCTGGCGGCGGTGCTGGCGGGGATTCCCGGCGTACTGGGCCACGGATTGTTCCTCGACGAGGTCGATGCCGCGTATATTGCATCGAAAGGCGTCGTTACGCGACTGGAACGCTCGGGTGCATCCGCCTAAAGGCATCCTATGTTGGCAACCAGATCGGATGCGCGGCGTTCGGTCACCGTCTAGAGCGAGGCTTTCTTTCATGACCGATACCGCAACCGCCCCCACGATGAAGGCGGATCCGAACCTGCACGAGGACGGTTCGCCCGAGCGTCTGACGATCGATACGATCCGCACGCTGTCGATGGACGCGGTGCAGAAGGCCAATTCGGGCCATCCCGGCACGCCGATGGCGCTCGCGCCGGTCGGCTACACGCTCTGGTCGAAATTCCTGCGCTACGATCCCAAGCACGCCGACTGGCCCAATCGCGACCGGTTCGTCCTGTCGGTCGGCCATGCGTCGATGCTGCTCTATGCGCTGATCCACCTCGCCAAGATCGAAGAGATCAGCGCGGACGGCGAGAAGAGCGGCAAGGAGGCCGTCAGCCTCGAGGACATCCGGCAGTTCCGCCAGCTTTCGTCCAAGACGCCGGGCCACCCCGAATATCGCCACACCACGGGCGTCGAGACCACGACCGGCCCGCTCGGCCAGGGTTGCGGCAATTCGGTCGGCATGGCGATCGCCGAGCGCTGGCTCGCGGCGCGCTACAACAAGGACGGCTTCACGCTGTTCGACCATGACGTCTACACCATCTGTGGCGATGGCGACATGATGGAGGGCGTCTCCGCCGAGGCGGCGAGCATGGCCGGGCATCTGAAGCTCAGCAATCTCTGCTGGATCTACGACAGCAACCACATCTCGATCGAGGGCGCGACCGATCTCGCGTTCGACGAGGATGTCGGCCTGCGCTTCGACGCTTATGGCTGGAACGTCATCCATGTCGACGACGCGAACGACACGGCGGCGCTGAGCCGTGCGATCGAGACGTTCAAGGCGACCACCGACAAGCCGACCTTCATCGTCGTGCATTCGGTGATCGGTTACGGCAGCCCCAAGGCGGGCAGCGAGAAGGCGCATGGCGAGCCGCTCGGCGACGAGAATATCCGCCTCACCAAGCAGGCCTATGGCTGGCCCGAGGACAAGTCGTTCTACGTTCCGGACGGCGTGATCGAGCATTTCAACGGTGCGATCGCAGAGCGTGGCGCCAAGCTGCGTGACGAATGGGTCGCGCTGACCGACAAATATCGGGGTGCATATCCCGAGCTGTCGGCCGAGCTCGACCTGCTGCTCAAGGACGAGCTGCCCGAGGGCTGGGACGCGGACATTCCCGTGTTCGAGGCCGATCCCAAGGGTGTCGCCAGCCGCGATTCGGGTGGCAAGGTGCTCAACGCGATCGCCGCCAAGGTGCCGTGGCTGATCGGCGGTTCGGCGGATCTCGCGCCGTCGACCAAGACCGACATCAAGGGCCAGCCCTCGTTCGAGGCGAACAACTATGCCGGCCGCAACTTCCATTTCGGCATTCGCGAACATGGCATGGGCGCGATCGTCAACGGCATGGCGCTGTCGCATCTGCGCTCCTACGGTTCCACCTTCCTCGTGTTCGTTGATTACATGCGCGCACCGGTGCGCCTGTCGGCGATCATGGAGGTCGGCGCGGTCTGGGTGTTCACGCATGATTCGATCGGCGTCGGCGAAGATGGCCCGACGCACCAGCCGATCGAGCATCTCGCCACCCTGCGCGCGATCCCCGGGCTCGACACGATCCGCCCGAGCGACGCGAACGAAGTCGTCGCGGCGTGGAAGGCGGTCCTGAAGGATGCCAGCACGCCCGCCGCGCTGATCCTGTCGCGCCAGGCTTTGCCGACGCTCGACCGGACCAAATATGCGAGCGCCGACGGCGTCGAGCAGGGCGGTTATGTGCTCGCCGATTGTGACGGCACGCCCGACGTGATCCTGATCGCGACGGGCAGCGAAGTGTCGCTGGCGGTCGACGCGCATGAGAAGCTGGTCGCGGACGGCGTGAAGAGCCGGGTCGTGTCGATGCCGAGCTGGTATCGCTACGAGCTGCAGGACGCCGCCTACAAGGAAAGCGTGTTGCCGCGGGGCGTGCGCGCCCGCGTCGCGATCGAGATGGCCGGGTCGATCGGTTGGGACCGCTATGTCGGGCTCGACGGCGCGACCGTGACGATGTCGACCTTCGGTGCCTCGGCACCGCTCGCCAAACTGCAGGACAAGTTCGGGTTCACCGTCGACAATGTCGTCAAGGTTGCCCGCCAGGTTATGGAGACCAAGTGATGGGTGCGCTCAACGATCTCGAAGGCTTCGGCCAGGCGGTATGGCTCGATTTCGTCGACCGGAAGTTCCTGGAGGCCGGCGGTCTCCAGAAGCTGGTCGATGAGGACGGGCTGACCGGTGTCACGTCCAACCCATCGATCTTCGAAAAGGCGATGGGGCACGGCGAGGCCTATGACTCGACGCTCGCCAAGTTCGACAAGGAGAACCCCGGCGCGGCGACGATCGACCGCTACGAGCATCTCGCGATCCAGGACATCAAGGCGGCGGCGGAGACGCTGAAGCCGGTGTACGACAAGCTCGATGCCAAGGACGGCTATGTCAGCCTCGAAGTGTCGCCCTATATCTCGGACGATACCGACGCGACGATCGCCGAGGCGCGCAAGCTGTGGGCGGCGGTCGACCGGCCGAACCTGATGATCAAGATCCCGGGGACGCTTGCGGGCGGCCCGGCGATCTCGACCGCGATCTCGGAAGGGATCAACGTCAACGTGACCTTGCTGTTCTCGATCGACGCCTATGTCCGCGTCGCCGAGGCCTATGCGGCGGGGCTCGAGAAGCGCGTCGCCGAGGGCAAGCCGATCGATAGGATCGCCAGTGTCGCGAGCTTCTTCGTCAGCCGGATCGATACGATGATCGACAAGCAGATCGATGCGCGCCTCGAAAAGGGTGATGCCGACGCGGATGCGCTGAAGGCGGTACGCGGCAAGGTCGCGATCGCTAACGCGAAGATGGCGTATCAATGGTATCTCGAGTTCCTGAAGTCGGACCGCTGGCAGGCACTCGCCGCCAAGGGCGCACAGCCGCAGCGGCTGTTGTGGGCGTCGACCGGGGTCAAGGATCCGAGCTATCCCGACACGCTCTACATCGACACGCTGATCGGTCGTGACACGGTCAACACGATGCCGCCAAAGACGATGGACGCGTTTCGCGACCATGGCACCGCGGCGGAGACGATCACCGCGGATGTCGACGGCGCGAAGCATGTGCTGGCGGAAGCCGAGCGGCTGGGCCTCGACCTGACCGGCGTGACCGGCACGCTGGTCGAAGAGGGCGTCGCGTCGTTCGTGAAGGCGTTCGACGACCTGCTCGGGTCGATCGCGAAGAAGCAGCCGGCGACGGCGTAAGACACGTTCCCGCTCGTGCCGAGTAGGGATCGAGCGAAGCCGAGAGACCGTATTGAGGTACATGTCCCTCGATACGTCGTCTCGACACGTTCGACGTCTACTCGGGACGAACGGCAGGTATTTCCAGCGAAAGCGCGGAGTGAATCATGAAGATCGGACTGATCGGCCTCGGCCGGATGGGCGGCAATATCGCGCGCCGGTTGATGAAGAACGGCCATGAGGTCGTCGCATTCGATCGCGATGCGGAGGCGGTGAAGAAGCTCGCGGCGGATGGCGCGATCGGTGCGGACTCGCTCGACGACATGCGCGGCAAGCTCGACACGCCGGCGATCTGGTGGGTGATGGTGCCCGCGGGCGAGCCGACCGAGCAGACCGTACAGGCGATCGCCGAAAAGGCCGCCGAGGGCGACATCATCATCGATGGCGGCAACAGCTTCTACAAGGACGACGTCCGCCGCGCGAAGGAGCTCGCCGAAAAGGGCATCCGCTATGTCGACGTCGGCACGTCGGGCGGCGTCTGGGGCCTTGAGCGCGGCTATTGCATGATGATCGGCGGCGAGACGGAGACGGTCGATTATCTCGATCCGATCTTCGACACGCTGGCACCGGGCATGGGCGAGATCGTCCGCACGCCGGGCCGCATCGAGGGGCAGGCCGATCCGCGTGCGGAAAAGGGCTATATCCACGCCGGCCCTCCGGGTGCCGGGCATTTCGTCAAGATGGTCCATAACGGCATCGAATACGGCCTGATGCAGGCCTATGCCGAGGGCTTCGACATCCTCAAGGGCAAGTCGGGCGAGCATGTCGCCGAGGACCAGCGCTTCGACATCAACCTGACCGACGTCGCCGAAGTGTGGCGTCGCGGCAGCGTGATCTCGTCGTGGCTGCTCGACCTGTCGGCGATCGCGCTGGCCAAGGACGGCACGCTCGAAGGGTTCAGCGGCAGCGTCGCGGATTCGGGCGAGGGCCAGTGGACGATCGACGCGGCGATGGAGGAGAAGGTGCCTGCCAACGTGCTGAGCGCCGCGCTCTACGCACGCTATCGCAGCCGGGTCGACCATACGTTCGGCGACAAGCTGTTGTCGGCCATGCGCTTCGGCTTCGGCGGGCACGTCGAGATGCCCCAGTGAACGGGCAAGTGACCATCAAGCTGCTCGTGTCCGACGTCGACGGCACGCTCGTCGACAAGGACAAGAAGGTCGCACCCGCGACCGTCGATGCGGTCAAGCGGCTGAAGGCGGCGGGCCTGGGCTTCACGATCATCAGCGCGCGGCCGCGATCGGGGATGATGCCGATCGCCGAACTGCTCGGCATCGACGAGCCGATGGGCGCGTTCAACGGCGGCATCGTGTTCAAGCGCGACGGCACGGTGATCGAGCATCACATGGTCGATGTCGACGTCGTGCGCGGCGCGATGGAGATCATCGGTGACGCGCCGGTCGATACCTGGATCTTCGCCGACGACGTCTGGTATGCCAGCACCGACCAAGGCAGCCATGTCGACAGCGAGCGCAAGGCCTCGGCGCAGGACCCGGTGATCGTCGCCGACTTCACCGACCTGCTGGGCAAGGCGGATAAGGTGACGTTCGTCAGCGACGACGAGGATCTGCTGCGCGACCTGCACGCCAAGGTGGCGGCGCAGTTCGACGCGCAGGCGACGATCGTTCAGAGCCAGACCTATTATCTCGACATCACGCCCGTGGCGGGCAACAAGGGCAGCGGGATCGAGGAACTCGCGGACGCGTTCGGCATCAGCCTGACGCAGACCGCGGCGATCGGCGACCAGGCGAACGACATCGCGATGCTCAAGCGGGCCAGGCTGGCGATCGCGATGGGCAATGCGCCGCAGTCCGTCCGCGACGTCGCGCACGAGATTACCACCGCGAACGATGCCGATGGCGTCGCACACGCGATCGACACATTTATCCTGACTGGAGTTTCCGCATGAAAGAGTTGGTTGCCTTTGACCTCGACGGAACGCTGGCCGAAAGCAAGCAGCCCTTGCAGGAGCCGATGGGCGAGGCGCTCGCGGACCTGCTCGACGTCGCGCATGTCGCGGTGATCTCGGGCGGCGACTGGCCGCAGTTCGAAAAGCAGGTCGCGAGCCGTCTGCCCGAGCGCGCCGATCGCACCAAGCTGTGGCTGATGCCAACGACCGGCACCAAGCTGTACCGGTTCGACGACGCCTGGCGTGCGGTCTATGCCGAGCTGTTCGAGGAAGACGAGAAGCAGAAGATCCTCAAGGCATTCGACGAGTCGCTCGAGGCGACCGGGTTCGTCCCCGAGCAGACCTGGGGCGAGCGGATCGAGGATCGCGGCAGCCAGATCACCTTCTCCGCGCTCGGCCAGGAAGCGCCGATCGACGCCAAGCACAGCTGGGATCCCGACTTCGCCAAGCGCAAGGTGATCCAGGCCGATCTGCGCCAGCGTCTGCCGGGTCTGTCGATCAACATGGGCGGCGCGACCTCGATCGACATCACGCGCGAGGGTGTCGACAAGGCGTATGGCCTGAAGAAGCTCAACGAGGCGAGCGGCATCGCGCTCGACAAGATGATGTTCATCGGCGACGCGATCTTCCCGGGCGGCAACGACTATCCGGCCGAGCAGCTCGGGCTCGACGTCGTAAAGGTGAAGAATGTCGACGGCACGCTGGCGGCGATCGCCGGGATCGTCGCATGTCTGAAGTAAGCGCATGAGCGTCGCGTTTCGCCGTGAAAGCGACGAGGAACATCTCGAGCCGAAGTTCGAACAGCCGATCGCGCCGGGGCCCAATCTGGTCACGGCGCGCGGCCTTGCGCTGATCGGCGAGCGCGTCGAGACGATCGAGGCGGCGGTGGCGGCCGAGACCGACGAGGAAGCGCGCAAGGTTCTGCTGCGCGACCTGCGCTACTGGCACACGCGCCAGACGACGGCAGAGCTCGCGCCTGAGCCCGAAGAGGGCGAGGTCGGGATCGGATCGTCGGTGCGCGTGCGGATGAACGGCGCGGAACGTACGATCGCGATCGTCGGCGGTGACGAGGCGGAGCCGGGCGAGGATCGCCTCGCCTTCTCCGCGCCGCTCGCGCGCGCGCTGATGGGCGCCGCGGTGGGCGAGACGGTGGCGTTTGCCGGCAAGGCGGATGCGATCGAGATAGTGGAGATCGCATAATGGCCGAGGCCAAATTCGAACGGCATCGCCAGCCCTGGACCCAGGACGAGATCCAGAAGCTGCACACGCTCGCCAAGAAGGGCATGGCGCTGAAGGCGATCGCCAAGGCGCTGACGCGGAGCGAGGAATCGGTGAAGACGCGCGCGAAGGAAGATTCGCTGAATATCGCGAAGCTGCGCTGATTTTTCCGGTGCCCTGATTTTCGTCAGGATGACGATTGAAGAATTCACCACCCCGGCGGAGGCCGGGGTCCAGTTGGCGAGGTGGGGGTAACGGCGCGCGACGTGCGTCATTGCCGTCCCCCAACTGGGCCCCGGCCTTCGCCGGGGTGGTGCTTTCGGTAGCAGCAGGTGGCGCCTATATGGGCGATCCCGAACGCGCTGCATCCGGCCTTGTTCTCCCGCGAACGCGGGAGCCCAGTCCGGGTCCCCGCCTTCGCGGGAAAACACCTTTGACCAGCGGCCCGCACCCCGCGCCGCACGGAGCGAACCTTGTCCGACTATGACGCGATCATCCTTGGCGCCGGCGCCGCCGGGCTCATGTGCGCCGCGGTCGCGGGGCAGCGCGGGCGGCGGATCCTGCTCGTCGATCATGCCGAGCAGGCGGGCAAGAAGATTCTGATCTCGGGCGGCGGGCGGTGCAATTTCACCAACATGCACACCGCCGCCGACCGCTATATCTCCGCCAATCCGCATTTCGCCAAGTCCGCGCTCGGTCGCTACACCGCGCAGGATTTCCTCGCCCTCGTCGAGTCCTACGGGATCGCGTGGCACGAAAAGACGCTGGGGCAGCTGTTCTGCGATGGCTCGGCGAAACAGATCGTCGAGATGCTGCTCGATGAATGCGACAAGGGGCGGGTCGACCTGTCGCTGGGACGCGGCGTCACTGCGGTCGAGCAGGGTGACGGCGGCTACCGCGTCGCGATCGACGGCCGCGCGGTCACCGCGCCCGCGCTGGTGATCGCGACCGGTGGGCCGTCGATCCCGAAGATGGGCGCGACCGGTTTTGCCTATGATCTGGCGCGGCAATTCGGGTTGAAGGTGGTCGAGCCGCGGCCCGCGCTCGTCCCGCTGACGCTCGGCGGCGACGAGATCCTGTTTCGCGAATTGTCGGGCGTCGCCGCCGATGTCGTTGCGACGGCCGGCAAGACCGCGTTCCGCGAGGCGGCGCTGTTCACGCATCGCGGACTGTCGGGCCCGGCGATCCTGCAGGCCTCGTCCTATTGGCGGCACGGCCAGCCGGTGGGCATCGATTTCGTCCCCGACCGCGACTCCGGCTGGCTCCCCGCAGCGAAGCGCACCACGCCGCGCACGACGCTGCGCAAGCTGCTCGGGGGGACGCTGCCTGACCGACTCGCCGAGACGCTTAGCGAGCGGCTGGGGATGACAGGGGAGATTTCCACGCTCACCGATCGCCGGCTGCAGGACGCGGAGCGTGCGCTAAGCCATTGGCAATTCACGCCAAATGGCAGCGAAGGCTATGCCAAGGCGGAGGTGACGGCGGGCGGAATCAGCACTGCTGAGCTTTCTTCACAAACAATGGAAGCCAAACGCGTAAAAAACCTGTATGCGGTCGGCGAAGCGGTCGATGTCACAGGGTGGCTCGGCGGCTACAACTTCCAATGGGCATGGGCGAGCGGGTGGGCCGCGGGCCAAGTCCTGTAGGGACCACCACGCCAGTGCTTTGCCGTAGCGTCAAGCCGGCCACCAATTAGGACGTACATGCCTTTTTCAAATATTCCGTCGCTTCTTTCCGAAGCGCTCGCTGCGCGTGGCTATACCGCGCTCACCCCCGTCCAGGCGCATGTGATCGAGGAGAATGCGGTCGGTCGCGATCTCGTCGTGTCGGCGCAGACCGGCTCGGGCAAGACCGTCGCGTTCGGCCTCGCCATGGCTGGCGAACTGCTCGGTGAAGCGGGTGAGGACGGCGTCCAGCGCCTGCCGGCGCCGCACAAGCCGCTCGTGCTCTGCATCGCCCCGACCCGCGAACTCGCGCTGCAGGTCAGCCGCGAGCTGATGTGGCTCTATGCCAAGGCCGGCGCGCGCATCTCGACCTGCGTCGGCGGCATGGACGCGTCGAAGGAGCGTCGCAGCCTCGCACACGGCGCGCATATCGTCGTCGGCACGCCCGGCCGTCTGCGTGACCATCTCGAGCGCGGCGCGCTCGACCTGTCGGCCCTGAAGGTCGCAGTGCTCGACGAGGCCGACGAGATGCTCGACATGGGCTTCCGCGAGGATCTCGAGCAGATCCTCGACGCGTCGCCCGAGCAGCGCCGCACCTTGCTGTTCTCGGCGACGATGCCGCGGCCGATCGTCGCGCTCGCCAAGCGCTACCAGCGCGACGCGGTGCGGATCTCGACCGTCGGCGAGGATCGCGGTCATGGCGACATCTCGTACCAGGCCGTCACGGTCTCGCCGTCCGAGATCGAGCATGCGGTGATCAACCTGCTGCGCTTCCATGAAGCGGAGACGGCGATGCTGTTCTGCGCAACGCGCGATAACGTGCGCCATCTGCATGCGAGCCTGGTCGAGCGCGGTTTCGCCGCGGTCGCGCTGTCGGGCGAGCATTCGCAGAACGAGCGTAACGCGGCGCTCCAGGCGCTGCGGGACCGCCGTGCGCGCGTCTGCGTCGCGACCGACGTCGCCGCGCGCGGCATCGATCTGCCGACGCTCAGCCTCGTCGTTCACGTCGAGCTGCCGCGCGATGCCGAGACGCTCCAGCATCGCTCGGGTCGTACCGGTCGTGCGGGCAAGAAGGGCACCGCCGTCCTGATCGTGCCGTTCCCGCGTCGCCGTCGCGTCGACATGATGCTGAAAGGTGCGAAGATCAACGCGGAGTGGGTCAACGCCCCGACCGCCGAGGACATCCGCAAGAACGACCATGAGCGTCTGATCACGATGCTGATGCAGCCGGTCGAGGTCGAGGAGGAGGATCGCGAGCTGGCGACCCGCCTGATGGCCGAGAAGACGCCAGAGGATATCGCCGCGGCGCTGGTCCACATGCACCGCGCGACGATGCCGCAGGCCGAGGATCTGATCGACCAGAGCAAGCAGTCGGTCAGCGACGATCGTTCGCAGGGTCCGCGCGCGGGCTTCGAGGACACCGTCTGGTTCCGCATGGACATCGGCCGTCGCCAGAACGCCGATCCGCGCTGGATCTTGCCGCTGATCTGCCGTCGCGGGCACATCACCAAGTCCGAGATCGGTGCGATCCGCATCGGCCCGAACGAGACCGCGTTCGAGATCCCGCGCGCCGTCGCGTCGCGCTTCTCGGCGGCGATCCAGCGCACCGCGCAGGCGGGCGAAGAGGAGAGCGGCGTCGCGATCGAGGCGATGCAGGGCGCGCCCGAGAGCACCGCACGCCATGCCGGCGGCGGTGGTCGCAGCAACGCGGGCGCCCCGCGCTCGACGCTGCACCGCGCGGCCCCGCGCGGCGGTCCGGCGCCGGCGCGCAAGGCGCCGTATCGCGGCAATCGCGAGCGTAGCTGAACCTGCCGCCTTCCGTTCGTGCTGAGCGACGTCGAAGCACCCCGGCTTGGGGCATGCCCTTCGACTTCGCTCAGGGCGAACGGGGTGAGGGCGCCGGCCGCCTCCAGCCCCGTCATCCTGACGAAAGTCAGGATCCAGAGCCGCGGACGCCGTCCTGCTTGATCCTGGATCCTGACTTTCGTCAGGATGACGGGAGGGGTAGGGGCGGAAAATGACCATGACCGACACGCCACCCTCGCTCCGCATCCTCGTCGACGCCGATGCGTGTCCCGTCAAAGACGAGATCTACAAGGTCGCGTGGCGGCACGAGGTGCCCGTCACCATCGTCGCGAACAGCCATTTTCGCGTGCCCGTCCACCCGCTCGTCAACCGCGTCGTCGTCAGCGACGGGTTCGACGCCGCCGACGACTGGATCGCCGAGCAGGCCGATGCGAAGGCGGTGGTGATCACCGCCGACATCCTGCTCGCCGATCGCTGTGTGAAGGCAGGCGCGACCGTGCTCGCCAACACCGGCAAGCCGTTCACCACCAGCTCGATCGGCGGTGCGATCGCGACGCGCGCGATCATGGCCGATCTGCGCGCGGGCGGCGACGTGATCTGTGGCCCTGCACCCTTTGCCAAGGCGGACCGGTCGCGTTTCCTGTCCGCGCTCGACGCTGCGCTGGTCCGGCTGAAGCGCGGCTGAGCCATGGCTCGACTTCCCCGGTCTCTCCGGGCACACATAGGTTATGCGTCCCCCTCTGCTCGATCGTGATGAACTGCTCGCGCGACAGGCGTTCCAGCTCGCGCTGGTCGACCTGTTCCGGACGATGGCGCGGCCCGACGACATCATGGCGGCGGCCGCCGCGGCGCTGGGCTCGCATCTCGACGTCGCACGCTGCGGCTATGACGAGGTGTCGGCGGACGGCGCGATGACCCGGGGCGTCAGCGACTGGTCGAACGGGACGCTGCCCGGCCTCGCCGCGACGCCAGACGGAGACGGAGACGGGGACGGGGACGGGGACGCGGCACTGGGCGCGGGCGTGGTCGCCGATCTGCGGCGCGGGCACACGGTGATCGTCGACGATTGCGCGACCGACGCACGCGCGCGTGATCCGGCGACCGCGCGGTGCTGGGCGCAGGCCGGCGTCGGCGCGCTGATCGCCGCGCCGCTGCTCCGCGACGGGCGGCTGGCGGCGGTCCTGTACCTGCACGAGGCCACGCCGCGCGACTGGACCAGGGCGGATATCGCGCTGGTCGAGGACGTCGCGCTGCGCACGTCGGACGCGGTCGACCGGGTGCGCGGTGAGATCGCGGTGAAGGCGAGCGAGGCACGCTATCGCTCGCTGTTCGAATCGATCGATGCGGGGTTCTGCGTGATCGAGGTGCTGTTCGCCGACGGCGCGCCGTACGATTATCGCTTCCTCGAGGTGAACCGGGCGTTCGCGCGCAACACCGGGCTCGACGACATGATCGGGCGGACGATCCGCGACGTCGTGCCAAACATGGAACAGCGCTGGTTCGACCTGTACGGCCATGTCGCGACGACCGGCGAGCCGCTGCGGTTCGAGGATCCCGCCTCCGCGCTGCAGGATCGCTGGTTCGAGGTCTATGCCTACCGCGTCGATGCGCCCGAGCAGCATCATGTCGCGGTGCTGTTCAACGACATCAGCGAGCGCCGCCGCAACGAGGTGGCGCTGTCCGAAAGTCGCGAGGAGCTGGAACTGGCGACGCGGGTCGCGCGGCTGGGGCGGTTCGACTATCGTCCGGCGGACGGCATGCTGCGCTGGGACGACCGGTGCCGCGCGCTGTTCGGGATCCCGGCGGGCGCCCCGGTCGAGTACGAGTCCGCCTTCCTCGCCAATCTCCACCCCGACGACCGCGCAGCTGCCGATGCGCAAGTCGCCGCCGCGCTCGATCCGCGGGGCACGCGGATGTTCGATTCGGAATATCGCACGATCGGCCAGAGCGACGGCGTCGAGCGCCATATCGTCGCGCACGGCATCGCGTTCTTCGATGGCGATATCCCGATCCGGCTGGTCGGGACGGTCGTCGACATGAGCGACGATCGCCGCGCACAGGCGGCGCTGCGCGAGACGAGCGAGCGGCTGCGGCTCGCCAGCCGCGCGACCAACGACGCGATCTGGGACTGGGACCTGCGGAGCAACTCGGTGCTGTGGAACGAGGCGCTGACGCGCGCCTATGGCCATGTCCTGCCCGATGCGAAGTCGACCGGCGACTGGTGGCTGGACCAGGTCCATCCCGAGGACCGCGCGCGGATCCATGCGAGCATCGATGCGGTGATTTACGGGCAGGACAGCGACTGGACCGACGAATACCGGTTCGCCTGCGCCGACGGCCGCTATGCCGATGTGCTCGACCGCGGCTATGTCATCCGCGACGAGGACGGCGCGCCCACGCGGATGATCGGCGCGATCCTCGACCAGTCGACGCGCAAGGCGGCGGAGCGCCAGCTGCGCGCGATCAACGAGGGACTGGCCGAAGCCGTCGAGGTGTCGACCGCCGACCGCGACCGGTTGTGGGAATTGTCGTCCGACATCATGCTGCGCGCCGAGTTCGACGGCACGATCGTCGCCGCCAATCCCGCCTGGACCGACATGCTGGGCTGGTCGATGGACGAGATCGTCGGACGCCAGCTCTTCGCGCTGCTCCACCCCGACGACGTCGCGCATACCAGCTTGGCCGCGGCGGGGATCGCCCGCGGCGAGGCGGTCGCGCGGATCGACAATCGCTATGCCCACAAGGATGGCAGCTATCGCTGGATCAGCTGGGCGGCGCGGCCGGGCGACGGGATGATCAACGCGGTCGGGCGCGACGTCACCGCGGACAAGGAGCGCGAGGCACAGCTCGCGCGCGCCGAGGATGCGCTGCGCCAGGCGCAGAAGATGGAGGCGGTCGGCCAGCTGACCGGCGGCATCGCGCATGATTTCAACAACATGCTGACCGGTATCCTGGGCGGGCTCGACATGGTCCGGCGCAACGTACCCGAACCGCGCCCGGACAAGGTCGACCGCTATCTGGAGGCGGCGACGGTCTCCGCGCAACGTGCCGCGGGGCTGACGCAGCGGCTGCTCGCCTTTTCGCGGCGCCAGTCGCTCGACGTGAAGGCGACCGATGTCGACCGGCTGATCGCCGACATGGAGGATCTGCTCGCACGGACGCTCGGCGAGAATGCGCGGCTCGAGATCCGGCGGCAGGACGCGACCTGGCCGGTGACGACGGATGCCAACCAGCTCGAAAGCGCGCTGCTCAACCTCGCGATCAACGCGCGCGACGCGATGCCCGAGGGCGGGCGGCTGACGATCGAGACCGAGAACACGCATCTCGACGCGCACTATACCGAGGCGATCGGGGATCTGGCGCCCGGCGACTATGTCGCGATCGGCGTCAGCGACACCGGCACGGGCATGTCGAAGGCGGTGATCGAGAAGGCGTTCGACCCGTTCTTCACCACCAAGCCGATCGGGCAGGGCACCGGGCTCGGCCTGTCGATGATTTATGGCTTTGCGCGCCAGTCGGGCGGGCATGTCCGGATCTATTCGGAGGAGGGCAAGGGCACGACGGTCAAGCTGTACCTGCCGCGCTTCCACGGCACCGCGGCGGCCAGCGTGCCGACCGCGGACCGCGACCTGCCGCGCGCGGACGGCGAATGCGTGCTGGTGGTCGAGGACGATGTCGCGGTGCGGATGCTGATCGTCGATATCCTCGGCAGCCTCGGTTACGGCGTGATGGAGGCGGGCGACGCGCGCGCGGCGATCCCGATCCTCGAAAGCGAGCGGCGGATCGACCTGCTGGTCAGCGATGTCGGCCTGCCCGGGATGGATGGGCGCCAGCTCGCCGAGGTCGCGCGGCGGCATCGCCCCGATCTGCGCATCCTGTTCGTCACCGGCTATGCCGAAAAGGCGGCGGTGCGCGGCGAGTTTCTGGGTGCGGGGATGGAGATGATCACCAAGCCGTTCGCGCTCGACATGCTCGCCGAACGGATCCGCGAGATGGTCGCGCGCTGACCCCGGGCGAGCGCGAAGACGCGTCTTACGCGACTTTACCGGTTGCCATCCTGGGGCCCCGGTCGGCATAGGCAGGCGCCACCCGCTCCCGGAGACCTTCATGCAAACGCCAGCCGCGAGTCCCGCACTGGGGCTCGACTTCGGCACGACCAACAGCGTCGTGGCGCTCGGGACGCCCGGGGGCACGCCCGAGCTCGTGACCTTCGCCGCCCCCGCCGAGACCAGCCCGGTGTTCCGCTCCGCGCTCTGCTTCTGGCAGGACGACAGCGGCAAGGGGCTAGCGGTCGATGCGGGGCCGTGGGCGATCGCGGAATATATGGAATATCCGCTCGACAGCCGGTTCATCCAGTCGTTCAAGTCGGTCGCGGCGATGAAGACGTTCGAGCAGGCCTCGGTCTTCGACAAGCGCTATCGCTTCGAGGAGATGGGCAAGCTGTTCCTCGACAAGCTGATCGCGCATGCGGGCGGCAGGCTCGACACGCGGCCGCAGCGGATCGTCGTCGGGCGGCCGGTCGAATATGCCGGCGCGCGGCCCGACGAGGCGCTCGCGCGGACGCGCTACGACGCGATGTTCAAGGGCTTCGGCGCGGAGATCCATTATGTCTACGAACCGCTTGGTGCTGCGTACAGCTATGCGACGCGGCTGACCGAGCCTGCGACGATCCTGGTCGCCGATTTCGGTGGCGGCACGAGCGACTTCTCGGTCGTGCGCGTCGCCGAGCCGGGGGCGGCGCGACGCTGTACGCCGCTCGGCCATGCGGGCATCGGCATTGCGGGCGACCGGTTCGACTACCGCATCCTCGACCGGCTGGTGCTGCCGATGCTCGGCAAGGGCGGCGCGTACAAGTCGTTCGGCAAGGAGCTCGAAATCCCGCGCGCCTATTTCGCCGATTTCGCGGACTGGTCCAGGCTCGCGCTGATGCGCAACCGCAAGACGATGACCGAGCTCGAGCGGTTGCAGAAGACCGCGATCGACCCGGATGCGATCGGGCGGATGATCGCGGTGATCGAGAACGAGCTCGGCTATCCGCTGTACGACGCGGTCGGCACGCTGAAGCGCGCGCTGTCGCAGGGCGAGGACGCGCATTTCCACTTTGCGGGCGCGGGGCTGGAAATCGAGGCGGAGGTGACGCGCGCACAGTTCGAGGGCTGGATCGCCGACGACGTCGCACGGATCGAGGCGACGGTCGACCAGGCGCTGGCGGCGGCCAAGGTCGGCGGCGGCGATATCGACCGCGTGTTCCTGACCGGCGGGTCGTCGCTGATCCCGCGGGTGCGGCAGATCTTCGTCGAGCGGTTCGGCGAGGCGGCGATCATGAGCGGCGGCGAGCTGACCTCGATCGCGCACGGCCTCGCGCTGATCGGTGAGCAGGACGACATCGCGGCGTGGTCTGCGTGATCCCGCGGGTTCTTCTCGGGACGGCGCAGGTGCCGGGCGGCGGCGAGTTGCGGCTGCTCCAGCGCGGCGCGGAATTCTCGATCATGCTCGGCGCGAACGAGCTGATGAACAGCCGGCTGAGCGGGTCGGAAGAGGCGCTGGCGGAGCAGGCGTGCGAACGGATCGGCGCGCGGCCGGGCGTGCGGATGCTGATCGGCGGGCTCGGCATGGGCTTCACGTTGCGGGCGGCGCTCGCGCGGCTCGGGCCCGATGCCGAGGTGGCGGTCGCCGAGATCGTGCCCGCGGTGGTCGAATGGGCGCGCGGGCCGATGGCGGCGCTGCACGGCGACAGCCTGACCGACCCGCGCACGCGGATCTTCGAGGGCGATGTCGCCGCGGCGATCGCAGACGGGGAGTGGGATGCGATCCTGCTCGACGTCGACAATGGTCCCGACGGGATTTCGCGGCCGGGGAACGACCGGCTCTACGGCGCGGCGGGGCTCGCGCGGGCGCGCGCGGCGCTGCGGCCGGGCGGGGTGCTCGCGGTCTGGTCGTCGGCGCCGAGCAAGCCGTTCGCGAGGCGGCTCGACGAGGCGGGGTTCGCGGTCGACGAGATCGTCGCACGCGCGACGCGCAAGGGCGGGGCGCGTCACGTGATCTGGTTCGCGACAAAGGCATGATCTGGCGCTGGGCTCTGCTGGTCGCGCTGTCGGCGCTGGTGGCGGGGGCGCTGGAATGGATCGGACTGCCCGCCGGACTGCTGCTCGGACCGATGATCGCGGCGGTCGTGCTCGCGGTGCGCGGCGGCTCGCTGGGGGTGCCGATCCTCGCCTTTCGCGGCGCACAGGCGGCGGTCGGGACGCTGATCGCGGGGTCGATCACCACCGGAATTGTCGCGACCGTCGCGCAGCACTGGCCGGTGTTCCTCGCGGTCAATGTCGCGACGCTCGCGGCCAGCAGCGTGCTCGGCTATCTGCTCAGCCGCTGGCAGGTGCTGCCGGGGACGGTCGCGGTATGGGGTTCGACGCCGGGCGCGGCGAGCGCGATGGTGTTGATGGCGCAGGCGTACGGCGCGGACTCGCGGCTGGTCGCGGTGATGACCTATACCCGCGTCGTGTGCGTCGCGGTCGTCGCCTCGGTGCTGGCGGCGGTGATGGTCGGCGGCGGGAGCGGGCACCATCTGGCCGCGGCGTGGTTCGTGGGCGTCGATCCGGTTGCGGTGCTGCGGACGGTGGCGATCGCGGGAGTCGGCGCGGGTCTTGGCGTCAAGCTGCGGCTGCCGGCGGGCGCATTGCTCGGACCGCTCGTGCTGGGCGGGGTGCTCAACGTCACCGGGGTTGCGCAGCCGGTGCTGCCGCAATGGCTGCTCGCGATCAGCTATGCGGTGGTCGGGTGGAAGATCGGGCTGTCGTTCACGCGCGATACGCTCCGCGTGGCGGGCAAGGCGATGCCGCGGATCCTGCTGTCGGTCGGGCTGCTGATCGCATTCTGTGGCGGGATCGCGGCGGCGCTGACGCGCTGGGCGGGGATCGACCCGGTCACCGCCTATCTTGCGTCGAGCCCCGGCGGGATGGATTCGGTCGCGATCATCGCCGCGTCGAGCCCGGTCGATGTGCCGTTCGTGATGGCGTTGCAGGTGATGCGGTTCCTGGGCGTGCTGCTGATCGGACCGCCGCTCGCGCGGTTCGTGGCGACGCGGCAGGGCGGGGTGGTGCCGGTCATTCCGACTTAGGGTAGCCATACCGCCGTCATCCTGACGAAAGTCAGGACCCAGAGCCACGACCGCTACCCCTGTAACCCTGGGTCCTGACTTTCGTCAGGATGACGGTTGGGACTTGGTCGGTCGATAGGCCTCGACGTCGATCTCGTGGCGCTTGAGCTTGTCGTAAAAGGTCTTGCGCGGGATGCCGAGCGCGGCGAGCGCGGAGCGGACGTCGCCGCTGACCTGGTGCAACGTCGCGCGGATCGTCGCTTCCTCGAACTTGTCGACACGCGCGGGGAGCGGCAGGTCACCATCCTCGTCCGCCGGCGCATCCGCCTCGACGCGCAGCACCAGCCGTTTCGCCAGATTGTCGAGCTCGCGGACATTGCCCGGCCAGTCATGCTGGCCGAGATAGGCGAGCGTCGCGGTGTCGATCGTCGGCACCTCGCGCCCGAACCGCTCGGCGGCCTGGTGCAGCAGATGCCCGAACAGCAAGGGCACGTCGTCGCGCCGTTCGCGCAGCGGCGGGATGCGCAACCGCACCGCGTCGAGCCGGAACAGCAGTTCGGCGCGGAACCGGCCATCCTCTACCGCCTGGTCGAGCCCGGGTTTCGCCGCCGCGATCACCCGCAGGTCGAGCGCGCGGGGCAGGTCGCCGCCGACCGGCATGACCTCGCGCTCCTCGAGCACGCGGAGCAGCTTGGCCTGGACCGCAGGCAAGGTGCTCTCGATCTCGTCGAGGAACAATGTGCCGCGGTTCGACGCCTCGATCCGGCCGGTGCGCGGCAGGCGCGAATCGCCGTCATGGCCGAACAGCTCGATCTCCGCGACCGCCTCGGGCAGCGCGGCGCAGTTGACCGCGACGAACGGCCGCGACCGGCGGTTGCTCCAGCGGTGGAGCAGCACCGCGACGAGTTCCTTGCCGGTCCCGGTCTCGCCCTCGACCAGCACGTCGATATCGGCCTGCGCGATCTGGCGCATCGTCTCGCGCAGCCGGACCATCACCGGGGTCTCGCCGATCAGCGGCTCGGCGCCGATCGTCTCCTCGGCGGCGGCGCGTAGCCGGCGATTGTCGAGGACGAGTCGGCGCATCTCGAGCGCACGCCGGGCGCCCGCGATCAGATGGTCGGTCGCAAACGGCTTGGGGATGAAGTCGAACGCACCGTTCTTGAGCGCGGCGACCGCCATCGCGACGTCGCCGTGGCCGGTCATCAGCAGCACCGGGATCTCGTGGTCAATCGCGGCGATCCGGCGGAACAGCTCGAGCCCGTCCATCTTGGGCATGCGGATGTCGGACACCACCGCGCCGTCGAACCCCGCATCGATCCGCGCGAGTGCGACAGTCGGGTCGCGCTCGGCGATCACCGCGATGCCGGCGAGTTCGAACGACTGTTCGAGCGCACCGCGCAGCACGTCGTCGTCGTCGACGAGCAGGACGCTCTGCTCGCTCATGCTTTTACCAGGATCATGCGGAAGACGGCGCCTCGTGGAGCAGGGACGAGGTCGAGCGTGCCGCCGAACTCGGTCATGATGTCGCGCGCGATGCCGAGCCCGAGGCCGAGGCCGTCGGTCTTGCTGGTCGCGAACGGGGTGAACAGGTCGTCGGCGATGCCGGGATCGATGCCGGGGCCGTTGTCGGCAACGGTCAGCACGACGTCGCGGCCCTTGCGCCCGACGGTGACGTCGACGCGCGCATCGGGCCGCTCGGCAACCGCGTCGAGCGCGTTCTGGAGCAGGTTGACGAGCACCTGTTCGAGGCGGACGCGGCCGGCGATCACTGTCAGCCGCGCCTCGGGCCCGCTCGGCAGGTCGAGCGTCACGCCCTTCGCCCGGAACCGGTCGCCGATCAGCAGGCGGACGCCATCGATCGCCGCGTCGAGCGCAACCGGGCCGATCGAGCCCGCGCCGCGCCTGGCATAGCGGCGTAGCCCCGCCGTGATCGTGCCGATCCGGCTGGTCAGCTCGACGATCGCCTGCAGGTTGGTCGCGGCGCGCGCGGGTTCGTCGCGCGCGAGGAACGCGGCGGCATTGTCGGCAAAGGTGCGGATCGCGGCGACCGGCTGGTTGATCTCGTGCGCGACGCTGGCGGTGATCGTCCCGATCGAGCCGACGCGGTTGGCATGGGCGAGCTCCTCGCGTGCCTGGCGGAAGCGCTGGTCGGCGGCCTCGCGCTGCTCGACCTCGATCTGCAGCCGGTCGGCGGTGGCGCTGAGCTCGGCGGTGCGGCGTGCGACCTCGGCCTCGAGTTCGGCGCGCGCACCCGCGTTGCGTTTGCGGCGCTGATGCAGCCACCATGCGCCGAGCATCGCCGCGATCGTCGCCAGCGCGGCGATCGTCGTCGCCGAGCGCGTCCGCACGGCCGCGCTGCGCAGCGCGGCGTCGAGCGGCTCCATATGGACCAGATGCCAGCCCGCGATCGGCACGGGCAGCGACACCGTCACCGCGGGCGTCCCGTCGCCGAGCCGCGACCGGTCGTCCGCCAGCGTCAGCGGTGCGCGGAGCAGCGGCAGCGTGCCGAACTGCCGCGTCTGCGCGAGTGTCCGACGCCGTGCAGGGGACAGCGCGCGCGTCGTGTGGAACTCGAGTCGCGGATCGCTGGAGATCAGGATCACGCCGTCCGCATCGACGACGAAGGTCGCCATGTGATCCTGGATCCAGGCCTGTGCGATGCGGTCGAACTCGACCTTGACGACGACGACGCCGAGCGGCCGTCCCGCGCGGTCGATCCGTCGCGAGAGATAGAGGCCGGGGCGTCCGCTGACGCTGCCCAGCGCGAAGAACTCGGTCGCGCCCGACGCCATCGCCTTGGTGAAATAGTCGCGGTAGCGATAATCATGGCCGAGAAAGCTGTCGGGGCGGTCCGCATTCGACGCGGCGATCGTCATCCCCTGCGTATCGAGCGCGTAGATGACCGGTGCACCGGTGCGCGCCGCAAGCAGCGCGAGTTTGGCATTGAGCGCAGGATCGACCGTGCCCGACGCGAGTGCCGCCCGGACATCGGTATATTCGCCGAGCATGACCGGGAGCAGGCGGTAGGTCTGCAGCTCCGCCTCGAGCAGCCGCAGGTTGCTGCGCGTCTGTTGCATCGCCCGGAGCCGGACCGCGGCGGTCGCATCCGCCACCGTCCGCCGGCCATAGACGGAGGCGACCACCGAGACGATCACACTGAGCGCGGCGAACGCCATCAGCACCGCCAACGCGGTCGTCACCAGCGAGGATCGAGCCCGTCTCATCTGTGCGGATTATCACACAGATTCGTGTGACGCCATCGGCAAAAATGTGCATTTTCCGCACATTCGAAGCATCGGTACGGAGCAAACTCACGCGAATCCAAGGGTTTGACGTGCTTGACGTGATCACTTGTAGTCCGGGGTCCGGCCCGGCATTACCGCCCTCACTAACGTCCCGCGTGAGTGGACGAGACTTTCAGGAGGCGATGTTGACCCTACCATCCCAGACATATGCGGTCGCGGAAACGCCGGCACGCAAAGGCTGGACCAGCCAGCTCTATATCCAGGTGCTGATCGCGATCGCGCTGGGTGCAGCGCTCGGGCATTTCTATCCGACGTACGGCGCGGCGCTGAAGCCGCTCGGCGACGCGTTCATCAAGCTGGTGAAGATGATCATCGCCCCGGTGATCTTCCTGACGCTCGTCACGGGTATCGCCGGGATGAAGGAACTGGGCGCGGTCGGTCGCGTCGCGGGCAAGGCGTTCGCCTATTTCCTGTTCTTCTCGACGCTCGCACTGATCGTCGGCCTGATCGTCGCCAATGTCGTCCAGCCGGGCGCGGGGATGAACATCGACGCCGCCTCGCTCGATACCAAGGGCATCGCCGACTATACGGTCAAGGCGCATGAGACGACGATCACCGGGTTCCTGATGAGCATCATCCCGGACACGATGGTCAGCGCGTTCACCGACGGCAACATCCTGCAGATCCTGCTGATCGCGATCCTGTTCGGCATCTCGCTGAGCCTGGTCGGCGAGCCTGCCAAGCCGGTGCTCAACTTCCTCGAGCGTCTCAGCCTGATCGTCTTCAAGCTGGTCGGCATCCTGATGCGCGCCGCCCCGCTCGGTGCGTTCGGCGCGATCGCGTTCACGATCGGCAAATACGGGATCGGCAGCCTCGCCAATCTCGGCGCGCTGGTCGCGACCTTCTACCTGACCGCGGCGCTGTTCGTCGTCGTCATCCTCGGCACCGTCGCACGCCTGACGGGCTTCTCGATCTTCAAGCTGATCAAGTATCTGAAGGCCGAATTGCTGCTGGTGCTCGGCACCTCGTCGTCGGAAGCCGCATTGCCGAACCTGATCCAGAAGATGGAGGCTGCGGGCTGCGAGAAGTCGGTCGTCGGGCTGGTCGTGCCGACCGGCTATTCGTTCAACCTCGACGGTACCAACATCTACATGACGCTGGCCGCGCTGTTCATCGCACAGGCGACGAACACCGACCTGACGCTGGGCCAGGAACTGCTGCTGCTCGTCGTCGCGATGATCTCGTCCAAGGGCGCCGCTGGCGTCACCGGTGCGGGCTTCATCACGCTGGCGGCCACGCTGTCGATCGTGCCGACCGTGCCAATCGCGGGCATGGCGCTGATCCTTGGCGTCGACCGCTTCATGAGCGAGTGCCGCAGCCTGACCAACTTCATCGGCAACGCGGTCGCGACGATCGTCGTCGCCCGCTGGGAAGGTGCACTCGACCGCGACAAGCTGAACGCGGCGCTGTCGGGCCAGCTGCCCGAACTCGCGCCGGCGCCGATCACGACCGCCGCCGCTCCTGCCGCATGATCCCGACGGGGCCGGCGTTGGCCGGCCCCGCGATCAGTACCGGATAGCTTTTTTATGACCTCGATGATGATGCGCCGCGTGCGCCATGCGGCCGGCTTTGCCGTCGCGACCCTTCCCGCAATGGCGCTCGCCCAGGCCGCGCCGCAACAGGCTGCTCCCGAAAGCGCACCGCCCAAGGCGCGCGAACGGCTCGGTCCCGTGTCCAAGGACGCCGCCGGCACCAGCGCGGCCTCGCCGATCGCCGAGAGCTATCCCAATGCCGCGGTCGGCGACGGCGTCACCGCGGGCGGCTACAACCAGTCACGCTGGGCGGAGGACTGGTCGAAACTGCGCGACCCGGCCAAGCGCAAGGACATCATCGACCAGCTGAAATTCATCTCGATCGCGGGCGACGGCGACGTCTACCTGACGCTGTCGGGCGAGGCGCGGCTGCGCGTCAACCACACCACCAACCCCAATCTGCGCGACAGCGAGGCGCAGCGGCAGGACATCCTTCGCCTGTTCGGCGGCGCGGACCTGCATGTCGGCGAGCATCTGCGCTTCTACGGTGAAGTCGCGCACGGCACGCTCGAGGGTGAAAATCTCGGCAACGTGCTGCCGAACCTGCGCAACAAGCTCGCGGTGCAGCAGGCGTTCGTCGACCTGACGGGCACCGTCGCCGATGTCGATGTCGGGGTCCGCTATGGTCGCCAGACCTTTGCCGACGGCCCGAACCTGATGGTCGTGCCGCGCGACAACAACACGCTGTACTTCGGGTTCAACGGCTTTCGCGCCTGGGCGCGGACCGCGGGCGTGCGCGCCGACGTGTTCGACTTCAAGCCGACCGCCTATGGCACGCAGGGCACGCGCGACGACGATGCGGAAAGCGCACGGCGCTTTTCGGGCATCTCGACCGGCGTCGTCCTCCCCGACACGCTGCTCGGCGGGTCGAAGCTCTATCTCGATCCGTTCCTCTGGCGGCTGCGCAACCGCAACGCGGTCTGGGGCACGGACAATGCGCGCGAGGTCCGCAATTTCTACGGCCTGCATTTCTGGGGCGATGCGGGGCCGGTCAATCTCGACTGGACCGTCAATTATCAGGGCGGCAGCTATGACAACCGCTCGATCAAGGCGTGGCTGATCCTGCTCGCGCAGACCTACAAGCTCGGCAAGGGGCGCAACGCGCCGCGCGTCGGCTTCCATGCGGATTATGCCAGCGGTGGTGGTGCCTATGGCAACGGCACGCTGCGCACCGCGCTCGCGCCGTTCGGCAACAACATCTATTACAGCTATCAGCTGTTCGCGACGCCGACCAACCTGATCGCGGTCGCGCCGAACGTCAGCTTCACCGTGCTCGACAAGCTGCGTCTGACTGCGGAATATCAGCTGTCGTGGCGCGATTCGAAGAACGACGCCGTGTACCGCGCCAATGGCAGCGCCTTTGCCGGCACGCAGAATGTGTCGGGCAGCAAGATCGCCGACACGATCCGCTTCCAGGCGGTCTATCCGATCTCGTCGCGGCTGTCCTTCACCGGCCGTTACGAGCATCTGATCGCGGGGTCGTCACTGACCCGCGCCGGGTACAAGAACTCGGACTTCCTCGCCGGCTGGCTCAGCTACCGCTTTTGATGACCTAGATCCTCCCCCTGGCGGGGGAGGATCGTGACGGCACGCGATACCGTCAGGATTAACCTGCGTCGCACCCGCCCGTATTTTCCGTCCTTCCGACCATACCGGTCCTTCAATTTTGCGATCGACTGTGGCACATGGACTCCATCATCAGGAGTCACATGGTCATGGATCTGAGCTTCACACCCGACGAAGAGGCCTTTCGCGAGGAGGTGCGCGACTTCTTCCGCGAAAAACTCCCCGCGCGTCTCTCGACGCTGGTCCGCGAGGGCCGCCGGCTGCGCAAGGCCGACATGGAGGAATGGCACGCGATCCTCAACGACCGCGGCTGGCTTGCCAATCACTGGCCGCGCGAATGGGGCGGGCCGGGCTGGAGCGTGATCCAGCGGTTCATCTTCGACAATGAATCCGCGCTCGCGCACGCGCCGCGCGTCGTGCCGTTCGGCGTCAACATGCTGGGGCCGGTGCTGATCAAATACGGGTCGGAAGAGCAGAAGCGCCATTGGCTGCCGCGCATCCTCGACGGCTCCGACTGGTGGTGCCAGGGCTATTCGGAACCCGGCGCCGGCTCCGATCTCGCGGGGCTCAAGACCACCGCGGTACGCGAGACGCGGGATGGCCGCGAGGTCTATGTCGTCAACGGGCAGAAGACCTGGACGACGCTCGGCCAGCATGCCGACATGATCTTCTGCCTCGTCCGCACCGATCCCGCCGCCAAGAAGCAGGAGGGGATCAGCTTCCTGCTGATCGACATGAAGACACCCGGCATCGAGGTCCGCCCGATCACGCTGATCGACGGCGAGCAGGAGGTGAACGAGGTGTTCTTCACCGATGTCGAGGTGCCGGTCGAGAATCTGGTCGGTACCGAGAATGACGGCTGGACCTATGCCAAATATCTGCTGACCTATGAGCGGACCAACATCGCCGGCGTCGGTTTCTCGATCGCGTCGTTCGAGCAGCTGAAGACGGTCGCGCGCACGCAGACGAAGAATGGCCGGCCGCTTGCCGAGGATCCGCTGTTCGCGGCGCGGATGGCGCGCGTCGAGATCGACCTCGCCAACATGCAGACCACCAATCTGCGCGTCGTCGCGGCGGTGGCGGGCGGCGGCGCGCCGGGCGCGGAAAGCTCGATGCTCAAGATCAAGGGGACCCAGATCCGCCAGGAGATCACCGCGCTGACGCGGCGCGCCTATGGCGCCTATGCCGCGCCCTATATCCCCGAGGCGCTCGAGGCGGGGTGGAATGGCGAGCCGGTCGGGCCCGACGATGCGGCGACCGCGTCGCCGAGCTATTTCAACAACCGCAAGCTGTCGATCTTCGGCGGATCCAACGAGATCCAGAAGAACATCATCTCCAAAGCCATATTGGGTCTCTGAGCATATGAACTTCGAGCATAGCGATGACCGCCGGATGCTGGCCGACACGCTCGTCCGCGCACTCCGCGACGGCTATCCGATCGAGACGCGCAACGCGGGTGCCTATGGCGACGCGGGCTATGACCCCGCGGTCTGGCAGCAACTGACCGAACTCGGCATCGTCTCGGCGCTGTTCGACGAGGCCGCGGGCGGGTTCGGTGGCAGCGGGTTCGACATCATGGTGGTGTTCGAGGCGCTCGGCCGCGCGCTGGTGGTCGAGCCGTTCCTCGGCGCGCTGATGGCCGGTCGCGCGCTGGCTGCGGCGGGCGGGCACGACGCGGTGCTGGCAAGAATCGTCTCGGGCGAGACGATCGCCGCCTTCGCGCACGAGGATGCACAAGCGCCCGTGACCGCGACGCGCGACGGCGACGGCTGGACACTGAACGGCACGAAGGCGGTCGTGCACCAGGCAGGCGCCGCATCGGTCTTCGTCGTCAGCGTCGAACAGCCGGGCGATCCGCTCGTCCTGCTCGTCCCCGCCGACGCCGCCGGGGTGTCGGTCCGCCGCTACAGCGTCGTCGAGGGCGGCGGCGCTGGCGAGGTGACGTTCGACGGCGTCGCGCTCGGCCCGGACGCCCGGATCGGCACGGACGGGCAGGGGCGTGCGATCGTCGATGCGGCGATCGAGGCGGGGCTGCTCGCGCTGTCCGCCGAGGCGCTCGGCGCGATGGCGTTCGTCAAGGAGGCGACGCTCGGCTATCTGCGCGACCGCAAGCAGTTCGGCGTGCCGATCGGCAAGTTCCAGGCGCTCCAGCACCGCATGGCGACCGTGCTGCTCGAGATCGAACAGGCGCAGTCCGCCGTCATCAACGCGGCGGCAGCGTTCGACGGCGACGATGCGACCGCGCGCGCGCGCGCACTGGCGGCGGCGAAATACACGATCGGCCGGACGGGCGCGCTGGTCGCGGAGGAATCGATCCAGCTCCACGGCGGGATCGGCATGACCTGGGAATATGCAGTGTCGCATTATGCCAAGCGACTGGTGATGATCGACCACCAGCTCGGCGACGAGGATCATCACCTCCAGCGCTATATCGACCTCGCCAAGGCCGCCTGAGGTCCGCTCTCCCGTTCGTGCTGAGTAGAGATCGAGTAGCCCCGAAGGGGCGTATCGAGGGCTCGTATCGAAGCACAGGTTTCATCCGCCAACCTGTCCTTCGATACGCCGCTTCGACTTCGCTCAGCAGCTACTCGGGACGAACGGGAAGAGGGGGCGACGGCATGGCGTCCGGCGCTAGCCGCGCCGCGCGATGATGGGCCGCAGGCGGACGCCGAGGCAGATGACGGTCGGCCAGAACATCGTGTTGGCGACATCGACCAGCGTGTCGTCCCAGCGCCACGACCCGTAATTCAGCCGGTCCATGATCTCGTTGAACGCCTCGCCTGCCGCGACCACCGTCCAGGGGATGAAGGTGCCGAACGAACGCCGCGTGATCAGCCGTGCGATCATCAGCAGCGCCATGCCCGCATGGATATGCAGGATGGTGTCGGGAAGGCCGGTGCCGTCGCCGACCCAGTCGATCCACTGATGGTAGAGTTTGGGTAACACGTAGAGCCTCCGCCGCGGGCAGGGTGCTGCCCGGGCGGGGGCTTACCGTGATGATCGGCGCAGCGATACCGGCGTGATCAGCCGCGCACGGCCTTGCGGCAGGCCTTGACCAGATTGACGATCAGCCCCGACAGCGTCGAGTAATTGGCGTGGTGATAGGACGACCCGTCACCAAGCTCGCCCGTCAGGCGGCGATGCGCCTCGGGCAGCGCGTGATAGGGCAGCCCCGGCAGCAGATGGTGCAGCGCGTGATAGCGCAGGCCCACCGGCGCCCAGATCTCGGCGAGCAGGCCCGGCGGCGGCACGTTGACGCTGTCGAGATACTGGTCGGTGATGCTCATCGCGTCGCCCTCATTCTCCCACAGATGCGCGACCAGCGTCCGGACCTGGTTGAGCACCGCGATCGCCGAGACGATGGCGAGGAAGGTGAGCGAGGCGGCCAGCGGGAACACGCCGGTCGCGGTCAGCACGACGAAGCTGATCGCCCAGATGCTTGCCGCGGTCTCCCAGATCCGCCAGCTGCGCAGCGCGGCGCCCTCGGGCGGCTTGCGGCGAAACTGCGGGTTGATCGCGAGCGCGGAATAGCGCGTGACGACGATCTCGCGAAGCTTGGGCGACAGCAGCGACAAGGGTGCAAGCACGCCGTAGCGCAGGATCAGCCCGATCGGCAGCAACGCCGACACCAGCACGAAGATCGCGAGCGTCGCCGCGGGTCCGCGGGCAAGCGGCATATATTCCGGATCGCGGTTCGTGCCGTAGCGAGTCTTGGCATGGTGGAGCGTATGCACGCCCTCGTACATCAGCGACGGCATCATCACCGGCACACCGAACAGGATGTTCCACCCCGCAGTGAAGCCACGCACCGCGTTCGGCTTCATGTGTGACAGTTCGTGGATGAAGCTGAGCGCGCGGTACAAGGCGAGCACCGCGACGACCGCGCCGAGGAGCTTGGCCCAGACCGGCGTCGCGACGATCGCCACCGCCATGCCCGCATAGCCGAGACCCGCGGACGCGATCAGATCGGTCCAGTAGACGATCGGGCGCGCCGCGTGCAGGTCGCGCGTCAGCGACGCCGCGGCCTTGATCATCGCGATATCCTCGCGTCCCGCCTGCGCCGCCTTGGGACGCGCGAGCGCGGCCGAGGCCCGCGACAGGGTCGCAGCAAGGGGGTCGGGCGTGACGAATGCGGTTGCCATGATCATACCATTTTCGGGTGACGTATCGTCGTCGATACAGAAGAATTCAGGCTGAAAAATGGTGACGGGACGACCGGAATCAACCACCCAGCCGGGCCGCGACCGATTGCGCGTCGCCGTCGCGACGGACATGCGGTGCCGTGAAGACCCGCCTGCATCGTTGATCTGAATTAGGAACACTTTACTGGCGCAATCGTTAGGGCGGTGGTTCCCAACCGGGCTCATTTTCGAGAAAGCGAATTTTATGAAGACATTGATCCTTGGCGCAGCCGCGCTTGCCATGACTGCCCTGCCCGTCGCGGCGAGCGCAGCACCGGCAACCGGCAACGCCGCACAGTCGCTGTCGGTCGCGTCGTCGGTTCGCACCGGCACCGCCACCAAGCGCTCGAGCAAGATCGCAGCGGACAGCATCGCACCGCTGGTCATCGGCGCAGGCGTGATCGCCGGTGTCGCATATCTCGTCATCGACAAGGAAAATGACGACGACAACTCGGACAGCAACTGAGTAGTGCGCGGGGGCGGCGGTTGCGCCGCCCCTGCAACCTCTGTCGCCCGGTATCGGGCGATAGACGTTTCAAGGCCACGACGTGTAGGGCTGGGACATGACCCGTATCGTCCGATGCTGCGCCCTGATCGTCCCGTCGCTCGCACTGCCCCTGGCATTGTCGGCCTGCGATCCGCCACGCTGGGCGCGCGGCGGCGCCGATACGGACAGCCGCGACCCGATGGCGCGGCGTGATGCCGATTTCAGGCGCACCGAGACGCAACGCGTCGCGCAGGATATCGCCCGCACCGAAGAGTCCGTCCGCCTCTCGATTGCCGAAAAGCGTATCGAGGCGCTCGAAAAATCGCTCGCGGAGATGCAGACCACCCCCGAGACGGTCGAGATAGACCTGCTCAAGGGCCGTCTCGCGGCCGTCGAAGCCAAGGCCTATGCGCTGCAGGACGCACCGCCGCCCGTGCCGCCCGCCGCCGCTGCGACGCCCACCCCGCGCCGCGCGGCAAGCACCGACGCCACGACCACCCGTCGCGATCCATCACGCCCGCCCTTGCGCCTGCCCCAGCTCGAATCCGCGCCGCGCCGCGCCACCGAGGCCGAAAAGGCTGCGTTCAACGCCAACCGCCGCTGACACGATTCCCCTATAATCCGGCCTGATCGATCATCGATGCGATCTCGGCCGGCAACGCGGTTTCCGCCTTGGGCAACAGGCGGTTGAGTGCGGTCTGCACGCGTTTGGTGGCGACCTGATAGGCCTTGTGCCGGATCGCGCGCGTTGCGTTCGTCCGCCAGGAGGAGCTCTCACCGAGCAGCGCCTCCCATTTGGCCTCCTCGGCAGCGAGGATCGAGAGTGCGAGACGAAGCCCGTCCCGCCGTCCGCGTGCATAATCGTCGGACATCGCCGGCATCTCCATCATGCGCCCCCGGTCCCTGACAAGCGAGGTTCGCTTTGTACCCCGACCACCACGAAATCTCCCCGTGATCAAGAGCTTGGTCGCATGCCGACCGCGGCGCGTGGCGTCGGGGTGCAATACCGCTTGCCGGCAGGGCCGTCTGGCCTAGTGTGCGGGCATGATTACTCGGCGCACTGTCATCGCTTCTTCTCTCGCCCTGTGCGCAACCCCGGCGATCGCCGCGGCACCCGCCCGGCGTGGCCGGCTGAAGCAGTCCGTCAGCCGCTGGTGCTACCAGGACATGCCGCTCGATGCTTTGTGCGCCGCCGCGGCGCGGATCGGGCTGGACGGCATCGACCTGCTCCAGCCCGCCGAATATGCGGTGCCGCGCCGGCACGGACTGCGTTGCACCATGGGCTATGCCGCCGACATCATGACCATCCCCAATGGCCTGAACCGGCGGGAAAACCACGCGGCGATCGAACGGGCGTTCCGCATCGGTATCCCGCAGGCCGCCAAGGCAGGCGTCCCCAATGTGATCGCCTTTTCGGGCAATCGCCGCGGCCTGTCCGACGCGGAGGGCGCCGACAACGCCGTCGCGGGGCTGAACCGTCTCAAGCGGATCGCCGAGGATCATGATGTGACGATCTGCGTCGAACTGCTCAACAGCAAGGTCGACCACCCCGATTACATGGCCGACCACACCGCCTGGGGCGTGCGGGTCGCCAAGGAAGTCGCGTCGCCCCGCGTGAAGCTGCTCTACGACATCTACCATATGCAGATCATGGAAGGCGACCTGATCGATACGATCCGCAAGAACATCGACTGGATCGGCCATTTCCATACCGGCGGGGTTCCCGGGCGGCATAATCTCGACGGCACGCAGGAGGTCGACTGGCGGGCAGTGGCGCGCAGCGTCGCGGATCTCAAATTCCAGGGTTATTTCGCGCATGAATTCGTGCCGGTCGGCGATCCCCTGACGGCGCTCGCCCAGGCGGTCCGGACCTGCACGGTGTGACCGGAAGCCGGACGGTCGACGCTTCGTAACTGCCGGGGCCAGCGCGTGGCCCGGGACTCAGCGCATCGCGAGCTGCGTCGTCAGCGCGCGCGGCGTGATCGTCATCACCCCGTCCTCGATCGTGACGCGTCCCAGCCGCGCGATCTCGGGCTGGCCGAGCAGCGTATAGGGCATGCCGCGCTGGCCGATGCGCATCGCCATCCGGCCCAGACTCTGCCCGCCGATCTCGACCGAGGCGACACGCGCGACGCCGAGCCGGGTATAGCCGCCGATACCGATCGCGGTTTCCTCGCGCTGCACGGCACGGTCGGCCCCTGTCGCGCGCGCATCGTCCGCCGACAGGATGGTGTAGGCCGCGCCGGTGTCGACGATCGCACGGATGCGGACGCCGTTGACCATCATCGCCGCGACGAAATGCCCGCCCCAGGGATCGCGATTGATCCGCAGGACATGCGGCTGTCCGAAGGTGACCGGCTCGTCGAGGTCGGCGGGGTCGATCTCGATGCGGGGGGCGGGTGGCGGCGCATAGCTCACCGCGGCGACCATCGTCCGCTGCGGCTCGATGCAGGTGACGACGGTGCGCGACAATATATGGCCCTCGTCGTCCTCGTCGGTCGTCTCGGTCGTGGTGATCACCGCCATGCCCGGCGTCGCCGTGCCGCCGCGCCAGGCGGTGTCGACGATGCGCGTCCGACCATTGATCGTGGTGACGGTGCGCACGGTGTTCGCCGGGACATCCTGGATCTGCCCACCGATCGCTACGCGGACCTGCGCGGTGGCAGCGGTAGCGGTAGCGGTCAGCGCGGACGCCAGCGCGATCGCGAGTGCCCCTGCGCGGACGGTTGCTCTGATGCCCACGGCAGTCCTCTTTTCCTCGTCCACGGACATCCGTCCCGGAGGATCAAAGGAACCCTAGCGGCAGTGTGTTTACAGTTGGTTAGCGCGGCAGGACGTGCTGCGGTCGATGTCCGTGGCGCTTGGCGACGTGGGCGCGGTCCGGGATCAGGGGAAGCCCGCACCGCCATGCGCGCCGACCGCGGTCCCGGTCGAGTAGCTCGCCTCGCCGGATGCCAGCGCGACGAACAATATCGCGAGTTCGGACGGCTGCCCCGCGCGGCCGAGCGGCGTGTCCTGGCCGAATTCGTGCATCTTGCCCGGCAGCTGCCCGCCCGCGACCTGAAGCGGTGTCCAGATCGGGCCGGGCGACACGGCGTTGACGCGGATGCCCTTCTTGGCGAGCTGCTTGGCCATGCCGCGCGTCAGATTCTGGATCGCCGCCTTGGTCGAGGCATAGTCGATCAGGTCGTCATTCGGATCATAGGCGTTCTGCGAGATCGTGTTGATGATCACCGAACCCGGCGGCATCGCGGGGATCGCGGCCTTCGAAAAGCGGAAGACGTGGAACACGTTGGTTTCATAGGTGCGGACGAACTGTTCGTCGCTGATCTCCATGATGTCCGCCTTGGACTGCTGATAGGCGGCATTGTTGACGAGGATATCGAGACCGCCGAGCTGCGCGATCGCTTTTTTGACGGTATCCTCGCAGGCCTTTTGCGTGCGGATGTCGGCGGGCAGCAGCACCGCCTTGCGACCCGCCTGCCGGATCAGGTCGGCGACCTCGCGCGCGTCCGGCTCCTCGCTGGGATAATAGTTGATCGCGACGTCCGCGCCCTCGCGCGCAAAGGCGATCGCGGCGGCGCGCCCGATGCCGCTGTCGCCACCGGTGAGCAGCGCCTTGCGACCGACCAGCTTGCCGCTGCCGCGATAGCTCTGCTCGCCATGATCGGGGCGGGGGGTCATCTTGCTTGCGAGCGCGGGCCAAGCCTGGCGCTGCTCGGGAAAGGGGGTGCGGGTGTACGCATTGCGCGGGTCGCGCAGGCTGGGGGCGGGCCCGGTGGCGGAGGTCTCGGTCGATTGCACCCGCGCCATGCCCGGCGCGGCCGCGGCGGCAAGGCCGATGGCGGCACTGCCCAGCATGCTGCGGCGGGAGGTTTCACCGTTGCTCATGATCGGATCCTTGTCGGTGGGTCGGGGTCGCCGGCGTGCTTGTCCCTGCTCGACGAACCGCGGCGCGGACCGTTCCATCGGCGCGGTCATCCGGCCCGATACCGCGGAAACCGCGGATGCCGAGCGGCGTTCATCCCCGATCTGCATCCGCGAGTATCCCACCATGGCCGACCGCCCCCGCATCATCTGCCTCATGACCGCGTCGGTCGATGGTGGCCTGCATCCCAGCCGCTACACCGACAGCCCGGATGGCACCGCCAAGGCCTGGACGCGCGCCTATGAGTCGCTGCACGAGCGCCTCGACGCCGATGGCTGGATCGTCGGACGCGTCACCATGGCGGAGATGGCGAAGGGAGAGCCGCGTGCGCCGACGACGGCGGACGCGCCCGCGCGACCGTCGCTGTTCCAGGCGCACGATGCCGCGTCCTTCGCGATCACGCTCGATCGCGCCGGCAAGATCCGCTTCGCCGGGCCCGACATCGGCGGCGACCCTGTCGTCGTGCTGCTCGGACGCGGGGTGAGCGACGCCCATCTCGCCGAGCTCGCCGCCAATGGCGTGTCCTACCTCGTGTCGGACAGCGACGAGATCGACCTCGCCGGTGCGCTAACAACGTTGCGGCGCGAACTCGGCATCGAAACATTGCTGCTCGAAGGCGGCGCCGGCATCAACGGCTCGTTCCTCGCCGCCGGTCTGGTCGACGAACTCAACCTCGTCATCGCACCCGCACTCGACGGCGGCACCGATGCGGAGCGGATCGTCGCGGCGGGCGACGGCCTGAAGGGCAAGGTGACGCTGTCACTGCTCGGATGCGAACACCTGGCCGCCGGGGCGGTCAATTTGCGGTACCGGGTGGAGGCGGTCGGCTAAGCGCAGTCGGCGTACATAGCGGAACGGAATTGGTGCACCCGACTGGATTCGAACCAGTGGCCTCTGCCTTCGGAGGGCAGCGCTCTATCCAGCTGAGCTACGGGTGCCTGAGGCGTGCGCGTAGCAAAGCCTAGTCGGGTGCGCCAGCCATTTTCTTGGCCGCGCCGATCTTGGCGGCGAGCTTGGGCGGCGGAGTCTTGGGCTTGAACGCGCACAGGTCCGCGACGAGGCAGCGCCAGCATTCGGGGGTGCGCGCCTTGCAGACATAGCGGCCGTGCAGGATCAGCCAGTGATGCGCGTGGAGGCGGAAGGGCTGGGGGGTGGCCGCGTCGAGCTTCATTTCGACCGCGAGCGGGGTCTTGCCGCGCGCGAGGCCGGTGCGGTTGCCGACGCGGAAGATGTGTGTGTCGACCGCGAAGGTCTCTGCGCCGAACGCCACGTTGAGCACGACATTGGCGGTCTTGCGGCCGACGCCTGGCAGGCGTTCGAGCGCGGCGCGGTCGTTCGGGACGACGCCGTCATATTCGTCGACGAGCATCTGCGACAGCGCGATGACGTTCTTGGCCTTGGTGTTGTACAGGCCGATCGTCTTGATGTGGTCCTTCAGCGCGTCGAGCCCGAGCGCGAGCATCGCCTGCGGGGTGTCGGCGATGCGGAAGAGCGCGCGCGTCGCCTTGTTGACGCCGATGTCGGTCGCCTGCGCGGACAGCGCGACCGCGACGACGAGCGTGTAGGGATTGACGAATTCGAGCTCGGTCTCGGGATGCGGATCGGCCTCGGCCAGCCGCGCATAGAAGTCGACGACGTCGGCCTTCTTCACTGGCTCAAAGCCCCAGCACGTCGCCCATCCGGTAGCGGCCGGCGGGCTGGTCGGCGAGCCAGAGCGCGGCGCGCACCGCACCGCGCGCGAAGATGCTGCGATCGTCGCCGCGGTGGTTGAGCTCGATCCGCTCGCCTTCGCCCGCGAAGATCACGCTGTGGTCGCCGATCACCGATCCGCCGCGCAGCGACGCGAATCCGATCGTCCCCTCGCTGCGTGCGCCGACCAGCCCGGCGCGGCTGTCGACGCGCAGCTCGGCGAGCGTCGAATCGCGCCCGCGTGCGGCGGCCTCGCCGAGCAGGAGTGCTGTGCCCGAGGGCGCGTCGACCTTGTGGCGGTGATGCATCTCGACGATCTCGACGTCCCAGTCGGGGCCGAGCCGCGCCGCCGCCTCGCGCACCAGGATGCCGAGCAGCGTGACGCCGAGCGAGGTGTTGCCGGTCTGGAGGATCGCGATGTCGGCGGCCGCCGCGTCGATCAGCGACTGGTGCTGCGGGGTCAGGCCGGTCGTGCCGATGACGAGCGCGGTGCCCGCCGCGCGCGCGGCGGCGAGATGCGCCTCGATTGCCGAGGGGGTCGAGAAGTCGACCAGCACGTCGGCGGCTGCCGCGAGCGGGCTGGGGTCGTCGCCGGCATCGACGCCGCCCGCGAGCGTCGCGCCCGCGCTCTCGATCGCGTCGGTGATCGCGCGGCCCATCCGGCCGGCGCTGCCATAGATGCCGATCGCGGTCATGCGGGCCCGGGGGGCGGACGGAGGCGAGGTCGGTGCAATCATGCGCGCGCTTTCGCACGAAGCGGGGGGTCGCGAATAGACCCCAAATCCGCGCGATAGCGTTATCGCGGGACGGGCGGGAGCGATCGGACGAGGTCGAGATCGGCGGGCTTGTCGACATCGACCGCGGCCAGCCCGTACGGCGTCGCGACCGCTGCCGCGACCAGCCCCGCCTTGCGCCCGAGATGCGCGATCGCATCGCCCAGCGTCAGCCGGCCCAGCGCATAGCGCAGCAACAGCCCCGGGCCGAGCCGGCGGACGATCCGCCACGGCCGCTTGCGATCCGCCTCGACCTGCCGCCACAGATCGATCGCGGCGATCGACCTGGGGGTGGCGAAGCGGAACAGGTTGCACCCCGACCAGCCGCCATCGGCGAAGCGGAGATAGGTGCGCCGCGTCCCCGGCGCCGCCGCCTCGACCACGTCGCGGCGCGCGAGCAGCACCGCGACATCGGCGTTGGCAGGAATGTCGGCCTGGAACCGCGTGATCCATTCGGGCCGGAGCAGCGCATGATCCGCGGTGGTGACGAGCAGCGGGGTGCCGAGCGTGGCGATCCCGTCGCCGACGCTCAGACTCGGACCGCTCGCGGCGTCGAGCACCCGCAGCCCCAGCGCGACCGCATGATCGCGCACCGCGTCGTCCGATACCGATACCGCGATCACGCCCGCGCCGGCCTCGCGCAGTGCGTCCGCGACCCGCGCGAGCAAGGTCCGCCCCTCCAGCAGGATCAGCGCCTTGTGCGCGACGCCCGCATAGGCCGCGAGCGGATCGACGCCGCCGCGCGACCCGGCGAGGATCAGCGCGTTGAACGGCGCGCGGCCACGGGTCACGGCGTCCGTCATGCCGCCTGCCGCGCGCGCCAGACGCGCCACAGCACGCCGGGCGCGGCGAGGATCGGATGCCGTTCGGCCCAGGGCGACAGCGGCACGGCGATCCCGGTGTGCCGCTCGATCTTCCACGCGCCGTAACGCGCGGCGCCGTCGAAGGTGAAGGCGGCGCGCATCAGCCGGGCGATGTTGATCGGCTTGCCCGCGCGCCGCCGCAGCCGCCACGCGCGCAGCACCGCGGCGCGGCGTGCGGCCGGCAGGGCAGGGCGCAGCGCCGCGCCCTCGGTCGTCACGGCGATCCCGTCCGCCGCCCAGGCGAGCGGGAGCAGCCGGTCATAGCGGTCGGGGTCGAAGCCGATGATCTGATCCTCGCGCCCGCCCTTTTCGACGCGGAATTCGGCGGCATAGGTCTGGCGGAACAGCGCCCGCCAATAGTCGCGCGAGGTGCCCGTCTCGGGGCCGAGCGCGGCGGCGAACCGCGCGGCGGAGCGTGCGGCGGCAGCGATCGCCTCGGCGATCCGCGCGGTCGTCGCCTCGTCGCGCGACCAGACCAGCGCACAGGGCTGGACGAACCGCGTCCAGATCGTCGTGTCGAGCGTCCCCGCGTCCGCCGCCTTGGCGAAGGTCGACAGCCGCATCGTCGCGATCTTCGCGCGCAGCGTCTCGCCGGCCTCGTCGAACTCGCGGTAGCTGACGGTCGGCCAGATGCCGCGTTCGGGCGCACCCGCGGTCAGCACGTAGAAGTCGAGCACCCCCTCGGTCGCGCCGGTCCGCAGGTTCGAGCCGTAGAACAGGATGCCGACCGCGCCGGGCGTCGCCGCGAGCGCCTCGGCGACGTGCCGCACCGCGGGGATCACCGGCGTGGCGAGCTGGTCGCGCACCAGCGCGCCGAGCGTCGCGCTCACGGAACGACGAAGCTGATCGGCGCCGCCTGGCGGATCGTCAGCGCGCCGCCCGGATAGACTTCGCCGTCGAGGATGAAGCCCGCCTCCATCGTCACGTCGAGCGCGGGCGTATCAATCCGGTGATAGCCCGCCCGGTCGAGCCATTTGGCCGGCGACCCCGCGACGATCAGCGGTGCGGCGGCGGCGGGCCAGCGCGGCGGCGCATCGACCAGCAGCGTCTTCAGCCCGTCGCGCGCCGCCCCGAACGGCTGGACGCCCAGCGGCATCCGCGTCAGCGTCGAGGCGAGCAGGATGTAGCGATGCGTGTCGGTGTCCGCGACCCGGCCGGCATCGGCGGCGGCATCGTAGCGGACGTGCATCCGGTTGCCCGCGCGCCACATGCCCGATGCGCGACCGAACAAGGTCTGGACGATCGCCCAGCTCAGCGCGACGCCGACCGCGAACCCCTTGAACGCGCCCGCGCGGTGCGCGCGCTGCGCCAGCCCGGTCGCCTCGACGAACGCGCCCGCGCCGAACAGGAAGCCGCGGAGTTTCTGGCCGGTGCCGGCGCGTTCGACCTCGACCGGGCGACGGACGATGCTCGCGCCGTCGCGCGCCGCGGCGAGCGCCTGGTCGAGCGTCCAGTGATCGGGAATGCCCAGATCGAGCGCGAGCGCGTTGGTCTTGCCCGACGGGACGATCGCGACGCGCGGCATCGCGCCGGTCCACACCGTCGCCGCCGCGGTCAGCACGTCGCGGATCGTGCCGTCGCCGCCGTCGATCACCAGCAGCTCGATCCCGTGCTGCGCGAAATCGGTCAGCACCTCGGCCAGTTCGGCCTGGGTCCGCGGCGTGACCGCCAGCACCGTTCCCGACACGAACGGCCGCGTCGCCTCGACGCTGCTGCGGTTGCGGTGGCTCTTGGGGTTGCAGATGATCCCGGTGCGGATCTGCGACGCGGCACTGCGCGCGGTCACGTCCGGTGCCGCGCCGCGTCTGGCCGCTGGAAACGGCACGCCATCAAAGGCCTGGAAATTGGAAACGGCGTCGCTCACACTCTTGGCTACCTGTCGCAGGCTAGTATCGCTACATTTTTATGGCACGTCTGCCCTTGATCGACGCTAGCGCCGATACCGCATCTTCATCCGCACGACCGTCCCCCCGGCCGGCAGCGCCACCCGCGCCGACGCGAAGGAGGGCAGGCCGACCGATGTGGGGGCGTCGTTCGAAAATCCAAACCCCTCCTTGGGCAGGAACAGCGTGCGGTTGAAATCATGGTCGCTGTTCTCGTCATGATATTGCGCGATCGCGTAATAACCGGGCTTCAGCCAGAAACAGGCATGCGGCTGCGCGGCGGACACGCGCGCGCGCGCCAGCTTGCCGCCCTTGGACAGGAACCGGCCCTTGTCGTCGGGATAGACGGTGAACGCGACCTCGCCGACCGCATTGTGCAGCGTGGTCGCCTCGAGCACGAGCTTGGCCGCGCCGTTCCCGGGCGTGCCGACGCACGTCTCCGCGGCAGCCGCGGACGTCGAGGCGAGCGTTGCACCCGCGGCGAGCGCGAGCAGGAGAGGCAGATTCGTCATGGGGGACCCTTGCAATCGCATAACGGCAATTTGGAGGCCAATGACGTCGGCTCTGTGAACCCGCGCTTTATCGACCGCGGCGGGGCGTGCCGCCCTCAGGGACGGCTGCGCGTCAGATTCGCCGCAGCAAAGCCGAGCAGGATCGCGACCGCGACCGAGCCGATCGCGACGCCCATCGCCACCCCGGACGAACCATAGAGCGGCATCAAGGCGAACGCGCCGATGAACAGCAGGACGACGCCCACGACGCGGATCGCGAACACCGTTCCCGCACGGTTGACCGCGGTCAGCACGGTGTCGAGGCTGACGGTCGCGAGGTCGAAACACCCCGCCGCCGCGAGCCACAACAGCACCGGATAGGCGCTGCCGAACGACTTGCCGCCGACCAGTTTCAGCATCGGTTCGCCGATCAGCGCGACGACCGCGAGGATCGCGAGCGCCGCTGCGCTGCTCGCCAGCATCGTCCGCACCAGGATGTCGCGCAGCCGCTCGGGCGCCGCGGTCCGCACCGCGCGGACGATCTCGGGGAAGGCGGCGCGCGACAGGAGCTGCGACAATTTGGCGAGCGCCTGCGCGACCTGCGCCGCCAGCCGGAACGCGCCCGCCGCGGCCGGGCCGATCGACGCACCGACGAGCAGCAGCGGGATCTGCTTGCTCGACAGGCCGAGCGTCGCGCTGGCGTTGGTGCTCAGCGCGAACTTCACCACGCCGGGATTCTCCGCGACCAGCGCGCGCCAGCCGCTGCGCCCGCCCAGCAGCAGTGCGAAGTCGCCGCTGCGCCAGACCATGATCCAGTAGGTCGCCGCGGTGACCAGCTCGGCTGCGGCCCAGGCGATCATGAAGCCGCGGATCGTCGGGTCGAACAGCATCGCCGCGCCCGCGCCGACGAAGCGGATCACCGGCGTCATGCTGTCGGCGAGTGCGGAGAGCGAGAATTTGTCGCGCAGCCGCAGGATGCCGAGCGGGGTCGAGCGGATCGTCAGCAGCTGGATCACCGCGAAGACCAGCGTGTAGTGCATCAGGTCGCGCGGGATGCCGAACGCGTTCGCCCAGATCTGCAGGATGCCGATCGTCAGCAGCGCGCCGAGGATCGCGCTCGACAGATCGAGCCGCGCCGCCAGCCGGAACAGCCGCGCGAGCCGCGGGCTGTCACCATCGTGGAGCGGCTGGACGCCGTACTGGACGATGATCTGCCACGTCTGGAACCCGACGAACGTCGTCAGCGCCTGGACCGCGCCGGTGATCAGCGCGAACCGGCCGAAATCGACGACCCCCAATGTCCGCGTCGCAAAGCCGAGATAGAAGAGCGACAGGATCGCCAGCACGCTGCGGCTCGCGAGCAGCCAGCCCAGGTTGCGCGCCGCCGAACGCAGCACGCCACCGAAATCCTTGGTCGTGGGGGAAGGGGCGGGGGCCTGGGTCATGCGCCCTGCGGCCCCTAAAGCGCGCGGTGCGGTGCGGCAAGTCGCGGCTGGCGGGTCGGGGCGTGCGACGCGCTCAGGCGAGCCAGCTGGTGATCGCGTCGCTCTTCGCGCGCCGCGCCATCGCCTGGAACAGCCGGACGAGATGGACGACCAGCGAGATCGCGGTCCACGCCGCCACGCCGATGATCCCCCAGTCGGGCCGCGTCACGACCAGCCCCGCGAACAGGATCACCATGTTCGGGTTGCGCCGCGCGGTGATCAGCCGGAACCAGCTGTCGAAGCGTTCCCAGACATGGATGTGCATCCCGAACCGGACGATGAACGCCCCCTCGATCAGCCGCTGCGCGACATAGCCGAACAGCATCGTGCCGATCACCGCCCAGAAGGTCGCATCGTCGAGTGGCCGGCCATAGGGCGCGCAGCCCGCCGCCCAGGCCCACCACCAGAAGGGCGGATGGACCAGGTCGACGCCGTGATCCCATGCATTGCCGAGCTTCGACGCGGTGATCGTGCAGCGCGCGAGCTTTCCGTCGACGGTGTCGAGCACCATGAAGACGAGCCCGGTGGCAAGCCCGGTCCAGAACCAGCCATACCAGAAGGCGATCGTCGCGACGATGCACAGCACCGATCCCATCGCGGTGACCTGGTTCGGCGTGATCCCCGCGCGCGCGCAGACCCGGGTGATCGCCAGCGCCCATTCGGGCCAGAGATATTTGGTCAGCAGGTCGGTGACGCCCTTGTACGCCCCGACATAGCTCGCCCGCTCGATCGCGGGGACCGCGGCGGGGACGAGCCGTTCGGCAAACGGCTTTTCGCGTTTGCGCAGCGCCTCGTTGAGGATCCCCTCGTCCGACTCGGCGGCGATGAGCGTCAGCCCGCTGGCGGCGTCGAGGGTTGCGTCCGCGTGCATCGCCGCGGCGACCCGCGCGCGCTCCTCCGCGGTCCGGACATGCGCCAGCACGGGAACGCCCGCGCGCGTCATCACGGTGCCGGGGCGCGTCTTCAGATGCGCGGTCCAGACGGGGTCGAACGCGAACGCCATGTTGGCGAGGATCGCCGGGCCGTCCGCCGCGTCGCTGCCGGCAAAGCCCTGCGCCACGCCGATCCGACGCAGCCGCTCGTCGTTGCGCATCCCCCAGAGCAGGGTCGGATTGTCGCCCAGGGGCACGAGTGCTGGCATGTCTTGCATCCGCTGCCCGATAGCCGATTGCGCGCGGATTGCGAGCCCGGGCTGGTTCAGCGCAGCGCGGCGAGCACCGCCTGCGCCGCGCGCGCGGGCGCGCCGCCCGACACGTCGCCCAGTGCGGTCTCGACGAACCGCGTCTGGAAATCCCGATATCCGGGATGCAGCGTCGGTGCGGCGTCGATCGCCGGGATCAGCGCGTCGAGGCCGTCGACCACCGCGCCCGCGCCCCACATCGCATAAGAGGGATCGTCCACCCAGTCGGCCCCCAGCGCGTTCAGGAACACGCACGGCCGCGGGCGCATCATATATTCGACCACCTGGCTCGACGTGTCGCCGAGATACAGGTCGGCGGCGGCGGTGTAGCTGCCATCGACCATCGCGAAGCTGTCGAGATCGGCATGCACGCCCGCGCGGCCGGCGAGTCCGGCGACGAAGCCGCGCAGCTCGGGCGCGCGCTCGACCAGCCGCTGGTGCGGCGCGAAGATCAGATTGTAGCGCCCGTCGGCGAGGATCCGCTCGACCACCTCGGGCCCCCAGCGCCACCAGGACGAACGGTGCGCCTGCCAGTGCGGGGTGTAGAGGATCACCGGCCGCGGATCGGCGAACAGCCGCGCGGCGGGGGTGCGCTGGCGGAATGCGGCCTTCACATAGCCGGTGGTGACGATCCGCTCGGGCGCGTCGCCGCCGTCGATCAGCGCCTGCCGGTCGCGCTCGGCCGCAACCAGCGTGCGCCAGCCCGCGCGCCGCCGCCAGTGCCCGCGCGCCATCATCGACCCCGCACCGTGGAACGTATCGATGAACCGCGTCCGCAGCGGCAGCGTCGCGGGCAGCCACAGGCTCGTCTGTTCGGCGCACACCACCACCGGCGTGCGCAGCAGATGCGGCAGGAGGCGGAACAGCGTGGGCAGCTTGGGCGGCAGCGGCGGATTGTCGCCCTCGGCATGGTCGGGCAGCGCGCGAAACCCCGGTGCGCGCCGGATCGTGACCTGCCCAAGCCCCGTGCTCCAGCGTGCAAGCAGCGTCTCGTGGACCGAGGTGCTGACCCACAGCTCGATCGGCAGCGTCGGCTCGGCGGCGGCGAGCGCCTCGACGATTGGATAGAGATGCGGGATCAGCAGCGTCTCGCCGAGGAACAGGAACGCGACCTTGCGGGTCATGACGCCTGCCAATGCGCGATGTCTTCGGGCCGGTCGATCTCCTGCCAGCGCGCGCCGGCGGGGATCCGCAGTGCGCGGACGCCGGCGCCTTCGGCGACGCGGCGGACGACCGCGTGGTGATAGGCATGGATCCCCTCGTCCTCGCCGATCACTGCGCGCAGCGCGTCGGCATAGGCGGTGCCGCCGCCCGACAGGATCAGCCCGAGCGACCGGTCGGTCGCCTGATGCCCGACCAGATGCTTGCCGACCGCGATCACCCGCTCGCCCTCCGCCTCGACCAGCATGTCGTCGAGGCCGGGTTCGTGGAGCGGCTCGACCACCAGGGTCACGCCAGGTGCGGGCTCGGCGCGCGCCGCCTGCAGGATCGCGGCGTCGAACAGCGTGTCGCCGTTCATCAGCGCGAACGCGGCGCCCAGATGCGCGCGCGCCGCCCAGACGCTGCCGATGCTGTTGGCGACCGACCAGAAGGGGTTGAAGACCAGCGTCGTCGGCGGATCGCCGCGCCGCCCGGCCAGATGCGCGGCGATCTGGTCGATACGGTAGCCGCCGACGATCACCGCACCATCGAACCCCGCCGCCGCGACCGCGTCGAGCTGCGAATCGAGGATCGCCCGCCCGCCGACCTGCACCAGGCATTTCGGCGTGCTGAGCGTCAGCGGCAGGAGCCGCGATCCGTGGCCCGCAGCAAGGATGATGGCCTTCATGGGACCCGCTTATGCATCAACTGTGGCAGGAAAATGCAGGTCTTCGCGTGAGGATGCGGGGGCAGGGCCGCAGGCGGCGCCCTGCGTAACCCTCCTCAGCGCTGCACGATCGCCGCATCGTCGCGCGACCAGCCGCCGCCCATCGCCTGGTAGAGCGTCACATAGGCCGTCAGCCGGTCCGCGCGTGCCTGGACCAGCGACAGCTCCGCGGTCAGCAGCCCGCGCTGCGCATCGAGCTGGTCGATATAGGCCGAATAGCCCGCGCGGTAGCGGTTCGACGCGTTGCGCAGCGCGCCCGCGAGCGCATCGCGCTGTGCCGCGAACGCATTGGCCTGTTCGCCCGAGCGGCGGACGCCCGCAAGGCTGTCGTCGACCTCGCGGAACGCCTGGAGCGCGGTCCGGCGATAGGCGAACGCCGCCTGGTCGCGGCGTGCGGTCGCGGCATCCGCCTGCGCCCCCAGCCGCCCGCCGTCGAAGATCGGGCTGAGCACGCTCGCGCCGATCGAGAACACCGCGATCGGGTCGGCGAGCGCACTCGACAGCACGACGCCCGCCGATCCGGTAAGCGCGAGATTGGGCAGCATCGCCGCGCGCGCGCTGTCAAGCGAGCGGTCGGTTGCGACCAGCGTCTGCTCCGCCTGATACAGGTCTGGCCGGCGGCGGAGCAGGTCGGCGGGCAGCCCGTCGGGGATTGCGGGCGCGGCGAGCCGGTCGAGCGGCAGGCCGCGCGGGATCGGCCCGGGGACATCGCCGAGCAGCAGGCTCAGCGCGTTTTCCTGGCGGCTGATCGACAGTTCGGCGGCGGGGACGAGCTGTTCGGTGGCGTGATATTCCGCCTCGGCCTGCCGCAGCTCGAGGTTCGAGGTGTAGCCGGTCTCGGCGCGGCGGCGGGCGATGCGCAGCCCCTCGGCGCGCGCGTCGAGCGTCTGGCGCGCGACCGCGAGCCGCTGGTCGAGCGCACGCAACGTGATGTAGCCGGTCGCGACGCTGCTCGCGATCGCGAGGTGGACAGTGTCGCGCGACGCTTCGCTCGCGAGCAACTGCGCCTGTGCCGCGCGGCTCGCCTGGCGCAGCCGGCCGAACAGGTCGAGATCATAGCTGATGCTGACCGCGGGCTGCGCGCCGATCGCATCAATCGGCGTGCCGAGCGCGCCGACCGTCTGCCCGGTGGTGCCGGGCGCGGATCCGTTGACCAGCGGCGTCTGCTGCGCCCGTGCCAGCCGCGCGGCGGCGCGCGCCTCGTCGATCCGCGCCGCGGCGGCGCCGAGATCGGGGCTGTTGGCGAGCGCCCGCCCGACCAGCTGCGTCAGCACCGGATCCCCGAACGCGCTCCACCAGTCCGCCCGGATCGGCGTACCCGGCCCCAGCGCGGTCCGCCACGCGGGGGGTGGGGCAACCGCGGTCGCGGCAGGCGCCTCGGGGCGGGGGCCGATACACGCGGTGGCGAGCAGCGCGAGGGGGAGGGTGGTGGCGATCTGCCATGCCTCTATCCTCCGCCACGTCCGCACGCCCCGCCACACACGCGACCACCACGGCGAAGGCCGGGGCCCAGTTGGGAAGGCCACAGTAACGGCGGACAGCGCTCCGTTATCGCCGTCCCCCAACTGGGCCCCGGCCTCCGCCGGGGAGGAAGTACTCGCAGCGGTAGCTGTTTTGGTTGGGGCGGCGGCGTGGGTCGGCGCAGCCGCCTCCCCAAAAATGTTTCCCCGCGAAGGCGGGGACCCAGTCTGGGCTCCCGCCTTCGCGGGAGAACAGGCGCCGTAGGAGGGTCGCGGCATCACCGCGGCCCCGGCCCGCCGGCGGTATCGACCCGCGCCTGCACCGACATCCCCGGCCGCAACCGCGCGCTCAGCGGCTGGCCCGGATCGACGCGGATGCGCACCGCGATCCGCTGCGGCACCTTGGTGAAGTTGCCTGTCGCATTGTCCGCCTTCAGCACCGCGAATTCCGAGCCGGCCGCGGGCGAGATCCGCTCGACGCGCCCGGTCAGCCGTTCGTTCGCGAGCCCGTCGACGGTGAACGACGCGGGCTGGCCGACCGCCATCCGCGCGGTCTGCGCCTCCTTGAAGTTCGCGATCACCCAGGTTTCGGGCGGCACAAGGAACATCAGCTGCGACCCCGCGGTCACATATTGGCCGAGCCGGACGCCGACCTCGCTCAGCCGCCCTGTCTCGGGCGCGCGGATCACCGTGTTGGCAAGGTCGATCCGCGCGAGCTGGCGCGCCGCCTCCGCGCCCGAGACCCCCGCCTCCTGGCCGCCGCGTCCGACCTCGACGGTGCGGATGTCCTGCCGGGCAATCTCGCGCGCGGCCTTGGCCTGCTGGACCTGCGCCTCCGCCTGGCGGAGCGCGGCGAGCGTCTGGTCGCGTTCGCGCAGACTGACCGAGCCGTCGGTGACGAGGTCGTTGACGCGCGCCATGTCCGCCTGTGCGCGCATCAGCTGCGCCGCGGCATTGGCGACCGCGGCGTCCTGCGCGGCAAGGCTCGCCTGACGGCTGCGCGCGGTCTGCAGGCTGTTCGACAGCGTCGCCGCCTGCGCGTCGACCTGTGCCTGCGCCTGGTCGATCCGCTGGCGATAGATGCGGTCGTCGATCTTCACCAGCGGATCGCCCGCCTTCACATCGGCGAAGTCGCGGACGAGCACCTCAGTCACATAGCCGCTGACCTGCGGGCTGATCACCGTGGTGCGGCCGCGGACATAGGCATTGTCGGTCGACTGGTAGCTCGTCGCGAACGGCGGCAGCCGCCACGCCGCGAGCACCGCGCAGACGCCCGCGATCACGAGCAGGACGATGACGCCGATGACGCGCGGGCTCGGCGGCTGCGGTCGCCAGCCCGAGCCGACCGGGGTGGCGGGCGTCGCGGCGGGGGCAGGCGCAGGCGCGGCCGTAGGGGCGGCGGCCGTCTCCGCCTGTTTCTCCTCCGTCGCGGGTCCTTCTGCCACCGGGCTGCGGGCGTCGGTCATGTCGTCCTCTCAAGTCGCGCACGGCGTTCGCGTCGTTGGCGTCGCACCATCAGGAAGACGAGATACCCGAACGTCCCTCCGGCGAGAATCGCGACCAAGCGGAAGACGTCGGCATAGGCAAGCACGTTTGCTTCGCGCGTCGTGGTCTGCGACAGAATCGCCGCGCCTTCCGCGCTGCGCAGCGTCGGGTCGACGATCACCCGGCCGACCGCGGCGCCGCCCGCGGCGATGCGCTGCGCGACGATCGGGTCGGTCGGCGAGATCTGCTGGACCAGCGCCGCGCTGTTCGCCTTCTCGCGGACCACCTGATAGCTGCCGAGCAATGCGGTCCCGCCGAGCCCGCCGAGCGAGTTGATGATCCCGAACAGCGCGATGAAGCTGATGATGTGGCCCGCACCCTCCTTCAGCGCCCGCGTCATCCCGAACAGCAACGCGGGGCCGAGGAAGAAGGTCGCGGAGAAGCCGATGATCGCCTGCGTCACGTACATCTGCGGCGCGCGCGTCAGGCTGGTCGCATAGGAGTCGAACCACGCCGCCACCGCGACCAGCCCGATCGCGAGCATGATCGGATGGCCGAGCCGCTCGACGTCGAGCGTCACCGCGCTCGCGATCACGCCCGCGACCGAGGCGACGAAGATGATCAGGAAGAAGGGGATGAGCTGGTCGTTGTTCTGCCCCAGCACGGTCAGCAGGCCGACCGCGGCATAGGTCTGTTCGGACAGCACGATCCGCGCCATCACGATGACGACCGTGAAGCGCAAGATATCCGCGCTGCCGAGCCAGCGGGTGTTGAGCAGCGGATTGACGCGGTGATGCTCGACGACGATCGCGGCGGCGAACATCGGGATCGCGACGATCAGCGCCCAGCCGATCCACGGCGCATTGGTCCACCACAGGATCCGCCCGAGCCCGAGCACCGCGGCGAACAGCGCGGTCGACCCCGCGAACAGCACGAAGGTGAGGAAGTCGAGCGGCTCGAACGCCTTGCTCCGCGTCGTCGGCGGCAGCCGCAGCGCCGCGACCGCGGCGAGCGACAGGAGCGCGAGACCCAGCTCGAACAAATACAGGGTCCGCCACTGCGACATGGCGAGCAGATCGGGCGAGAACAGCCGCGCGAGCGGCGTCGCGCATTGCGGGATGCCGATGCCGAGCACGACCGCCTTCAGCCGCCATTTCGCGGGCAGCGACTGCATCACATAATAGAGGCACAGGCTGCTGAGCGCGGCCCCCGCCATCCCGCTGATCGCCCGCACCGCGATCGCGGTGGCGAACCCGTGCACGAACAGATGCGCGAGCGTCACCAGCACGTAGAGCGTGAGGAAGATCAGCGCGAAGGGCCTAAGCCCGAACTGCGCGCGGAACTTGATCATCAGCAGGTTGATGCTGACGTTGGTCATCACATAGACCGTCGGCAGCCACGCGATCTCTGCCGGATCGAGCCCGAGCGCACCCTGCAACGTGTAGGTGTTCGCACTGATAAGCGCATTGCCAAAGCCGACCGTCAGTCCGAGCAGGATGCCGATCAGCGCATAGGCGATCTGGCGATGCCGCGGATGCGCGGGCGAGCCCGGTGAGCCGGGGAGGACGGGCAGTTCGTGCGGGGCGAACGTCCAGTCTTCCTCGCTCAGGAAGCGTCTGATTCTCCGAGCGATCATGGTCGCTGTCTTGTGGCATGATCACGGGGGCACGTCATCCGGGAAGACGGGTCGCGGCGAGCGATTTTCCCAGGAAAAACACCACCCCGGCGAAGGCCGGGGCCCAGTTGGGGGACGGCGGTAACAGCGGGCCGCCCTCCATTACTGCGACCTCTCCAACTGGGCCCCGGCCTCCGCCGGGGTGGTCGCCATCGTGGTGGATGTCCCCCCCCCATGCTGCACCGCAGCGGAACATCCCCGCACCCGCACCGTTGCGCTGTCATGCGCATATTCAGATCGCTCCACATACCGCCCGAATGGGTCTGGCTGGAAAGCGTCGCCGTGGTCTCCGCGGCGGTGCTCTTCGCGCTGGTCGCGCACTGGCTGACGATGCGGATCGCCGGCCATGCGCAGCGGCGGTCGACCGCCAAGACCGACGGCCTCGTCCTCGCGCGCGTCCGCCGGCCGTTGCGCGCGGTGTTCGTCGCGGTCAGCGTCGCGTTCGTCGCGCGGATCCTGCCGATGGACGACGATATCGAGGAATTGTGGAAGCAGCTGCTCGGCTTCCTCGTTCCCGCTTTGCTCGGCTGGCTCGCGGTCGCGGCCCTGCGCGCGTTCCAGGACGTGATCGAGATCCGCTCGGACATCACCGTCGAGGACAATCTGCGCGCGCGGCGCAAGCGGACGCGCGCGGCGATCCTCGGCCGGATCGGCACCTTCTTCATCATCTTCATCAGCGTCTGCCTGATGCTGCTCAGCGTCCCCGGCATCCGTTCGATCGGCGTCACGCTGATGGCCTCGGCGGGTATCGCCGGCCTCGTCGTCGGTGCCGCCGCCCAGCCCGCGCTCAAGAACCTGATCGCCGGCGTGCAGATGGCGTTCACCGAACCGATCCGGCTCGACGACGTGCTGATCGTCGACGGCGAATGGGGCCGCGTCGAACAGATCAACCTGACCTTCGTCGTCATCAAGATCTGGGACGAGCGCCGCCTCGTCGTGCCGGTGTCGAAGTTCCTCGAGCAGAGCTTCCAGAACTGGACGCGCGAGACCAGCCAGCTGATGGGCTCGGTCTTCTGGTATGTCGATCCGTCGACCGACGTGCCGCGGCTGCGCGAAAAGCTCGCCGAGGTGGTGAAGGCCAATCCGCGCTGGGACGGCCGGTTCTTCAACCTGCAGGTCACGGACATGAAGGCGGACGCGGTCGAACTCCGCGCGCTGATGACCGCCAAGAACGCCTCCGTCGCGTTCGACCTGCGCTGCGACGTCCGCGAGGCGATGCTGGCGTATATCACGGCGGAAATGCCCGAGGCGATGCCCCGCGGGCGCCTGCTGATGGCCCCCGACCCGGTCCGCGGCACCGCGTCGTAACGCGGGCGCGGCGTGGGCACCCGTCACCCTGACGAAAGTCAGGGCCCAGGGTCACGGGCGCTGCACTGTATGGCTCTCGGTCCTGAAGGTCATCGAGATGACGGGTCTTGGGGAGAACACGTCACCGCTCGGCGCCATCCCAACCCAAGCCGTCATCCCCGCGGAGGCGGGGATCCATATTGGCTGGCCATGGTGTGAACTCGCAGGGGTAGCCAGTCTGGATCCCCGCCTGCGCGGGGATGACGGGACGGGGGCTAGTTGCCGAGGTTAGACAGGGCTAAGTGTCGTTACGCCTCGACATGCTCCGGCGCATCTTCAAGCGCGGTGATGAACAGTTCGCACCACCACATCACGTCCTCCTTGCGGACATTGTCGATCAGCTTCTCCCAGCGCGCCTTGCGCTCCGCCAGCGGCATCTTCAGCGCGCGGGCGATCGCGTCGGACATTTCCTCCGGGCTGTACGGATTGACCAGCACCGCATCCGACAGCTGCGCCGCCGCGCCTGCGAACTGCGACAGGATCAGCACGCCGGGATCCTCGGGATCCTGCGCCGCGACATATTCCTTCGCGACCAGATTCATCCCGTCGCGAAGCGGCGTCACCAGCCCGACCCGCGCCGCGCGGTAGATCCCCGCCAGCACGTCGCGCGGAAAGCCCTGGTTGACGTAGCGGATCGGCGTCCAGTCGATGTCCGAGAATTCGCCGTTGATCCGCCCCGACATCGAATCGAGGTTCGCGCGGATCTCCTGATAGGTGTCGACCTTCTCGCGGGAGGGCGGCGCGATCTGGAGCATGTAGACCAGCCCGCGGTGATCCGGGTGCGACGCCAGGAACCGCTCATAGCCCGAGAAGCGTTCGGCCAGCCCCTTCGAATAATCGAGCCGGTCGACCCCGACGATCAGGCTGCGCCCGGTCGCCGACATGTACATCCGCTCCTTCGCATGGCGCGCGGTGTCGCTGCTCGCGGACTTCTCGAAATCCGCGGTCTCGATCCCGATCGGCGTCGTGATCGCCTTGATCGTCCGGTCGCCGACCGTCACCCAGCCATCCTCGCCGACCACGCCGTCGAGCTGGCTGGTGACGTAATGCAAAAAGCTGTCGAGCCAGTCCTGCGTCTGGAACCCGACCACATCGTACGCGAACATCGATTCGACGAGCGCGCGGTGGCTCGGCAGCGACAGCAGCATGGCCATGGGCGGCCAGGGGATGTGGAGGAAGAAGCCGATCTTGTTCTCGACCCCCAGCTTGCGCAGCTCGCGCCCCAGCGGCACGTGATGATAATCATGCACCCAGACGAGATCGTCGGGCTCGATCAGCGGCAACACCGTCTCGGCAAAGCGCTTGTTCACCCGCGCATAGCCGCTGGAGAAATCGCGTTCGAACTCGGTCAGGTCGATCCGGTAATGGAACAGCGGCCACAGCGTGCGGTTCGCATAGCCGTTATAATATTCGTCGAAATCCTGTTCCTCCAGGTCGATCGTCGCGGTGGTGACGCCCTTGCCCTGCTGGAAGTTGATATGGCCGGTAAAGGTCTCGGTGGTCGCGCCCGACCAGCCGAACCAGACCCCGCCCTTTTCGCGCAAGGCGGCGAGCAGCGCGACCGCGAGGCCGCCCTGGTTGCCCGACGGCGCATCGACCGATTGCACGCGATTCGAAATGACGACCAGGCGACTCATCGTACGGCGCTCCAGGGTTTGCTGAGGAGGACGGCGCAGTTGATCAGCCCCACCAGTGAATAGGTTTGCGGATAATTGCCCCACAGCTCGCCGGTATTGGGGTCGATATCCTCGGACAGCAGCCCCGCGGGCGTGCGCCGCGCGACCATCTCGGCAAACAGCGCGCACGCATCGGCTGTGCGGCCGGTCGCGTGCAGCGCCTCGATCAGCCAGAAGGTGCAGACGTTGAACGCGGTGTGCGGCAGGCCGAAATCATCCTCGGTCGCATAGCGCAGCATGTGGCTGCCGCGCCGCAGACCCTCCTCGACCGCCTTCAGCGTCGACTGGAAGCGCGGATCGTCGGGCGCGAAGAAGCGCAGGTCGAGCAGCTGGATCAGGCTCGCGTCGAGATCGTCGCCGCCGAACGTCGCGGAGATGCGCTGAGTCTCCTCGCGCCACGCCGAGGTCTCGATCGTCTTGCGGATCGTGTCCGCGCGCGCGTTCCAGAAGGTCCGGCGATCCTCGAGCCCGAGCACCCCCGCCGCATTGGCGAGCCGGTCGCACGCCGCCCAGCACATCGCCGCGGAATAGGTGTGGACATGCGCCTTGGTGCGCAGCTCCCACAGCCCCGCATCGGGCTTGTCATAGGTCTCCCAGGCACGGTCGCCGACGAGCTCGAGGCTCTTGAAATCCTCGTTGCTCGACATGCGGAACAGCCGCTGGTCGAAGAACGCCTGGACGTCGGACAGGATGATCTGGCCGTACGCATCGTGCTGGATCTGCTCATAGGCCTGGTTGCCGACGCGGACTGGACCCATGCCGCGATAGCCCGGCAGCGCAGGCGCGACGCGTTCGACCAGCGTCGCCTCGCCGCCGACGCCGTAGAGCGGCTGGACATGCCCGCCCTTCGACGCATCGACGATGTTGCGCAGATATTCGAGATACCCTTCGAGCACGTCGAGCGCACCGAGCCGGTTGAGCGCCTGCACCGTGTAATAGGCGTCGCGGATCCAGCAATAGCGGTAATCCCAGTTGCGCTCCGACCCCGCATGTTCGGGGATCGAGGTGGTGAGCGCGGCGACGATCGCGCCGGTCTCCTCGTGCTGGCACAGCTTCAGCGTGATCGCCGCGCGGATGACGACGTCCTGCCATTCGACCGGGGTCGCGAGCCCACGTACCCAGTGGCGCCATTCGTCCTTGGTCCGCGTCAGCATCGCCTCGGCCGCCTCGTGCAGCACGCCGGCAAAGCTCTCGTCGGGCCCCAGGAACAGGTGCATCGGCCGTTCGAGCCGGAACCAGCGCTCGCCGACGATATGCCCGACCGGCGCGTCGGTGGTCAGCCGCAGCGTCTGGTCGTCCATCAGGAACCGGATATGGTTCGACCCCTGCGTATGCGTGGTCGGCTGGCCCCAGTTGGTTGCGACGCGCAGGCGGATGCGGATCCGCGGGCTGCCCGCGACGGGCTTCACCATCCGCACGAAGCTGGTCGGGCGATAGGTCCGCCCCTCGCGCACGAAGCGCGGGCAGAAATCGGTGACCTCGACCGCGTTACCCGCCTCGTCCTCGTGCCGGGTGACGAGGATCGGGGTGTTGCGGATATAGGCCTGCGTCGTCTTCGCGCTGCCCTCGAGCTCGATCGCCCACAGGCCCGTCTCGGGGGCGTCACCACCGAGCAGCGCGCAAAAGGCAGGGTCGCCGTCGACGCGGGGCACGCAACCCCAGACGAACGTGCCGGTCCTGTCGATCAGCGCGGACACCTGGCAATTGCCGATCGGCCACAGGTTCATGTCCGGCGTCGGGTTGCTGTCGAATGGGCGGGGGGCGAGCGGGGTAGCGGTCATCATGATTCCAATATGGCGGCAATCCAGCCGCGAAGGGCCGCGACATCGTCGAGGCGGTAGGTGGCGGCGGTAGGGCGTTCGGGGCCGATCAGGATCCCGGCACCGCCCAGCGCATGCGCGGCGACGAAACCATCCTCGTCGGTGACGTCGTCGCCGAAGAAGAACGGGCGGCTGCCGACCAGCGCGGGTGCAGCGATCAGGTCGCGCAGCGCTGCGCCCTTGTCGCCGGGAGTGCGCAGCTCGACCATCATCTTGCCGCGCTGGAGCGTCAGGCCGTGCGTGCGGGCAAGATCCTCGGCAAGGCTTACCGCATCCGCCTCGAACGCCGGCGCCATCCGGTAATGCAGCCCGGCGCCGAGCGACTTGGCCTCATAGACCAGCGCGTTCGCCTCGGCATAGGCGCGCAGCGCCTCGGCAGCGGTTTCGAGCGAGGCGGGGCGCTCGGCGGCGACATGGCCGTCCTCGGGCGTACGTCGTTCCGCGCCGTGACTGCCCGCGACCGCGAACCGACGCGCATGCTGGCCAAGCATCGCGTCGAGCTGCGCGATCGACCGCCCGCTGATGATCGCGACGCGCGCCGGGAAGCGCAGGGCGAGCCGGTCGAGCTGGTCGAGCAGGCCGGCATCGACGACCACCGCATCGGGGGTCGGGGCCAGATCGACCAGGGTGCCATCGAAATCGAAGAACAGGCTGGCGTCGTCGCGGACGTGCGGCGGGGGTGCGAGGACTTCAGTCGCAGGCTGGCGTTCGGCAAGCATGGTCGTCTAACCCCCGGCTGTGACGCTCCGTTCCGCTGCAGTGCAAAATTGGAACGGGTGCGGTTCGATTGCCGTCATAGCAGGGGTTGGGGTTCGGGGCGATGCTTCGGGGCCGTCACCCCCTCCTCCGTCATCCTGACGAAAGTCAGGACCCAGAGCCACGAGCGCCACCCCACCCCTCCGTCATCCTGACGAAAGTCAGGATCCAGAGCCCCGAGCGTCACCCTGTGTTACCCTGGATCCTGACTTTCGTCAGGATGACGGTGGAGAGGGATGGCCGCACGGCCGCACGCCCCCGCCCACAGCTCGCCCCGGTTGCGACAGGTTGCGACACGAAACCACTGGACGAGGGAAGGGGCATTGCGTCATGCCTGCCGCCCATGTCCCGCGTCCGAGCTTTCCTCCTCATGCCCGTCCTGCTCGCCGGCTGCTCGGTCGGGCCGGATTATCGTCCGAAAGCGGCGGCCGAGCTGGGGGTGCCCGACGCCTATTCCGTCACCCCCGCGACCAGTCCCGAGGACCTGACGCGCTGGTGGCAGCGGTTCGACGACCCCGTGCTCGGCCAGCTCGTCGAGCAGGCGGCGGCGACCAATCTCGACATCGCCCAGAGCGTCGCCCGCCTCCGCCAGGCGCGCGAGAGCCTGGTCCAGAACCGCGCCTCGCTGCTCCCCACGCTCAGCGGCTCGGGCGGCTATCAGCGCAACGAGAATCTGCGCGGCGGCGGGCGGTCGTTCACCTTGCCCGACGGCACCGTCGTCGACACCGGCGGCGGCGGCACCAACAGCTTCACGCTGGGGGCAAGCGCCAGCTACCAGGTCGGCGTGTTCGGCGAGATCCGCCGCACGATCGAGGCGAGCCGCGCGGAGTACGCAGCCTCTGGCTATGACTATGCGACCGTGCTGATCTCGATCGAGAGCGAGGTCGCACGCAACTATGTGTTCGCCCGGCTGTATCAGCAGCAGCTCGCCAATGCCCGCGCGTCGCTGACGATCCAGGACGACAATCTCGAGATCGCCGGGTTCCGCGTCCAGGCAGGGCTCGTCTCCAGCCTCGACCAGGAACAGGCGCGTGCGCAGCGGGCCCAGACCGCCGCGACGATCCCGAGCCTCGACCAGCAATATGCCGCCGCGGTCGCGCGGATCGGCGTGCTGACCGGGCAGGCGCCGGGCGCGCTCCGACCGCTGCTCGCGCCGGTCAAGCCGATCCCGGTCGGGCCAAAGGCGGTCGGCGTCGGCATTCCCGGCGACACTTTGCGCCAGCGTCCCGACATCCGCTCGGCCGAGCGCGCGCTGGCCGCCGCCACCGCGCGGATCGGGGTGGCCAAGGCCCAGCTCTATCCCGCGCTCGCGATCACCGGCAACATCAACACCAACGCGACCTCGATCGGCAATATCGGCGATGCAATCACCGGCGGGCTGTTCGCGGGGCTGACCCAGGCGATCTTCAACGGCGGCCGGCTGCGCAGCCAGGTGCGGACCAGCGAGGCCGCCGCCGACGGCGCGCTGGCCTTCTACAAGTCGACCGTGCTGACCGCGCTCGAGGATGTCGAGAATGCGGTCGTCGCGCTCCAGACCGCGCAGGAGCGCGAGCGGCAGTTCGCCATCGCGCTCGATGCCGCGAACAACTCCGCGATCCTCAGCCGCAGCCAGTATCGCACCGGGCTGACCGACTTCACCACGCTCAACCAGCAGGAGGTCGCGCTGCTGTCCGCGCGCAACGGCGCGACCCAGGCGCGCGCCGACGCCGCGACCGCGCTGGTCGCGCTCTATGCCGCGCTTGGCGGCGGCTGGGACGCGACCGTGATCCCGCAAGCGCCCATCTCCAATCCAGAGGCACGCTGATGGCCGACGCATCGATCGACGACTTTCTGGGCGTGAGGCCGCAGGCCCCCTGGAAACGCTACATCAAATGGGTCGCGATCGCGGTCGGCGTCGTGCTGCTCTGCCTGCTGCTCGCCAAATGCTTCGGCGCGAAGGAGCAGACGCAATATTCGACCCAGGCGGCCGAGCGCGGCAACCTGACCGTGACGGTGTCCGCGACGGGCAAGCTCGCGCCGACCAACCAGGTGACGGTCGGATCGCAGCTGTCGGGGCTGGTCACCAAGGTGGTCGCCGACGTCAACGACCGCGTCGTCGCGGGCCAGCCGCTCGCGCTGATCGATCCCGAACAGCTCGACGACCAGATCCGCCAGGGCAATGCGCAGCTCGCCGCCAACCAGGCGCAGGTGAACCAGGCGCAGGCGACCGTCGCCGAATCGCGCGCACAGCTCAACCGGCTCGAGGAGGTCGCGCGGCTGTCGGGCGGGCGCGTGCCGTCCAAGACCGAGCTTCAGGCCGGCCGCGCCGACTATCAGCGTGCACTCGCCGCGCAGAAGGTCGCCGAGGCCAATGTCGTCGCCAGCCGCGCCGCACTCGCGCAGAGCCAGACGCAGCGCGCGCGCGCGATCATCCGCTCGCCGGTGACCGGCGTCGTGCTCGCGCGGCAGATCGATCCCGGCCAGACCGTCGCGTCGTCGTTCAACACGCCGACGCTGTTCGTGATTGCCGAGGACCTGACCAAGATGAAGCTCGAGGTCGCGATCGACGAGGCGGACGTGGGCGAGGTCAAGATCGGCCAGCGCGCCAACTTCACCGTCGACGCCTTTCCCGGCAAGACCTTCCCCGCGACGATCACGCGTGTCGATCTCGGCTCGAACCTGACGGTCAGCTCGGCGACGTCGTCGAGTTCGAGCACCAGCACGACGACCACCACCGGCCAGGTCGTGTCCTACGCCGCCGACCTGACCGTCGCGAACCCATCGCTCACGCTGCGCCCGGGCATGACCGCGACCGCCGATATCGTCACCTCGGACAAGCAGCGCGTGCTGCTGGTCCCCAACGCCGCATTGCGTTTCAAGCCGACCGCCGCGTCGGGCGATGCGGGCGGCGGCATTGCCGGCTCGCTGACCTTCCGGCCGCGGCGCGGCGGCGGGGCGGAACGGACCGCGACGCTCGGCCGCGGCGCGCAGCAGACCATCTATGTGAAGGGCGCCGACGGCACGCCGCAGCCGGTGCAGATCACCACCGGCGACACCAACGGGACGATGACCGAGGTCCTGTCGGGCAACCTCCAGCCCGGCGCGCAGGTCATCACCGGCCAGCTCGCCAGCGGGTCGGACGAGACCAAGCGCGGCGGCGGTGGTCGGCGCGGCGGTGGCGCGAGCAAGGGCGGGGGCGGTGGCCAGTAATCCGCCCCTGATCTCGCTGCGCGGCGTCTCCAAGACGTACGGCGCGGGCGCGACGATGTTCCAGGCGCTGAAAGGCGTCGACCTGGACATTGCCGGCGGCGATTTCGTCGCGGTGATGGGGCCGTCGGGGTCGGGCAAGTCGACGACGATGAACATCCTCGGCTGTCTCGACGTGCCGAGTGCCGGCACCTTCCTGTTCCGCGGGCATCATGTCGAGACGCTCGACCGCGACCAGCGCGCGCTGCTCCGCCGCAAATATCTCGGCTTCGTGTTTCAGGGGTTCAACCTCCTGTCGCGCACCTCCGCGCTCGAGAATGTCGAGCTGCCGCTCCTGTACCGCGGCGACGAGAAGCGCGCGCGGCGCGCGGCGGCGATGGCCAGCCTCGACACGGTCGGGCTTGCGGACTGGTGGGACCACACCCCCGCCGAACTGTCGGGCGGCCAGCAACAGCGCGTCGCGATCGCGCGCGCGCTGGTGACGAACCCCGACGTACTGCTCGCGGACGAACCGACCGGCAACCTCGACAGCGAACGCTCGGTCGAGATCATGCAGCTGTTGACCCGGCTCAACGCGGAACAGAACATCACCGTCCTGATGGTCACCCACGAACCCGACATGGCCGCCTTCGCGCGCACCGTCGTCCACTTCAAGGACGGCCTCGTCGAACGCATCGAAAGCCGCCACGAGCAAGGCGAAAGGGTCGAGTCGTGATGGGCCAGACATCATACACTCACGCCCCCACCCGACACCGTCATTCCCGCGCAGGCGGGAATCCAGACTGGCAACCGTCTCGGCAAGCCCGCCAGCCCTCGAGCATCTGGATCCCCGCCTGCGCGGGGATGACGGGTCTCTTCTGTCGGTCTTTTGGCCAGGTTCGACGGGACCACGCTGGCGGGATGACCCGGTAATGTTCGGCACCACCCTCTCGCTCGCGCTGCGGTCGATCCGCCGCCACATCCTGCGGTCGTTCCTGACCATTCTCGGCATCGTCATCGGCGTCGGGGCGGTCGTGACGATGGTCACGCTCGGCAAGGCGACGACCGCGGCGGTACAGCAGTCGATCTCCGCGCTCGGCACCAACATCCTCCAGATCCGGCCAGGCCAGGGCTTCGGCCGCGGCGGCGGCGGACCGCGGCCGCCCGATTTCAAGCCCGAGGACGTCACCGCGGTCGCCAACCAGATCGCCGGCGTCACCGCGGTCGCCCCCCAGGCGCAGGCGACCGCCACCGCGATCTATGAAGGCGCCAACTGGTCGACGACGATCAACGGCACCACCAGCGCCTATTTCCAGGTCCAGCCCTGGCCGCTGGCGACCGGGCGGATCTTCACGCCGGTGGAGGAGGCGTCGGGCAAGGCGGTGTGCATCATCGGCAATACCGTGCGCACCAACCTGTTCCGCGGCGGCGACGCGGTGGGCCTTCGCATGCGGATCGGCGCGATCAGTTGCGACGTGATCGGCGTGCTGTCGACGCGCGGGCAGGCGGGGTTCGGCGGCGATCAGGACGACGTGGTCATCATGCCGATCAAGGCGGTGCAGCGCCGCTTCACGGGCAATCGCGACATCCGGCTGATGCTGGTGGGCGTCGACCAGAAATTCTCGACCGCGACCGTGCAGGCGTCGATCACCGACCTGCTGCGCGAACGCCGGACGATCACCGCGGGCAAGGAGGATGATTTCAACATCTTCGACACCAAGCAGATTTCCGACACGCTGACCGGCACGACGACCTTGCTGACCGGCATCGTCGCGGCGGTCGCGGGGATCAGCCTGGTCGTCGGCGGGATCGGGATCATGAACATCATGCTGGTGTCGGTGACCGAACGCACGCGCGAGATCGGCATCCGGCTCGCGATCGGCGCGGTCGCGCGCGAGGTGCTGTTGCAGTTCCTCGTCGAGGCGATCGTGCTGTCGTGCCTGGGCGGGCTGATCGGGCTGGTGATCGCGCAGCTGGCGATCGCGATCATCGCGCCGTTGATCAAGGTTCAGTGGCTGTTCGTGCCCGAGATCAACCTGTTCGCGTTCGGAATCTCCGCGGTGATCGGCGTCGTCTTCGGCTATTTCCCCGCACGCCGCGCCGCCGCGATGAACCCTATCGACGCGTTAAGGCACGAGTGATCGCCGCGCGCGGGTCATGGACCAGCGCCTGCAGCCGCTCCAGATCCTCGGGCGTGTCGATGTCGATCAGCTCGGCCGGCGCAGTCACCACGTGCCGCCCCGCCTTCACCAGGTCGCGGGCACCCGCATCGCCGTCGAGCGAGAGCAGGAAGTCGAACCGGTCGCGGGCGAACAGGGCAGGGGGCGACGGCTTCACCCCGTCGCTCGACGCGACCACCGCATCCGCGCTGTCGGCGGCATCGAGCATCCGGTAGACATGCGCCGCGGTGACGCGCGGCATGTCGGCCAGCGCGATCAGCACCGCCTGCGCGCCGTCGTCCTTGGCGCGCTGCACGCCCAGCTTGACCGACTGCGCCATCCCCGCCGCGGGATCGTCGTTATGCACCACCGCATAGCCATGGCTCGCGAAATCGAGCGTGCAGCCATCGGTGACGACCAGCCGGTCGCGGAACGGGATCGCCTCGAACGCGGTGACGACGTGCAGCCCGACCGGCTTGTTGAGGAACGGCACCTCGAGCTTGTTCGGGATGCCGAACCGCTGCGATCGGCCCGCGGCGAGCAGGATGAGGACGACGTCTTCAGCGGCGATCATGGAAGGCTCCGATCATGGCGGCGGCGACCGACAGCGCAATCTCGGACGGCCCGATCGCGCCGATGTCGATGCCGACGGGTGCGTCGATCCGGTCGATATTCTCAGGACTGACCCCCGCTGCGGCCAGCCGTTCGCGCCGCGCCGCATGGCTCTTGCGGCTGCCGAGCGCACCGACATAGGCGGCGTCGGTCGCCAGCGCGGCGATCAGCGCGGGGTCGTCGATCTTGATGTCGTGGCTCAGCGTCACCACCGCGGTCGACGGACCCGGGCGCAGCGCGGCGATCGCCTCGTCGGGCCAGCGGTCGTCGAGCGTGACGCCGGGGAAGCGCTCGTCGGTCAGGAAGCGCGCGCGCGGGTCGATCACGACCGTCGCGATCCCGAGCTCGCGCGCGAGACCCGCCAGCGCCTGCGCGATCTGCACCGCGCCGACGATCAGCAGGCGGCGCGGCGGATCATAGCGGTTGACGAACACCTCGCCCGTCTCCGCCGGCCGCGCGCCGCTGTGCCCGGTGGCGAGGTCGGTGGTGACCGTCAGCGCATCACCCTGGTCGCGCGCATCGGCGATCCGGTCGAACAATTCGGGATCGAAGCCCTCGGCGGACACCGGCTGGACCATCACCGCGATCTCGCCGCCGCAGGGCAGACCGACTTCCCACGCGGCGGCATCCGCGACGCCGTAGTTCCGCAGCTGGAACGGCGCGCCCGCGATCACATCGGCGGCGGTGGCGAGGATGTCGCTCTCGACGCAGCCGCCCGAGACGGAGCCTTCGAACCGGCCATCCTCGTGGACGAGCATGTGGCTCCCCTTGGGGCGCGGCGCGGAGCCCCAGGTCGAGACGACCGTGGCGATCGCCATCCTCTCGCCCTTCCAGGTCTTCGCCGCGGCAATCACGCTATCGTTTTCGGCCATGTCTTCTCTCTCTTCTCGTTCCTCCGCACCGGCGTGGGAACAGATGTTACAGCGCGGGCAAGCCTTCGAGCAGCTTGTCGAGCGTCACCGGGAAATCGCGCACCCGCACACCCGTCGCATTGTAGATCGCGTTGGCGACCGCCGCGCCCGCACCCGAAATCCCCAGCTCGCCGACCCCCTTGGCGCCCGCAGGGTTGGCCGAATCATCGATCTCCTCAATGAAATAGGCCTCGAGCTGCGGAATGTCGGCGTTCACCGCGACGTGATATTCGCCGAAATCGGGGTTCACGAACGCGCCGGTGCGCGTGTCGACGACGCCCTCCTCGGTCAGCGCATAGGCGATGCCCCAGGCCATGCCGCCGATGATCTGGCTGGTCGCGGTCTTGCGGTTGAGCACGCGGCCGACGTCGAACACGCCGAGCATCCGCCGCACGCGAACCTCGCCGCTGACCGCATTGACCGCGACCTCGACGAAATGCGCGCCGTGGCTCGCCTGGCTGGTCCGCTTGCTCTCCTTGCCGGGGCCGGTCTTGCCGGTCGCGACGATCGGCGCCCCGCGCAGCAGGTCGGCGAGCTTCACCTGCCGCCCGCCCGCGCTGACGCACCCGTCCTTGAGGCTCAGCTCTTCGGGCGCCGCGTTCATCCGCAGCGCGAGCTCGGCGAGAATGTCCTCGCACGCCAGCACCACCGCGGACACCGCGCTCCCTGCGCCGAACGACCCGCCCGACCCCGCGGTCGGCGGGAAGTCGGTATCGCCCAGCCGGACGTCGACATCCGCGACCGGCAGCCCGAGCATCTCGCCCGCGGCCTGTGCCAGGATCGTGTAGGTGCCGGTGCCGATATCGGTCATGTCGCATTCGACCGCAGCGCGGCCGTCCGCCTCGAGCCGCACGCGCGCCTGCGCCTGGACGGTGAAATTGCCGCGCAGGCTGGCCGCCATGCCGATCCCGATCAGCCATTCGCCCTCGCGCACCGATGCGGGCGCGGGCACGGCTGCGGGCCAGCCGAACCGCTCTGCCCCTTGCGTGTAGCAGTCGAGCATGCGGCGCGTGGAGAAGGGCTTGCCGCTGCCGGGATCGCAGTCGGGCTCGTTGCGGCGACGCAGCTCGATCGGGTCGATCCCGAGCTGGACCGCGAGCTCGTCCATCGCGCATTCGACGCCGAACGTGCCGACCGCCTCGCCCGGCGCGCGGACCGCGCCGCTCGCGGGCAGGTCGACGCGGACGAGGTCGGTCCTGAACCGCCGGGACTCGCCGCGATAGAGCGGGATCGTCCCGAACGGCACGGGTTCGAGGAACGGCGCGTCGTCATTCTGCGCGGCGACGCTCTCATGCCCCATGCCCTGGATCACGCCGCGTTCGTCCGCAGCGATGCGGATGCGCTGTGTCGTGTGCGAGCGGTGGTGGACGACATAGGCGGTCTGGCGCCGCGGCAGCGCGATCTTGACCGGGCGGCCGACCGCCTCCGCGGCGATCGCGGCGAGGATCGCCTCGGGGCCGACGCCGGTCTTGCCGCCAAAGCCACCGCCGACATAGGGCGCGAGCACGCGGACCTTGTCGGCGTCGATCTTGAGGACCTTGGCGATCGTCTTGCGCGCCGCGCCGATCACCTGGTTGCTCGACCGCACCGTCAGCCGGTCGCCGTCCCACCAGGCGGTGGTCGCATGCGGCTCGAGCGCGGCGGGGAAATGCACCGGCGTCGTATAGGTCGCATCGAGCGTCACGGCCGCGTCGCGCATCGCCGCATCAAGGTCGCCCATGTCGACCGGTGCCACGAAGCCGATCGCCGGATCGGTATCGACCGGCTGCGCCTCGACGTCGAACCGGTCCTCGCCCGCCTCGGTCTCGACGCGGACCAGGGCGGCCGCGTCGCGCGCGATCGCCTGGTCCTCGGCGACGACGACCGCGACGGGCTGGCCGAGATGGAGGATGACGTCGGTATCGAGCAGCGGCAGCGCGCTCGAATTGGATTCGCCCGCGGGCATGCGCGGATCGCCGTGCAGCACCGCGATCACGCCGGGCATCGCCTCGGCCGCACGCGCGTCGATGCTGAGAATCCGGCCGCTGCCGACCGGCGTGCCGACGATCGCGGCATAGGCGACGCGCTCGGGCGTGCCTTCATAGGCATAATCGGCGACGCCGGTGACCTTCGCCGGCCCCTCGACCCGATCGATCCCGCGCCCGAGAACCCCCTGCGTCGCCCGGTCGAGCCCGGCCGGTCGAAACGCGGCGTCCATTACGTGGTCGGTCATAGGCTCGTCCTCGGGTGTGGAGGGTCTGAGATAGGAGGGGCGGGGGTGTTTGACGAGGGTGGGGGACGTGGTCTCAACACCACCCCGACGTAGGCCGGTGCCACGCCAGCCCGACTCAAACGAGGCTCGGTGCCGTCCCCTCACCACCACCCCGGCGAAGGCCGGGGCCCAGTTGGGAAGGTCGTCGTGACGAAGGACGATCCGCTGTCGGGAAAGTCCCCCGACTGGACCCCGGCCTTCGCCGGGGTGGTAGTAAGGAGGGTAGCGCCCACCCCAACTTGTTTCCCCGCAAAGGCGGGGATCCAGCTTTACCAAGGGCGCGCGTTGTGACTCCTGGACCCCCGCTTTCGCGGGGGAACAGGTCAGACCGCCGGCAACTGATCCAGCAGCTTGTCCAACGTAATCGGGAACTCCCGCACCCGGATCCCCGTCGCATTATACACCGCGTTCGCAACCGCCGCGCCCGCGCCCGAAATCCCCAGCTCGCCGATTCCCTTGGCGTGGATCGGGTTTGCATGGATGTCGCGCTCGTCGACGAAGTGGACGTCCATCTGCGGCACGTCCGCATTGGCCGGCACGTGATATTCGCCGAGATCGTGGTTCACCAGCTTGCCGGTGCGCGTGTCGTGGATCAGATCCTCGGTCAGCGCGGTGCCGATGCCGAAGGTCATGCCGCCCAGGCACTGCGACCGCGCGGTCTTCGCGTTGAGCACGCGCCCTGCCGCGAACGACCCGAGCATCCGCCGCACGCGCGTCTCGCCGGTGATGACGTTGACCGCGACCTCGGCGAAGTGCGCACCGAAGCCTGCCTGCGACGTCTCCTTCTCCTGCTTGCCCGGCTTGATATGCCCGGTCGCCTCGAGGCCCTTGCCGACCAGCTCGCCGATCGGCGTCGAACGGTTGTCGCCGATCGCCTTGCCGTCCTTCAGCGTCAGACCGTCCTCGTCGACGCCCATCGCCTTGGCGATCTTGCCGCGCAGCATCTCGCAGGCGAGGTAGACCGCGGTCCCCGACGAGGCCGCACCCCAGGACCCGCCCGAACCTGCCGCGGGGGGATCATTGGTATCGCCCAGCGACATGGTGATGTTCTCGACCGGGATGCCCAGGATCTCCGACGCGATCTGCGCGAGGATCGTGTAGCTGCCCGTGCCGATATCGGTCATCGCCGACGATACGGTCGCGGTGCCGTCGGGATGGATCTCGACCTTGGCGGACGATTCCATCATCATGTTGCCGCGCACCGCCGAGGCGACGCCCATGCCGATCAGCCACTCGCCCTCGCGGCGCGTGCCCGCCTTCTGCCGCTTGTCCCAGCCGAACCGGGCCGCACCCTCGTCGAGCGCGCGCGTCAGGTTGCGCGACGAATAGGGGACGTCCTTTTCCGGATCGATCCGCGGATCGTTGCGCTTGCGCAGCTCGATCGGATCCATGTCGAGCTTTTCGGCGAGCTCATCCATCGCACCCTCGAGCGCGAGCATCCCGACCGCTTCGCCCGGCGCGCGCATCGATCCCGACAGGACGAGGTTCACGTCGACCAGCTCATGCGTGATCAGCCGGTTCTCGCCGCCGTAGAGCAGGTGCGTGCCGATGCCGGCGGGCTCGAAATAATCCTCGGTCGACTGGTTCGACGCGAGCGTCTCGTGCCCGATCGCGGTCAGCTTGCCCTCGGCATTGGCCGCGAGCCGGACGCGCTGCTCGGTGTTCGAGCGACGCACGGTCGCCTCGAAGACCTGCGGGCGCGACATGACGGCCTTGACCGGACGGCCGAGCTGCTTGGCGGCGATCGCCGCCGCGACGCTCTCGGGCGCGATGCCAAGCTTCGACCCGAACCCGCCGCCGATATAGCGCGCGACGATCCGGACCTTCTTCTCGGACAGGCCGAGCGACTTGGCAAGCTGCTGCGCATCCGACGTCGGCATCTGATAGGCGCCGTACAGCGTCAGCGAGCCGTCCTCTTCCCATACCGCGGTCGAGGCGTGAGGCTCCATCGCCGCCGAATTCTGGCTCGGCGTGACATAGGTCGAATCGACCGTCACCGCCGCGTTGGCCATCGCCGTGTCGACATCGCCCTGCTTGAAATGCGCAGGGGCGGCATCGTCGGGGGGCGTCCGCGTCTCGTCGCGGTGCGCCGTGAAGTCATACTGGCCCTCCGCCTCGTCATAGACGATCGGCAGGCGGGCCGCCGCATCGCGCGCGACCTCGAAGCTCTCGGCGAGCACGATCGCGACGATCTGGCCGAAGAACGCGATGTCCTTGACGCCTTGCGTCGGTGCATCGGTCGCGCCGCCCTGTGCGGACACGCGGATGAACTGGTCGAAGTCGGTGACGACGTCGAGCACCCCGGGGATGCTCTTCACCGCGTCGACGTCGATCGACACGACCTTGCCCGCGGAGATCTTCGTGCCGACGAGCACGCCGTACGCCATGTCGTCGAACTGATATTCCGCCGCATAGGTCGCGGTGCCGCTGACCTTCAGCGGACCGTCGATCCGGTCGAGCGGCTTGCCGATGACGCCCTGAACGCCCGTATCCAGAAGACTGTCCGGATGCGGCTTGTCCATCGTCAGGCTGTTGGTGGTTCCAAAACCGAACATGTTTATGCTCCCGTTACGGTGCGCAGCGTCGCGATAAGCGTGCGACGCGCGAGGGGGATCTTGAAGTCGTTCGAGCCATAGCCCTTGGCATCGGCAAGCAATGCGGTCGCCGCGGCCTCGAAGGCCTCGTCCGACGGCGCCTTGCCGACCAGAGCGGCCTCGACCGCCGGATTGCGCCAAGGCATCGGCCCGAGCCCGCCGAACGCGAGCGAGGCCGACGCGATCACGCCGTCCTGCACATCGACCACGGCCGCGACCGAGACGAGTGCAAACGCATAGGACGCACGGTCGCGCACCTTGCGATAGGCCTGCTTGCCCTTGGGCGGCGCGGGCAGCTCGATATGCGTGATCAGCTCACCCGTCTCGAGCACGGTCTCGATCTCGGGCGTCGATCCCGGCAGGCGGTAGAACTCGTGTACCGAGATGCGCCGACGATCGCCGTCCGCCTTCAAGGTCACGATCGTCGCGTCGAGCGCGCGCATCGCGACCGCCATGTCGCTCGGATGCGTCGCGATGCACTGCTCGCTCGTGCCGAGCACCGCGAGGATGCGGTTGAAGCCGCCGATCGCCGAACAACCGCTGCCAGGCTCGCGCTTGTTGCACGCGGCCGCGGTGTCGTAGAAATAATAGCAGCGCGTCCGCTGGAGCATGTTGCCCCCGGTCGACGCCTTGTTGCGCAGCTGGCCCGATGCGCCGGCGAGCAATGCGCGGCTCAGCACCTCGTACTTGGCAACGACGCGGCGGTCGGCGGCAAGGTCGCTGTTCGGCACCAGTGCACCGATCGTCAGCCCGCCATCCTCGCGCTCCTCGATCTTCGCGAGATCGAGGCGGCTGATGTCGACGAGCGTGTCGGGCGTCTCGACCTGCAGCTTCATCAGATCGAGCAGGTTGGTCCCGCCCGCGATGAACCGCGCGCCGGTCGTCCCGGCGTCCCGGACCGCGGCCTCGGGGGTCGCCGGTTTCTCATAGGTGAAGGTCTTCATGCCACCATCTCCCCGCGCGCATCGGCGTCCATCGCCGCGTCCTTCTCGTCCGCGGACCGGCCCTTGGGCGCGGTGTCACCGACTTCGCGGATCGCATCGACGATGTTCGGATAGGCAGCGCAACGGCACAGATTGCCGCTCATCCGCTCCGAAATCTCGGCATCGTCGAACTTGGGATCGGTCAGGTCGCCCGACGCATGGCTGGCCCAGCCCTTCTTCACCTCGTCGAGCATGCCGACCGCCGAGCAGATCTGGCCCGGCGTGCAATAGCCGCACTGGTAACCGTCATGCCGCACGAACGCATCCTGCAGCGCATGGAGGTTGCCCGGCTGGCCCAGACCCTCGATCGTTGTGATCTCGTCGTCCTGGTGCATGACCGCGAGCGTCAGGCAGGAATTGACGCGGCGGCCGTTGATCAGGACGGTGCACGCCCCGCACTGACCGTGGTCGCAGCCCTTTTTCGAGCCGGTGAGGCCGAGATGCTCGCGGCACAGGTCGAGCACCGAGGTGCGGATATCGGGCTCGGCGTCATATGATTGACCATTGATCGTGAAATGCATGGGGTCGCCCCTTCTGGATCCGGGAAATATGAGGACTGAACGCCGATGCGTCGAATGGTTTCCTATTGCGATTGGCTCTCACGAATCGCCGCGCTGGTACTTGGCGTCGCCGGCGGGCAATCTGTTGCGATGACACCGAAAAATCCTCCCTCGACACCCCCGATCGTGATCGCGCACCGCGGTGCGAGCGGGCTCCGGCCCGAACATACGCTCGCCGCCTACGACCTCGCGATCGACCAGGGCGCGGACTTCATCGAGCCCGACCTCGTCCCGACGAAGGACGACGTGCTCGTCGCGCGGCACGAAAATGCGATCGCCGACACGACCGACGTCGCCGACCATCCCGAATTCGCCAGCCGCCGCACGACCAAGACGATCGACGGGCACAACCTCACCGGCTGGTTCGTCGAGGATTTCACGCTCGCCGAGCTGAAGACACTGCGCGCGAAGGAGCGGCTGCCGAAACTCCGCCCCGCCAACACCGCCTATGACGGCCGGTTCGAGATCCCGACGCTCGCCCAGATCATCGCGCTCGCCAAGCGGCGCTCAGGTGAGACGGGCCGCACGATCGGCATCTATCCCGAGACCAAGCACCCGACCTACTTCGCCGGCATCGGCCACCCGACCGACCTGCTGCTCGTCGCGCAGCTCAAGGCGGCAGGCTGGGACTCGGCGACGGCACCGGTGTTCATCCAGTCGTTCGAGGTGAAGAACCTCGAGCGCCTCCACGCGGTGACGCGGGTGCGGCTGATCCAGCTGATCGACGGTGAGGGCGGCCCCGCCGACGCTGCGCAGCCGAGCTATGCGGCGATGATCACGCCCGCGGGCCTGAAGGCGGTGGCGGGCTATGCGTACGGCATCGGCCCGAACAAGGGCATGCTGTGGGCGGGCACGACGCCGTCGCCGCTCGTCGCCGACGCGCATGAAGCGGGGCTGCGCGTCCATCCCTGGACCTACCGTGCAGAGAACATGTTCGTCCCCGACCGCTTCCGCCGCGGCACCGACCCCGCCGCGCACGCCGACATCGCCGCGGAGATCGACGCCGGGCTCACGCAAGGTATCGACGGATTCTTCACCGATTTTCCGCTATACGGGGCGCAGGCGCGCGATCGGCTGCGCGCGGGAGTGAAGTAGATGCGTAAGGTTCTTCCCGTTCTGGCGATCCTGCCCCTGATGACCGCAGGCTGCATCAGCACCGCGACGTCGATCGTGAAGGCGCCGTTCCAGGTCGCGGGCAAGGCGGTCGACTGGACCACCACCAGCCAGGAGGAATCGGACCGCAATTACGGCCGCAAGATGCGCAAGCAGGAGGCCGAGGAGGGCAAGCAGCGCAAGGAACTCGCCAAACGCTGCAGGAAGGACCCCCGGCGCGGCGAATGCGGGCAGTATCAGGGGTATCGCGCGGGGGAGTGATAGCCCCAAAAAGAAACACCACCCCGGCGAAGGCCGGGGCCCAGTTGGGAAACGGAAGTAACCTCGCGCTGCCCTCAGTCAGCAACGTCCCCCAACTGGGCCCCGGCCTTCGCCGGGGTGGTAAGGTGAAATCCCTCCCGCTTCCTGTTCTCCCGCGAAGGCGGGAGCCCAGTCTGGGTCCCCGCCTTCGCGGGGACACAAAGGGGGGGCAACCCTTCAAAACCACCACATCACCGTAGCCGGAAACGGCGTCCACCACCCGACCCGAACGCCCGCGAACCGCAACGCATCCCCCGTCCACGCATTGCACGTCGCCACCCCGCTATAATGCCCCCGCGCGTCGTAGAACGCATCATAACCGGCATAGCCCGGATAGGACCGCCCCCCCGGCCGGATCGTCGCCGCGATATACCCCGCCAGCCGCCGATACTCGCGCTCGCTCAGCATCACCGCGCGCACGTCGCCACCCGGCACCGGCGCGGCGAGATGCTCGACATGCAGCAGCACCGCGTCGCTGCCGGTCGCCGACGCCAGCACGGTCCGCAGCTTCACCTCCGCCCAGGTCGGCGTCTCGAGGAAGAACGCCTTCTCCCCCCAGCCGATCGCGAGGTGATCGGACGCGGCATAACGCGGGTCGCGCAGGTCACCGGGCCGGGCAAACCCGCGCCAGTCCACCCCGGCCGCGACCTTCGGGACGATGATCCCGGTATGCACCCCGTTGCTTTCGACGAAGATCCGCACGCCGCGCGGGGCCGCGCGCCAGTCGCGGTTGGTCGGGATCGCCCCGCCGACCAGCCCCGCCACCGCATAGCTCGCAGCCAGTGCGAGGACGACCGCAAAGATCCTTAACGACCAATGAATCCAGCGCGTTTCCGTTGTCATTCGGTCATGCTAGACGATGGCCATGCTAGAAGAAACGCACGTGCTCAGCACACCGCCCGAAGGGGCACCCGACTGGACGATCCCGCAAAACTGGTCGAGCTATACCGCCGAGGATCATGCGACCTGGGACACGCTGTTCGCGCGCCAGTCGAAACTGCTCCCCGGCCGCGCGTCGAACGCGTGGCTGCGCGGGCTCGACGTGCTGAAACTCTCGAAGCCCGGCATTCCCGATTTCGAGGAACTGTCCGAACGGCTGATGAAGCTCACCGGCTGGTCAGTCGTCGCGGTGCCCGGCCTCGTCCCCGACGACGTGTTCTTCGACCACATGGCCAATCGCCGCTTCGTCGCGGGCAATTTCATCCGCCGTCCCGACCAGCTCGACTATCTCCAGGAACCCGACGTCTTCCACGACGTATTCGGGCACGTGCCGATGCTCGCCGACCCGGTCTTCGCGGATTATCTGGCGGCCTATGGCCGCGGCGGCCAGCGCGCGCTCGGGCTCGACGCGCTCAAATATCTCGGCCGGCTCTACTGGTACACGGTCGAATTCGGCCTGATCGCAGAGCCCGAGGGGCTTCGCATCTACGGCTCGGGCATCGTCTCGAGCTTCGCCGAAACCCGCTTCGCACTCGACGACCCCAGCCCCAACCGCATCGCGCTCGACCTCGCGCGCGTGATGCGGACGGAGTACCGGATTGACGATTTCCAGCAGAATTACTTCGTCATCCCGAGCTTCGACGAACTGCTGCGCCTGACGGTCGAGACCGATTTCGCACCACTGTACGAGGAGCTGAAGGCCCAGCCCGACATCCCCGTCGCCCGGATCGAACCCGGCGACGTCGTACTGACGCACGGCACGCAGGCCTATGCGAAGGCCAAAGCCACACGCGCCGCATAATGCCACCACCCCGGCGAAGGCCGGGGCCCAGTTGGGATAGCGGTGCGATTCATGCGCGAAGGT
>NZ_JACYVM010000008.1:0-163586 GCF_014842355.1 Sphingomonas sp. CFBP 13706
CAGATTAGAGGCGCGCCACTAAGCAAAGCGATCGCCCAGAAAACCCGGATGGTTCGTCAGTCTTTGAATTGTGCCAGCGATTGCGTGCGGAACGTCGGGCGCTCGGATCGAGCCTTCCCGAACTGTCGCGGCAATCCGCGGTGTCGGCCTCGCACCTCTAGGATCGAGCACGCGGAAGCTGGTTGATCAAAGCTCTTCACATGGCACGACGATGATCTCGATCGTCCGCGCGAAGATCGCCGCGTCGCTTTCAGCAATACGGTCCTTGCCAATCTCGCTGCTGGTCAGTCGCGCAAGGATGAGGAGGAGTAGCGCGGTGCCCGATGTCGTGCGGTCGTACGTTCTACCGCCGCGTAGTTTTTTTGAGCCATCCCGCGGTTTTCGGCAACACCAGACCTTCTGCACGCAAAGCTGGTGGAAAGCAGCCTGTCTGCTTTCGGCCGGCGATCGGCATAAACGGACGTTCGTTCAGAAGAAGGGGCGGGGGGGGGCGAGTGTCGCTTCTTGGTGGAAAGCCGGCAGTTCGCAATAGGTGGCACTTTTAGCGTAAAGCGCCGTATGTTCAGGTGTGCCCCGTCGCCCTTCAAGGCGTCCCGTTCCGGACGTAGTTCCGATCATCAGGGGCGGCGACGCAGTCGCGCCCCATAATGACCTGCGTACGATCAAACGGGCTATCGTCCGATTGGACGCGTCATTTCTGGGAGGTTCCAGCCTCGTAACGTCACCGCCGCCGGCGCCGCGCCGACCGTCTTTGGATAGCGGATTTCGATGCGCCGGGTCTCACCGGGCAGGAGCGCGACATAATTGTCGTTGTAGAATGCCGGCAGGATGCGCTTTCCCGCCGTATCGACCAGCGTCAGCTTCGCATTGAGCGCGGGCACTTTGGTGTCATTGGTGAGCGTCACGGCCACCATCATGTCGTCACCGACGGATATCGGGGCGGCGACCGAGTTGCTCAGGGTAACACTCTGCAGGCTGTTGAGCATCTGGTAGGCTGCCTCGTCCTTGCCGCGCCAGTAGAAATTCTCCGCAACCGTCGTGCCGGACCGATCGGTCATGTCGAGCTTGACCAGAACCATCGGATGCGATGCGAACAGGCGGTCGAGTGGTACGGCGGCAAGCGGGGTTGCCGCATTCGCCTTTGCATCGAGACGATCCTCGCGGCTGAACAGTTCGGCATTGTCGAGCCCGACGACCCGCGTGCGTACGAGAAGGCCGGGGCGTGGCTCGCGGGTGGTATTGAGTACGACCAGTTCGTTGCCCGGCAAGTTCAGCTGAACGTGGAGCGGCTCCGCGGCCTTTTTCGCCCCGTAATATGCCGCATGAGTATCATAGTCCCAGCTGTAGATCTGCCATGCGTTCGACGGCCAGGCCGGGTGGGTCATCCACAGGAGCCGACCGGAGTTCTTGGTCCAGAGATGGCCCAGAAACCCTTCATACATCGCCTTGTGCGTCTCGAGATTCATCATCTGTGCTTTCCGCTCGAAATCGGCGAAGCTCGTCGCAGGCCCGAACATCGTCGCCAGCGTCGTCATGAACGTCTTGGTGTCGCCGTTCCCGGCAAAGTGCCAGTCGTGATAGGCCAGCGTGTCGCTGAGCGGCCAGGTCTCGCTATCGGGCATGGTGGCGCGGACGGATTCAAGCGTCGAGAGCGACGGCGTTCCCGTTTCGACTGAGAAGCCGCTGGCCAGATCGGTGAAATAGCCCACCGGTGGCCGGTAGTTGTACGGCCCCGATCCCTGCAGATTGACGACGTTCGAGCTGCCCGTGAACCAGCGCGTGCCATCCTCGCGCGCGATGAGATCGTCGAGCCCTTCGTTCAGCGTGGGATAGGGCACGCCTTCGTTGCGGCCGAACCACAGGATGATCGACGGGTGATTGCGATAGCGCCGCACGACGTCGTCCGCATTCTTGAGGAAGAGCTCTGGGTCCTGCGGCTCGACCTGGAAATTCTGCGTTGATTGCCAGAAATCGTTGAGCACCATCATGCCGGTCTCGTCGGCGAGGTCGAAAAACTCGGCTTCGGTGTTATTACCCATCCAGTTGCGGATGACGTTCATGTGCGCCTCCTTCTGGAGACGGAAATAGGGTGCCAGCCGGTCCCGGCCGACGCGTTTCATCGCATCGTCCATGCCCCAGTTGCCGCCGCGCGCCGCGATCTGCACGCCGTTCACGCGGATGGTCAAATGCGGCTCGGGCATCGTCTCCTCGACAGGCGTCATCGCCGGTGAGGTTTGGCCGGCGACGGTCAGCGACTCGGTCCACCCGTTCGGCGACTGCTTGATCGCTTCGTGACGGACGTCGATAAGACGTTCGCCGCGCAGGCTGCCATCGGTGAACTGCAGATTGACCCGCCGGAGCGCGCCCGCGGTATCGAACAGCGACAGGTCGTAGCTCACCTCACGGATCCCGAACCGGTCGGTACGCGTGTCCGACAGCCGGCCATCAGCCAGCGCCTCGAGCGACAATTGGTACAGCGCCTGCTCGCCATAGCCGTTCGGCCACCAGAGTTTCGGATTTGCGACGCGCAGCTGGGCGAAGTCCTTGGGCGAGAAGGCGACCTTCGTCTCGCCGGGCGATACGGTCACCGTCTTCTCGACATGCACATCGCCAAACGCCGCGCGAACGGTGACGCTGCGCGGCGTGGTGCCGTCGTTGCGAACGGGGACGGTGATGTAAACATCGGCACGGTCGGTCCGTGGCAGCGGCAGGTCGGTGACGACCTGTGGGTCGAGCAGGCGGACGTCGCCATGCGCCAGCAGTTCGACCGGACGCCACAGCCCGGTGTTGCGGTCGCGGATGCCGGGAATCCAGTCCCACCCTTCGGTGGCGACGAAGGTCGGACCGTCGATGGCGAGCTGCCCGCCATTCTCGCCGACGCCGGCGCTGATCGACTGTTCGTGCGGAATGCCGGGATGGGGCGGCGGCGACACGCGCACCGCGACGACATTGTCACCGGCGACGGGGATGAGATCGAATTGGCCGCGGATGAATGCGCCGCGTGTGCTGCCGAGCTTGCGGCCGTTTGCCCAGACGTCCGCGGCATAGTTGATGCCGCCGAAGACGAGCGTAAGCCGCTTTCCGGCGGCTTCGGGCGGGACTGTGAAGCTGGTGCGGTACCAGTAATCCTGCCGGGCGAGGCTTTCGGGAATCTTGAGGTTATTCAACCCGTAATAGGGGTCGGGATAGACTCCGCGATCGACCAGCGTGGTCAGCACGGTGCCCGGCACGGTTGCGGCACGCCAGGTGCCGCTGGGCACGCCCGGACGTGACAGCGTCGCACCATCGTCGCGCACGTCCGGCGCGGCGGCGAGCTGCCAGCCGTTCACCAGCCAGCGGCCGTCGCGTGCCGGCGCCAACCCCGTTGGCGGCAAGGGCATATTTAAGACCGGCGGCGTGGTGGCGTCGCCGCGTGCCTTTGGCAGCGTCCACGGATCCTGTTGCTGCGTCAAACCGATATTGGCTTGTTTCTGGAGCGGCCAGCCGACGCCGACCTGCCAGAACTGGACGAGCGCGAAGTCTGGCTGCGCGCGGGCTTCGTCGGCCAGTGCCGCGGCGCTCCGCGCGCGCGCGTCGAACGTCGCGTTGGCCAGCGATCCGCCGAAATGCTGCTTCGCGCGGCCGGTGCCGGTAACGGGTGCCAGTGCCAGACGGGGCGTGACGGCGACCGAGCGGCCGGCGCGCGACGCGACCGGCCGGCCGTCGACATAGAGCGTCAGCGTGCGACCGTCCGACACGGCGGCGACATGCGTCCAGCGACCGGCGGCGAGCATGCTTCCGCCGGTGACGCGGACGCTGCCGTCGGCGCCGGTGACGCGGCCATCGACGAGCGAGAGACAGCGGCAGGCCCCCAGCGGACCGCCGACGGCCAGCAGGGTGCCGGTCATGCGCGTTGCACCGGGCCGGACCCAGGTCGACAGTGTCCAGGGCGCATCGGCGGCGCCCCCTGCCTGCGCGCCGGTCAGGTCGCGCTCGACGCCGATCCCGCCGGCGAGGATGTCGACGTTATAGGGGCCGGCGTTGCCGATCGCTGCTGGCGCGTCGGCTGGCGTGGTTTGCGCTGCGACCGCGCCCGACAGGGCCGTTCCTAGCAGTAACAGGGTGGTGAGTGTCGCCAGTCGCATGAATAGTCCCTCCTGAGGTGCCGGCTTGGCAGTGCTGCCGGTCAGTTTTGAGCCGCGGTATGCCGGGTCAGTGACCGACCTGCGGATCTTTTGTCCACAATCTTGCGGCACCGCGAACGCCGGAGGCGTCGCCCCAGCGTGCGGGCACGATACGGCCGTCCCACAGGTCGGAAAATGTGTGGTGGCGCACGACATCGGGCAGGCCGGCGTAGATTTCGGTGACGTTCGACATGCCGCCGCCAAGGACGATCACCTCGGGGTCGAGCAGGTTGACGACGAGCGCGAGCACACGCCCGAGGCGATCGACATAGGCACTTAGCGCGGCGCGGGCCGCGGGGTCGCCGGAGCGCGCCGCGGCAACGATGTCGGGCGCGCTGAGCGCCAGCCCGTGTTCGGTGGCCGCGGCCCGCGCAAAGCCGGTACCCGAAACCCAGCTCTCGATGCAGCCCGACAGCCCGCACCAGCATGTCGGAGCATCGGCCTCGCGTCCGCCGGGCCAGGGCAGGGGCAGATGGCCGATCTCGCCAGCGATCCCGTGTGCACCATCAATCGCGGCGCCGGACAGCACAACGCCACCACCGACTCCGGTACCGATCACCAGCGCAAAGACGCTCTGCGCACCCGCAGCGGCACCATCGATCGCCTCCGACAGGGCGAGGCAATTGGCATCGTTGACCAGCCGTACGGGGCGACCGAGCGCCCGGGCGAGGTCCTCGCGAAAGGGGCGGCCATTGAGATAGGTAGAGTTGCTGTTGCGCATGATCCCGGTTCGCGGTGACGGCGAGCCCGGTGCACCGATCCCGACCGTGCAGCGCGCGCCCCCGGCGTCGTCCGCCGCGGCGACCAGGTTCGATATCGCGGTCAGCGCGCTGTCGTAGCTGCCGGGATTGGGAATGCGTTGCCGCCACGCAGCCGCGCCGTTTTTCGAGAGCAACACGGCTTCGATCTTCGTACCGCCGAAATCGATACCCAGCGCCGGCGCAGCATCTTCGCATACCAACCCGCCGATGTTGGCAATGGTACCACTCTCCCCCACGATATCCTCCCCCCCACGCTCGTGACCGCTGCACGGCCATCCCGATCGACAATGCCAGTTCGAAAAATAAACGCAAATTGATTATCCAATTGACGGCGCTTTGCGGCGCGGTAGAACACGGGTGCCAAGACAACGGTAAGTTGCGGCTGGCACGTGGGAGAGGGGTAGGGCGCCGCGGCGCCGATCAACTTCATTCTCGCAGGCTAAAGCGTTCGCCAATCGCTGGCGGTGTTGATTGTGAGGGAGAGGGTCGGAATGTTGCGCGCAAAATCCAAGAACATATTGATGGTCGCCGCGTCGGTGACGGCGTTGGTCAGCAGCAGTACTGCGCTCGCGCAGCAAACATCGACGACGCAGGGGGTGTTGCAAAGCGCGCCCACAGATCAGGCTGCATCGCCGTCCGCGGCTGCGGCCGATCAGGCGAGCGAAACGCAAACCCCGACCACCCCGACGAGTGATGCCGCCGCAGAAAGCGAGGACATCGTCGTTACCGGCATTCGCGGCGCGCAGCGGCGTGCGGTCAACCTGAAGCGCGATGCCGCGTCGGTCACCGATTCGATCTCCGCCGAAGACATCGGCAAGCTGCCCGACGTGACCATCTCGGATTCGCTCCAGCGTATCCCTGGCGTGCAGATCCGCCGCGACGCGGGTGAGGGGGCCGCAATCAACATTCGCGGCCTGCCACAGGTGACGACGCTGCTCAACGGCGAGGCCTATCTCGGCGCGCAGTCGATCACGACGATCCAACCGAATTTCAACGACATCCCGTCGCAGCTGTTCGCCGGCGCCGACGTCATCAAGTCGAGCACGGCGGACCTGCTCAACGCGGGCATCACCGGCACCGTCAATCTGCGCACGCGCCGTCCGTTCGACCTGAAGAAGGGCTTCACCTTCGCGGCTGCCGCCGAGGGCGCGTACGGCGACAAGACCAAGGAATTCGATCCAAACCTGAACGGCTTGTTCGGCTTCCGTGGTGAGAAGGTCGGCTTCCTCGTGTCCGGGGCCTATTCGAACCTGCATCTGTCGAACTCGCACAACGGCATCCAGGAAGGCTATGGCGCAGCGCTCCACAACGAGCAGTTCAACACCGCCGCCAACCCGACTGGCGACGTCAACCTGAGCAGCGGCTTTTCGCCCGCCAATCGTCCCAAGGGCACGATCGTCGGTACCGGCCGCGACGTGAACGGCGATGGTGACTCGAACGACGCGTTCATCGTCCCACAGGGTTTCACCGCCTGGGACAAGGTGAACCAGCGCGAGCGGATCGGTATCAATGCCTCGGCGCAGTGGGAGATCAGCGATGCGCTGACCTTGAACGCCGACGCGTTCTTCACCCGCCAGAACGAGAACGACCGGACTGCCGGCATCCAGATGCAGAACGTCAACTGGCAGGCGGCCGAATTCGTCCCGGGGCAGTCGCGTAACACGGGTTCGGTTGTTTCGCTCAGCAACGGCGGCGTGACTCGCGACTATGACCTGAACACCACACAAGTCTATAATTACGATCTCGGCAACTTCGACTCGTACGCGCAGAATGATCGCTTCAAGTCGCAGTCGCAGAACTACAATGTCGAACTCAAGTACGACAATGGCGGTCGCTTCAAGGCAAGCCTGCGCGGTATCTACGGCAAGGCCTATTCGAACTACGACCAGAGCTATCTGCAGTTCAGCCCGTCCAACGGCGCGCAGTGGCAGCCGGGCGGGATCGGTCATTATCCGACGGGAGACGTCGCGTTCAATCCCGGCGGCTATGTCGTCAACACCTTGGCGGGCGCGGCGTCGCTACCAGCGACGGTCGATTTCACCGGCAACCAGCCCGTGTTCACGCTGCCATCGCAGCTGACGAACGCGCTCGGCAATATCGACAGCTACACGATGAAGACGACCTCGTCGGAGGGCAATTACCGGCGCAAGGGCGACCTCAAGCTGATCCGCGGTGACGTCTCCTACGAGGCGAACGACAATGTCAGCCTGGCTCTGGGTGGCCGGTATAGCGAGCGCACGGTCGACGATTTCGAATTCGATCGCGCGGCACCGCTCTATGCCGGGCAGGCGTCGCAGGCGGGTGGCTGCCTGGTCAAATGGAAGGCATTCGACGTCCCCCTGAACGATGCCTCGTGCCGTGCCGGTACGGGCACGTTCGGGACCGCCAGCTTCGCTCCCTACACCGCAGGGCAGGTCCGCAAGGCGAGCGATCCGATCTTCAACGGGCAGGTCAAGCAGTACAACCTGCCGGGCGCTGGCCTGCCGCCGATCTACGTGCTGGATCCCAAGGTGATGGACAACGCGCTGGCGTTCCAGAACAGCTTTTATCCCGGCAACGTGGAAGTGCAGAACCCCGGCGCGTCGTTCAACGTCGGCGTGAAGCAGATTTCGGGCTACGCGCAGCTCAACGTCAAGGGCGACGTGTTCGGCATCCCGGTGTCGGGCAATGCGGGCCTCAAGGTCATCAACACCAAGCTCGACATCACGCAGTTCGTCACCGGTTCGCCACAGCCCTATGGCCTGGCCAATCTGAGCAACGGCACCGTCGAGACCAAGCGCAGCTTCACCGACTTCCTGCCCGCCTTCAATCTCGCGTTCAACCTCGCCGAGAATGTGAAGCTGCGGCTTGCCTATTCGAAGACGATGACGTTGCTCGACCTCAATCAATGGGGCGGTGGCCTTAACCCGACCTATGCGATCGACACGAGCAACCCCGGTTCGCCCGTGTTCCGCGTCACCGGCGGCAGTTCCAACGGCAACCCGCAGCTCGATCCGTGGCGCGCCACCAACGTCGAGGGATCGCTCGAATATTATATCGGCGCAAGCAGCCTGATCAGCGTCGGTGCCTTCTACATCGACGTTGCGAGCTTCATCCAGTCGGGCAACATCGTCCGCACCGACCTGCCCGACAATGACGGCGTCGTTCGCAACCGAACGGTCTCGATCAGCACGCCGGTGCAGGGCGATGGCGGGACGCTGAAGGGCGTCGAGGCAGGCTGGAAACAGTCGTTCAGCGACCTCGGCTTCATGCCGTCGATCCTGACCAACTTCGGGATCGACGCGAACATCACCTATTCGCCGTCCGACTCCGGCGCGGTCGATCTGAAGGGCAATGCGATCCCGTTCCAGGATAATTCGAAGATCCAGACCAATCTGGCGGGCTTCTACCAGGACGATCATTTCCAGGCGCGTGTCGCGTGGAATTATCGCTCCAAGCGCGCGGTGCAGCAGAATTTCGGCGGTATCCAGGGTCTCGAACTCTATCAGCAACCAACCAACTATGTTGACGCGTCGATCAGCTACGACTTCACGCCGAACCTGACGCTGTATGCGCAAGGGTCGAACCTGACCGGAGAATACGAGAAATACTATCTGACCTTCCCAGACGAGAAGGCCTACAACAACATTTACGAGCGCCGGTTCATGGCGGGTGCACGCTTCAAGTTCTGAGGCGTAATGTGTGACGCAGATGCCCGCCGGCTTTCATCGGGGTGGCGGGCACCTGTATGCCGGACTGCGTTGACGGGGAGTTGGTCATGACGGGCAGAACACCGGGTCCGGCATCCGCCCGCGGGCCGCTGCGCTCGATCGTCATCGTCGGGGGCGGCACGGCGGGGTGGATGGCGGCAACGTTGCTCGCCCGGCGGCTCGACCGCCAGCCGGTCAAGATCACGGTTATCGACTCCAGCGCGATCGGCACGGTTGGCGTCGGCGAGGCGACCGTGCCGGGCATCCGCGATTTCTTCCGCGAAATCGGCGTCACCGAGCAGGAGGTGATGGCGGCGACGCAGGGCACGGTCAAACTCGGCATCGAGTTCGTCGACTGGAAGCGCGAAGGCGAGCGCTTCTTCCACCCGTTCGGCCTGTACGGCATGCGATCGCGCGGCGTGGCGTTCCATCATTACTGGCGCAAGATGAACGCTGCCGGTCACGCTTCGCCGCTGGCCGATTTCTGTCTCGCGACCGCGCTGGCGGAGCGCAACCTGTTCATGCCGCCGACCGACCGGCCGGTTCATGATCTGCTGTTTTTCGACTGGGCGGTGCACTTCGATGCCGGGCTATTCGCACGGTTCCTGGCGCAGAAGGCGATCGCATGGGGCGTCGAACACATCGATGCCACTATCACCGATGTGCGCGTCGACGGTCGCACGGGGTTCATCAGCGGGGTGGACACCAGTTGCGGCAAGGCGATCGACGGCGATCTGTTCATCGATTGCTCGGGTTTCCGGTCGCTGCTGCTCGGCGGCGCGCTGGGCGTGCCATATGAAGACTGGACGAACCTGCTGCCGTGCGACCGGGCAGTGGCGATGCCGTGTACGCGATCGGGGCCGCTGACCCCGTATACACGCAGCACCGCGCTCGAAGCCGGTTGGCAGTGGCGCATCCCGCTCCAGCACCGCGTCGGCAACGGGTATGTCTATTCGAGCCGTCACATCTCTGACGACGAGGCGGTCGCTACGCTGAAGGGGAGGCTTGAGGGCGAAGCGCTAGGCGAGCCAAACATGATCCGCTTTCGCACCGGGCGGCGTACGGCCTTCTGGCAGGGGAACTGTGTTGCACTTGGTCTCGCTGCGGGCTTCATGGAACCGCTCGAATCGACCAGCATCACGCTGATACAGACGGGTATCGAAAAGCTTCTCGCCCTGCTGCCCGATCGCGGATTCGATCCCGCGTTGGCGGAGGAATATAATCGCACGACCGGACTGGAATATGAGCGGATCCGCGATTTCCTGCTGCTCCATTATTTTGCCAATGTCAGGCGTGGAGAGCCGATGTGGGATCGCTGCCGCGACACGGCGCTCCCCAACGCGCTGGCGCACAAGCTCCGGTTGTTCAAGGCGCGCGGCCATCTGGTCCGGTATGAGTGGGAATCGTTCCAGGATCCAAGCTGGTTGTCGATGTATGCAGGTTTCGGGATCGACGCCGCCGCGCATGATCCTGGTGCCGACCATTTCTCGGTTCAGGACCTTGAATCGGCGTTTGCCCGGATGAAGGAGTCGATCGCACAGGCAGTTGCGCTCGCGCAGCCGCACGACGCGTTCCTCGGCCTGTCGGCGCGCCATCCGGCGCGCGCGCAGGCTGCCGAGCCCGGCGGCGCTCCCGATCGCCTGATGATGCCGGCGCGTTAGGGAATGTCGCGCAGCGTGCAGATTGGCCCGCGCAGGTCTCGCCGCGCAGCCGGGCCAGTCTGTTCGAACGCCATGTAGGCGCGCGTGTCGACCGAATAGCGCGCCCATAGGGGCAACCCGGCGCTGTTGGGATTGCCGGTTCTGACGAAGTTGACCCAATAGCGTTGTAGCGGCGGCTGGCCGGGTTGCGGCGGGTTAAACACATAGCCGATCTCGCTTGCATGGCTGACCGTACCGCCAGCCGGCGCGTAGTCGAACTGATACTGCCACACCGGTACACCGACGCGTGCGAATGCCTTGGAGACGGCAATCGTCGGACAGCGAAAGGTCACGTCATCGGCGATCTGCGCGGTGACGTCACCCAGGCGCAGATCATCGACCGGCGTGCCGCCTCGCTGGAGACCGTAGAGATCGAGCGCCCGGTCGGCGCCCGCACCGAATTCGCGTCGAACCGTCGCCTCCGCCGCAGCGCGACCGCCATGCAGGGGCAGTTCCTTTGCGTTGACGCCGATGACGAGCGGCGTGCGCGCGAACCGGCCGCCCGCCAGCAGCTTGGCGGGCGTATCGGTCAGGACGCGACCGTCGATTACCGCCTGCAACCAGATGAAGCTGTCATCGTCCAGATCGGGAACATCGACTGCATCTTGCGCCTCCAGGATTTTGTCGACGTACAGGTTGCGGAGCTGGGCGGTCGGGGCCGTATCCGGCAGTCCGGCGGCCCTTATGAGACGTTCACCCAGGCGTTCGTTCTGCACTAGCGTGCGCGGAGCGACACCGAAACTGGGCGTTCCGCTTTCCTGGATCGCCTGCGCGAACAACCCGCGCGAAGCCGGGGCCAGCTGGTGAAGCGCGACGTCCTGCGCGCCGGCAGATTCCCCCGCAATCGTGACGCGCTTTGGATCGCCCCCGAAGCGCGCGATGTTGCGCTGGACCCAGGCGAGCGCCGCCTGCTGGTCCATCAACGCGTAATTGCCCGAATGCCCCCCCTGTTCACGGCTGAGGGCGGGATGCGACAGGAAGCCGAGCGCGCCGAGGCGGTACTGGACGCTCACCAGCACGATGCCTGCTTCGGTGATCCGCGATTCGACGGTGCCGCCGCCGGCGCCCGCGCGATTGCCACCGCCGTGGATCCATACCAGCACCGGCAGCGCCGCGGTCGCGCTCGACGTCGGCGTGCGTACGTCGAGGAACAGGCAATCCTCCGAGCTATGGATCGCCGCGTCCCGGTTCCAGTCGCCATAGACGGGTTGCGGACAGGCCGCATGGGGCGCGATTGCCTCGACAGGTTCAGTCCAACGCGTCGGCCGTTCGGGCGCGCGCCACCGCAGCGGTCCGGTCGGCGGTTTGGCGAAGCGGATGCCGCGGAACACCGCACCGCCGTTCGCAAGCGCCTCGCCGCGGACCGGACCATCGTCGACGCGCACCAACGGGCCGGCGGTGACGGCGGCGAGCGCCAGCGCGAGGACGATCACCGCGCGAGCGCCTTTGGCGCCGGCTTGACGAGAGAGGCGCGGATCGCCGCTTCGGCAACCGGTCCCATGACGGCATATCCCGCCTTGTTCGGATGGACGCCGTCATAGGTCAGGCTCGCGCGGAACCCCTTGCCGTCGTGTAGCGCCGTCCAGTAATCGGCATAGGTAGCGCCGGTCTGCGCAGCATATTCCTTCAACCAGCTATTCATCGCCACGATCTTGTCGGCGGTTTCGAGGCCGGGCCGCCACGGAAAATTCGCGGCGGGCGGGATCGAGGCGAGGATCACACGGATCCCGTGCGCGCGCGCGAGTTCCGCCATCGTCATGATATTGGCCTTCGACTGGTCGGGCGTCATCGGCCCCGTATTGCCGGCGATGTCGTTGGTGCCGGCCATGATCTGTACGACTGCGGGTTTCAGATCAATCACGTCCTGACGAAAGCGCAACACCATCTGCGGCGTGGTTTGCCCGCCGATCCCGCGTCCGACGCGATTGTTGTCGGTAAAGAAGGTAGGGGCCATGTCGAACCAGCCCTGTGTGATTGAATCGCCGATGAAGACGACGCGTGGGCCCGCCATGCCGGCCGGCAACGCCGTATTGGCCTCCGTGTAGCGGCCGAGCCATGCCCAATCGGTATGCAACCGCTCCTCCGCTTGGCGCGCGGCGCTGGCCTTCACATCATCTGTCTTCGCGATCGTCGGTGCGGCCGCTGCTGCCAGAGACAAGCTGAGTAAGATCGTTTTCATATTGCGCTCCGGAACTGTCGCCGCGCTATCGCATAATGAAACGGCAAAGCTAAATTTTGTGCGATCGGCCCACTATGGGTTGTGGCGCCTTATCCTCACGCTGATTCAGGGCAGCGTGGGTTTCGCAGAGCGTGGGGTCACGACGGTCTCCAACTTGTTGTTTGCAATCTGGCAGCACGCTTGGGGCGGCGGTGCTGGGCACTGTGCTTACCAGACTAGAACGCTGACCCGCTGGCCGCTGCAACAGGTTCAGTAGATGCTCGTGGGGCAGGGGTCGGCGGCAAGCACAGTGGCGAAGTGGGCAGGGCTAGCGCGCGGCCTGCACCTGACGTTCTGGGGCGTCCTGATAATCGTAGGCGTCACGCTCGCGCTCTCGGTGTTCGTGCCACAAGCGACGAAGGAGCACAGCGCGCCAACCTAAACCGATGTCTGATTGCGGGCAGCAGAAGGAGCGGCATGAAAGTCTGCCTGTGGGTCGCCGCAGCCGCAGCTGCTGAATATGACGTTGTTGTGCGGACGTCTGATACTGGAATTGGCAAAACATGCGAATTAAGCCCTAGCTTCAATCGCCGCCAAGATTGCGGATTCTGTACGGCCCTGAGCGCTTTGCAAGCGGCTTTCCCTTCCAGCTAAGCTGTACCAGCCCGTCGCTGACTAGCTCGTCTATCGCTTCGTGGACTGCAGGCATTGCGCTGCGCCAATCCTGTGCCATTGAACGGGCCACCTCGCTTGGGCATATCGTCGCCCCGGGTGCGCGGCGCTCGAGCAGGGAAAGAGTGGCTGCCTTCGGATCCGTCATCCAGACTGCGTCGACCGCGCACTCCGGCTGGTCAAGGTGCTATTGGCATTCGGTGCCTTCCAGATCTTGGCCGGCGCCATGCGGGCTAAGTAAAGAGCAACTGACCGCCGCGCGCGCAGCGCGGAATCGAGCTTATAATCGCGGCGAAGATCACCGCTTTGTGGGGCCAGCCCTCATATCAAGGCGAGCAACGATCGGTCCGAACACACGATGTCGACAACTCTACCCTTTTGGGTGAAGGCGCCGCCCTCAAAGGCGGCACCTTCAAATGCAGACATAAACGCTGGACGTGGTGCTTTTGCCTTAGGCAACTAGGAGCGGACGACAGTCCCCCCGCTCAGGCGAAAACGAGTTCTGCAGCGGTCAAATCCTGTCCCCGCAACCAACCACGACAGCCCCGAAGCGAAAGCTTCGGGGCTGTCGTGGTTATTATGCCAGCGCGTAGTGCGAACATTAAGACCAACTCGCCCCATAGATAGATTGTGGAATAAGCTTTGGTCAAAGCCGGAGCGCTGGAACGTGCCTGCCCAAATTTGCCATTCGTTCACCGTGGTCGATGCGACGCGGTAGCGATGCTCGACAGATCGATTGTCGGATCGATCGGCACGCCGGAATCCTTCCGATCCGAATACCGGTCGACGAGCTGGGCCGCGTGAGGGCGGAGCACGACCGTGAAGCGGACCATATTCTCCATCTTCGCAGTGCCGATCTGCCGGTCAAGATTCGCGAGTCCGACTTCACGATCCGGGCGGATGCTGACCGGCTCGGTCTCCAGGGGCTGCGTCTCCACCTCATCCCCTGCAAGGAATGCCGCGACGATATTGTCGCATATGGTTCGAGCCGACAGAAGAGCTACAGGGCGGTCGGTTGATCAAACACAGGTGCGTCGCCACCAATTGGCTGACGTTTGCAAAGCTTTACCCGGCACACATCTTGACGCCAAGGCGCGCTGCCATTGCGGAGCGGCCAACGAATAGTCCGTCGGGCGACTTGGATGGAGCGCTGTGCAATGAACCGATATTTTCAACGACGCCGGACAGTTGCCGGGCTGCTGGCCGTCGTGGCCGGGACCGCAGCTATCGCCGGTGCTGGCCTAGCCTCGGCGGTACCGCCCCTACACGGGCCGCCTGGCCATTCGGCAACAGCGGATCCTGCGATCAACGACGCGCACTTCAACAAAATGCTAACGCAACTTCTGCCTGACGGCACACCCAAGCAAAGGGCCCAGCTGAAACTAATCGCCAATTCGGTCCATACCGATCTGGATGCCTTTCACGCAGAGTTCCTGACCGCGCACCAACGTACATACATCCTGCTGTTGCAGCCGTCGATCGATCGCGCCGGGTTGGAGGCATTGCGTGTCAAGCAGGTGCAGCAGGCGGACCGTGCCTCGCGGCGGATCGTCCAAGGGCTGGCCGACGCGGCCGAGGTGCTGACACCATCACAGCGCGTCCGATTGGCTGCTCATCTCAAAGCGGTCCATCACAAGGGAGCAGGGCTGTGAGCCCCTTTTTGGTTGGCATATGCATACTGGCCGTCTCAGGCGACGCCGCGCCGCTGACGTCGCCGTCAAGCCAGACCCTGATAGAACGCGTCAGCGTTGCCGATCTCGATCTACGCGGCGAAGCCGGCCGGGCAACCCTTCAGAGGCGCATCCATGGAGCAGCGCGTCGGGTATGCGCCACCCAGGGTGTTTTGCCATTGGCGATGAACCTGAGCGCGATGCGCTGTACTCGAACTGCCATAGCCCGTGCTTCGGCTCAACTCGACAAGATCGCTGCCGCCCATGCGGCAGAAGCGGTCAAGATCGCAGCACGCGCCGTCGACACAGGTCGCTGACGGCACGCGATCGTCGGACCTGGCCTACAGGCTTTGCGCAGTGCGCGAAGCCTGTATGGTCTGATGGACATCCCTGCATCATCATCTGAAGGCCAAGGCCATTATTCAGCACATCCTGATGATTGAAGACGATTGCCGCCTGGCGGCGATGGTGAAGACCTATCTAGCCCAGCATGGCTATGTCGTTGCACACGCCCCGACCGGCGAGGAGGGCCTAGCCGCGTTGCGCGACCACGAGCGTGCGGGGTTCGCGGCCGTGCTGCTCGACCTAATGCTCCCCGACAGCGACGGGCTCGACATCTGCCGGCATGTCCGTGCATTGCCGTCGCCCGCAGGCGCGGTGCCGATCGTGATGCTCACGGCAAAGGGTGACCCATTCGACCGCGTAATCGGCTTAGAGTTGGGCGCTGACGACTATCTTCCCAAACCGTTCGAGCCCCGCGAGCTGCTGGCCAGGTTGCGCGCCGTGCTGCGTCGACCGGCCTTGGCCGCAGCGGACAGCCTGCCGCGGTTGCGGTTCGGGCGGCTGGAGATCGACCGCGATGCGCGCGTGGCACAGCTGGACGGGCAGGGTTGCCCGCTGACCGCCTATCAGTTCGATCTGCTCGTGGTGCTCGCCGAGCGCGCCGGTCGCGTGCTGTCGCGCGACCACCTGATCGACGCGTTGAAGGGCGGAAGCCACGAGCCATTCGACCGATCGATTGACGTTCATATCGGACGCCTGCGTGCCGCAATCGAAGACGATCCCAAGCAGCCTCGGCGCATCATCACAGTGCGCGGATCGGGCTACGTGTTCGCACGGGTGCAGGATGGCTGAGCCTGACGTGCTGGACGGTGACAGCGGCCGACCCCGCCTGATGCAGCGCCTGTATTGGCGGATCTATCTCGCATTGCTGGCGAGTCTAACGGCGGCGGCAACTCTCTTTGGACTGGCGCATCTGCGCTACGGCGCGGCTCCAGCGGCCATGCAGGGCTTCCATGGCCATCTCGCCATGCTGGCGCTGCTGCTGGCGATTGCGGTGGTTGTGGCGGTCGCTGCATTCCCCGTCGTTCGCCGGCTCACCCGCCGGCTCGAGCGGCTCCAGGCCAGCGTCGATGCCTGGGGGACGGGCAATCTGTCGAGCCGGGTTGCCGTCGAGGGGCGCGACGAAATTGCGCGGCTGGCAATGAGCTTCAACCAATCGGCCGGGCGGATCGAAGCGTTGATGAGCGCGCAGCGGATCCTGCTAGCCAATGCCTCCCACGAACTGCGATCGCCGCTCGCGCGTATCCGCATGGCGATCGAGTTGCTGTCCGAGGCACCGTCCGTCGCAGTACGCGCGGAGCTAGCGCGCAATGTGATGGAGCTCGACCAGCTGGTCGAGGAGGTATTGCTCGCAAGCCGGCTCGACGGAATGTCAAAGCGTGAGCACCGGCCAATGGTTTTGGACCTGACCGCGCTCGTCGCCGAAGAATGTGCGCGGGCTACCGCGCAGTTCACTGGAGAGCGAGTAGAGATCTGCGGCGATGCGATCCTCCTCCGGCGGATGCTCCGCAATCTCCTCAACAACGCGCAACGTTACGGCGGAGGGACGGCGATCCTCGTCACGCTGACAGCCTCTGCAGCGGAGATCGCGCTTGAGGTCCACGATGGTGGCGCAGGCGTCGCGCCAAGCGAGTGTGAGGCCATCTTCGCGCCGTTCTACAGAGCACGCGGCGCGAACGAGGGTGATGGCGGACATGGCCTCGGTCTCAGCCTCGTCCGTCAGATTGCACGGCAACACGGAGGTGAGGTGCGCTGCATCGCAGCCGAGGCGGGCGGTGGTCGGTTCAGGGTGGCATTGCCGAGATGACAGCTCTGCCGCAATTCCGCCCGGAAAGCGGCCGGGAATCTAAACGAACGGACGACCGAAGTTTGGGGAGCACATAGGGCGCGAACGCCCGCTTGTGGGTTAAATTTGCGAAAACGACGCCGGACTTAGGATCTGGTTGTTTATCCCGGTGGTGATTTCGCGGTCGGTAAGCCCCGGCGTCGAGATAAGCCTGCGCCAAGCGGGATCTGACCCGAAGGCACGCCAGTTTCGTTCACGGGTCGCAAGGTCGGGAAAGGTCAGCAGGTAGGTCAGGCTCGGCAGGCGGGCTCCGGTAAGGTCCTGGGCGAAAAAGACCGGCGTTAGGCCAGTCCGACGGAATATCTCGATCTCACCGCCCGTGTCGAACATCCCGATCTTGGCCATTCCTGCCGCGTCGCTGTGGCTGAAATACGTCCTGAGTTCGAATATGCGCGGCGTGTTGCTGCTCGAGGCGTCGGTCAATTCGAGACGAGGAAAGTGAGGGAACGCGCGCATCAGCTTCACCTCGAGGGACGTGTATGGCGGCGCGTCTGGCGTCACCTTCAAAAACGTCCCGGCAGCCGTGGTGTAGCTCGGATCGGCGGTAAGCCTGCCGGGCAAAGCCACGAAATCCTCGATCGAGGGATAGGGGACGAGAACATGGACGGTTGGACTTTCGGACCCGATCGCCACCGTAAATACACCCACCGGCCCGCAACCTGCGCGTCGTGCCGCCGGGATAAAGGCGTTCCTGAGATAAGCGTCCAGACGGTCCTTCATGGGGCCGTTTACCAGCCGATAGGTCCGCAGCTCGTAGATCTCCAGGGTTGCTGCCGCGTCGCGGGGCTGAGCTTCAGCCTCGCCAGTTGCAAGCGCCACGCCGCCCATAGCGGCACCTGCGAGCAACGAACGTCGATTAATTGGATATGCCATCATGTCCTCGCAAAGCCGTCTGGGCTAGTCGAGCGCAAGCCGCAACCGTCGTCAATCCGCGATGTCTGCCGCTGGTGATCGACCTACGCCGACCTCGCGGCATTCCTGCGTCCAATGGGTCGGCTGGGGGACGTCAACTGATCCAGCGCTATGATATCTGGATAAATGCTGACAGCGCCTAATCCCCGAAGGCGGCTGTTCAGCTAATGTTTAAGTGCGACCAGAGTTGAGGACCTGAGACTGGCAACCGAACGGCCGACACTTGGTCAGTCCATGGCGGCGATTGGCAAGAGCCGATGTCGAGCGCGCAGCGCAGCGGTCCTCCCGTCGGCATAGGCGGCCAGCCGGCTCATGTAGCTGGCAGCCGATAGGGTGTACGATAACGGGGCGTGATTAGTCGGTTCGCTTCTGCGTCATCCCTGAACTGACCTGTTGCAGCATCCCAATTCACCTGTCGCCCTGTGCGCAAGGCGATGTTTCCCATCTGGCACACGATGGCGGTGTTGGACGCCGCCTCAATCGTACACGCTGGCGTGCGCGCGCGATCTTTAACGCAGGCAATGAAGTCGGCTGTATGCCGGTCGAGCCCCGCGTCCTTGGCTTTCGTGACCGGGATCTCCCGCGTCATGGCTTTGCCATCGCTTGTTTCTGGCGTGACACGCCACTGGCCACGATCGACGACAAGGGTGCCGGTCTCGCCGACGAAGGCGACGCCATGGTCGCGGCCGCCATAGGGGCCCTGACTGATGCCGACCGCATGCTCCCATTCCACGGAATAGTCGCCAAAGTCGTAGATGGCGGTCTGCGTGTCCGGAGTTTCCATCGCAGAGCCCGGATAGCCATAGGCACCGCCAAGCGAACTGACCGAACGAGGTGCCTCGGCCTTCATGCCCAACAGCGCGATGTCCATCAGATGGACGCCCCAGTCGGTCATCAGGCCGCCCGCATAGTCCCAGTACCAGCGCCAGCTGAAGTGGAAGCGATTGGAGTTGAAGGGGCGCAGCGGTGCGGGGCCCAGCCAGCTATCATAATCGACGCCGGCGGGTGGGGCCTGATCCGGTTGGGGAACGACGCGCTTCATCCATCCCATGTACGCCCAAGCCTTGACCTTTCGGACCCGACCGATGCCGCCGGACTGAACATGCGCGATCGCGTCTGCCCAGTGCTGGTTGCTGCGTTGCCACTGACCAACCTGAACCACACGATTGTGACGCTGTTTGGCGGCGACCATGGCACGGCATTCGGCAATGGAGTTTCCGAGCGGCTTTTCGCAATATGCGTCCTTGCCCGCGGACATGGCATCGACCAGCTGAAGCGCGTGCCAATGGTCGGGCGTGGCGATGATCACCGCGTCTATCGACTTGTCGTCCAGCATACGACGATAGTCGTCGTATAGCTTTGGCGTGCGGCCTGAGACCCTCTTTAATTCGGCACCGCGTGCCGCAAGGACCGTAGCGTCGACGTCGCAAAGGCCTACGGGCGCCACGTCGGCCCGCTTGCACATGGCCGATAGATCCGACCAGCCCATGCCCTTGCAACCTATCAGACCCACCTGGACCTTGTCGTTCGCCGACACCCGGCCGCGGCGCTGGGCAAAGGCCTGGCCAAGCGGCACCACGGTAGCAGCTGAGGCTGCAAGGCCGCCAACCAGGAGGGCGCGGCGGTCGAAGCTGGTGGTCATGTTGGTCCTCCCCAATCTGTCCTGACCGCATTGGTAGCGTCCAACCGCCCCTTCGCAAGACCACAGACGCACAGGCAGTGCCCCGCAAAGCGCAGTTGTAGTTCCTGGTCAGGGTCATCCAGACGAAAAAGAGCGTTCGGTCGGCCATGACCAAGAGCATCACGTATCGTCGAAATAGTCGATCCGAATGATAGAGCAGTGCTCACCCACTTCGATGGCAATTGGGCACCCGCAAGATCTGATGCATGTTGGCCTGGTCGATGAGAATGATACCCTTCCTGACGAAGCCGCGCTTGCGTTGGCGCTCTTCGACCACGCTGGCACCGACCGTGCTACCTGTGATGACGTGCTCGAAGCCATCTCCGTCCGGCTGGCGGCCGTTGCTCGTGGTTCGACCGCAGCGCTAAATCAGGCCGCCGCGCTTGCGACGGCCCTTGTCGAGGAGTTCGGGTTCGTCCGCGACGCTCGCTTTCGCACCAGGATTGCGCGAAAGGTGCCCAGTTCGGCGTCTTAACTTAAAACGCGACCTTGAACTGGCCGCCGATGATCCGCGGCTCGTTGATCATGCCCGTCAGATTGTTGAAATCGATCGCGCTGATGCTGCGATACTGGTTGGTGATGTTGCGCACGAACGCGCCGACCTCATACCCCTGCGGCGATTTATAGCCGACCTTGAGCCCGCCTTCGAGCGACGACTTGCCGGTAAACTCGACCGCTTCGTACAGGAAGAAGTTGATGCGGCTGCGATACACCCAGTCGGTATAGGCATAGACCTCGCCGCCATTGGCGAGCGGGATCCCGTAGCGCGCGGTCCAGTTGGCGATCCAGCGTGGCGCCTGCGGCAGGTTGTTGCCGTCGATCATCGCAAACCCGTTCACGATCGGATCGAGCACGGTGCAGGTCGCGCAGACCCCCACGCCGATCGAGCGATCGCGGATCTCGGTGAAGTTGTAGCTGCCGCTCGCGGTCAGCGACAATTCGGGCACCGGCCGTGCCTCGAACTCGCCCTCGACGCCGTAGCCGATCGCCTTGTCCGCGCTGATCAGCCGGGCCGAGTTGCTGCTGCCGCCGACCGCAGTGATCTGAAGGTCCTTGGTGCTGTACCAATAGGCGTCGAGCGAGAAGTTCACCTTCCGGTCGAGCAGCGTCCCCTTGAAGCCGCTCTCGCCCGAGAAGGTCGTCTGTTTCGGTGCGGTGCTCTGGACGCTGCCGAACGTCACGCGGTCCTGGATCGCTGGCCCTTGATAGCCGGTGGCAAGCCGCGAATACACGTTGATCGCGGGGGTCAGCTCATAGGTCGCGCTCGCGTCCCAGGTCACGTTCGAGCCACGGACTACCGCACGCGCGGGCAGTGTGTCGCTGATCCCGGTCCCGGGGATCGGTGCGGTCACGAGGTCGTTGCGATAGTCGTGCGAGTAGCGGACGCCCGCGCGCAATGTCAGCAGGTCGGTCGGCTTCGCCTCGATCGATGCAAACGCACCGTAGTTCTCGTTGCGATTGTCGTGGAAGATGTCCTGCGTCAGGTCGGTCGCACGCGATCCGGTGCCGCCGAACGCATAGTCATATTGATGATAGCGCAGCGTCTGGTAGAAATAATACAGCCCGCCCTGCAAGCGGATGCCGTTCATGTCCTCGCTGGCGTAGCGCAGTTCCTGGCTGAACTCCTTGGGCTTGGTGAGGCCGCCGGTGTTCGACGGGAACAGCCCGACGCCGATCGCGCCGATCGTGCCGCCCGTGAACGGGTAGCTGTTGCCGCCATCGACGTCGCCAGTGCTCTCGACCTTGGCCTGTTCATAGCCGGTGACCGAATAGAAGGTGCCGATGCCGTCGAGGTGATAATCGAGCCGCAGGTTCGTGCCCCATTGCGTCAGGCTCTGGCTGGTATAACCGTCGAGCGTCACGTGCTTGGGGTCGAAGCCGGTGTTGAAGTCGTTGGTGCCGGGCTTGAACAGCCCGGCGCGGAAGATGCGCGGCGAGCCCGTAAGGTCACGGACGTGGACGTTCAGCAAGGCGTTGAAGTCGCTGCTGGTATAGCCGAGCTGGAAGCGGCCGGCGACATCGCGGTACCCTTCGAGCTTGCGATCGGCATTGCCCGTCGCGGAATCGTTGGTGACCCAGTCGTCACGCGACTGGATGATACCCGAGGCGCGGACGGCGAAGCCGTTGCCTATCGGCAGGTTCAGCGCCGCCTCGCCGTTGATCGTGTTGTAGGTCGCCCAGGATCCGGTCGCGTAGCCCGAGACCTTGTCCGGATCCGGCTTGGCGGAATTGATCTTCACGACGCCGGCTGGCGTGTTGCGCCCGAACAGCGTGCCCTGCGGCCCGCGCAGCACTTCGACGCTTTGCAGGTCGAACACCGGGAAGGATTTCAGCATCGGATTTTCGAGTGCGACGTCGTCATACACCACCGACACCGGCTGTGCGGCGTTCGGATCGAAATCGGTATTGCCGAGCCCGCGGATGTAGAAACGCGGGAAGGTGCGGCCGAACGACGATTCCACCTGAAGGCTCGGCGTACGACCGGCGAGGAACCGGATATCGAGGCCGCTCGAGTTGAGCACGTCGAGCTTCTCGCCGCTGATTGCGGTGACCGCGAGCGGCACGTCCTTCGACGATTCCCGACGGCGGGTCGCCGTGACGACGATGTCGCCGACGCCCTGTTCGCCGGCCGGATCGCCGACGGCTTGCCCCGTCGGCGCCTGGTCCTGCGCGACGGCGGGTGTGGCACAGACGAATAACGGCGCGCTGGCGGCCAGCAGCCGGGCGATGGCAGACGTACGAACGGACAAGCGAATCATGGATGGTCCCCCCTTGGGCTTCGAACATCCTCCTGCGTCGATCCGTGTGGCCCGGATCCGACCCCGACCGGTAACATCACTGCAACGTGCGGCAAGAGACACGATCGGCGGCGATGCATTTTTGCGGCGCATCGCGACATCTTTGCCCCAGTTGCGGTCGCAGTCATCCCCGACGATTGGTTGCGGGGAGCGCAATCGTGAAGCTATTGCGGCCCGGCAGACGCGGCGATCGTGCCGGACCGGGGAACAGATATGCGCGTGCTTCTCATCGGGCTGGGTGACATCGCTCGCAAAGCATATCTTCCGGTTCTGTCGACGCGAGCTGATCTCGACATTCACCTGGCGACGCGCGACGCGGGCGTCCTCGACGAGGTCGGCCGCTCGTTTCGTATCGCGCATCGGCACACCAGCGCTGCAGATGCGCTTTCCACCATGTCGTTCGACGCCGCCTTCGTTCACGCGTCGACGCAGGCACATGGCGAACTTGTCAGGCACCTTGTTGAGAGAGGCGTCCCGACCTTCGTCGACAAGCCGCTCGCCGATAATCTCGGCGACGTCGAAGCGCTTGTCGCCTTGGCCACGGACCGTGTCGTTCCGCTCATGGTCGGCTTCAACCGGCGGTTTGCGCCAGATTATGTCTCATTGCGAGGCATCGACGCGAACCTCATCATCCTCGAAAAGCACCGCTGCCGGCAACCCAACGAACCGCGGAAGGTCGTCTTCGATGACTTCATCCATGTCGTCGATACACTGCTGTTCCTGGCCCCAGGACCGGTCTGCCGACGCAACATCGAAACCCATGTGGTAGACGGCATGCTCCACACGATCACCCTCACGCTGGCAGGCGACGGGTTTACCGCCATCGGCACAATGCATCGTAACAGTGGGCTCGACGAGGAACGCCTGGACGTCATTGGCGGTGGGGCCCGTCATACCGTGCTGAACCTTGCTGATCGCGTCGAGACAAGCGGGACACAGCGCTTACATCGACGAGGCGACTGGATCTCGGTAGGAGAGCAGCGCGGCTTTGCGGCGATGTGCGACGACTTCCTGCTTGCGGCGCGTGAGCGAAGGCCGGTCGATGCAGCCGCTATTCTCGCTACGCATGAAATTTGCGAGGCCATCGTCCGTCACACGGAGGCGTGAAGTCTCGGACAGGCGTTCCGTGATTTGAAGGCGTCGGCGCACAGCCCGCATCGCACCGACAAGGTCGCCCCCACTTATGTACGCCAGTGCCGACAACGCCTAAATGGCGGCATGCAATGGTGGCATGCAGTGGCTTTGCCGGAAACCTCTTTGAATGAGTGTCCGCAGCTCGGCGGGGGGAATGCCCTGCAACGTCAGCTTGTGGGGTGTAGGGGAAAGAAGGTCGTGCGTGGCGGCAGTCCCTCGGACTGCCATGGGCCAAGTCTGAAGCGAATTGCGTTGCAGAACGACCCAAGGGTTGTTGGCTGGCATTTGGACAACACGAGCCAGCGTGGACCCGTCAGCTGCTACGATCACCGTCTCGAGGTCGCGTAAGCCCCAGAGCGGGTTGCGTGTCTTCAGGGAAGCGTCGAGCGAGTCGTTGGGCGGCCCGGTCGGCTGACCTGCACGGTGTAAGGGGCCGTGCAGGAACAATGGATCGCCCGCTCGAAACAGGCGGGCGGCCCCGGCGAGCGACCCGAGCGTCGCCGACTACAGGCTGAGATGGACCATGTTGATGCATGATATGGGCGCCGCGCTTGCGATCGCTCAGCCTGCAACGGCAGTGCCGAGGCCGAGTGGCGGTCGGACATTGTCTACCTCGGAGCATCACGCAACGATCGAGGTGCGGACGGCGGCATCCGGATCCCTTGGTCGCCATCGGCGTCACAATCCTGCAACAATATCATACTAATCTAATGGGGTATGGAGCCGAAGAGCCCCGCGCATATGGCGCGAAGGATCCTCATTGGGAGGATCGAGACCCTGAGCATCGGCCAGCCCGGTGCAGCCCTCAGCTTCGAAGGGAGGCTGGCCGCAGAGAACGGATGGACCGGGTCGTTTGCAGACCGGGTCGCGACGGAATATCGTCGCTTCCTCGCGCTGGTCGCGATCAGCGACGAGCAGCTTACGCCGTCGGACGCGGTTGATCAGGCGTGGCATCTGCATATGGCCTATACCCGCGATTATTGGCACGGCCTCTGCCGCGATATCGTCGCGCGCGATATTCATCACGAGCCGACATCGGGTGGCCCCGAGCAATGCGAGCACTATCGTGACCGCTACGCGCATACGCTCAATTTATACCGGGACACCTTTGGTGCTGCGCCGCCCGCAGATGTTTGGCCCGATCCCTCCGAACGATTCTCGGGAAATTTCCAGCGGATCGACCGGACCAGAAAGGTACTTCTGGGCGCGGAAGAGACGACGTTGGTCGGGTTCACTTGCGCCGGCCTGGTTGTCCTGATCGTTCAAGATATGGCGGCGCTGGTTGCCGTTTTCCTCCTTGCCGTTGCGATCGTCACATGGATCCAGGGTGCGCGACTAAAGGCCGGCACAGCGGGTCGTCGTTTCGATCTGAATTTCGACGGTGACGCTTGCGGCTCGGACGGGTGCGGTAGCGGCGATGGCGGGTGCGGCGGGGGGTGCGGCGGGGGGTGCTCATGACCCACCCCGTCTTGCACGAGGGCGACGAGTAGGAGCGCACTGCCGCCAAGTGCGACATGGCATCGACGTCCGTGCGCGCCAACACCAACCCGAATACGGTAAAGCTGTCCGCGCTACCTTTCCTTCTGGAGTAGGCCCCGCGGGAGCCGTCGCCACGCGCACTGCGCCCTGATGTTCGCTCACGAGCGGCAGAGGTGAACGGACGTCCGCTTTCGGCCTGCTCAAAGACACTGCTGCACGAGTGGTTCTGGGTCTTTGCCATCCCGTCTTTCGAGCGGCCGTGAGCCGCAAGTTTTAAGCTGTGCAAGCGCTGAGGGGGTGCTCGGATGTGCGCAGGTGAGGCGACTGGCCTCCTTCCGAAATGGGATCTCTAGCTTTGGGTGTCGGCTAAGCTACGCTGACCGTCATGGATCTGGTCTTTGGCTGGCGCACGGCTGTCCTCACGGTGGCAGCGGCAATTCTGCTTCCGCTGGCGGTCGGCTTGTCGACGTCGTTTCACAACCGGCTGGCGGCGCGCGCGCTTGCTGCGCTGCTGATCGTCATGACCGGCGTCTTCGTGCCCTGGCTGATCGGGTTTGCCGGCTTTTATGATCGCTGGTGGTGGCTGACCTTCGCGCCCTTCTCGAACGCGCTGTCGGTCCCGCCGCTCCTCTATCTGCATGCTTATGCTCTAGTCACCGGCCGCTGGTCGCCCGCGGCCTGGCGACACCTGCTACCTGGCGCCATCCAGTTTGCCTATCAGGCTGCCGCCTTCCTCCTGCCGACGCCGCTGAAGCATTACTGGGCGGATCTTGCTTTCACGACCGGCAATGCGATCATCGCATCGCTGCTCGCGATCAGCTTCGTCGTCTATGGCGCGTGGACGATCCGGCTGTTGCACGACTACCGCGACGCCCTGTCGCAAAAGCGCAGCGACGACGCGCGGTTCGCGACGGCGTGGCTCAGCCACACCGCCGTCGCCTATCCGTTGCTGGCGATCGTCTGGGCGGGCTGGCTGCTGGTCGATGCGGTGACGCCGCTCGGCTATAGCGGGCTGATGCCGCTCTACGCCGCGATCGCGGGGTTCGCATTGTATCTCGGGATCACAGGATGGCGGTATCTCGCGTTGCCGTTTCCGGCGCTCGACACACTGGAGCATCCGGAGGTGCGATCACCCGCCGTTCGAAACTGGCAGGCGCAAGGGGAGGAATGGGCGACGCGGATCCGCGATAACGGGTGGTATCGTGACGACTCGCTGACGCTGCGGCGGCTGGCGAGCCTGCTTGGGACCAACGAGACCTATGTGTCGCGCGCACTCAATGAGGGGCTGGGCGTCGGCTTTTCGGACTTCGTCAACGGTCTTCGCTGCGAGGATGTGGCCGCGGCACTGGCGGCGGACGATTCCCGGCCAGTTCTGGCGATCGCACTCGACGCCGGGTTCGCGTCGAAGGCAAGCTTCAACCGCGCCTTCCAGCGGCGCTATGGTCGCTCACCGAGTGCGTATCGGGCGTCTCACAAACGATAAACCGCATGGCATGGGCGATGATGAGGCGACGCGTACGCGCTCGGCTATGCTTGAAGGGGGTATCCATAACGTCGGAGCTGACATGATCGCATCGCCACCGTCCCGTCGCACCGTGCTCGGCGGCCTCGGCGCCGCCTTTGCCGCCTCGCCTCTGCTCGCCCGGACCTCATCCGGTCCGACGCTGCTCCGCGCCGCGGCGATGCGCGAGGACGTCGCGTTACTGCGCAGGGCATATGCCGAGCTCCACCCCGGCATCCACCGTTACAATACGCCCCGGGAGATCGATGCCCGCTTCGCAGCGCTGGACCAGGCGGCGGCCATTCCCATGACGCTACGGGCGTTCTACCTCACGCTGTCGCGCTTTCTCGCGAACGTGCGCTGCGGCCATAGCTATGCGAATTTCTACAATCAGCGACGCGAGGTCGCCGCCGCGTTATTTGAAGCACCGGATCGGTTGCCGTTCGAACTCCTCTGGATCGGCGACGCGATGGTCGTCACGGCTGATCCATTCGCCACGGGAATCTCGCCGGGAAGCCGCATCCTGGCGGTCAATGGCCGCTCCGCGAGCACCGTCCTCGCCGCGCTCATGCCGCTCGCGCGTGCGGATGGGCACAACGATGCCAAGCGTCGCCGCCTTCTCTCGGTCCAGGGCGACGACCGCTACGAGACCTTCGACATCTTCTTCTCGATGCTGTTCGGGCAGGAGCGCTATCAGCTGACGGTGGAGGACCCCTCCGGACGGCGACGTATCGCGACCGTTGCCGGCGTCTCGCTGGCGCAGCGCCGTACCACCGCGCACGCCGGCGTCGATGCGAGCGGCGACACGCCGGTCTGGACGATCGAGCGGCGCGGTGACGCCGCGCTTCTGTCGATGCCCAACTGGGGTCTCTACGATAGCAAGTGGGATTGGCGCGGCTGGCTCGATCAGGCGGTCGACCTGCTGGTCGCCGAGCGGGTGCCGCGATTGGTCGTCGATCTGCGCGCGAACGAGGGGGGGCTCGACTGCGGTAACGCGCTCGCCGAACGGCTGGTGAACCGCGAGACGCCGTTCGAGGAGGTCCAGAGGCTCGTCCGCTACCGCACCGTGCCCGAGGACCTGCGGCCTGTGCTCGACACGTGGGACCGCAGTTTCGACCATCTGGGGGAGAATGCGACCAGGATCAACGACCGGTTCCTGCGGCTCGATGCGCAAGGCGACAGGGTCGATCCGATCAGACCGCGCGGTACACGCTATGAGGGCGACGTGCGCGTTCTGATCGGCCCGCAAAACAGTTCGGCGACGTTCCAGTTCGCCGATTTCGTCCGCCGTAATCGCCTGGCAACGCTGATCGGTGAGACGACCGGCGGCAACCGGCGCGGGATCAACGGTGGCTGCTTCTACTTCGTGCGACTGCCTGCGACCGGGCTGGAAGCCGACCTGCCGCTGATCGGCCGGTTTCCGACGACCCCGCAACCCGACCGGGGTGTTAAGCCGGACATAGCAATCCCGATCACGCGGGCAGACATCGCGAAGGGCACGGATGGCCAGTTGATCCGCGTACTTGCGTGACGAATGGCGGCGGCTCCGAGCGCTTGCGTTCGGGATGAACGAACGACCGGAGCTGGTAAGCGGGAACCACTGCGAATGTCCGGGTCTGGCGCACCGCTGCCGTAGTCGTCGGGAGGTCGACCAAGATAGAGGTCTTAACTACCTTCATCAGCATGATTGCGAGATCCGATCAGACCCCCCGATCTCTGCCTCGACGAGGACGGGGCCGAACTCATCGCCTAGGCGCTGGATGACGCCGCGCTTACCTACCTTGAGGGTGCCTTGGCTGCGCTTCTGACGGACGGGCCAGGCGTTCCGATCGGGAGAGACGCAAGCTTAAGCCGTTTCTAGAAGTCGCAGGACCGATCGGTGGGAGAGCCGCCACCGCGTTCGGACCCGACGCGCGTCCTAACCATGACGCTGAGAACTCGCTCAAGGCTGAAATGGTCAGCCGGGTCGACCTGATCTTCGTTATGAGGAAGGCGCATCGGAGCAAGCTCCAGCTTCAAATCCGGGTGGCTCTGGCAGACAAGCGCGCGATTTGTTTGACGTAATGAACAGTTTTGCATTTATGCAGCCGGAACTGGTCCGGCTGCTCGCGACGACGGTGAGCAGGCACCTACCAGCATGCGCCATGAAAACCGAGAAGCGGTCAAACATGGAACATGAATTAGCAGCGATTGTGGGAAGCGGGTAGGCTGATCTGAGTGTCATCTATTGGATTTTACCAGCTGCAAGCGGACCGGTAGCTAGCGCCCAATACCGGACGTTCAGAGTGGCTATACGGGCAACCCATAACGGCCATTCGTTAAGCGCCATCTCTCCCGTTTCTTGTCGCCGACAGGCCATTCGCGAATGCGCAATTGAGACAGACATTGGAAGTACGGCTGCGTCTACGGACGACTTTCGCTAGGCGGCCAGCCGCATCCTGTTGCGACCCTCGTTCTTCGCGACATACAGCGCGTCATCGGCGCGTCTCAGCAGCGCATCGCAACTCTCCCCAGGCGCCATTTCTGCCACGCCAATGCTCACCGTGACGCCCGGCGTACAGTTGTCCGTGCCGATCGCATGACGCACCCGTTCGGCGACCTTGCTTGCCGCATCCGCTGCGGCGTCCGGTAACACGATCACGAATTCTTCACCGCCGAAGCGGCCAATGGTATCGCCGCTGCGCAGTTCCGCGGCAGCGCCTGCTGCCACCCTCTTCAGCACCTCGTCGCCTGTGTGATGTCCATAGGTGTCATTGATGCGCTTGAAGTGATCAATATCGAACATCGCGACGGACATTGGGTGCCCGGTTTCGCGGGCGAGCAGCAACGTCTGCTCAAGCACGAAGCTGGTACGGCGCCGGTTTGCAATTCCGGTAAGCTGGTCCGTCTCGGCCAGAATTATCGCGTTGCGGGCGGCAGTCTCAGCACGAATGCGGGCCCGTTCCATCTCGGCTTCGTGCGCAACCTGGGTCGTGATGTCCTGGATAATGCCGAACAGGCCAACCGACTCATTGACGCCGTTTCGGTCAATCTCACCCTTTGAAAACACATGGCGTACCTCCCCGTCGGGGCGGACGATGCGAGCGGTGAATTCAAAACCTACGCAGTGTTCGAGGGAGCGCCCGATATGTGCCGAAACCGCATCCCTATCGTCAGGATGATAGGCGTCTATCGCGGTGTCGAGTGACGGCGGAACGCGGTTCTCCACACCATGAATGCGAAAGACTTCGTCCGACCATGTTATGAGTTGCGTCAACAAATCGAGATGCCAATGACCGACATGAGCCGCACCTTCGGCAAGCTCAAGCAACCGCAGCTTGTTCGCGTTGCTATCGATCAGCTGTTGTCTCGTGGCGAGCAGGGCGGCAATCGGCAGGGCAGCCGCAAACAGGGCCAGCAGATAGAATTGCAGAAAGATGCTACGTGCATACGCCTGACCATCGGCGATTGCTTGCGGATCAGAGCCGAAAATATGGGCGAGTGAGCTGGCCGTGGCAACGATCAACACACTTCCGGCGGCGCCAAACGGTCCCATTCGCAACGCTGCCAGAAGGACTGCAAGCATCGGCAGGAAAAGCAGCGAGTAGTTGACCTGCGAGAAGGCAATGATCGACACGCCAGCCACGAGCAGAAATATCGCGATGGCTTGCGGGGCTGCTGCCAGGCCATCGCGAAACCGTTTGCGATAGAAGGCTCGGCCCGCGATCAGGATGAGCGGGGCAACGATCAAGATCCCCAGCAGATCGGTCGTGAACCACGACAGCCAGAAGCCGATCCCGCCAGCCGTTGTCGCGCAGGCGGCGATCGTCGCGCTCAACGCTGCCGCGGCCGCTGCGGCGATGCAGAACCAGACCAAGCCCTTTGGATCGGTGAATGAATCACGGCGCCGCGTTCGGTTTCGTAAAAGCCATGCCGCAAATCCGGACTCGGACACGTTAGCGAGCGTGAAACCGATCGAAAGCAGGACGCCATTCCCGCCGCCGAGGTTGGCAGCGAGGCTGGCCATTGCTGCGGCGCCTATGTGCCACACGATGCGATTCCGAGGTTCAACCAGTAAGGCTGCGAACAGGATGCCGCTGGGCGGCCACAGCATCGCGATCCCGTCAGCACCGCGGGTGAGGTAGAGGGACGCGAAGGCCGCCAGATAGTAACCAACGCCTGTGGCGATCGGTAGCGCTGCAAAACGTGTGAGCTCGGTTACACGGTTGGCTATTCGGTTCATGCGCAAAATGTAGGAGGCGACGGTTAACGGATCATAAGGACTGGTCTATTTTCAATCGGTTGTGAAGCCTGCTCCAAATTTGGCTTCATCGCCGATAGCGAGGTTCGGCCGGCGCCATGCGAAACAGAGCAGGCCGTCTGATCTGCGTACCCGCCCTTGAGGATGCCAACGCGGCGTTATGTGAAGATTGCGGCGGAGAAACCGGCCGCCGCGGATCTTCAGCGCCGCAAGTTGATCCAGGGCAGCGTGGGTTTCGCAGAGCGTGGGGCCACGACGGCCTCCAACTTCTTTGCCCGAAATCTGGCATCACGCTTGGGGCGGCGGTGCTGGGCACCGTGCCCAATGCCAGCCTCGCCCACGGACACGCTGGGGCGCTGCAACAGATTTAGCAGATGCTCGTGGGCCAGGGGCGGCGGCAAGCGCAGTGACGAGCCGGGCAGGGCTAGCGCACGGCCGGCCCCTGACGTTCTGGGGCATCCCTATGATCGCAGGCGTCACGCTGGCGTTCTCGGTGTTCGTACCGCAAGCGACGGAGGAGCACGGCGCGCCAACCTAAAGCGATGTCTGAGCGCAAGCAGCTGAAGCAGCGGCATCAAAGTCTGCCTGTGGGTCAACATCGCAAAGGCGTGCGGGCAAATCCCTCCCAAGCCTTTCCCCCACGCTACCGCTTAAACAGACGCCCCAAGAACACGGTTTCCACCTCGCGCCGCAGGTCGTTGTTCGGCTTTTTCAGAAAGCCGTGCCCTTCGTCGGCGAACACCACATACCAAGTGTCGTTGCCGTTTGCGCGCAGGCGCGCCACGATCTGGTCCGATTCCGATTGGGGTACACGCGGGTCGTTGGCGCCCTGCATCACCAACATTGGCTTCGTAATCCGCGCGACATTCGTGAACGGCGACACCCGCGTTAGTACCGCGCGCATCGCCGGATCGCGCTCGTCGCCATATTCTGCGCGGCGATTGTCGCGACGATAGGCCTCGGTGTTCTGGAGGAACGTGTTCCAGTTGCTGATCCCGTAGCGCTCGACCCCGCCGACCAGCCGGTCCGAATAATGCGTCATGACGGCAAGGCTCATATAGCCGCCATAGGACTGACCATAGACCGCGACACGACCTGCATCGAGGCCCGGCTGCGTGCCGATCCAGTCGAGCAGGGCGCCGATATCCTTTACCGAGTCCTCGCGCTTCACGCCATTGTCGAGGTTGAGGTAGCGCTTGCCATAGCCGTCGCTGCCGCGGACGTTGGGAAGGATCACCGTCGCCTTCAACGCATCGGCAAAATATTGCGCGCCGTAGTTCCAGATCGGGCGTGTCTGCGCCTCCGGGCCCCCATGGATGTCGATGATCACCGGCGTCCGCGTGCCTGCCGGCAAGCCCTTGGGCCGATAGACGAAAGCCGGGACAGACAGGCCGTCGAAGGACTTGAAGCGTACGAGCTCGGGCTCGGCAAGCGTGGCGGGATCGAGTTCGCCCAGCTCCGACACGGTCCAGCGTGTCAGGCCGCCTCCGGTCACGCCCCAGCTCCAGACGTCACCGGCAGAAGTGGCCGAGGTCAGGCCAATCGCCAGATTCCTGCCGTCGGGCGAAAATCTGAGCGCGGTCAGGACACCGCGCGGCAGCACCGGCTGCGGTAGCGCGCGGCGGGTGACCCGATCCTGCACCACCACGCGCGAGAAGCCGTCCTCGTTCACGGAATAGGCGAGCACGCGCCCGTCATCCGTCAGGTCAAAGCTCTCGACGTCCCATTTCAGGTCCGGCGTCAGGACCGTCTGCGCGCCGCTGGCGATATCGATCTCGACCAGTCGGCGCGTGTCGCTGCCGGAATCGGAGATGGCGATCAGCTTTCGTCCGCCCGGCAGATAGCGGGGGTCGGCATAGACGGCAGCGTCTGCCTTCGGCGCGATCCGGTCCGCCTTGCCGGTCTTAAGATCCAGCTCGAACAGCTGGTCCTCACGGTTGGAAAGGCTGCGCACAAATATCAGCCGCGCAGCGTCGGGCGCGATATCGGCGGGCGCCACCGCGCCGTCGGACTGGTAAAGCGAGCGCGGGTTGCCGCCCGCCTTTGGGGCGACCCCCAGGATTGCATAAGCGGCGCTTCCCTTGGTCGCCCGCGCCCATGCCATCAGCGCGCCATCCTTGCTGAAAACCGGCGACTGGTTGCGGGTGCCGGCTTCGGTCACCGGCGTGGCTACACCGGTGAGGCCGCGCGTATAGAGTTGAAACCACTCGTCACCGCCCGTGTCGCGCGTCATCACGAAACGATCGCTGCGGGGGATCGTCGTCGCGGCGGCAATCGGCTCGGCGCCGAACGTGATCTGTGTGCGTGCGCCACCGGGGGTTGCGACGTGATGCAATTGCTGCGTCGCGCCAAAGCGCGTGGCGATCAGCATCGAGCCGTCCGGCAGCCAATCCTCGAACTGCGCCGCCCGACTATTCTGATAGCGCTGCACCGCCTCGCGCACCTCGACGGGGATATTGGGCACGCCAGAGAGCGTGGCGCTGCCGACCTGCTGCGTCGGCACGGTCTGCGCTGCGGTTCCGGTAGCGAGCGCGAACAGCGCGACGGTTGCGACGAGAGGCTTGATCATTCGCCGGTTGTCGGTCGCCGGGCACCGTTAGGTCAAGGGCGGGTACAGCGGGTCCGCTGAATTGCTAGCGGTCTCGCGTGATCGACATCGTGATTTATCGCCCCGATTCTATCCTCAGCCGATCGGCGAACATCTCGCGTCCATCGCAGGGAGTGCGATTTGCGTCTCAACAATAGAACGCTCGATGATCGCAAGCGTCGCCTACAGCTTGAGCCAAAAAATGGTCTTTATCGCAGTTCCAGTCGCTTCTCGACGCAAGCCGATATAGTTAACTGCTAACTTCAGCATCGATGGAATGCGTAGCCATGGCGGCGCTTCTCCTCCATATATCTAGGACGCCCATGCTGCTTGAAGCAATGTGACCCAATGCAAGCTTTGACGGCAGAACCACGCTTAAGACGAGGCACATCGACGTGCCGCCTTCGCTTACCGCTTAGGAGTGTCTAGGCAGGTCGTGACCGGACCGACGATGGCGCGAACAGCCGAGCGCGATCCGTGTCCGGTAAGCCCGGAGGTGGGCATTGGCGTCGGTACCGGAAGCGCGACCGGCGCCAACTTCTATTTCAGCACATAGCGCGGTATCAGACCGTATGGCTCGTGCGCAAAAGCTGAAGGTTTACAGGACGGTCGCTGGCTTCAATGATGCCTATGTCGCTGCAACGACTCAGAAGGCTGCCCTCGAGGCCTGGGGCAGCGAGCGAGACCTGTTCGCGCGAGGGATAGCTGAGCTCGTCACAGACCCCGCGCTGACCGCAGAGCCTTTGGCGTCGCCAGGCGTGGTCGTGAAGCATTCTCGGGGCACGACCGCGGAGCAGATCAAGGCCATGCCGGCCCCCGAACTGCGGACAGCGCGGGGAGATGTTTCGGCGCGCCCCGAAACGTCCGAACAGCCGCAAAAACCGAAGTCTGCACCGAAACCGAAGCCCAGCAGCGCGAAGCTCGAGGCGGCGGAGGCTGCGCTGGAGACGGTGGCGGCCGATTACGGCGGCAGGATGAAGGGGTTGGCGGACCGGGAGGCCAAACTGGCCCGCGAGCGACGTGAGCTTGAAGAACAACACCGCGCAGACGTCGGCGCGGCAGAGGCTGCAGTCGAAGCCGAGCGTCAACGATATGACGCCGCGATGCGACAATGGCGAAAAGCAAAAAGCGACACTTGAGTCGCACCTGCCCAAGGGCATGGTCTATCCCGCGCACGGCGTCCTGTGTCGGGACGCTGCTATTCATGGTTACCGCTTCGCTAACCCTCAATATTCGGAACGATCATCCTTCGACACCGCTTCTAGATCCGTGAGCAAACCGAACTGTTGACAGGAATCATCATGAGCACGACCCTCGTATCAGCCGTTTTCGACAATCACGCCGATGCAGAGCGCGCCGTTTCAGAGCTGCGCGCTGCGGGCGTAAACGACAGCGCGATTTCGATCGTGGCGCAGCACGATGGCAAGAACACGACGACAGACGGCAACGGCGACACGCAGGAGTTTGTCGGCAAGGTCGCAGCCGGCGCTGGTATCGGGACCTTGCTCGGTATCGCGGCGCTCGCAATACCCGGCGTCGGCCCTCTCGTTGCAGCGGGCGCGATCGCGTCGGCAGCAATCCCCGGTGCAGCCGTCGTCGGTGCGGCGCTCGGTGGCGCCGTCGGGGGGCTGGAAAAAGTCATGACGGATCATGGCGTCAGCCGGGTCGATGCCAGCTATTATGAGGGTCGCATCAACGAAGGTGGCGTGTTCGTGTCGGTCGATACCGCCGGGGCAGGGGTCGCTCCCGAGGATGCAGCCGATTTGCTGTATCGCTCCGGCGGTCACACATCGACGCGTGCCAAGGTCGCGTCGGCGTAATCCGCTCTGCTTTGCTGGCTCTAAAAAGCGGGGCGTTCCGAAGGGGGCGCCCCGTCTCGGCATTGGACAGCATCGAAGGCGAGTATAGCGGCGCCTGAGCCGAAGCCGTGTGCGCATCGCGCCATTTGCCAATGTGACCAGGCCCGCTACAGGCCGCCCCGCAATGGCGCATGTCAGGACCTCATGATGATCAGTACACCCCGCTCGATCGACGACCGCATCGCAGAGGTGGCCACGCACGGGGACGCGGCCTGGTTCGACAATAATCCTGATCGACGTATCCGGATACGCCAAGCGGTTGCAGGGGAGTTCGCCGAGAATATCGGACAGCCGCCTGTCGGAATGCGGTGGTTCGTACTCGTCCTCGAGGCGCAGCCCGGTGCTCGTCTCCGTCAGCCCATTGCCTTGTCGATCGGGTTTGACATCAGCGGTTTGGACGATGGCGCGCTGTTCAGCCTGTTCAAACAGGCGGCCCCCGTGGAAGCACGCGATCTGCTGAGCAAGCTCCGCGCGGCGAAGCTACCAGGGATCGCAAAGCCGGCGAGCTAGAGGTATACTAGAGCTCGACGATCTTGTTGCGGGCAGAGGCCTTCCCAAAGGGCGCTTGGAGTGGAGCCAGTCTACCGCTACGTTCACGAAGGCGTTGGCTGGGGAAGGGCATCGAGCGCTGCCGATACCTGCAGGCGTAAGTCGTCGTCCCGGGAAATCTCGAGCATCGCGCTGAGGCTATTGCGGGCGCCGGCAACATCTCCTGCGACCAGCTGAAGTCTGGCTCGCTCCCACCAACCATGGGCGTGCGTGGGCGCCACGATCGTCATGCGATCGTACACGACTAGCGCGCGCGCGGGATTGCCGGCCTGCTCGGCACGCGTCGCCTGGTTGAGCAGCAGTCGAACAAGCGCCGATCGGTTCGACAGTGGCAGCATCCCGTCGGAAAACCGTGTCTGGCCCGTCATCTGCTCCAACAAGGCTTCCACCTGTTCGGGGGCGACGATGCGACCGTCATTGAAGGGATCGATGATCAGCGCATCCGGTGCGTCGCCAAGGCGGACCAGGACGTGACCGGGGGTGTTGAGCGGCATGGCCGACCATCCAAGGCGTCGGGCCATTGCCACATAGAGGATCGACAGACTGATCGGCAGACCGAGCCGTCGATCGACAACAGCGGTCAGGTCCGCGTTCTGGGGATCGTCGTAGTGCGTGCGGCCGCCGGAGAATCCGAAATCCTCAACCAGGACGCTGCGCAGGGCCTGGGCCTGAGCGACGCTTCCTGCTGCGTCGCCGTCCGCAGCGCGCAGGGCCAATTCTATGCCAGCCAGTTCGTCGATATATTCATCGAGATCGATACCGGGATGATCGAGCGCTGCGAGTTCCAGGGCGGCGAGATCGAGCTCGATCTCGCCGTCTTCCAAGAGCCCGAGATGAAGAATGCTATTGGTCATGCGACGCTAGATGGGGACTCTTCTAATCGTTCCTATGCCCGACTTGACAGCCGGCATGATCAGCCGAGCGACAACCGGACCGGCGTCGAGGATCAACACGCCGCCACCGATCGGACTGGCGTGAAGGCTGCGCCGACCCGAACGAAACTTACCCCCGAGCCGGCGCGTTGCGGCGGTGCCGGAGCAGTCTGCTTCGCAGCCATTTGCTTAGCGAGGATACTATCATGGGCCTGTTTTCCAAAGATATCGTGACGTTCGACGACTTGTTCCTGCACCAGTTGCAGGATGTGTATTACGCGGAAAACCAGATCACCAAGGCGCTGCCGAAGATGGTGGCCAAGGCAACGGCGCCAGCCCTGAAGCAGGGTTTCGAAACCCATCTGCGTGAGACGGAAGGGCAGATCACGCGCCTCGAGCGGATTTTCGACCTGCTGGGCGAAAAGGCGAAGGCCGTGACCTGCCCAGCGATCGACGGCATCATCAAGGAAGCCAACGAAGTCGCCGGCGAGATCGAGGACAAAGCCGTTCTGGATGCCGCGCTGATCGCGTCGGCACAGGCCGTCGAGCATTACGAGATCACGCGCTATGGCACGCTGATCGCTTGGGCGAACCAGCTCGGCCGCGCCGATATCGCTGCGATCCTGAAAGAAACGCTCGATGAGGAATATGCGACCGACGACAAGTTGACCGCGATGGCAACGTCGATCGTGAACGTCAAAGCGGAAGCGGTCACCGCATAAGCGTTTCGGTGTCGGGGGGCCAATGCCCCCCGACCATATATAGTCCATGAAAGGCACGTTCGATGGCTGATAATATCGCGTTCACGCTTCCTGAAGCCTTACGTGCGCAAAAACACATGCGTGATGCACTGGGCCTGGGTGAAGAACGGTTCCCGGTCCCCGCCTTCATCAACATGGTAAGCGACGAGATCGAGCAGCTGCGCAACGCCGGGAAGACCGATGGCGAAATCGCCGCGCTTGTTGAGGAGTCGAGCGGTCATGCCCTCACCGAAGCGGATATCGCGCGCTATTACACGCCGGCCGAAGACCGGCATTCCAACGAGCACTGAAACTGCCCCGACCAGCTACGGGATTATGCCTCTTGTTGAGGGCAGGGGACACAGATTTGCTGTCCTGAACAAGACCGCCACTTCCAGCGTCGAGCGTCCTACCCGTCTTGATACTGTGATAGACGCGTGGGTGGGTGATCATGAGCGCCGGCGATGCGACCCATCTCAGGGCGATACGCCATAGGCTGCGAACTCGTCGGCGGGTGCGCTTCGCGGTGAACATGCCGCCCTTTAACGTGACACGGCGGCGATATTCGATGCCCGCGACTGTTCTGGCGATATCGTTCTTGCGGCAACAGGACCGTGTCCATCGTGCGCGTATGCTGTGGATAGGGGACGGCGTACGGTGCGTCACCGTCGAGCCCGGCGTCGCGGGTGAAATGAGCACGATAGCCGATCGCCATCCCGTCGGTTGGATACCAGCCTGAGGTCCAATCCATGCGCGCGTTACCCGTCATCGAAAGGCGTCGCTCGCCCGTCCTCGGATCGAAGCTGCTGGCGGTCGAATCGACATCGACAAAGTCGGATTCGCTCTTCCAATAGTCTCGCAACGCCCGGTCGCGCGCATCGCCGACCAGCCAGTGCTGGTGATCATGGCGAAGATGATCAGGTCGCACCCCTTGCCGGAACTGGTACCCGATGGGCGGCAGGCTCAAGACCTATCCAGGCTATCCGCATGACACGCCGACGTCATCAACGCCGACATCCTCGCGTTCATCCACAGATAACCGTCGGCGGCAGGCGGGGTACGTATCGCGCCTGCCGGCCCTCTACCGAAACAGGTCGATGCCGGCGATGGCCATATGCGTTCTGGGGGATGCAAGACCGATGAAGGTCATGCGGACGTAGACGGCGTCGATTTTCGTGTCGAAGACGATGCGTTGCGGCGAGAGCGCGTTGGCGATGTTCGAGAACTCGTCGGCAGCCGCCTTGACCCATGTCCTCCCGTCGAGGCTTGTCTCGACAACGAATCGCTTCGGTGGCGCGGTATCCGTCATCACCGCGCGCGAGGGCGTCAGGATGAAGCCAGCCAAGTGCTGAAGCGTGGTCAATTTGAATGTGACGGTCGGCCGATCCGCAGTCGACACAACAGGAACCTGCCAGACTGTGTTCGAATCATTGTCCAGCACGGCGCCGGCAGTCTGTCCCGATGCCGAGACGATCGATATCTCGGATGCCTGCAGCACGTCGCGGCTACGCGCGGCGGGCAGAGCGACCGCGATCGGGGCGATCTGGCGGAACAGCGCGACTTCGCTGATCGCCGGGCACGCCTGTGCCGCGACGATCCGCAGGCGCAGCCGTCGTGCGACGACGGGCGCGGGCAGGCGGACGACACGCTGTGCAGCGATGCACGTGCCCGATGCGATCTCCGACCACCCCTTGCCGCGATCGACGTCGATCGCAAACCGGTCGACGCGGACACCCAGCGGCAGGAACTCCCGGATCCGGACGAGATCGAAGCTGCGGCCGGGCGGAAGGTCGAGGACAAGGCTCGGCGTATGCACGGCGTCGGGGGTCGACCAATAGCTTTCAGGATTCCGATCGAGCACATTGGCCGCCGCAAAGCCCGGCCCGCGAACGTGATCGGCCGACGCGAGCGCGCCGGTCGCACGATTGTCCGCGAACGTCGCACGCTGCGCGGTACCGAATGACTGCAGAATGGCGACGTCGGGATCGGCGAGACGGCCGCGCCGGTCGGGTGGCAGATTCAGGATCAGATTGGTGCCGCGCGCGATCGATTCGTCGAACAATTGCAGCATCCGCTTGGGATCCTTGACCTTAGCGTCCTCGTCGGCGTGGTAGAACCAGCCCGGGCGGATCGAGGTGTTGGTTTCGGCGGGCCACCATAAGGGGCCGTTGCGAAGACCGGCATTGCCGTCCGCCTGGCTCGGTTTGCGGTTGGCCATAGTCGGCCAGCACGGATCGCCGGCGACACCATCCTCGTTGCCGACCCACCGCACGTCGGACCCTAGCGGTTCGAAGGTGCAGGCCATGGGCTGATGCTGATGCACCAGGGCGAAGATCGACGGCCAGTTATAATAGGTCTCGGAGTCGATCTTCCGTGTCTCGCGGGCGCCGCCATAATAGCCGTCGCCGCCGTTGGCGCCGTCGAACCAGAACTCAAACAGCTGGCCGTAGCGCGTACAGAGTTCGACGATCTGTTTGCGGTAATAGTCGAGATAGCCGGGGCGGCCATATTCGGCGTGATTGCGGTCCCAGGGTGACAGATAAAGGCCGAAGTCTAGACCGGCGCGCCTAGCCGCTTGCTCGAATTCGCGGACCACATCGCCTTTACCATCACGAAACGGGCTGTTCCTGACGCAATGCTCGGTCAGCATCGTCGGCCAGAGACAGAATCCGTCATGATGCTTGGCGGTAAGCACGATCCCGCGCAGGCCTCCGGCCTTGGCCGCTCCGACGATCTGATCCGCCGAGAAGTCGGTTGGTGCGAACAATTTGGGGTCTTCGTCGCCATAGCCCCATTCGCGATCGGTGAAGGTGTTGATCGAAAAATGGACGAAGGCGTATTGCTCGCGTGCGTGCCAGGCCAGCTGGCGCGGGGAGGGGGTTGCTCCCCAGGGCGCGGGTGAAGTTCCGAGCGATGGCTTGCGCGCCCAGCCCCTAGACGACGCTGTCGATGCCAGGCCGGAGGCGAGCCCCGAGGCAAGCATAGCGCGGCGGGTGATGATCGACATGGGGACTCCTGGAACGTTTCGGGTCATGTGGCATCGCTCTCGCGTGGCGTGCTGCTGGCGGCGCCCGGAGCGGTTCTGCGTGACGCGACGTCGTAGCGTCGGCCCTTCACAGTCTCGAACGTGATAGACTGTGCATCCTGCTCGAACCGGACGATCGCCCCCCGCTGAACAACCTTGAGCGGTTCGAACCCTGACGGCAATCGGACCGAAAGGCGCGTGTCGCCGGCAATTACCGTCGCGTCGACATGGCCATCGCTCCACGCGATCGCAACCTCTTGACCGCCCCGCGCGCGGAGCCCGACGACGCGACCGCTGGTCCATTGCGGGGGGACCGCAGGCAGCAGCGCGATCTCGGTTTCGCGGCTCTGTAGCAGCATCTCCGCGATCGCCGCAGTGATGCCCAGATTGCCATCGATCTGGAATACGGGCCGTGGCTTTGCCGGATGCGTGTCGAGCAGGTTCGCTGCGACGCTGTTGGCGATGAACGCGGAAAGCGATCGCCCGGCCTGCGCGCCGTCACCCAGCCGGGCCCAGACCGCGGTCGCCCAGGCACGGCTCCAGCCCGTGCTGGCACCGCCATGCGCCTCGCGGCGCGCGATCGACGCGCGCGCAGCCCGGGCGAGCGCGGGCGTCCGGACGGGGTCGATCGCATCGCCGGGATAGAGCGGATAGAGATGCGAGATGTGTCGGTGACCCGGGTCCTGCTCTGCGAAGTCGGTCGCCCATTCCTGAAGCTGGCCATATCGGCCGGTGCGATAGGGCTCGAGTTGCTTCAGCAACCCGGCGAGGCGCACCGTGAGCCCGTGGACATCACCGATCACCGCCATGGCCGCGATGCAGTTCGTGAACAGTTCGCGGATCAGCACCAGGTCCATCGTGCAGCCTGCCGAGATCGCGGCGGACTTGCCGGTCGCGGTCAGAAACAGGTTCTCGGGCGAGATCGACGGGGCGGTCGTGAGATGGCCGCTTCGTGGATCGCGAACCAGCCAGGCTGCACAGAATTCGGCGCAGCCTCGCATCAATGCAAAGCCGCGCGTCTTGAGGAAGTCGCGATCGCCGCTGAAGCGGTAATGGTCCCAGACATGCTGCACCAGCCATGGGCCCGCCATCGGCCAGTTCGCCCAATTCGGATCGCCGACGCCCGCGCCGACGGGGTTGCTCATCGCCTACAAACCGCTGTTATGATGCACACACCAGCCCGGCATTCCGTAGAATTGCCGCGCGGTGCGCGCGCCGGTGACCGCGAGCCGTTCGATATGATCGATCAGCGGAAGATGGCAGTCTGCGAGATTGCAGGTCTCGGCGGCCCAATAATTCATCTGGAGATTGATGTTGGTGGTGTAGTTCGAGCTCCAGGGCGGGCGCACCGCGGCATTCCATACACCCTGGAGATTGGCGGGCATGGTATCGGCACGGGAACTGGCGATGAGGAGATAGCGGCCGAGCTGGAACAGGCGTTCGGCACGCGGTGTATCCCCGTCCCCGATCGTGCCGTTGAGTTCGAGCGAGGCGCGGCGGTAGAGCGCCTGATGATCGCTGACGTGACGCTTTACTAGTGTCGTATAGTCATGACGTCTGGCAGCCGCGAGGTCGCGTTCGGCCGAAGCGCGGACCGCGGCGACGGGGGTGTCGGGCGCGAGGTCGAAGCGGCGAAACCCTGTGGCGGCGGCGATGCGGACGATCGCGGTTGTGGCGCCGCGGATGTGCAGCGCGCCCTCCGACGCGGTGATTGCGCCGCCATCGGTTTCGACCGACAGGATCGTCGCGAATGCCATGCCCCGACCGGGGCTATCCGAATATCGAATGGGATCGGGGACATCGCGGTAATCGGGCTCGCTCTGCGTCGGCGCCTTGCCGAGCAGGGTGAGCTGGTTGCTGCCTGATTGTGCGGTGGACGTCGCCGTCGCGCGCAGCTTGCTCGTCAGCATCAGGCGGCAATCGATCATGCCGCGTCGATCCGCGGTGAGGCGCAGCAGGATCACGCCATCGGGGTGCGAGGCGAACAGGTCGCGGCCGAAGCCTGTCCCGCCAGAGCGATACGTGACGGATGCAACCGCGCGATCGAGGTCGAGCGTCCGGCGATAGTCCTGCGGGGCTTCGCGATGATCCATCTCGAGGTGGAGATCCGCCATCGGTGCATAGCTCGCGCTGAATGGCCCCTGGAGCGCATGGCTCAGTTGATCGGCACTGACCGGATCATTGGCGAACACGGCGCGGCGCACCGCAGCGAGCGCATCCCGATTCCGAGGATCGGCATTGTCTCGATCGCCGACCGCATGCCCGGGGCTGACGTCGGGCTGGCCGCTCCACAGTGTATCGTGATTGAGCGATAGCATGTCGCGTACGACCCCGCCGCCCATCATCGCGGCGAGCCGGCCGTTACCGACGGGATGCCCGAGCAGCCACTCGCTCGCGGGCTCGGTCGCCGTGATCCGGTGGCGCTCGTTCACAACGGGGACGCTGGCTTCGGCGGCGCCCAGCCCCGTGAAGAGACCGGCGAACATGGAACCGGTCCCTGCTGCCATCACGCGGCGACGTGATACGCTGGCGAATGCGTCGGCGACGCCCGGTGGTTGACCCGTCATGCTTTCCCTTCCCGCATGGCGGCGCGTCCGGTGGCGCCGCCATGCCCGGCTACGGCCCTAGAAATCCAGGGTCGCCCCGATGTTGATAGACCGGCCGAGCGCATCATAGACCGAAGGCGAGGTGTTGACGCGCTCCGCCGCCTCGAGCGGGGGGCTGGGACGAACCGGCGCCGCCCTGTTGAGCACGTTGTTGACGACCAGTCGCAGCGTCAACGCCCGCGATACGGTGACGCTCCCGCTCAGGTCGAACACGTCATAGGCGGGCAGATACTTATATGCGTCCGGCACGCTCGGATCGTCCTCGCCGAAGATCGGATTTCCATCAAGGCGCGAGTTCTTCAGCCCCGAATTATGCCTCCAGTTAACCGACACCAGCGCCTGGGTCTGCGCAGCTTCGGGCGAGCTGAGCGTAAACCGGAAATTGTGTGATACCGGCGATAGCCCTGCCCGGCATAGGGCCCGAACAGGCCGACCACGTTGAAGTCGGTGTCGGGGAGGCCGAGATCACCTCCCTTGGCGGTCTGCAGCGTCGCGACATAGCTGGTGGAGAATCGCGCCCAGTTGCCCATCCGCGTGTCGTAATTGGCAGAGAAGTTGAACCCGCGGGCATTCGTCCGGCCAAGGTTGCTGTATCCCTGGTTGATATAACCCGTTGCTGCTCCGGCGTTGCTGAACAGCGTCCCGTCGGCGTTGCGCTTCAGCTGTCCGCAGAAGAAATCATAGCCGGTGTTCGCGCAGGTCTGCAGGAAGTCGATCGCGCGGTAATAGCCGATGCCGTTCTGGATCTCGATGCTGTAATAATCGGCGGTCGCGGAAAGCCGCGCAACATGCGGGGCGTCAGGACGAGGCCGTAGGTGTAGGTGTGGGCGACTTCGGGCGTCACCAGACCTTCGGAACCGTTGCGGACAGTGCACAGGAAATCCGGACATTGCTGGATCGCGCCATATTGTGCGGCGGTCACGCCGGTGCTCGCGCAGACTTCGCGGCTGGCAACGGGGCTCGTCCCTGCGCATGGATCGCCCAGCGTGTTCGTGTCGAGCACACCGTAACTGGCGTTGGCGTTCGATGAGAGTTCGTAGATGCTCGGTGCGCGGGTCGCCTTGTTGTAGCTCGCCCGGAACAACAGATCCTCGATCGGCCGCCAGCTGCCGTCGATCTTGTATGTCGACCGCACCCGCTCGACCCCGGAATATTTCGATCCACGGATCGCGGCGCCGATGCTAAGGTCGCGGATCAGGGGGCGGTCGCTGACCAGCGGCACGTTGACCTCACCGTAGAGGTCGACCGCGTTGTTGGACAATGTCGAGGGCGTCGACCCGAACGCGGCCTGATAGGCGGCGTCGGGGCGCGAACGATAGCCGCTCGACCGATATTCCCCGCCGACCGCGATGTTGATCCCCTTGGTCGAAAACGGGCTTCTGATGCCATATTCGCCGAGGTCGCCGGTGACGTTGGCATTACCCACCCATTGTTCATACCGCTCGCGGAACACGCCGCCGCCTTGCGCGAACGACAGATAGTCGACGGCCGCGGCGCTGGGCCCGTTGGTCGAGAAAATGTCGAGCGGGACGCAGCTCGGGTCGGATCCGCTGACCACCGCGGCGCAGGTCGGCGTGCCGTTGACGTCGACCACTTGCAGTGCGGTGGCGACCTTGGCGGGGTCGATGCGGCCGAGCTGTTGCTGGCGGTAGAGCGTGGTCGAATAAACGCCGCCTACGTCATAATGCCATGCGCTGCCCAGATCGCCGCGAAAGCCCGCCACCGCGCGATAGATCTCGTTCGACGACAGCGTCGATTGGGCGTCGGTAAAGCGGTAACGGACATCGGTGCGGACGTTCGTTGCCGTCCCCGCGGCAGTACCGCACAACGCGCCTGCCTGCTGCTGCGATAGAAGCGGGTTGTCGCAATTGATGTCATAGGGGATCGAGCCGGGCTGGATGGTAGCGGGATCCGACTGGCTCCGCGACTCGGACCTCAGATAGAGCCCGTTTGCGTAGAGCTGCAGCGCGGGGGAAACCTCGTAGTTGAGGAAGACGGCGCCGTTGTATCGCTTGTTCTCGCGCTGGAAATAGAAGCTGTCGTTGTAGTTGTAGCCGTTGGCCCCCGTGAACGGGACGAATTCGCGACCCCCACCCGCCGCGTTCGTGAGGACGGAGCCATTCTGCGCCGGCCCGGACAGCGCCTGGAAATAGCCAGCCGGCGTTGCCGAGGACGGTGAGGCGCAGACGACCGACTGCCCCGACAAGGTGATCGGGCAGACGGAAAACGACCGCGACGACGCAAGGACAGGCTCGACCTGGCTATAGGCCCCGAACAGCGAGATGTTGCCGCGACCGCCGGCGAAATTTTTGCCCATGCTGATATTGGCGTCGAACCGGCCGCCATCATTGGCCGTGCCGCTGGGCACGGCGAAGCCTGCGGCACGCGCGGCCTGCGCGGCGATGTTGTCGCGATTGTCGGCGTTGTAGAAGCCGTAATTGACGTTCGCGTTGACGCCCTCGAAATCCTTGCGGAGGATGAAGTTCACCACGCCGCCGATCGCGTCCGAGCCATAGACGGCAGATGCGCCGCCGGTCAGCAGATCGACGCGCTCGATCAGTCCGACCGGTACGACGGATGCATCGATGCCCTCGGTGACACCGATCCGCTGACCATCGATCAGCGTGAGCGTCCGGTTCGTCCCGAGGCCATGGAAATCGAACTGCTGGCGCCCGTTGCCGTTCGATAAATTGGTGTCATTGTTCTTGATCGCCGGAACGCGGTTCAGCACCTCCTGGACGCTGAAAGCTGCCTGCAACTTGATGTCCGCCTGGCTGACGCTGGTCACCGGCGCGGTTTCGACGAGATTTTTCGACCGGATGCGCGATCCCGTCACGACGATGTCGCCACCAGGCGGCGTCGGACCCGTCGTGTCGTCCTGTTCCGTGTCGGGCTGGTTCGCCGGGCGTTGCGGCAAAACCTGTGATTGAGACCCCGTCATCGCCACGCGCGTCAGCGCGGCGGGGCGTGCGATCACATAGACGCCCTGTCCCGTTCGCGACGTGACGAGACCACTGCCCTGCAGGAGCCGGTCGATCGCCACGTCCGGCGTCATCGATCCGGTGATCGACGGGGATACGCGGTCGGCGAGGAGGGTTTCGTCGAACACCATCTGCACGTGCATCTGGCGGCCGAGCGACCGCAGCGCCGGGCCGAGTGGCTGTGCCTTGATGTCGACCCGAACCACCCGCTGCGCCTGTGCCGGAGAGACCGCCATCACCGTCGCGATTGCCACGCAGCTTACGCCGAGAATTCGTCGGTCCCTTAACATCATCGATCGCCCCTCTTCCTCTGTTATATTTTTGTGACGTGCGAGGGTGTCGAACACTCACTCCATTACGGAAATTATCTTATAATTTCGCTTTATCTCGGTTTTAGCGACGGCGGCTCAAGCGGATCGCCTCGCCGTTAACAGCGGCATCGACCGGGAAGGTTATGGCGATTGCGTCGGCAAAGGCATCGACATCGCCATTGTTGAAGACCCCGCTGACGCGAATGTCCGCGGCACCCGGATCGACGATGATCCGGCGGCGCTGGGCATAGCGGTTCATGCGTTCGGCGGCGGCGACGAGCGTCTCCGACGTGAAACTCACCTGCTCCGCGCCCCAGCCGTCGTTTCCGATCGATGAGCTCACGGATCCGACGAACCCCGATACTGGCAGGCCGATCTCATGCCCCGGGGTCAGCGCGCGCTCTGCGGTCAGCTGGTGCCCACCCAGCCGGACGACCTCGTTCATCTGCCCCTGGGGGGTATCACGCAACACCGCGACCCGACCCTCGAACAGCGCGACCCGCACTTCGCGGCTGAGCCTTTCAACCGAAAACTCGGTCCCGGTTGCGATCACCACGTTGCGCCCGCTGCGTACGGCGAACGGGCGCAGCGGATCCTTTGCGACCTTGAAGCGCGCGCGGCCCTTCGCAAGGACGATGTCGCGGCGTTGCGGGCTGAAGGCGACCGTGACCATGCTGTCGGCGTCGAGCGACAGACGCGAGCCATCTGCCAGCGCGATGACACGTCGCTCACCGATCGCGGTGCGATATTCGTCGCGGCCGCTATGGCGCCACGCCAGCGAGCCCAGCGACAGCGCAAGCAGGAGCACAGCCGCGATCGCCCAGACCACAGGTCGGGACACCATCGGCGTCCGGAGCCAGCGACGCTGCCCCGCGCGATGTACGGCACCGAGCGCCTCGCGGCGTAGCGCGAGCATCTCGGGAGCGTCGGCATTTTCCTCAACCGCGTCCCAGGCGGCAAGCGCTGCGCCCAGGCGCTCGCCTCGGCGGGGGTCATCGGCCAACCACGCGTGCAGGTCGGTGCGCTCCTTCGGCGACAAGGGCCCGTCGGACAGCCGCAGGCACCAGTCGATGACGATGTCCGCATCGGATTGCGGCGCGGTCATTGCGAGTCTCCCATGGCGGCAAGCAGTGCACGCATTGCGTTCGCGATATGTTTCTCGACCGCGCTCACGGAAATGCCGAACGCATCGGCGATCGCCTTGCGCTGCATGCCCTCCAACCGGTAGAGAATGAAAATCTGGCGAGTCCGGTCAGGCAGTCCGCCCAGCGTACGCGCCACGCACCCGACGCTCTGCCGCGCAGACAGCAACCGCTCGGCGTCGATCGGATCGACGCCGAGGTCAGCATCGGTCGCTCGTGATTGCTGATATCGGTACCTGGTCGCATCACGTCGATATTGATCGCGCAACAGGTTGGCGGCTGCCTGGAAGATATAGCCTTCGGGATTGTCGGTGGCCGGCCCCCTCATCGTCGCCATGCGGATGAAGAGATCCTGGATCAGATCTTCCGCCTGCACGGGATCGCTGAGACGACGGACGAAGAACGCCATGAGCGCCGGTCGCATGCGTTCCATGACCGCCGACAGATCGCGTGCCGGCATCGCGCCGGCCGGAGGCCTATGCTTCATCATGCTAGATAGACGGGCAGGCGCGCGATGTGCACAGTTTAAACGAGCGCTTTGGTCGGTGGGGTTCGTCAGGCAACTCCACGATCAGCAGCGCGTACCGCGGGCGGGGTGGGTAGATACATATTGCCAGCTCGGCGAGAACGGCCGAACGCAACGTCTTGGCGCGAGAGCGTGACCGCGGACTGAGAGCCCTGCGGCGCATGCGACGACGAGGATGGCGATGAAGCAGAGGATGATCCCGGTTCCCCGTCTGACGACTTTCGTCGCAGTGCCGCTTGCGCTGCTGCCGTGCGCCTGCGCGGGTGGGCCGAGCACCGCGTTGATCGCCGCGCAACCGGCCTTTGTCGCCGAACGGTTCTTCGCCGGGCGGCTGGACGGGACGGGCGTGCTCAAGATCGCATTTCGGGCGCCGGTCCGGACGCATGTCGCGAGCGTCGGTCGCGTCGCTCCCGACGGCACCTTGATCCTGGACCAGCATATCGAGCAGCAGGGCAAGCCGCCGCGCGATCGGCAATGGCGGATCGTTCCGCTCGGGCATGGGCGCTACACGGGCACGCTGACTGACGCGTCCGGACCGGTGACGGGCGAGGCGGTCGGCAATCGCCTGCATCTGGCCTTTCGTGTGCGCGGCGGCATGATGGTCGATCAGTGGCTGACACTGTCACCCGATGCCCGGGTCGCGCAGAACCGGCTGATCGTCCGCAAGCTCGGCATGACGGTGGCGACGCTCGGCGAAACCATCAGGATACTGCCATGAGCGCGCATCGCGAACGTCATCTTGTATCGCGGAGCGGCTGGCTTCGTGCCGCGGTGCTCGGCGCAAATGACGGGATGGTGTCGACCGCGAGCCTGATCGCGGGCGTCGCCGCATCGGGCGCGACGACCGGCGCCGTGTTCGTGGCCGGCGCGGCGGCGATGGTCGCGGGGGCGATGTCGATGGCCGCGGGTGAATATGTGTCGGTCAGTTCGCAGGCCGACAGCGAGGCTGCCGATCTGGCGCGCGAGCATGGCGAACTCGCCACCGACTGGGCGCATGAGCATGACGAACTCGCGCAGATCTACGTGGCGCGCGGTCTCGATGCGACGATCGCGAGCGAGGTCGCGCGGCAATTGATGGCGCATGATGCGCTCGGCGCGCATGCCCGTGACGAACTCGGCATCTCCGAAATCGTCATGGCCCGCCCGCTCCAGGCGGCATTCGCGTCCGCTGTCAGCTTCGTCGTCGGCGCGATACCGCCGCTGCTGGTGGCCATCCTGACGCCTGCGCCACACCGGCTGGTAGCGGTGACTGCGGCGACTCTGTTCTTCCTCGCGCTGCTGGGCATTGTCGGGGCGCGAACGGGTGGCGCAAGCCCGTGGCGGCCGGCGCTTCGCGTCCTGTTCTGGGGTGCGGCGGCGATGGCCGCGACGGCCGCGATCGGGCATCTCGTGGGTCGCGCGGTCTGATACCTGGCCCCAATCCGGGTACGGATTTCCGCGGCTCGCCTGAATGTGAGCGCGGCGGCTTCGACATACGAGGCCGAATAGCAGCGTTTTTGATCGTGGGTGCGACTGGTAACCGCCTCCTATCGGCGTATACGAGCGGATCGTAGACGGAAGGGCCGGCGATCGGCCGCAAGGAAAGATGCTGCTGCACCCTTATGGATTCTGCTGATCAGACCCTGGAACAGCTTGGCTGGGACGCACATTTCGAGAGCCAGGTCTCGGCCGCCGAAGCCGCCTATTGTCACCCCGCCAGGGTCATGGCCGTCCACCGCGGCCAGATCGCCGTGACAGGGGCGGGCTGGGCCGGCGATCTGTCGCCCTATATTGCCGGTGCCAAGCCGTCGGACGATCACCCGACCGTGGGCGACTGGCTGCTGACCAGCGCGGACAGAGCGCAGGCGCTGCGTGTGCTCGGCCGCAAGAACCTGTTCAAGCGCCGTGCGCCGGGTGATCCGCGCGGTGAGCAGATGATCGCCGCGAATGTCGACACGGTCTTCCTCGTCGCGTCGTGCAACCAGGATTTCAGCGTCGCGCGGCTGGAGCGCTATCTTGTGCTGGCACGTGAGGTCGGGGTCGATGCGGTCGTGATCCTCACCAAGATCGACCTGACGGACGCGCCCGAGACCTATGTGGACGCGGTTGGCGCGATCGAGCCCGGGCTGATCGTCGAGACCGTCGACGGCCGAGATCCGGCCGACGTGGCGCGGCTCGCCGCCTGGTGCGGTATCGGCAAGACCGTCGCCTTTCTCGGGTCGTCGGGCGTCGGCAAGTCGACGCTCGTCAACACGTTGCGCGGGTCCGCAAGCATCGCGACCCAGGCGATCCGTGAGCATGACGGGACAGGGCGGCATACGACCACGGTGCGCCAGATGCATCGCCTCGACCAGGGCGGCTGGCTGCTCGACCTGCCGGGCATGCGCGAACTGCAATTGTCCGACGCGGCCGCGGGCATCGCGGAAGTGTTCGACGACTTTACCCTTGCCGCGCAGGACTGCCGGTTCTCGAACTGCGCGCACGGCGGAGAGCCGGGCTGTGCGGTGCGCGCGGGGATCGACGCCGGCATTTTGACGCCCGAACGCTTTGCGCGCTGGCGAGCGCTGGAAGCGGGCGAGGCCGCCGCCACCGCACGCACCTCCCGACGGCGCCCCCGCTAGCGCCGCGTCGGGGGGCTTGAAACCGCGGTAGAGGTCGAGAACGGGCGCGACGATGCGCTCTTCCCCCATTGCCGGTTCGGCCGAGCGCTCATCACGAACCGCAATTCGCCGCCCTGCCGGATCTCGTCATCGCGAAGATAGATGCGGGTGAGGGGCCGGCCGTTCAGGGTGACGGACTGGACGTAGCGATTGGCGGTCGAGAGGTTGTCCGTGCTGATCACGAACCGCTTGCCGCCGGGCAACATCAGTGTCGCCTTGGGCATGAAGGGGCGGCCGATGACATACTCGTTCGCGCCCGGTGCGACCGGGTAGAAGCCTAGCGCGGTGAACACGAGCCAGGCGGACATCTGTCCGAGATCGTCGTTGCCGCTCAATCCCGCCGGCGTGTCGGCATATTGGCTGGCGACGATCTGCCCCAGCCGCTCCTGCGTCCGCCAGGGCGCCCCGGCATAGCTGTAGAGATAGGCGACATGATGGCTCGGCTCGTTGCCGTGGATATACTGGCCGATCAGCCCGGCAATATCCTCGGCGTGGCTGTAGTCGATCTTCGACAGGTCGAAATCGAACATCGCATCGAGCTTCCGGATCGTCCTGGCGTCGCCGCCCAGCAGGCGGAACAGCCCCGCCTGATCCTGCGGCACGAACCAGCTATATTGCCACGCATTGCCCTCCGTATAGTCGGAGCCGTAGTTGATCGCGGTCGGGTCGAAGGGGGTGCGGAACTGGCCGTCGGTCTTGCGCGCGCGGAGCCAGCCCGATGACGCGTCGAAGCTGTTGCGCCAGTTGCCCGCCCGCTTTTCGAAGCGCGCGGCGATCTCCGGCCGGCCAAGTTTCCGCGCCATCCGCGCGATCGTCCAGTCGTCATAGGCATATTCGACAGTCTTGGAGGCGGCTTCCGGTTCCTTGTCGATCGGGACATAGCCCCGCGCGATATACTCGCCGAGCCCACCATAGGCGGCGTGATCGGCGCTCGCGACCATCGCGTCGAGCGCCGCATTGGCATCGAAGCCGCCAATGCCCTTCATATAGGCATCGGCTATGACGGGGACGGCGTGATAGCCGATCATCGTCCACGTCTCGCGCCCGGCGAACTGCCAGACCGGGAGGATGCCGTCGGGGCTGTGCGTCTGGCTGGCGAGCAGCGAGCGGACGATGTCGGTGTTGGTCTTTTCGGGCTGGATCAGGGTCAGCAGCGGGTGTTCCGCGCGGAACGTGTCCCAGAGCGAGAAGGTCGATCGGACCGTGAAATCGGTCGCCTGGTGGATCTGGTCGTCGGGCCCGCGATAGCGGCCGTCGCGGTCGCTCCAGATGCTCGGCGCGAGCAGGCTGTGGTAGAGGGCGGTGGCGAAGATGCGGCGCATCGGCGCCTCGGCCTCGAACGTGACGGCGCCGAGCGCGGTGTCCCAGGCGGCCTGTGTCTGCGCATGGATATCGTCGAAGCCGCCCGCTTCACCGTCGAGATTGGCGAGCGCGCCGGCTTCGTCGACGCCTGAGATCCCGACCTTCACCTCGAGCGGTTTCGTCAGGACGCCGAAATCGAGACGCGCCTCGAGCGCCTGGCCGAGCTTTTCGGCGAGCGCATCGCTGTCGCGGCCCGGCCCCTGGAACCCCTTATAGGGAATGGCGGTCTCTCGGTTGACGAGGGCGTGGCCCGTCAGGGGGGCGGAGAAGCGCATCGCGAAAAAGAGCTTGCGTCCGGGTGCCCATCCGCGGGTTTCGCGAAAGCCGGTCAGGACACCGTCGTCGCGCAGGTGCAGCCCCGACCACAGGATCTTGCCGGGATAATTGTAGAGTGACGAGCGGAGGTCGAGGACGAGATGCGCCGCCTTACCTGCGGGAAAGCTGTAGCGGTGCACGCCGACCCTGGTGCCGGCCGTCATCTCGGCGCGGATGGCGCGATCGGCGAGCGTGACGGCGTAATAGCCGGGCTTCGCGGTTTCGGTGGCGTGCGAGAAGCGCGATCGATAGCCGGGTTCGGCTGGCGTGCCCGGGTCCATCGGCACGTCGTCGCCGGCGACCGGCATCACCAGCACGTCGCCGAGATCCGAATGGCCGGCGCCGGAGAAATGGGTGTGGCTGAAGCCGACGATCGTCGGGTCGTCGTAGCGATAGCCCGCGGCGTGCGGATAGCAGTCGCGGAGGACGCAGGAGGTGTCGGTGTCGGGCGAGAGCTGGACCATGCCGAACGGGGCGACGGCGCCGGGGAACGTGTGCCCCTCACCACCGGTGCCGATCAGCGGATCGACCGAGTCGCTCGGTCGCGGCGCGGTCTGGGCGGGGGCGGGGGCGGGGGCGGGGCACACGGCGAGCAGGGCGAGCGCCGATCCGGCGAGGCAGAGACGCTTGAGCATTGGCATGGCGGTCACCCGGTCTGGGAGGGGAAGGGGCTCCGGAGTCTGGGGCCGGAGCGGCAAGGCCGGGTGGTGATACCGGCCGAGTTGAAGACGACAGCATTCAGTTTGCGGGGCCATTTGGCAAGACGGCGCACCGCCGGTCGAGCGGTCAGCAGATTTGGTGCCGGTTCGGCCAAGTTCCGAGCTGCGGCGAATGTTGCGAATGTTGAGACCGAAACGGCATAAATCTGCTCCGCATAATCCATTTGACAATTTACTTTTATAATTGGCAAATAGGCAAGCAAAGACGACGTACCGTGATGATCCGATGAACCGGACGTCCTACCCGAATACGGGGGCAGGCACGCGATCGGCAGGGAGACGTGAGGGGGCAAGGACGTCCCGCACGCCGAAAAGGGGAAGTCTGATGAGCGCAACCAAGACAATATATGCCGTTCCGTCGCATCGCCGCCGCGCGCTGCGGTTTCTGCTCGCAGGCGCAAGCCTGAGCGCGGCGCTGGCCGGGACGGCGGGCGCGCAGGAGGTCGCGCCGCCATTGCCCGCAGCCGCCACGACACCGCAGACCGGCGACACGACCGGAGCGCCCGACGCGGTAACGCCCGCATCGACGGCGACCGCGCCCTCGGGCCAGACGGCGGACACCGCGTCGGCCGTTGCGGGTGAGCAGGATATCGTCGTTACCGGCTATCGCCGCTCGATCGAGAAGAGCCTGAACCAGAAGCGCGAAGCCAATGCGTTCGTCGACGTCATCACCGCCGAGGATATCGGCAAGTTCCCCGACAAGAACGTCGCCGACGCGCTGCAGCGCGTGCCGGGCGTGGTCATCACCCGCGACGGCGGCGAAGGCGCGCGCGTCAGCATCCGCGGGCTCCAGTCCGACCTGACGCTGACGCTGCTCAACGGCAACTTCCTGGCCGGCGCGGACAGCGGCGATCCGCAGCGGTCGTTCAACTATGTCCTGCTGCCGTCCAGTTTCATCGCCAGCACGGAGGTCTACAAGTCGCCCGAGGCACGGCTGGAAGAAGGCGGTGTCGGCGGCACGATCATCCTCAACACGCGCAAGCCGTTCGACGTCCCCGCCTGGTCAGGCTTCGTGTCGACCGAGGGCACCTATTCGGACACCACCGAGAAGTTCGAGCCGCAGCTCGGCGGACAGCTGTCGTGGAAGAACGAGGACGAGACGTTCGGCCTGCTGGTCGGCGGCGTGTGGCAGAAGCGGACCAACCGCGAACTGCGCAGCAGCTCGGAAAGCTGGCTGTGGTGGAGCGACCGCGATGCGCAGGGCAATGTCCTGACGCCCGCGACCGACGTCAACGGCAAGCCCTTCGCCAATGACGACGCGATCTCCTATTGGCCGGGGCAGGGCACGACCGCGCGCGACGGTACGCATTATTCGGGCTATTGGGCGCCGCAGTCGGTCAATGCGCAGGTGTTCGACCAGGAACGCGAACGCTATGGCATCCAGGCGACCGCGCAGTTCCGTCCGTTCGAGAATGTCACGGTCACCTCGAACTATTTCCGCTTCGGTTATAGCAGCGATTATACCGCCAATAATCTGAAGATCCCCGAATGGGGCTATAACGACTTCTTCACCGGCGCGACGCTCGACAAGAGCGGGACGATCTTCCAGTCGGCCAATTTCGCGGTCCCGGCGGCGGGGACGGGCTGTCTCGCGCGTGCGACCCCGTGCACGATGGAGACGCCGCAGATCGGCGGCACGTACAGCCGCGAAAAGCAGGTCTCGAACACGTTCGAAACCGAAGTGAAGTACAGCCAGGACCGGTTCGACGCGGTGCTGAAACTCGGCAAGACCAAGTCGAGTGGCGGCCCGTCGACGCGGTTCAGCGTCGCCTCCAAGCCGCGGCTGACGATCCCCGGCCAGGAGCAGAACGGCAATCTGGTCAGCAACTGGGACATTTCGAACGGCATCGCCGATTTCACCTTCTCGCCCGACTTGCAGCAGAACATCCGCAACGGCATCGCGCAGATCGACGTCGGATCGACCAATTCGAGCTTCACGAACAGCGACCTGGCGCAGCGGTATCTCCAGCTCGACCTGACGCGCCGGTTCGACGGGTTCCTGAAGTCGGTGCAGATCGGCGGCAAATGGCGTGACCTGAGCATCCACCGCGAGACCGGGCGCAATGAATGGTATGCGGATGCGGCCAACGAGATCCGCTATCAGGATACCGCGGCCGGCGCGGTCGCGCGGCCGGAATTCTTCTATGAAAATCCGATCGGCAACATCAAGGGCGGGTTCAACGCCAACGTCGTGCCGGGGATCAATTTCGACAAATATCTGAGCTATCTGAACGCGACCTATGGCGACGCGGTCCGAGTCAACGAGCGCGACTTTGTCTATGATCTGGGCGAGCGCGTGTTCGCCGGTTACGCACAGGCGAACTTCGGCACCGGCGGCCTGCGCGGCAATATTGGCGTTCGCATGGCCAATACGCGTCAGTCGGGCAACACGTCCGACCGGCTCCAGTATCTGAACGACTATTGCGTCAACGGGCCGAACGGGTCGTTCGATCCGAACCGCCCGCTGGGCGCGGACGGCAATTGCCAGGTCCTGCCGCTGAGCGTCCGCGAGACGATCGTCAACACGCGGGCCGACCAGACCAAGACCTACACGGACTGGCTGCCGAGCTTCAACATCTCGTACGAGATCACCCCGGACCTGCTCGTCCGCGGTGCGGTCGCCAAGGTGATTTCACGGCCGTCCTTCGCCAATCTCGGCTCCGAACGGTCGCTGACCTATCGCTCGCCCGAATATGCGTTCGATCGCGGCCAGTTCGGCGAATTCGAGGGCTGGTCGGGCAGCGGCGGCAATTCGGAACTCAACCCGTTCTCGGCATGGCAGTATGACGCCGGCATCGAATGGTATTTCCATCGCGGCTCGGTGCTGGGCGCGACGCTGTTCCGCAAGGACGTGTCCGATTTCGTCGTGCCGCTGGTGCTGAACGTGACGCGCGAAGTGGCGGGCGAACAGGTGCTGATCCAGCCCTATTCGACGGTCGCGAACGGATCCAACGCGCGGTCGCAGGGTGTCGAACTCTATGCGCAGCACACGCTGTCCTTCGGGCTGGGTGCGCAGGTCAACTTCACCTATAACGACACGTCGGTCGCCGACGTGACGCTCGACGGCCAGTCGGTCGGCTCGTCCGCGCTGGTCGGGAGCGCGAAGACGCAGATGAACGCCTCGGTCTTCTACGAGCATGGCAAGGTGCTGGTCCGCGCGTCGTACAACCGCCGCGGCGAGGTCGTCGGCGGGCTCCAGTCGGGGCTGAACGTCTATACCAGCCCGTATGAACAGGTCGATCTCAACGCTGCCTATGCGCTGACCGACCGGCTCAACATCACCGCCTCGATCATCAACCTGACCAAGTCGGAAGAGAGCCAGCATCTCGGCAACGATACCAAGGATCGCTTCGTCTATCGGAATTACTTCGGGCGCCGTGCCTATGTCGGCGTGTCGTTCAACTTCTGATGGCGGGTCCAAAACCTTCCTCTCCCCTGGTGGCTCCTTCGCGGAGCCACCGTTTTTTTGATAGATATCCCCGCGTCCTGCGCCGGGCCCTGACGCTGGCGGGGCTGCTCGCCTGCGGAGCGGCGACCGCGTCCAACCCGATCGTGCCGGGCTGGTATGCCGATCCCGAGATCCGCGTGTTCGCGGGGCAATACTGGATCTACCCGACCTATTCCGACCATGCCGGAAAGCCGGTCGCGCCGAGCCGGTTCACGCCCGCGCAAAAGGCCGCCCGACTGCGCAAGACGGTCCGCCCGTCCTATGGCATGCAGACCTTCTTCGACGCATTTTCCTCGCCGGACCTGGTGCACTGGACAAAGCATCGCCGCGTGTTCGACGTGCAGGATGCGGGCTGGGCCGCCTATGCGATCTGGGCGCCGTCGGTGCTCCAGGCGAACGGGCGCTATTACATGTTCTTCAGCGCGAACGACATCCAGAGCGATGGTGAGCTGGGCGGCATCGGGCTTGCGGTCAGCGCGACGCCCGGCGGTCCGTTCAGGGATGCGCTGGGCAAGCCGCTGGTCGGCGCGTTCCATAACGGCGCGCAGCCGATCGATCCGTTCGCATTCCGGGATCGCGACGGGCAGGTCTATCTCTTCTACGGCGGCTGGAAGCATTGCAACGTCGTCCGGCTGAGCCCGGACCTGAAGCGCGTCCTGCCGTTTCCCGACGGGACGATGTTCAAGGAGATCACGCCCCCCGGCTATGTCGAGGGGTCGTTCATGATCGAACGCCACGGCGTCTATTATCTGATGTGGTCGGAGGGCGGGTGGACCGGGCCGGACTATAGCGTCGCCTATGCGACCGCGCCGAGCCCGACCGGGCCGTTCACGCCGAAGGGCAAGATCCTGTCGCAGGACCTGCGCATCGCGCGCGGCGCGGGGCATCATTCGGTCGTCAACGTGCCCGGCACCGACGACTGGTACATCGCCTATCACCGCCGGCCGCTCGACACCGATCGCGGCGAACACCGGCAGATCGCGGTCGACCGCATGGTCTTTGCCGCCGACGGGACGATCAAGCCCGTGGTCATGACCAATACCGGCGTCGCGCCGCGGCCGTTCCGTGCCGGGCCAACCGCCGGGCCAACCGCTTCAGGGCGCGACCAACATTCATCTGGGAGAGCGATGTGAGACACAGGGTAATCGCCGCATTGCGCGGCACGGTGGCGGCGGTCGCGTCGATCGCGCTCGTCGCACCGGTGCCGCTGTCGGCACAGGCTGCGGCCAGCGCCGAGGCGCAGCCGTCAGTCGACCTCGTCAACCCGCTGATGGGCACCGATTCCGACTATACGCTGTCGTACGGCAACACCTATCCCGCGGTCGCGGTGCCGTGGGGGATGAACTTCTGGACGCCGGTGACGGGCAAGCCGGGCAGCGGCTGGGGCTACACCTATGACGGCAACAAGATCAACGGCATCAAGCAGACGCACCAGCCCAGCCCCTGGATGAACGATTATGCCGCGTTCGCGCTGATGGCGACGACCGGCGCGCTGAAGGTCAAGGCGGACGAACGCGCCTCGTGGTACAGCCACAAGGCCGAGGAGAGCCGGCCCTATAGCTACAAGGTCTATCTCGCCGATTACGACGTGACCGCGGAGGTCGCGCCGACCAACCGCGCCGCGCAGTTCCGCTTCACCTTCCCCGAAAGCGACGACGCGCACATCATCCTCGACGGCTATGCGGGCGGATCGATGGTGTCGGTCGATCCAGCCAGGCGCCGGATCACCGGCTATGTCCGCAACAACCATGGCGGCGTGCCGGGCAATTTCCACAATTACTTCGTCGCCGAATTCGACCACGCCTTCACGGTCAGCCGGACCTGGGACGACAACGGCCAGATCGCCGCGACGCCGGTGCGCGAGGGCGATCATGTCGGGGCGGTCGTCAGCTTCAAGACGCGCAAGGGCGAGCAGGTCGGCGTCAAGGTCGCGTCGTCGTTCATCAGCCTCGACCAGGCCGAGCGCAACCTGCGCGGCGAGATCGGCGGCGACGGCTTCGAGCAGACCAAGGCCAAGGCAAAGGCGGTCTGGCAGCGCGAGTTCGACCGGATCGAGGTGAGCGATCCCGACATCGACAACCGGCGCACCTTCTACTCCGCGCTCTACCGCATGCTGCAGTTCCCGCGGATGTTCCACGAGGTCGATGCCAAGGGGCAGACGGTCCATTACAGCCCCTATGACGGCAAGGTGCATCCGGGGTTTCTCTATACCGACAACGGCTTCTGGGACACGTGGCGCGCGGTCTTCCCGTTCTTCGCGCTGATGTATCCCGAGCGCGACAGCGAGATCATGCAGGGGCTGGTCAACACCTACAAGGAGTCCGGCTGGCTGCCCGAATGGGCGAGCCCCGGCCACCGCGACGTGATGATCGGGTCGAACTCGGCGAACCTGATCGCCGACGCGTATCTGAACGGCGTGCGCGGGTTCGACGTCGAGACGTTGTACGAGGCGATGGTCAAGAACGCGACCACCTCGCAAGGGCGTCCGGTCGACAAGAAGGGCGCGGTCGTCGGCGCGGTCGGGCGCGAGGGCGTCGAATATTACAACCGGCTGGGCTATGTGCCCTATGACGTCGGCATCAACGAGAATGCCGCGCGCAGCCTCGAATACGCGACCGCCGACTTCTCGATTTCGCGGCTCGCGAGCGCGCTCGGCAAGACCGAGGATGCCAAGCTCTATGCCGCGCGGGCGCAGAATTACCGCAAGCTCTACGACACGCAGAGCGGGTGGATGCGCGGGCGCAACCAGGACGGCAGCTGGTCGACCCCCTTCAACCCGTATAAATGGGGCGACGCGTTCACCGAGGGCAATGCGCTGCATTACGGCTGGTCGGTGATGCAGGACGTGCAGGGGCTCGCCGACCTGATGGGGGGCAAGGAGGCGTTCGTGAAGCGGCTCGATTCGGTCTTCACCACGCCGCCGATCTTCGACGACAGCTATTACGGGCAGACGATCCACGAGATCCGCGAGATGCAGATCGTCGACATGGGCCAATATGCGCATGGCAACCAGCCGATCCAGCACATGCCCTATCTCTATGACTGGGCGGGGGCGCCGTGGAAGACGCAATATCATGTCCGCGACGTGATGAAGAAGCTCTACGCGCCGACGCCTGACGGCTATCCGGGCGACGAGGATAACGGCCAGACCTCGGCCTGGTACGTGTTCTCCGCGCTCGGCTTCTATCCGGTCACGCCCGCGGTCGGCCAATATGCGATCGGCAGCCCGCTGTTCCGCACCGTCAGACTGACGATGCCGGGCGGCAGGGCGCTGACGATCGAGGCGGCGAACAACGGGCCGGGCAATGTCTATATCCAGTCGGCGAGCTTCAACGGGACGGCGCACGACAAGCCGTGGCTGACGCGCGAGGCGCTGCAGAAGGGGGGCACTTTGCGTTTCGTGATGGGGGCGACGCCGAACCGCAAATGGGGTGCGGCCAGCAGTGCTGCGCCCTTCTCGATGAGCGCACCGGTGGCCAAGCCATGAGCGGCGCGCGCTTCACCCCCCGCCGCCGCGACGTGATGACCGGTGCGGCAGCGCTCGCACTGGCCACCGCGCTGCCCGGTGGGGCGGTTGCCGCGCCGCTGGCGAGCAGGCGGCCGCCGCGTGGCGAGCGTCGCTTCGTCAGCGCCGCGGTCGAGGCCGAGATCGCGCGGGTGAAGGCGAAGATCGCCGACCCCGAACTCGCCTGGCTGTTCGAGAATTGCTACCCCAACACGCTCGACACCACGGTCCGGCTGGGCATGGTCGACGGCAAGCCCGACGCGTTCGTCATCACCGGCGATATCGAGGCGCTGTGGCTGCGCGACAGCTCGGCGCAGATGCAGACCTATGTCCATCTCGCGGCCAAGGACGCAGGTCTGCGCCGGGTCTTTGTCGGGCTGATCGCCCGGCAAGCGCGCTGTATCCTGATCGACCCCTATGCCAACGCGTTCATGGACGATCCGACCGCGAAATCGAACCTGGGCGCGCGGACCGACCAGACCGAGATGAAGCCGGGCGTCGCCGAGCGAAAATGGGAGATCGACTCGCTCTGCTACCCGATGCGGCTCGCGCACGGCTACTGGACCGCGACGCGCGACAAGACGCCGTTCGACGACCTGTGGGCGCAGGCGATGGTCCGCGCGGTCGCCACCTTCCGCGAACAGCAGCGTAAGGACGGCAAGGGCCCGTATCATTTCCAGCGGCTGAACGTCTCACCGACCGAGACGCTGATGTTCGAAGGCTATGGCGCGCCGACACGCAAGGTCGGGCTGATCCATTCGATGTTCCGCCCGTCGGACGATGCGTGCCTCTATCCCTTCCTTATCCCGTCCAACCTGTTCGCGGTGTCGGCGCTGCGCATGCTGGCGACGGTCCAGCGCGAGGCGCGCGGCGATACGGCGGGCGCGGCGGACAGCGAGGCGCTGGCGACCGAGGTCGAGGCGGCGCTGCGCATGAATGGACGGATGCCGGACGGGCAGGGAGGTGAGGTCTGGGCCTATGAGGTCGACGGCTTCGGCAATGCGATCTTCATGGACGATGCCAACGTGCCGAGTCTGTCGGGCCTGCCGCTGCTCGGCGCGGCGGACCGCGCCGACCCGCTGTTCCGTCGCACCGCCGCGCTCGGCTGGAGCGATCGCAACCCCTATTTCTTTGCGGGCAAGGCCGCGCAGGGGATCGGCGGGCCGCATATCGGCCTCGACATGATCTGGCCGATGTCGATCGTCACGCATGCGATGAACAGCGATGACGACGCCGTCATCCGCCAGTGCCTGACATGGCTGAAGACGACGCATGGCGGCACGGGCTTCATGCACGAATCCTTCCACAAGGATGATCCGACGAAATTCACGCGCAGCTGGTTCGCCTGGGCCAACGGGCTGTTCGGCGAGCTGATCCTCGACCTCGAGCGCCGCAAGCCCGCCTTGCTCGCCGCGCGCTACTGACATGGACCTACGGGAGAGACACATGACCACCGCCAACCGCCGCCAGGTGCTCGCCACCACCGGGCTTGCCGGCCTTGCGGGCGTGCTGCCCGCCGCCGGTGCCACCGCGCAGGGCCAGCGCCCGACCGCGGGCAAGCCCGATCTGTTCATCGGCACGGGTGGCCACGGCCACACCTATCCCGGGCCGTCGCTGCCGTTCGGGATGGTCCAGCTCGGCCCCGACACCGACAACAGCCGCTGGGATGCGTGCTCGGGCTATCACCAGGATGACGGCTCGATCATGGGGTTCAGCCACACGCATCTGTCGGGGACGGGGATCGGCGACATGCTGGACGTGCTCGTCGTGCCGACGCGCGGGCCGCTCAAGCTCAAACCCGGTGCGCTCGACAAGCCGCAGGAGGGCTATCGCCAGCGCTTTTCGGACGAGCTGGCCGAGCCCGGCTATTACCGCGTGAAGCTCGAATCGGGCGTGCTTGCCGAGCTGACCGTGACCGAGCGGACGGGGCATCACCGCTACACCTTCCCGCAGGGCGCGGGGCACATCCTGATCGACTTCGCGCACATGATCCTCGACGTCTGGGACAAGGGCGTGCTGATCGACGAGGCGTCGCTGGCGCTGTCGCCCGACGGGATGCTGACCGGCAGCCGCCGCGTCCACCGTTGGGCGAAGGGTCGGCGGATCCATTTCGCGATGCAGCTATCGCGTCGCCCCGACCGCGTCGAATTCTTCGGCGACGACGACACGCCGGCACCCGCGGGCGCGAAGGCGATCACCGGCAACCGGCTGAAGGTCGCGCTGTTCTTCGACCAGGCGGGCGGCGAACCGATCCTGATCAAGACGGGCATCTCCGCGGTCGACGTCGCGGGCGCCAAGGCCGCGCTGGCGGGCGAGGCCCCGGGCTGGCAGTTCGACAGCGTGCGCCGGTCGGCGGCGCGGACCTGGCAGACGCAGCTCGACTGTATCCGTGTCGAGGGCGGCACGCCCGATCAGCGCACGATCATGGCGAGCGCGCTGTATCATACGTTCCTGTCGCCCACGCTCTTCACCGACCGCGACGGCCGTTATGTCGGGCTCGACCGCAAGGTGCACACAGCGGCGCCGGGTGATCCCGCGTACAGCACCTATTCGCTGTGGGACACGTACCGCGCGCTGCACCCGCTGCTCAATCTGGTCCAGCCCGACAAGGCCGCGCAGTTCACGCGCGATCTGGTCCGCCAGACGATCCAGAGCCCGGCGGGCTCGCCGGTCTGGCCGCTCCAGGGTGTCGAGACCGCCTGCATGATCGGCTGGCATTCGGTGTCGGTGCTCGCGGAGGCGTGCGTGAAGGGCGTGAAGGCGGACTATGCCGCCGCCTGGCCGCAGATCCGCCGCCGTGCGTTCGACCGCAGCTTCCGCGATCTGGAGAGCACGCTCGGCCGCGGCTATTATTACGACCTCGGCTTCATCCCCGCCGACAAGGTCTGGGAGTCGGTCAGCCGGACGCAGGAATATGCGTATGACGACTGGGCGATGGCGGTGCTCGCGGACGCGGCGGGCGCCTCCGCCGACGCGCAGGCGTTGCGCAAGCGCAGCCTCAACTACCGCAACGTCATCGATCCGAAGATCGGCTTCGCGCGGCCGCGCTTCGCGGACGGGACCTGGTGGGCGGACTATGATCCGATCCAGCTCGGCCACAACCCCGACAAGCACCGCGATTATACCGAGGCGAATGGCTGGCAGGCGACGTTCCTCAACCAGCACGACATCTACGGACTGATCGACCTGTTCGGCGGCGATGCCGGGTTCGTGAAGAAGCTCGACGCGCTGTTCGTCGCGCCGTCGACATTGCCCAAGAACGCGCCGCCCGACATTTCGGGTCTGGTCGGCCAATATGCGCATGGCAACGAACCCGATCAGCATGCCGCGTACATGTATGCCTATGCCGGTGCGCCGTGGAAGACGCAGGCGATGGTGCGGCGCCTGTGCACCGAGATGTACAAGGCCGATCCCGACGGCGTGATCGGCAACGACGATTGCGGGCAGACGAGCGCGTGGTTCATCTTCTCCGCGCTCGGCCTCTACCCGGTCGATCCGGTCAGCGCGGTCTATGTCTTCGGCTCGCCGCTGTTCGACGCCGCGGAGGTCGCGCTCGGCGGTGGCAAGACGCTCAGGATCACCGCGTCGGGCAATGGTCCGCAGGCACCCTATGTCCAGTCGGTGCGGTGGAACGGCAAGCCCTGGACGAAGAACTGGATCGGGCATGCGGACCTCGCCCAGGGTGGCGAGCTCGCCTTCGTGATGGGGGACAAGCCGTCACGCTTCGGCACGGCGAAGGCGGATCGTCCGCCATCCTATCACCCCGGACCGCGTCCGACGCGGGCTTGAGGGCGACCGCGCCGTGCCGGGTGCTGCTGCACCTGGCGCGGCGCGGGGGTTCGTTAGCGGACGACCAGACGCGTATAGAGGTGCCAGGTCGCATAGCCGAGCCAGGGCAGCACCACCGCCAGCCCGATCGCGAGCGGGATCAGCCCGAGGACGAGCAGCCCGGCGACTCGCACCCCCCAGCCGAACACCGCGCGCGGGTTGCGTCGCGCCGCCGCGAGCGAGGTGCGCAGCGCGAGGCCTGCATCGACCGGCTGATCGACCACCATCGGGAACGCGACCAGCGCGAAGACCAGCGTCGCGATCGCGAACGGCGCGCCTGCCAGATTGCCGAGCAGGATCAGCGTCCACCCCTCCTGCGTGGTGAACAGCCGGCCCGCGACGTCGCCGATCCGCAGCGGTGCGGTCGCACCGAAGGTCAGGTCATAGACCGCATAGGCCGTCGCCAGCCATCCGACCATGAGGGCCGCGAGCCCGGCGGTGAGGACCGCGAGCGGCAGGCGGCTGCGTCCGTTGAGCGGATCGAGGAAATGCCACCAGCTCGAGTCGCGCCCCTCTTCGCGGCGACGCGCGAGTTCGTAGAAGCCCGAGGCGGCGGCGGGGCCGAGGATCGAGAGCCCTGCGACCAGCGGGAAGAACAGCGGGAGCAGCGGCGCGTTGTACGTCACCACCGCGGCGACCAGGCAAACGATCGGATAGAGCAGGCCGATCACGATCAGGTCGCCGCGCTTGGCGAGAAAATCCTTCCACCCCTCGGCGAGGGCCCAGCGCAGGTCGGCGGTGCCAATCTCGCGGATCTCGGGGATGGCGGGTGCTGGCGCGATGAAGCTGTGCGGATGGGTGGCCATGATCTGCTCTCCGTTCAGGGGGTGGCGTATATCCTCGTCATGCGGGGTATCGTTGGGCGGCGTGACCGAACGGCCGGTTCAGCCGCACGATCGCCCAGTTGAGCCAGGCCGCAAAGCTGACCCACAAGAGATAGGGCGCGATCAACAGGCTCGCGAAGCGGTCGTTGGGCCACAGCCCGACGACCAGCGCGACCAGCGACGCCCAGAGAAACACGACCTCAATCAGCGCCCAGTCGGGGCGCCGCGCGCGGAAGAACAGCGGGCTCCACAGCAGGTGGAAGACCGCGTTGACTGCAAACAGCGTCACCACCTCCGCGCGCGTCGCGGCGTCGGGCGCGGCGGTCCAGGCGATCGACGCGGACCAGGCGGCGAGGGCGAGGATGATCGTCCAGGCGGGACCAAACAGCCAGTTTGGCGGCTGCAACCGCGGCTTGCGCAGCGTGCGGTACCAGGGGCCGATCGGCGTCATCAAGCCGCCGACGACGCAGAGCGCGATGGCGGTACTGCCGCTCACGACAATCGGGTTAAGCATTACATTGTCCATCTTGCCGAGTGTCCAATGCGTGTTACACCTTTGGCATGCGCGTGTCTTTCCCCTTTTCGGCGATCGTCGGTCAGGACGAGATGAAACGCGCGCTGCTGATCGCGGCGGTCGATGCGCGGATCGGCGGGGTGATGGTGTTCGGCGATCGCGGCACGGGCAAGTCGACCGCGGTGCGTGCGCTCGCCGCGCTGCTGCCGCCGGTGCGGGCCGACCAGGCGGGGTATCAGGACGGGACGCCGCGCAGCGGGCAGGTGCCGGTACCGTTCGTCGACCTGCCGCTCAGCGCGACCGAGGACCGGGTGGTCGGCGCGCTCGATCTCGAACGCGCGCTGGGGGCCGGGATCAAGGCGTTCGAGCCGGGGCTGCTCGCGCGCGCCAATGGCGGCTTCCTGTATATCGACGAGGTCAATCTGCTCGAGGATCATATCGTCGACCTGCTGCTCGACGTTGCCGCGTCGGGCGAGAATGTCGTCGAGCGGGAGGGGCTGAGCGTCCGCCACCCGGCGCGGTTCGTGCTGGTCGGCAGCGGCAATCCCGAAGAGGGCGAATTGCGGCCGCAGCTGCTCGACCGGTTCGGGCTGTCGGTCGAGGTCCGCACGCCGCAGGATCTGGAGCAGCGCGTCGAGATCCTCCGGCGCTGCGATGCGTTCGAGCGGTCGCCGGCGGCGTTCGTCGAACATTGGGCGGCGGACGAGCGCGCGACGCTGGCGGCGATCGCGCGGGGGCGGGCGGGGTTGCCGATGGTCGTGCTGCCCGACGCGGTGCTCGCCTTCGCGTCGCGGCTGTGTATCACGGTGGGGGCTGACGGGTTGCGCGGCGAACTGACGCTGATGCGGGCGGCGCGGGCGCTCGCGGCGCTCGAGGCGGTGTCGGAGGTGACACAGGCGCATGTCGCGACGATCGCGCCGATGGCGCTGCGCCACCGGTTGCGGCGCAACGTGCTCGACGAGACCGGGTCGACCGCGCGGATCTTGCGCGCGCTGGAGGAGGTGGCGGGGTGAGCGGGCGGGCAGCGGGGGCGCCGGATCCGCTGGCCGATGCACTGATCGCGGCGCGGCTCTGTGCGGCCGATCCCGGGCTTGGCGGCATCGCGCTGCGCGGCGGCGGCGAGCTGCGCGATGCGGTGATCGCGGCGCTGCGGTCGCATCTGCCGCCCGATGCGCCGATGCGGCGGGTGCCGGTCCATGTCGATGACGACCGGCTGTTCGGCGGGCTGGATCTGGTCGCGACGCTGGCCCAGGGGCGCGCGGTGCAGCGCGCGGGGCTGCTCGTCGAGGCGGCGGGCGGGGTGCTGCTGCTCGCGATGGCGGACCGGCTGTCCGATGCGGTTGCGGGGCGGATCGTCGCGGCGATGGACGGCGGCGGCGTCGGACGATGCCTTGTCGTGGCGCTGGACGACGGGATCGGTCCCGACGAGCGCCCGCCCGCGGCGCTGCTAGAACGGCTCGCGTTTCGCATCGACCTGCACGACGCGAAGCCCGTGGCGGCGATGCAGGGCGGGGAAGATTTCGGGGACGCGGGGACGCCGCCGACGTCCGAGGCTGTCCTTGCGACGCTGGTCGCGACCGCGGCGGCGCTGGGCATCGAGACCGCGCGTGCGCCGCTGTTCGCGTTGCGCGCGGCGCGGGCTGCGGCGCGGTGTGCGGGGCGCGACGTCATCAGTGACGAGGATCTGATGCTCGCCGCGCGGCTGGTGCTCGCGCCGCGCGCGACGCGTCTGCCGGCCGAGCAACCCGACGACTCGCCGCCGCCCGAGCCGCAGCCGCCTGACGCGCCGCCGCCGGACGCGGGGGATCGCGACCAGCCGGAAGGCGAAACCCGGCCGCTCGACGACGTCGTGCTGGAGGCCGCGCTCGCGGCGCTGCCGAAAGATGTGCTGGCGCAGATCGCGGCGGGGGGCATCCGGCGCGGGAGGACGCGCGCGTCGCGCGGGGCGGGCGAGCGGCGTCGATCGCCGGCGCGCGGTCGGCCCGTCGGGGTGCGCCCGGGTGTGCCGGGCGGGGGGCAGCGCCTGAGCCTGATCGACACGCTGCGCGCGGCCGCGCCGTGGCAGCGGCTGCGGCGCACGGCGGACAGCGCGTCGCGGGTGCTGGTCCGCCGCGACGACCTGCGGATCCGCCGGTTCGAGACGCGCGCTGAATCGGTCACGATCTTCGTCGTCGATGCATCGGGATCCGCCGCGCTGTCACGACTCGCGGAGGCGAAGGGCGCGGTCGAGCTGCTGCTTGCCGATTCCTATGTGCAGCGCGCGCAGGTCGCGCTCATCGCGTTCCGGGGCAGCGGCGCGACCGTGCTGCTCCCGCCGACCCGGTCGCTGGCACGCGCGCGGCGATCGCTCGCCGAGCTGCCGGGCGGGGGTGGCACGCCACTTGCGGCCGGACTGCGCGCCGCGATCGACGTTGCCGATGCGGCACGCGCGCGCGGGCAGACGCCGTTCGTGGTCCTGCTGACCGACGGGCGCGCGAACATCGCCGCGGATGGCCGGGCGGTGCGCAGCGTCGCCGCCGCGGATGCGAGCGCCGCCGCCGCCGCGCTCGGCCGTGCGGGAATCGCTGCGGCATTCCTCGACATTTCCGCGCGGCCGGGACCCGAGGGGGCGGCGCTCGCCGCGGCGATGCAGGCGCGCTATCTCCCGTTGCCGCGCGCGGATGCGGCGCGGATGCACGCGGCGGTCCGCGCGGTGCAGCCCGCATGAGCGCGCCGCGCTGGAGCGTCGAGGGACGCGACTGGCCCAATCGCGCCACCAGCCGGTTCGTCGCGGCCGGCGGCCTGCGCTGGCATGTCCAGACCTTCGCGCCCGAGGCGCCCGAGGCCCGCGACGCGCCTGCGACGATCCTGCTGCTCCACGGCACCGGCGCGGCGACGCATAGCTGGCGGACGCTCGCGCCGTTGCTCGGCCAGCTCTACCACGTCGTCGCGGTCGACCTGCCCGGGCATGGCTTCACCACCGGCCGCCCGGTCGGCGGCCTGTCGATCGCGGGCATGGCGGGCGCGGTCGCGACGTTGCTCGGCACGCTGCAGGTCACGCCGCAGGTGATCATCGGCCATTCGGCGGGGGCGGCGATCGCGGCGCGGCTGGCGATCGACGGCAGGGCGTCCCCCGTGGCGATCATCGGGTTAAGTGCCGCGCTGCTGCCCTTTCCGGGGTTAGCCGCGACACTGTTCCCGACGACGGCGCGCGCGCTGTTCGTCAACCCGATCGCGCCGCATCTGTTCGCGCGGATCGCGCGCACCCCGGGCGAGACGGGTCGGTTCCTGTACCGGTCGACCGGATCGCGGATCGATGATGCGGGCGTAGCCTGTTATGCGGCATTGCTCGGCACGTCGGCGCAGTGCGCGGGCGCGATCGGCATGATGGCGGCCTGGGATCTGGTCGGATTGCGGCGGGATCTGGCGCGGTTGAAGACGCCGGTGCTGCTTGTGCATGGCGACGCCGACCGGGCGATCCCGCTGTCGAATGCGCGCGAGGCGGCGGCGGCGGTCGGTGACGGGCGGCTCGAGACGCTGCACGGGCTCGGCCATCTCGCGCATGAGGAACGCCCCGAAGAGGTCGCGGCGATCGTCCGGCAATACATGGAGGCCCATATATGACCGGTGTTCTCGGCCTGCTCGACCTGATGATCGCGGGCGCGCCGGTCATCATCTTCTGCGTGTGGCAGCTCGTCTCGGTCAATCGGGCGATCGCGAAGGACAAGGTCGCCAGAGACTCCCTGACACCGCCCGACGCCGCTTCACCAGAAGGCGCGGGGCATCCGGTAGGGGAGCATCGACTGGACGATCGGTGACCGGAAGCGACCGAGCGCGAGGCTTTCATGCACCGCGCGTACCTCCTCGCCGAACAGTCGCGTGGCGAGCGCGGAACGGGCATAGAAGGGGGCGTCGATCCACGTCTTCACCACGCGCGGGCGATGTCCCGCATCGGCCCGCGTCGCGCGCTTTATGAGCCAGCCGGTCCGCGGCAGGGCCGCCGGGGCGGGCTGGACGACGTCGTGCCACCGGCCCTGCGCATCGAATTTGAGCGCGAGGTCGAACGGCGTGCCGTCGCGGCGTCGCCCCTCGTACAGCACCGCGACGTCGCTTTTCAGATGCGCGCGCGACCAGTGCCAGTCGTCGAACCCCGCCTCGAGCGGTTCGTCGCCGAAGTTCGAATCGAAATAGCCGGGGCCCGACCAGCGGACGCCGGGATGCGTCATCGCGACCTCAACCTGGGCGCGGGGTGCGACCGGATGCCAGCGATGCCGCCCGCCCGGATCGAGCGCGAAGGCGGTGGTGCCGATCATCGCGGGGCTGACCCGGATCGTGCCGCGCACAGGGTAGGGCAGCGGCGCGGATCGTTCGCGGATCTCGATCACCAGCGTGTCGCCGTCCCAGCTGAGGCCGCTCGGGCCCACCACGAAATGATCGGGGCCCCGGTCGACGCGGTGCGCGGGACGTTCGGTCATCGCCCAGGCGCTGCCGCGCGGGCCGGTCAGCGCGACGTTGATCGCACAGTGGTTTTCGGGGGTCTTCCGGCCGCTGAGCTTGTAATAGGGCGAGAAGACGCTGCCGATGAAGGCGATGATCGTCAGCCCGTGGGCGCCGTCCGCGCTGGTCGCGTCGACATACCACCAGGCATAGCCCTGGGCATCGACACGAACGTCGAAGCGTGGTCCCTGAGCAGGCAGTCGACGGCTAGCCGGCCGGAAAGCGCCGCCATCGGGACGCCCGCGCCGGGGTGGGTGCTCCCGCCCGCGCAATAGAGCCCAGGGATCCGTGTCCGGCTGCCCTGCCGGCGGAAGGACGCCGCCCACCCGTGCGAGGCCCGTCCATAAAGGGCTCCACCCGTCGAGGGACACAGCGCCTCGAACGCGTGCGGCGTCGTCATGACGGTCGAGGGCGCCAGATCGAGCGAAAGTCCCGCCTGCGAAACGCCCTCCAGCATGCGCCTCGTCCATGTCGCGATCTCCTCCTGGCTGGTGTCCGGTCCGTCGCCGGTGGGCGGCGCGTTGACGATGATCTGCACGCGTTCGGGGCGGGCCGGGGCGGGCGCGCCGCGGCGGTCGTCGTCGCCGCTGTCGCTGCGATCCTGCGCGCAGACATAGACGCTCGGCCGGGCGGCGGCGCGACCGGCCGACAGCGCGGCGAATTCGGCCGGATAGTCGTCCGAGAAGAAGACGGTGTGGCGGGCGAGCGGAAAGCCCGCGGCCTGCGCGTGTCCGGTCCACACCATCGCGCTGAGCGATCGGTGCGCGGCGGGAACGGGGGCGACCGCGTGACGGACCGCGGCGCCGAACCGGCCGACGGCGATCGCGGCGGGATCGGCGTTGCAGATCACCGCCGACGCGGCGATGCGCTCGCCATCCTCGAACATGACCCCGGCGGCGCGGCCCCGCTCGATGAGGATCGCGCGGACCGGCGCGCGGTAGCGGAAGCGGACGCCGTTCTGCCGGCCAAGCGCCTCGAGTGCGAGCGCGAGCCGATACATGCCGCCGTCGATCAGCCACACGCCGCTCGCCTCGACATGCGCGATCAGCATCAGCGTCGCCGGGCACTGCATCGGCGACGCCCCGCAATAGGTCGCATAGCGCGCGAACAGCTGGCGCAGGCGCGGGTCGGTGAAATAGCCGCCGAGCGCGTGCCACAGCGACGTATAGGGGCGCAGCGTGCAATAATCGCCAAGGCCGCGCAGACCCATCCGCCAGCCCAGCGTCAGCGGCCCCGGGCGTGTCGCGTGGAGAAAGGGCCGGTCGAGCGCGGTAAAGAGCCGTTTCGCCTCTGCCCGGAACGCGCGATAGCCGCGGGCATCGGCCGCGCTGGCAAAGGCGCCGATCGCGTCCTCGCTCGCGGCGGGATCGGCGAACAGGTCGAGGCGGGCGGGGCCCCAGGCATGGCGGGCGAGCAGCGCGGCGGGGCGCATCGTCACGTGCCGATCGAGCGTGTCGCCGCATGCCGCGAAGACATCCTCCATGACCGATCGCAGCGTGAACACCGTCGGCCCCGCGTCGATCGCGTCGCCGTCGACCGCGATCGTCCGCAGCTTGCCCCCTGGCCCGGGTTGCGCCTCGACGACCGTCACGGTGCGGCCTTGCGCGGCGAGCAGCGCGGCGCTGACCAGCCCGCCGACCCCCGCCCCGATCACCACCACGCCCGCATCCGCCACCGGCATCCTCCAATTGACGCGATGCTAACACCTGTCCACAAATATGGACATATGAAAACGTATCATCATCTTTTCGCCCGTGTACGGGAGCGGTGGCTGGACTGTCGCAACCGCCTGCTTGCCGATCCGCGTGTCCAGCACGCGGCGCAGCGCTTTCCGCTCAGCCGGCCGATCGCACGTCGTCGGGCGGGCGCACTGTTCGATCTGGTCGCAGGGTTCACCTATTCGCAGATCCTTGCCGCCTGTGTCGAAACCGGGCTGCTCGCGTTGCTGGCACGCGGCCCGGCGGACGCGCAGACGATCGCGGCGCAGCTCGACCTGCCGGTGGCGGGCGCAGAACGGCTGTTGCGCGGGGCGGCGGCGCTGCGGCTCGTCGAGCCGCGCGGGGCGGACTGGGCGCTCGGCAGCGACGGCGCGGCGCTGCTCGGCAATCCCGGCATCACCGCGATGATCGCGCATCACCGTCTGCTCTATGCCGATCTGGCCGATCCCGTCGCGCTGCTGCGCCGCGGGGGCGGGGGCGGGGCGGTGTCGGATCACTGGCATTATGCCGAGTCGGCGGGGCAGGGCGATGCCGCCGCGGTCTCTGCCTATTCGACGCTGATGGCGGCGTCGCAACCGATGGTCGCAGCACAGACACTCGCGGCCTATCGGTTCGACCGGCATCGCCGCGTGCTCGATGTCGGCGGCGGCGAGGGGGCGTTTCTGTGCGCGCTCGGGGCGCGGTTCGCGACGCCCGGTCTCGGGCTGTTCGACCTTCCCGCGGTGACCGAGCGCGCGCGGGGGCGGTTCGACTCGGCGGGGCTGGGGACGCGCGCGACGCTGCACGGCGGCGATTTCCTCATCGATCCGCTGCCCGAGGGCTATGATCTTATCACGTTGGTGCGCGTCCTGCACGATCATGACGACGCGGTGGCGCTGACGTTGCTGCGTCGTATCCATGCTGCGCTGCCCCCCGGCGGCACGCTGTTGATCGCCGAACCGATGGCGCAGACGCCGGGCGCGGAGCGGTCCGGCGATGCGTATTTCGGCTTCTACCTGCTCGCCATGGGGACCGGCCGACCGCGTAGTGTCGCGGAGATTCGCGCGATGCTGCACGCTGTGGGCTTTGGCCAGGTCCGCACCCGGCGCACGGCGCTGCCGCTCATCACCTGTGTGATCACCGCAACACGATAATGTGTCCAATTAAGTTGACAACATGATTTGTCTAGAGCAGATTACGATCATGATCTGATGGAGGACGGGGCGGTGGGCAACGGACGTATGGACGCACTGGCGGTCATACTGGAAGCGCCGGAAAGGCTTGCGCTCCGCACGCTGTCGCTCACCCCGATGGGCGATGCCGATCTGTGCGTCGAGATCGACTGGAGCGGGATCAGCACTGGCACCGAACGGCTGCTGTGGAGCGGTCGGATGCCCGAATTTCCCGGCATGGGCTATCCGCTGGTCCCGGGATATGAATCGGTCGGGCGGATCGTCGATGCCGGTGTCGAGGCGCGCGCGCGGATCGGCGAATATGTCTTCGTCCCCGGCGCCAATTGCTATCGCCAGGCGCGCGGCCTGTTCGGAGGGGCAGCCCGGCGCGTGATCCTGCCCGGTGCGCGCGCGGTGCCGATCGACGCGACGCTCGGGCGCAACGGCGTGCTGCTCGCGCTCGCCGCCACCGCGCACCACGCGATCGCGGTCGGCGGCGCGCCCGATCTGATCGTCGGTCACGGCATATTGGGGCAGCTGATCGCGCGGATCGCGGTCGCGTCGGGGGCAAGCGCGCCGACGGTGTGGGAGGTCCAGCCGGCACGTCGGATCGGCTCCGGCTACCGCGTGATCGACCCGGTCGACGATGATCGCTCCGACTATCGCACGATCTGCGACGCGAGCGGGACCGCCGATATCCTCGACCTGGCGTTCGCGCGGCTCGGCAAGGGCGGCGAGGTGGTGCTGGCCGGCTTCTACGACCGGCTGTCCTTCGCCTTCCCGCCGGCATTCCTGCGCGAGGCGCGGATGCGCGTCGCCGCCGAATTCACCCCTGCGGACATCGCCGCGGTGCTTGCGCTGATCGAGACCGGGCTGCTCGAGCTCGACGGCCTGATCAGCCACACCCGACCCGCGGGTGAGGCGATGGACGCCTATCCGCAGGCCTTCACCGACCCCGATTGCGTCAAGATGGTCCTCGACTGGAGAGCGCTATGAGCATGTTCGATCCCGGACCCCTGCGCCGCGAGGCCGAACAGGAGCCGGATCCGGTCCCGACCGGCCCGGTCACCAAGGACACGCAGATCATCGCGATCTACGGCAAGGGCGGCAGCGGCAAGTCGTTCGCGCTGGCGAACCTCAGCTACATGATGGCGCAGCAGGGCAAGCGCGTGCTGCTGATCGGCTGCGATCCCAAGAGCGATACCACCTCACTGCTGTTCGGCGGCAAGTCGACCCCGACGATCATCGAGACCAGCTCGCGCAAGAAGCTCGCGGGCGAGGAGATCGGGATCGAGGACGTCTGCTTCCAGCGCGACGGGGTGTTCGCGATGGAACTGGGCGGCCCGGAGGTCGGGCGCGGCTGCGGCGGGCGCGGGATCATCCACGGGTTCGAGACGCTCGAGAAACTCGGGTTCCACGAATGGGGCTTCGACTATGTCCTGCTCGACTTCCTGGGCGACGTGGTGTGCGGCGGCTTCGGCCTGCCGATCGCGCGGGACATGTGCCAGAGGGTGATCGTCGTCGCGTCAAACGACCTGCAATCGCTCTATGTCGCGAACAACGTCTGCAAGGCGGTCGAATATTTCCGCAAGATGGGCGGCAATGTCGGCGTCGCAGGGATGATTCTCAACAAGGACGACGGCACCGGCGAGGCGCAGGCGTTCGCCGCCGCGGTCGGCATCCCGGTGCTCACCGCGATCCCCGCGAACGAGGACATCCGCAAGAAGAGCGCGAACTACCAGATCATCGGCAAGCCCGGCGGGCAATGGGCGAGCCTGTTCGAGGAGCTTGCGGTCAATGTCGCCGAAGCTCCGCCGCTTCGGCCGACGCCGCTCGACCAGGATGGGTTGCTCGGGCTGTTCTCGGCGGATGTGACGGGCGCGGATTATGCGCTGAAGCCTGCGAGCCAGGCGGACATGCGCGGGGTGGCCTATGTGGCGAAGCCGACGCTCGAGGTCGTGTACGATGCGGTCTGAGGTGGGCCTTCCTTCTTCTGCTTCGAAGCCCCTCCCCTTCAGGGGAGGGGTTGGGGTGGGGACGTCCGACCGCGTNCGCCAATACTACAACCCTCCGCTCCGCCGCCGAACTCGCGGGAAAGTCCGACATCCTAGCCCGCTACGACGCCGACTACCCCAAAGGCCCGCACGACCAACCGCAATCCATGTGCCCCGCCTTCGGATCGCTCCGCGTGGGGCTTCGCATGCGCCGCACCGCCACCGTCCTCTCGGGCTCGGCCTGCTGCGTCTACGGCCTGACCTTCACGTCGCATTTCTACGGCGCGAAACGCAGCGTCGGCTATGTGCCCTTCTCGTCCGAGACGCTGGTGACGGGCAAATTGTTCGAGGACATCCGCGACGCGGTCCACCAGCTCGCCGATCCGGCTCTGTACGACACGATCATCGTGACCAATCTCTGCGTGCCGACCGCGAGCGGAGTGCCGCTGCAACTGCTCCCCGACCAGATCAACGGGGTGCGGATCATCGGGATCGACGTCCCCGGTTTCGGCGTGCCGACGCATGCCGAGGCGAAGGACGTGCTGGCGGGGGCGATGCTCGCCTATGCGCGCAAGGAGGCCGAGCAGGGCCCCGTTGCCGCGCCGAAACAACGCCCCGACCGGCCGAGCATGACTCTCCTGGGCGAAATGTTCCCGGCTGACCCGCCAGGAATCGGGCTGTTGCTCGAACCGCTGGGCCTTGCGGCCGGCCCGGTCGTCCCGACCCGTGAATGGCGCGAGCTCTATGCGGCGCTCGACTGCGCGGTGGTGGCCGCAATACACCCCTTCTACACCGCCAGCGTGCGCGAATTCGAAGCGGCGGGGCGGACGGTGGTCGGCTCGGCGCCGGTCGGCGCGGACGGGACCGCGGCGTGGCTCGACGCGATCGGCGCGGCGTGCGGGATCGCGCAGGACAGGGTCGATGCGGCGAAGAACCGTGTCCTCCCGGCGATCCGCGGCGCGCTGGCGGCACGGCCGATCAAGGGGCGGATCACCGTATCGGGCTATGAAGGTTCCGAACTGCTCGTTGCGCGACTGCTGATCGAGAGTGGCGCGGACGTGCCCTATGTCGGCACCGCCTGCCCGCGCACGCCCTGGTCGGAACCCGATCGCGACTGGCTGGTGAGCCGCGGCGTGCAGGTCCAGTATCGCGCGAGCCTCGAACAGGATCTTGCCGCGGTCGACGCGTTCGGCCCCGATCTCGCGATCGGCACCACGCCGGTGGTCCAGCACGCCAAGCAGAAGGCGATCCCGGCGCTCTATTTCACCAACCTCATCTCGGCGCGGCCGCTGATGGGGCCGGCGGGGGCGGGGAGCCTTGCGCTGGTCGTCAACGCGGCGCTTGCCAATCAGGCGCGGTTCGACCGGATGACCGCGTTCTTCGACGGTGTCGGCACGGGCGCGACCGCCGGTGTGTGGGAAGACACGCCGGTTGACCGGCCCGAATTCAAGGCGAAATACGCCGCCAAACGCATCGCCGCCGCCAAGGCCGAAGAAAGCGTCGGGGTATGACCCTCATCCTCGATCATGACCGCGCGGGCGGCTATTGGGGGGCGGTCTACGCCTTCACCGCGATCAAGGGATTGCAGGTGATCATCGACGGGCCGGTGGGGTGCGAGAATCTCCCGGTCACCTCGGTGCTCCATTATACAGACGCGCTGCCGCCGCACGAACTGCCGATCGTCGTCACGGGCCTTGGCGAGCAGGAGCTTGGACGCGACGGCACCGAAGGCGCGATGAAGCGCGCTTGGGCGACGCTCGATCCGGATCTGCCCGCGGTCGTCGTGACGGGGTCGATCGCCGAGATGATCGGCGGCGGCGTCACGCCCGAGGGCACGAATATCCAGCGCTTCCTGCCGCGCACGATCGACGAGGATCAATGGCAGTCGGGCGACCGCGCGCTGACCTGGCTGTGGACGCAGTTCGGACCGAAGAAAGTGCCCGCGCCGCGTCCGCTGAAAGACGGCGAGCGCCCCAGGGTCAACATCATCGGGCCGATGTACGGCAGCTTCAACATGCCCTCCGATCTCGCCGAGATCCGCCGCCTGATCGAGGGGATCGGCGCGGAGGTGGGCATGGTCTTCCCGCTCGGCAGCCATCTCGCTGATGTCCGCAAGCTGGCGGACGCGCAGGTCAATGTCTGCCTGTACCGCGAGTTCGGGCGCGGACTGTGCGAGATACTCGAGCGCCCGTATCTGCAGGCGCCGATCGGGCTGGAGAGCACGACGCTGTTCCTGCGCAAACTCGGCGAATTGCTCGGGCTCGATCCCGAACCGTTCATCGCGCGCGAGAAGCACACGACGATCAAGCCGCTGTGGGACCTGTGGCGCTCGGTCACGCAGGATTTCTTCGGTACCGCGAGCTTCGGCATCGTCGCGACCGAGACCTATGCGCGCGGGCTCCGCAATTTCCTCGAAACGGACATGGGGTTGCCCTGCCACTTTGCGTTTGCGCGCTCGGCCGGGATCAAGCCCGACAATCAGGCGGTGATCGACGCGATCCGCGGCAACCCGCCGCTGATCGTCTTCGGCAGCTTCAACGAGCGGATGTACATGGCCGAGGCGGGCGCGCGGGGCGTGTACATCCCGGCGAGCTTCCCCGGCGCGGTGATCCGCCGCCACACCGGTACGCCGTTCATGGGCTATGCCGGCGCGACCTATCTGATCCAGGAGGTGTGCAACGCGCTGTTCGACGCGCTTTTCCACATCCTGCCGCTTGCCGGACAGCTCGACCAGGTCGAGGCGACGCCGGCGCGGATCGAGCGCGACGTCGCGTGGGACGACGACGCCAAGGCCGCGCTCGACGCGGTGATCGAGCGCGAACCGGTGCTGGTGCGGATCTCTGCCGCCAAGCGCATCCGCGACGCGGCCGAACGCGGCGCGCGGCGCGCGGGCGAAGCGTCGATCAGCACGGACCGCCTCGCGCACGCAATCACCGAAAGCCGCGGGCGATGACCCCGGCACTGCCTTTCCCGTCCGGCCCCAGCGGTGCCGATGCGGGTGACTCCTTCCTCGCGGGCATCCGGTCCGCCTGGATCCAGGGAGCGCGTTTCACGCTCCCCTTCTCCTCGGGAACAACGGAGACGTCATCATGAGCGACCTGAGAGACAAGGACGAGAGGATGGGGCTTGGCACCTACCTCACGCCCGAAGAGGCCAAGGAGTTTCACAAGCTGTTCATCACCAGCTTCCTGATCTTCACCGTCGTCGCGGTCATCGCGCATTTCTTGGTCTGGAACTGGCGCCCCTGGTTTTGAGCCGCACGCCCTAATCGCAAACCAATGAGAGGAACCACGTCATGTGGAGAATCTGGCTGATCTTCGATCCGCGGCGTTCGCTCGTCGCTCTGTTCACGTTCCTGCTGGTGCTGGCACTGTTGATCCACTTCATCCTGCTCAGCACTGATCGCTTCAACTGGCTCGATGGCCCGCACAAAGCGCCCGCCGTCACCGCGCCCGCGGGCAGTTGATGCGACGATCGGCGGTTGCGGAGGACGGGGGCAGACCGAACCCGTCCTCCCATACCCCCTGGCTCCACCGCAGTCCCGACCCCGGCCGATCGGCGCGGGGTGATGGGACGGCGTGACGGGATGCCGTGACGAAACGGGGAAACGGAGACGTGCCATGGCGCTGTTGAGCTTCGAGCGAAAATACCGGGTGCGCGGCGGGACGCTGCTTGGCGGCGACCTGTTCGACTTCTGGGTCGGGCCCTTTTACGTCGGGTTCTTCGGCGTCACGACCGCGATCTCCGCGCTGCTCGGCACGTTGCTGATCTTCTACGCCGCCTCGCTCGGGCCGAGCTGGAATCCCTGGCTGATCAGCATCGCGCCGCCCGACATCGCCTATGGTCTGGGGCTAGCGCCGCTGCGCGAGGGCGGGTTCTGGCAGGTCATCACGATCTGCGCGATCGTGGCCTTCGTGTCCTGGGCGCTGCGCGAGGTCGAGATCTGTAACAAGCTCGGCATGGGCTATCACGTGCCCTTTGCCTATGGCTTTGCGATCTTCGCCTATGTCTCGCTGGTCGTCGTCCGACCATGGCTGCTCGGCGCATGGGGCTTCGGCTTTCCGTACGGGATCTTCAGCCATCTCGATTGGGTGTCAAACACCGGCTACCAATATCTCCACTTCCACTACAATCCCGCGCACATGCTCGCGGTGAGCTTCTTCTTCACGACCGGGGGCGCGCTGGCGTTCCACGGCGCGCTGGTGCTGTCCGCGGTCAACCCGGCGGAGGGCGAACCGGTCAAGTCGCCGGAATATGAGGACGCGTTCTTCCGCGACACGATCGGCTACTCGATCGGGACGCTCGGCATCCACCGGCTGGGCCTGTTCCTTGCGCTGTCAGCAGGGTTCTGGAGCGCGATCTGCATCATCATCTCGGGGCCGCTCTGGACGCGCGGCTGGCCCGAATGGTGGACGTGGTGGCTCAACCTGCCGATCTGGTCCTGAAGGGGGTATGGCGATGGCGCGCTATCAGAACATGTTCACCCAGGTGCAGCTGCGCGGACCGCTCGAGGCGGGACCGCGGCTTCCCCCGGGCAGCTTCCCGCGGGTCGGCACGGGGACCTATAACTACTGGATGGGCAAGCTCGGTGCGGCCCAGATCGGTCCGATCTATCTCGGCAGGCTGGGCCTCGCCTCGCTGATCTGTGCCTTTCTGGCGTTCGAGATCATCGGGTTGAACATGGCCGCCAGCGTCAACTGGGACCCGGTCCAGTTCGCGCGCCAGCTGCCCTGGCTCGCGCTCGAGCCGCCCGGCCCGCAATGGGGGTTCAAGCTGCTGATGCCGCTTTCCGAAGGCGGCTGGTGGCAGATGGCGGGCTTCTTCATGAGCGCGTCGCTGATCCTGTGGTTCGTGCGGACGTACCTACGCGCGCGCGCGCTCGGCATGGGGACGCATGTCGCCTGGGCGTTCGCGGCGGGGATCCTGCTGATCCTGACACTCGGCTTCATCCGGCCGATGCTGATGGGCAGCTGGGCGGAGGCGGTGCCGTTCGGCATCTTCCCGCATCTCGACTGGACCGCCGCCTTCTCGATCCGTTACGGCAATCTGTTCTACAACCCGTTCCACTGCCTCTCGATCGCGTTCCTCTATGGCTCGACGATGCTGTTCGCGATGCACGGCGCGACGGTGCTGGCGATCGGCCGCTATGGCGGCGAACGCGAGATCGAGCAGATCACCGACCGCGGCACCGCGTTCGAGCGCGGCGCGCTGTTCTGGCGGTGGACGATGGGGTTCAACGCGACCGCCGAGTCGATCCATCGCTGGGCCTGGTGGTTCGCGGTGCTGACCCCGCTGACGGGCGCGATCGGGATCCTGCTGACCGGGACCGTGGTCGACAACTGGTATCTCTGGGCGGTGCTGCACGGTTATGCGCCGGGCTATCCGGACACCGGCGTCGTCGATCCCGCCTTGCTCCCGGGAGGTGTACGATGACCGCATTACCCACCAAGACGCCCGCCAAGGCGCCCACCAGGACAATGGTACTCGGCGTGGCGCTCGTCCTGCTCGGGGGGTGCGAGATCGGCCCCAAGACAGCCACGCAGACGGGCTATCGCGGCGCCGGACTGAACCAGATCATCAACCCCAAGCTGATCGCGGCGGCCAGTGCGATACCCGAAGCGCCCTATCCGTTGCCGCCCGAGGGCGGTCCCACGGCGGGTGAAAGCTACGAGAATGTGAAGGTGCTCGCCGGACTGGGCCGCGAACGGTTCGATCATCTGATGGCCGAGATGACGCAGTGGGTCGCGCCGCCCGAACAGGGGTGCAATTACTGCCACAACCCGGAAAACATGGCGTCGGACGAGAAATACACCAAGATCGTCGCGCGCCGGATGTTGCAGATGACTCAGGCGATCAACGGACGCTGGGCGAGTCACGTCAAGCAGACCGGGGTGACCTGTTACACCTGTCATCGCGGCAATGCGGTGCCCGCGTATAAATGGGCGATCGCCGAGGGGACGCCCGAGCCCGGCAAGGTGCTGGGCAACCGGCATGGCCAGAACGCGCCGAACCCGAATGTCGGCTATGCGTCGCTGCCCTATGATCCGTTCGCCGAATATCTCGGCGGACGGGCGCAGATCCGTGTCGCCAGCAGCAGCGCGTTCCCGAATGCCAACCACATCGTCTCGATCAAGGCGGCGGAGAAATCCTATGGGCTGATGATGCATGTCAGCGGCGCGCTGGGGGTCAATTGCACCTATTGCCATAACAGCCAATCGTTCCGCTCCTGGAACCTCAGCAGCGCGCAGCGGGGTACCGCCTATTACGGTATCCGCATGGTCCGCGACATCAACCAGACCTACATCACGCCGTTGCAGCCGATCTTCCCGGCCAATCGCAAGGGGCCGCATGGCGATCCCTACAAGGTGAACTGCACCACCTGTCACCAGGGCATCAACAAGCCGCTGGGCGGGGTCAGCATGATCGACCAGGCGCCGATCCTGAGGGGCGCGTTGATCGCCCGCGCGGTGCCCGAGGGCGGACCAGGTGCCGGCGTCGCGGTGCCGGCCGCCTTTGCCCGGCCGGCGGCGATGACGGACACAAAGTGATGTGGTCCGCGCCGCCGGGGGCGCGGATCTCACCGCCATCGGCCAGGCGGGCCTGAGGATGCACAATCACCCGATGCGCGCGGCGCTAGCCGAGGAGATGCACCTTCGGCGACTGCCGCGCTTTGCCGCGCCGTGCCGGCTGGTGCAGATCGTGACCGTGCTCGAGGAGGCGGCGGCGGACGCGGCCCGCGCGCATATCGCGACGCTGGCCGAGCAGGGCCGTGAGATCGTCCCCGTGGCGGGGAAATATGGCGTGCTGGGCCTGGGGCCGGTGACGCTGGTGTGGGAGCGCCATACGGAATTCGCGACCTATACGCTGTTGCGCGGCGGTGCGGGCGAGGCCGAGGCTGGGGCAGAAGCCGGGGCCGGGGCCGCCGCCGGCACGCCGTCGCGATACGCGCCGTCGCTGTTCGGTCCCGGCCCGTTCGAGCCCGCGCTGTCGGCCATATTCAAGGACCTGCCCGGTGCGATCATCCGGGCGACGCAGATCGCGCTGGTGCCTCGCGCGGCGGGCGATCCGACACCCGACGATCTCGAACGCTGGTTCGCGTCGGAAGCGACGATCCTGTGCGACGTCGCGGACGGCGCAGGGCGGATCGTGTCCGATTTCCGGCTCAACCCCGACGGCTATGGCCGGCTGCTCGTGCTCGACCGAGGCCTCGAGCGGGACGAACCGGCGCAACTCGTCATGCGGCTTCAGGAACTGGGCAATTACCGGAACATGGCGCTGCTCGGCCTGCCGCTGGCGCAGCGGCTGACGCCGAGCGTCACGGATCTGGAATCGCGTCTGGCGCATCTGACCCAGGCGGTCTCCGAACGGACATCGGAAGACGACCGGCTGCTCGACGAGCTGACCTACCTGTCCGCACGGCTCGCCCGCCTCGTCGCGGAGACACGCTATCGGATGAGCGCTACGCGCGCCTATGCGCAGTTGAGCACCGACCGTCTCGCCAGCCTGCGGATCGGCGGGGTGCGCGGCTATCAGACACTGGGCGATTTTACCGAACGGCGGCTGGTACCTGCGGTCCGGACCTGCGATTCCTTCTCGGCCCGGCTCGAGGATCTGTCGCAGCGCGCTGCCTGGACGAGCGAGCTGCTGCGGACGCGGATCGACATCGCGCTCAGCAAGCAGAATCGCGACCTCCTCTTGTCGATGGATCGTCGCGCGACGGTGCAGCTGCGGCTGCAACAGACGGTCGAGGGGCTCTCCGTCGTCGCGATCAGCTATTATCTGGTGTCGCTCATCGGCTATCTGCTGACTGCCATTCCGGGCGTCCATCATGACGTCGCCACGGCGGCGGCGGTGCCCGTGGTGATCGCGCTTGTCGCGCTGGGGCGCTGGCGGATGCACAAACACCTGGCAGCGTGACGCCCGGCGGCGGCGGTCCAGAGCCGTCGGCGCCCCTTAGACGCCGACGGCACCCGGTCAGGCCGCCATCGCCCGCCGCGCCAGCGCGCATTGCGACCAGATCTCGCTGAGCGCGGTCACCAGCGTGTCGATATCGGCATCGCTGTGCACCGGCGACGGCGTCAGCCTGAGCCGTTCGGTCCCCACCGGGACGGTCGGGTAATTGATCGGCTGGACGTAAATGCCGTGATGTTCGAGCAGCCAGTCGCTGATCCGTTTGCACTTGTGCGCATCGCCGACCATCACCGGGATGATATGGCTTGGATTGTCGACCGTGGGAATGCCGGCCGCATCGAGCCGGCGGCGGACGGTGGCGACGCGATCGCGGTGCCGCGCACGCTCGACCTGGCTCACCTTCAGATGACGGATGCTCGCGGTCGCGCCCGCGGCGAGCGCGGGGGGGAGGGCGGTGGTGAAGATGAAGCCGCTAGCGAAGCTGCGGACGAAATCGCACAGCGCCGCCGACGCCGCGATATAGCCGCCCATCACGCCAAAGGCCTTGCCGAGCGTGCCCTCGATCACCATGACCCGGTCCATCAGCCCCTCGCGCTCGGCAACGCCGCCGCCGCGCGGACCATAGAGACCGACGCCGTGCACCTCGTCGAGATAGGACAATGCGCCATGCGCCTCGCAGACGTCGAGCAGTTCGGCGATCGGCGCGATATCGCCGTCCATCGAATAGACGCTTTCAAAGGCGACGATCTTGGGCCGCGACGGATCGAGTTGCGACAGCCGACGATCGAGATCCGCAGGGTCGTTGTGCGTGAAGACCTGCACCTCGGCGCGGCTGTGGCGGATGCCCTCGATCATCGACGCATGGTTGAGTGCGTCGGACAGGATGACACAGCCGGGCAGCCGCGCGCCGAGCGTACCGAGCGCGGCCCAGTTCGAGACATAGCCCGAGGTGAAGAGCAACGCCGCCTCCTTCCCGTGGAGATCCGCCAGTTCGGCCTCGAGCAGCACATGGCTGTGCGTCGTCCCCGAGATGTTGCGCGTCCCGCCCGCGCCCGCGCCGCACCGGTCGATCGTCGCATGCATCGCCTCGAGCACCGCGGGGTGCTGGCCCATGCCGAGATAATCGTTCGAGCACCACACCGTCACCGGTCGCCGGGTCCGACGGATGACCTGTTCGGCGGCGGGAAAGGCGCCGGCAGTGCGCTCGAGCTCGGCAAACACCCGGTAGCGCCCATCGTCGCGGAGCGCCGCGAGTTCACCTTCGAAAAATGCCTCATAGTCCATGCGATCGTCCCCGTCCGTCGGTGATGGCGGCCTGTGCCGCTCGTGTGGAGGAAGCGGCCCAGCGCCAGAGGCGCGCATCGCGCATCGGCAGGACCAGAAACAGATGCTCGACGAGCCCGAGAACCGCCAGCCCCGCGAGCAGCGTACCCGCGGCCGCAGCGCCGCTACCGGCGGGGGCGGCCTCTGCGACCGTCCAGGCCCACGCCGCGATCGCGCCACTGGCGAGGATCGAGACCGGGAACAGCGCGTTCAGCCGGCGCTTGCGGAAATAGCTTTTGAGATAAGCCAGATGCGCGGGAAACACCTCGTCGCTGAGATTGGGCACGCCCAGATACAGGTTGAACTTGGCCGACAGCCGCAACACGAACAGCAGCAGGAAGGTGAGCGGCGCGGCCTGGTTCGGCCCGCCCCAGCTGACCGCGAAGAGCAGGATCGCGGTCGCGGCGATCGCGAGCTCGTGATGGATCACGGTGGCGGTCGCGGCGCGGAAGCGGGGCCACCCGGTCGCGTCGGGCGGACATTCGGTGCGACGCGGACCCGCAACCGCCCCCATGAGAAAGCTCATTTCGTGCCAGCCCCAGATCAGGATGGCCGCGGCGAACCCGGTATAGGCGGCGCCGGCGCTCGCATCGTCGGCGATCGACCCGACCAGCGCGACCGCGGCGATCGCGACCAGCCCGGCAAGCGTCAGGCTGGTGCGGAACGTCGCCGCGGGGCGGCTGTCGAGCCAGACCACCGCGGCCGTCCCGATAAACCACATCAGCAGCGCGAAGAGCAGCGGGGGGACGCTCACCACGCCGGGACCAGCCGCACCGTCGCGGGCGCGGTGTTGCGCTTGACCGGCGTGAGATACAGCCAGGCGAAGCTGACGGCGGCGGCCGCGGTCAGGCCGAGCCGCTGGATCCCCCCGATCACCCCGCCGCGCGCCTTGGCCGCGTCGATCGCCCCCGCGATCCGCCGCATCCGCTCGAGCCCGGCGCGGAAGCGCGGGCTGTCGGTGTCGAGCACGACCGGGAACACCTGCCGCGTGATCGCCGAACAGATCGAAAAGACGCGCATGTCATAGTCGGTCGGGTCGATCCCCAGCGCCGTGTGGAAGGCGGGCCGGTTGTGATCGCGCACGTACATCGTCGCATAGACCGCGACGAGGAAGAAGCGGATCCACCATTGGTTGACGCCGCGCAGCAGCTTCGGATCGGTGCGCATCAGGATCGCAAAGGCATCGCCGTGGCGGAACTCGTCATTGCACCAAAGTTCGAACCAGTCGAAGATCGGGTGGAAGCGCAGCTCGGGATGCCGGGCGAGGTGGCGGTAGATGGTGATGTAGCGCGCATAGCCGATCTTCTCGCTGAGATAGGTCGCGTAGAAGATGAATTTCGGCCGGAAATAGGTGTATTTCTTCGTCCGCGTGAGGAAGCCGAGATCGACGCCGATGCTTGCATCCTTGAGCGTGTCGTTGATGAAGCCGGCATGGCGGCTCTCGTCGCGGCTCATCAACTTGAACAGCTGTTTGACGTCGGGGTTGGTCACGCGCTTGGCGATCTCGGCATAGAGAATGCAGCCGGAGAATTCGGCGGTGAGCGAACTGACGAGGAAATCGGTGAATTCCTCGCGGAGCCCGTCGGGGAGGCTTTCGATCACACCGTCGAACGCGGCGGTGCGCTTGAAGTGCAGGCGGTTGGGATCGCTCGCCATCTCGCCGATCAGCGCATCCCATTCGCCGCGGACCGCCGAGACGTCGATCCGGTCCATCGCGGCGAAATCGGTGGTGTAGAAGCGGGGTGACAGGACGGTGTCGGCGCGGGCGATCGCGAGTGTATCGGGCAGGGGGGTATCGGGCAGGGGCGTATCGGGAAGGGGCGGGGGCGACGCAGCGAGAGGGGCGGCGCGCGGCGCGGGGGCGAGGGTGGTGATCCTGTTCATGCTATCGTCCGATCCGAAAAGCTGACCTCGTATAATTCCGTCATCGCGAAATGGCCGGCGAACTGCGTCCAGAGCCGCCCGGCCAGACCCGCGCGTTCGACCGTCGCGATCCGGTCGACGACGCAGCGCTCGCCGAACCCGACCCGGATCGGTGCGCCGTGCACGCGGACGCGGTCGCCCGGCCCGATCGCGACATCGCCCGCCAGCACGACATGCGCGCAGAGGAACGCGTCGCTATGCTCGATCTCGACGCGGCAGGGCGTGTCGAACCGGGTGGACCGCAGCAGCGTCATGTCCCGGGCGCCTGTGCGGGCAACAGCGCGGCAAAGGTCGCGCGGTTGGTCGGGCCGAAGGCGCTGAGCTCGATCGTCCGGCCCGTCGCGGTGTCGGTCAGCGACAATTCGCCGTCGCGCCAGAGCGTCAGCGTGAAGGGGGGGCGGTTGTCGATCCCGCGCGCGCGCCGGTCGCGCGCGAGGCCGCGCATCACGCCGCGGACGAATCCCGTCTTCTGCCCCGCCGCAATCACCGCCACGGTCCCGCCGCGCGCATTGCCGATCACCACCGAGCCATCGGCGCGGTCGACGAAGCGCAGGTCGCGCGACGCGACGGGGGCGATCCTGGCCTGTTCGCGCATCAGCACGGGCGAGGCCGCCGGGGCGATGTTCGCGATCCGGACGATGCTCGTCGCCGCGAGCGTGAAGGCCAGCAACGCGCCGGCGCCGATGAGCGTGGTGCGCGGGACGAGGTCCGGATGGCGATGCGTGCCGCTCATGCCGCCTGCGCCTTGGCGAAGACGCCGCCGGCCGGCGCATGCTGCGCTGGGTCGGAAGCCGCCAACTGCCCTGTCGGGTGCACCGTCAGGCAGGTCCGGGCGATCAGCGCGGCGACGGTCGCTGCCTCGGGCACGGCGCGGAGCATCGGCCGGGGCGTGACGATCCGCCAGGGCCGGGCGTGCGGCCACAAGGCGAGATAGCCGAGCTTGTAGCGGCCGGTGACCGTCAGCGGCATGTCACCCGTCCCGTCGGCGCGCTCCGCGAGATCGACCGCGCCGATCAGCGTCAGCGGCAGGTTGATACATTTGGGCAGCGCCATGCCGATCCGCAGCACCACGCGGTGGGTGGTCAGCGTATAGAGCGTCGTCCGCGCCGCGCCCCAGGCGAGCAGGTGGAGCAGTGCGACCCCCAGCAGCCCGACGATCGCGGTCATCGCCGCTCCGACGAGGTCCCGCGGACCGTCGATCCCCTGCCGTCCGGCCTCCGCCAGCGCCCACAGCGTCAGCGCCGCGAAATAGGCCGCGACCAGTCGGGTGTGGAAGGCGGTGCGCGCGAGCACCCGCCAGTCGGGTGATCCCTGCCACAGGATCCGCTCACCGGGCGGGGGCACCCCGGGAAGGCCGGGGATCGGTTCGACGTCATGCTCGGTCACAGCAGCGGCTCCTGACGTGCGGGCGTGGCATAGAGATAGCCGCCGCCGAAATAGGCCTGGACGCGCTCCTCCTCGTACAGCGTGATCCGGTCGGCGGCCTCGATCGGCGGCACGTCGGCGAACTGGCTGGCGAGCAGCGCGTCGATGACGACGCGGCGGCGGCGACGATCGACCTTGGCCATCATCATCGGCGCGAGCACCGCGCGGCCACCGACCGACACCTGCATGTAGCGGATCAGCCGGTCGGCGCGGTCGATCCACAGATCGTCGATCGTCCCGGCGACCACGCCATCCGCGCCCAGCATCGGCCATCCGAGCAGGTCGGGATCGCCGACCGCGACCGCATAGTCCGACGCCACGCTGAGCGGGACGATCCGCGGATGCCCCTCCATGTCGAGATCGGGATGCCGCGCGCGCTCGGCCCAGGCGGCGGGACCGATGCCGTCGACGAGCGGGTTGCCGGTCGGCGCATAGGGGGCGCCCGCGAACCGGTCGGTGCGCCTCGCGGCGATGTCGACGGGCTCGCGCCCCTGGGTCGGCGCCGTGACGCGGCCACGACCGAAGGGCAGCAGGAACGACTTGGTCGAGGCGGTATGCAGCGGGCCACCGACCGTATCGAGCCGGCCGGTCAGTTCGTCCTCGAGCGGATAGCCCTCGCGCCGATCCTCGCGGCGCAAATAGAAGACGAGCACGAGGAAGAACAAGGCGAACGCCCAGAGGACCAGGAGCGCGACGTCGATGCCGGATGTCAGATGCGGGTTCATGATCGTCCCTTCAGACCGGAAATTCGCTGAGACCGAAACGCGGCACCGGCCGCTCGCCGACCGCATCGACGATCGCGCCCCGACCGCGCACGAGCGGGCCGAGCGCGACGAGCGTGCCGAGCAACAGGAGAATCTCGACGCCGTAGACCGCGGCATAACCGGTGACACGGGTCGCCAGCGTCGGGCCGTACGCCCCCGCCAGCGCCGCCGCCGAGACGAGGTCGCGCAGGACCGCGCCGAGTGCGATCGCAACACCAGCGCTGCTCGCCTGCACCGCGCCCCAGGCCCCCAGCGCGAGCCCGGTGCGTCCGTCGAGTGGCCCCGCGTCGGCGATCGCCATCGCGGCGGTCAGCGTGCCCACCGAGAACAGTCCGCCGCCAAAGCCGATCAGCGCCGCGCCGGTGCCGAGCAACGCGACCGACGACAGCGCGCCGGCGAAGATCACGCACAGGAACGCGGTGACGCCGAGCACGCCGCCAAAGCCCGCCAGCTGATGCGGATCGTCGCCCTCGCCAAGCCGTCTGGCGGCGAGCGCGAACCCGCCCAGCATGCCGAGCGCCCAGAGCGCGGTCAGCGCGGTGGTCGCACCGACCGTCATGCCGAGCACCTGCCCGCCATAGGGTTCGAGCAGCACGTCCTGCATGCTGAACGCCGCCGCGCCCAGACCGACCGCGACGAGCAGCCGCAGCGTGCGCGGGCGGGCGATGAAGACCGCCCAGATCGCGCCGAAGTTCGGGCGATCGGGCCGGGGCACGACCGAGCGAGGCCCCCGCGCTTCCTGTTTCCAGATCGCGACCAGATTGAGGACGACGGTCAGCATCGCTGCGCCCTGGATCAGCTGAACCAGCTTGGTCGGGGTGAAATCGGCAAGCAGCCGGCCGATCACGATCGCGCTGACCATCATGCCGAGGACCAGCATGACGTAGAGCAGCGCAACGACACGCGGCCGCGCATCGTCGGGGGCCAGATCGGTCGCGAGCGCCAGCCCCGCGGTCTGCGTGGTGTGCATCCCCGCGCCGACCATCAGGAAGCCGAGCGCCGCGCCGATCTGCCCGAAGATCGCGGGGCCCGTGCCGCCGCCGGTCATGACCAGCAGCGCGAAGGGCAGGATCGCCAGCCCGCCGAACTGCAAGAGCGTGCCGAACCACAGATAGGGCACGCGCTTCCATCCGAGCAGCGAGGCATGGTGATCCGACCGGAACCCGATCAGCGCGCGCGACGGCGCGAACAGCAGCGGCAGCGAGACCATCGCCGCGACGAGGCTGGTCGACATGCCGAGCTCGACGATCATGACCCGGTTGAGCGTGCCCGTCAGCAGCACCGCGGTCATCCCGACCGACAGCTGCACCAGCGACAGCCGCAGCAGACGCCCGAGCGGCAGGTCGTCGGTCGCGGCGTCGGCGAACGGCAGGAACCGGGTGCCGAGCCGCGCCCAGAACGCGCCGGTCTTCAAGGCGACCAGCCGGTTCATGCGGCGACCATCTCCAGCGCGTGGCTGGTGTAGAAGCCGCTGGCGACGCGCGCGTCGCGGCCGATCCGCGCATGGCCGACGCTCGCGCGCAGCTGCGCGCGCAGTACACGTTCGCGAACCGGCTCGATCGCCGGCGCACGGTCCGCGAGGGGAAAGAGCGTGCCGATCGCGTGCATTACGAGGAGCGGCCGGGTCGACGGCGCGAAGGTGAACAGCATCGAACCGCGCGTGCGTCGGGTCAGCGTCTCCACCAGCTCGACGAGGTCGCTGCTGCGGTAATGGATCAGCGAATCCATGGCGACGACATGATCGAACATGCCGAGCGCAGCGTCGCGCATGTCGCCGACTCGCCAGTCGATCGCGAGCCCGGCCGGCGACCGGTCGCGCGCGACCTCGACAAGGCTGGCGGCGAGATCGATCGCGACGACCGCCGCGCCGCGCCGTGCCGCCTCGACCGCCAGCGCGCCCGTGCCGCAACCCGCATCGAGCAGCCGCAGCCCGGTCATGTCCGCGGGCAGCCAGGACAGCAACGTCTCGCGCATCCGGTTGCGGCCGGCGCGGACCGTGGCGCGAATGCCGCTGACGGGCGCATCGGACGTCAGCCGCGCCCAGGTCTGCGACGCGGTGCGGTCGAAATAGGTTTCGAGCCGGTTGCGGCGCGCGGCATAGCCGGTGGAGGGAACCAGGCTGGCCATCATTCGAACCCCAGGAATTCGAAGATGTCACGATCCTTCATCGGCACCGCATCGAGCGCGTCACAGCCCGACCAGAGCAGCGCGGCGAGGCGTTTATATTCGTCGCACGCGGCCGCGACCTCGGGCGTCTGCTCCATTTCGAACAATGTGCATTTCTTGAGGCGGCTGCGCCGGATCGCGTCGAGATCGGGGAAATGCGCGATACGCTTCAGCCCGGTGGCGGCATTGTAGCGGTCGATCTCGTCGGTCGCGGCGGACCGGTTGGCGATGACGCCCGCCATCCGCACCTCGTAATTCTTTGCCTTGGCCTGGATCGCGGCGGCGATGCGGTTCATCGCGAAGATGCTGTCGAAGTCGTTCGACGCGACCACCACCGCGCGCTCGGCATGCTGCAGCGGGGCGGCGAACCCGCCGCAGACGACATCGCCGAGCACGTCGAACAGCACGACGTCGGTCTCCTCGAGCAGATGATGCTGTTTCAGCAGCTTGACGGTCTGGCCGACGACATAGCCGCCGCATCCGGTGCCCGCGGGCGGCCCCCCCGCCTCGACGCACATCACGCCGTTATAGCCTTCGAACATGTAATCCTCGGGCCGGAGTTCCTCGGCGTGGAACTCGACGGTCTCGAGCACGTCGATCACCGTCGGCATGAGCTTCTTGGTCAGCGTGAAGGTGCTGTCGTGCTTGGGATCGCAGCCGATCTGCAGCACGCGCTTGCCGAGCAGCGAAAACGCCGCGGACAGGTTGGACGAGGTCGTCGACTTGCCGATCCCGCCCTTGCCGTAGATCGCGAACACCTTGGCGGTGCCGATCCGGTCGGCGGGATCGAGCCGGACCTGGACGCTGCCCGCGCCATCGGGCCGGGTTGCAACGGGGCGGGTAGGGGGATCGAGCAGGGCCATGATATCGTCCTTATGCCGCGACCGCGGTGATACCCTCGAGGCGATCCTCGAGGTCGTCGCTTGCCGCGTGAAGCGCGGCCAGTGTTGCTGCGTCGGGTGACCAGAAATGCCGGTCGCTCGCTTCGATCAGGCGGTTGGCGACACGCGCCGACGCCTTGGGGTTCAGCGTCGCCAGCCGTTCGCGCATCGCGTCGTCGAGCACATAGGTCTCGCTGATCCGCTGATAGACCCAGGGGCTGACGTCCCCGGTCGTCGCCGACCAGCCAAGCGTGTTGGTGACGTGCGCCTCGATATTGCGGACGCCCTCGAAGCCGTGCTTGAGCATCGCTTCGTACCAGAGCGGATTGAGCATCCGGGTGCGCGTCTCGAGCTCGACCTGTTCGGACAGCGTCCGGACCTTGGTCGCGCCCTGCGTCGCATCGACGATATAGACCGGGGCCGCGCTGCCGCGCGCGCGCGTGATCGAGCGGCTGATCCCGCCCAGCGCATCGACATAATGGTCGATGTCGGTGACGCCGAGTTCGACCGAGTCGAGATTCTGATAAGCGAGGTCGACGCCCGCGAGCGCGGCCTTGAACAGATCGGCCTGGCGCGCGGGGGTGCCGGTGCGGCCATAGGCATAGCCCTTTTGCCGTTCGAACACCTCGGCGATCTCGTCGGGATCGCTCCACGCGCCATCGTCGATCAGCAGGTTGACGTTCGTGCCATAAGCACCCTCGGCATTGGAAAAGACGCGCAGCGCCGCGGTTTCGAGGTCGCAGCCGGTCTGCTCGGAATAAGCGAGCGCGTGGCGGCGCACCGCGTTGCGGTCGAGCGGTTCGTCGGCGGTCGCGGCGAGCCATGCGGCCTCCGCGATCATCCGCGTCTGGAGCGGCAGCAGGTCGCGGAAGATGCCCGACAGCGTCACGATCACGTCGATCCGCGGGCGACCGAGCTCGTCGAGCGCGATCAGTTCGGCACCCGCGAGCCGGCCATAGCCGTCGAACCGCGGGCGTGCGCCGATCAGCGCGAGCACCTGCGCGATCTGAGTCCCCTCCGATTTGAGGTTGTCCGTCCCCCAGAGCACCATGGCCAGCGTCTCGGGGAAGGCCGCGCCGCTCGCGGTGTGGCGCGCGATCACCTCGTCGGCCTGTGCGACGCCCTGCGCCATCGCGAAGCTGCCCGGGATCCGGAACGGATCGAAGCCGTGAATATTGCGCCCGGTCGGCAAGGCCTTGGGATTGCGCAGCACGTCGCCGCCGGGCGCCGGGCGGACGAACCCCGCATCGAGCGCATGGATCAGCGCACCGAGTTCGGGATTGTCGGACGACAGCGACGGATCGGCGCCCGCGGCGATCATCTGCGCGCGCATCGCCTCGGGCAGCGGCTCGCCGAGCACATGCAGGCCGTAGGGGATCAGCTCGCGTTCGACTTCGTAGAGATTGGCCGACAAGGCATCGAGGTCGCGCGCGTCGAGATCGAGCGCGGCCGCCGAAGCGACGATCATCGGATCGAGCAGGTCGCGCTCCGCGTCCGACGGCGACGAGCGCCACCGCTCGAGCAGCGCCTTGAGCTCGGTCATCCCCTTGTAAAGCCCCGCTTCTGCGAGCGGCGGCGTCAGGTAGCTGATCAGGGTCGCGCCCGAGCGGCGCTTGGCGATCAGCCCTTCGGACGGATTGTTCGCGGCATAGAGATAGAGGTTGGGCAGATCGCCGATCAGCCGTTCGGGCCAGCAGTCGCCGCTCAGCCCCGCCTGCTTGCCGGGCATGAATTCGAGCGCGCCGTGCGTGCCGAAATGCAGGACCGCGTCCGCGGCGAAATCCTCGCGCAGCCAGCGGTAGAAGGCGCTGAACGCGTGGGTGGGGGTGAAGCGGCCCTCGAACAGCAGCCGCATCGGGTCGCCCTCATAGCCGAAGGCGGGCTGGATCCCGACGAACACCTGCCCGAACTGCGCGCCGAGGACGTGGATCGATGCGCCGTCGCTCTGCTGGCGGCCGGGGGCGGGGCCCCATTGCGCCTCGATCGCGGCCAGATGCGGCTCGCGCCGGACATGGTCGTCAGCGGGGATGCGCGCATGGACATTGGCATCGGCGCCGTAGCGCGCGGCGTTGCCGTGGAGCACCGCCTCGCTCAGCGCGTCGACGTCGGCGGGGACGTCCACCGCATAGCCCGCGGCCGCGAGCGCCGTGAGTGTCGCGTGGAGCGACTCCCAGACGGCGAGATGCGCCGCGGTGCCCGTCGCGCCGGCATTGGGCGGGAAGTTGAAGAGCACGACCGCGAGCCTGCGCGCGCGTCGTTCGGACCGGCGCAGGTCGACAAGGCGCGCGACCTTGCCCGCCAGCGCCTCGGCGCGGTCGGGGCAAGGGCGCATCTCGCGCGTCAGCCCGGATTCGGTGAAGGTGCAGCGGCGCGCGCACCCGCTGCACGCGCCCGATCCGTCGGCACGACCGCCGAACACGCTGGGGACGACCGCGCCGTCGAGTTCGGGAATTGCCACCATCATCGTCGCCTCGAGCGGCAAAAGCCCCTGACGCCCCGCGCCCCATTGCTGGAGCGACTGGAATTCGAGGGGATGCGCTGCGACATAGGGCACGTCGAGCGTCGCCAGGATCGCCTCCGCCGCCTCGGCATCGTTATAGGCGGGGCCGCCGACGAGGCTGAACCCGGTGAGCGAGACGACCGCATCGACGATCGGCACGCCGTCGCGCATGAAGAAGCGCTCGATCGCGGGGCGCGAGTCGAGCCCGCTGGCAAAGGCGGGGATCACGCGCAGCCCGCGCGCCTCGAATGCGGCGATCGCGCCGTCATAATGACCCGTGTCACGGCCGAGCAGATAGGAGCGCAGCATGAGCACGCCGACGGTGCCGCGCGAGCCTCCCACCCCGGGCAGCGCGTCCACCCGGTCGGCGATCCGGCCCGGTATCGCCGGATGGTAGACGCCGACCTCTGGATAGTCGTGCGGCGCGGCGGCGCGGACCGCATGGCCCGCATAACGGCCGGCGAGCGCCTGGATCATCGCGACGACATTGTCGTCGCTGCCCGCCAGCCAATATTGCAGCGTCAGGAAATAGGCGCGGACGTCCTGCGCGGTGCCGGGGATGAACCGCAGGATCTTGGGCAGCCGCCGCAGCATCCGCATCTGCCCCGCGCCCGACGAGGCACCGGGCTTGGCGGATCCGCGCAGCCGCTTGAGCAGCGCGAGCGGACCGCTGGCCGGCTTGTCCATGCGATAGTCGCCGAGCTTGGTGAGCCGGACGATCTCGCTGCCCGACATCAGCCCGACCATCGCGGCGCAGGCCTCGCGGCGCGCGGTCAGCGCGGGGAGAACCGCGCGGATATGGTCGTCGAGGAACAGCATCGTCGCGATGACGATGTCGGCGCGGCCGATATCGGCGATGCAGCGATCGAGCGACCCGGTGCCGCGATCCCAGTCGGCCGCGGCGTGGAAGCCGATCGTGATCCCGCTATCGTCCGCGGCGAACCGTGCGGCCGCGCGTTCGGCGGCGCCCGACAGATGGTTGTCGAGCGTGACGATCACGACATGCAGCGGGACCGGGCGGCGGATGGCGCTATCGGGCATAATGGGCCTTCGCATCATAGAGCGTGTCGATCGTGATCGTCGCGACGTCGCGCTCGGCGGCGAATCGTTCGGTGTTGCGACGCGCCTTCCCGCGGACGAAGAAGGGGATCTTGAGCAGCTCGCGCTCGGCATCGGCGGACCAGACGCGCGCCGCGCTGGCGTCGGGGGCGGGGCGCGATGCGACCTCGGGCGATACCGGCTGTGGCGCTGTCTCGGGCGCCACCGGGAGGGGCGCGAGATGGCTCGCGCCGGCCATGTCGCTGAACTCGAAATCGTCGCGGAACATCGTCAGCAGATGCTCCTCCAGCCCCATCACGAGCGGATGGACCCAGGTGTCGAACAGCACGTTCGCGCCCTCGAACCCCATTTGCGGCGAGTAGCGCGCGGGGAAATCCTGGACATGGACGGGGGCCGAGATCACCGCACAGGGGATCCGGAGCCGCTTGGCGATATGCCGTTCCATCTGCGTGCCGAGCACCAGTTCGGGCTGCAGCGCCTGGATCGCCTCCTCGACGACCAGATAGTCGTCGGTGATCAGCGGCGTGACGCCGTAGAGCGCCGCGGCGGCGCGCAGGTCGCGCGCGAATTCGCGGTTGTAGCAGCCGAGCCCGACGACCTCGAACCCGAGTTCGTCCCGCGCGACGCGGGCGGCGGCGATCGCATGCGTAGCATCGCCGAAGATGAAGACGCGCTTGCCCGTCAGATAGGTCGAGTCGACCGAGCGGCTCCACCAGGGCAGGTGGCCAGGGTCGCACGCGCCCGTCGGATCGATCCCGGTCAGCGCCGCCAGCTCGGCGATGAACTCGCGCGTCGCGCCGTGGCCGATCGGCACGGTGGTGACGACGGGCTGTCCGTGCTCGCGCGCGAGCCAGCGGCAGGCGGTGTCGGCGATCTCGGGATAGAGGCAGATGTTGAAATCGGCGTCGGGCAGCCGGGCAATGTCCGCGGTGGTCGCGCCGAGCGGCGCCACGACGTTCACCGCGATCCCCAGCGCATCGAGGATGCGGCGGACTTCGATTACATCGTCGCGGTGTCGGAAGCCGAGCGCGGTCGGGCCGAGGATGTTGGCGGTCGGGCGCGCGTTTGCCCGGTTCGGCGCGGGGCTGGGCGCGAGGGTCCGGACGAGCTGGTAGAAGGTCTCCGCCGCGCCCCAATTCTCCTTGCGCTGGTAGCTCGGCAGTTCGAGCGCCACGACCGGGCAGGGCAGGTCCATCGCCGCGACCAGCCCGGCGGGATCGTCCTGGATCAGTTCGGCGGTGCACGATGCGCCGACCAGCATCGCGCCCGGCGTGAAGCGCGCATAGGCATCGCGCGCCGCGGTCTGGAACAAGGCCGCGGTATCCTTGCCGAGATCGCGCGCCTGGAAGGTCGTGTAGGTGACCGGCGGGCGCTTGCCGCGCCGCTCGATCATCGTGAACAGCAGGTCGGCATAGGTGTCGCCTTGCGGCGCGTGGAGGACATAATGCACGTCCTCCATCGCGGTCGCGATCCGCATCGCGCCGACATGGGGTGGTCCCTCATAGGTCCAGACGGTCAGCTGCATCACACCCTCAGCAGGTCGCGCCGCCGCAGCGGTCGCGCGAAGAGGTCGGCGAGGTCGCCCGCCTGGTCGAAGCCGTGGACCGGCGAGAAGACCAGCTCGATCGCCCATTTCGTCGTCAGCCCCTCCGCCTCGAGCGGGTTGGCGAGACCGAGGCCGCAGACGGTAAGGTCGGGGCGGTCCGCGCGCAGGCGGTCGAGCTGGCGATCGACATCCTGCCCCTCGCTCAGCCGCGTCGCGGCAGGAAGCAGTGCGAGTTCGACCGCGAGGTGGCGGCGGTGAAGATAAGGCGTGCCGACCTCGACCGGGACCATGCCGAGCTCGGTTGCGAGAAAGCGCGCGAGCGGGATTTCGAGCTGGGAATCGGGCAGGAAGCTGATCCGCCGTCCCTCGAGCAGCGGGCGTGCATGCGCGAGCGCGCGCTTGGCGCGTTCGCGGCCGGGTGCGATCGTGCGCCGGAACTGCATCGCGTCGACGCCGAACGCCTGGGCGGCGGCGTACAGCCAGTCGGTCGTGCCCTCGGCCCCGAACGGGAACAGCGCGTCGAGTCGTGTCGCGCCGCGATCCTCGAGCGCGCGCGCCGTCTCCCCGAGAAACGGCTGGGCGAGCAGGAAGCGCGTATTGGGCCCGACTGGCGGCATCGCCCCCGCACGCCGTGCGGGCAGGCTGTGGACCGGGCCGATGCCGAGCGCGTCGAACAGACGGAGGAACTGGTCCTCGACGACATCGGGCAGCGCGCCGACGATCATCAGGCTCGGCGCGGGGGATGCGTCAGCGGCGAGGCCGGGGACCAGCGCCGCGAGGCAGGCATCCTCCCCCTCGGTGAAGGTCGTTTCGATCCCGCTGCCCGAATAATTGAGGATCCGGGTCGTCCCGCCATGCTTGACCGATAGCCGGACCGCGGCGCGCGACAGGTCGAGCTTGATCACCTCCGACGGGCAGGAGTCGACGAGGAACAGCAGCTTTATGTCGGGCCGGCGCAGCAGCATCTGGTCGACGATGCGGTCGAGCTCGTCATTGCAGTCCGCCATCCCCGCGAGGTCGCGCTCCTCGATGATCGCGGTGGCGAAGCGCGGCTCGGCAAACACCATCACGCCCGCCGCCGATTGCAGCAGATGCGCGCAGGTCCGCGAGCCGACGACGAGGAAGAACGCGTCCTGAATCTTGCGGTGCAGCCAGATGATTCCGGTGAGCCCGCAGAACACCTCGCGCTGGCCGCGCTCGCGCAGCACGGGCGCGGCGTCGCATCCGGTCCGGCCGAGATGGTGCGCGGTTGCCAGGGGGGCGGTGGGCAGGGGGGTGGAAAGCGGCGCGGTCATGACGCGACCATGCCCGCCGGTGCACGCTGCAACCGCGCGGCCCGCAGCTTGATCAGGAACTGTGCGGCATTGACGACGTAGCTCGCATAGGCCGCGAGCGCGAGCCACATGCGTCCCGCCTCGCTGCCGAAGTCGCGGGCGAGCGCGACGAGATAGGCGGTGTGCAGCGCGAGCACGAGCATGCTCACCACATCCTCCCAGAAGAAGGCGGGGGCGAACAGCCATTGGCCGAACACCTGCTTCTCCCAGATCGCGCCGGTGATCATGATCGCGTAGAGCGCGCCCGTCTTGACCACGATCGATATCGTCGCGGCGACCACGCCATCGCCCGTCGCCAGATAGCGCAGGACCAGCGTGAGACTGACGAGGAAGATCAGGAACTGGATCGGGGCGAGCACCCCCTGGACCAGCGTCCAGGCCGACGAGTCGCGGCGCTCGCGCTGGTCCGGCGTGTAGAGCGGGGCGGCTGCCCGGCGGGCGCCCGGGACGGCCGTGCCGCCCTGCCGATCTGCCGGAGAAAGGTCGTTCGCTCGCATCGCGCCCCGCCTGCCCAAGTTCCGCTCGGACCTTACACCCGCCCCTTAAAAAGTGTCAAGTTATTTAGACGTCCATAAACCGGAACAGCTTGTGCGGTGCAGCAAAACCGTCCGGTTGTCAGTCAATTGCAAGTGGGATATGCTGCGAGTCGCCGCTAATCTGCCAAATGCAGGTCCCGGTCTGTAGTTGTTGGCGTGTCGACCAGGCTGGGGAGAGCCGGTAATGGCAGCGGTTACTCACTATTCGCGCGGTTTCCGGTGGAGCACCGGGTCGTTCGCACGTCGGGACTGGAGCGATGGCCGCCGAGATCTTGGTCCGGGGCCGCGTCGCGATGACGGGGACTATGATCGCCCTTTGTCGGCGCTGATCGAATGCGAGATCATTCCGCGGCTGATGGCGGCACATGCCAGTGCGGCGATGCCCTCTGCCGAGATCGGGACGGATGGCCCGATCGACAGCGTCGAGGTGGGCATCTTCGCGCCGCTGGTGATGCAGGTCGATGCCGACCGCCTGCTTGCGCACATCGAGACGATCCTCGACCGCGGTGTTTCGGTCGAGACGGTCATGGTCGATCTGCTCGCACCCGCCGCGCGCCTGCTCGGTGAATATTGGGATGATGATCGCTGCGATTTCGTCGATGTCACGATGGGGTTGTGGCGGCTGCAGGAAGTCGTGCACGAGATTGCCGGCCGCATGCCCAGCATTCGGACAGATCCGGGCGATCGACATCGGGCATTATTCGCGTCGTTACAGGGCGATCATCACAGCTTCGGGACGATCGTCCTCGACGAGGTCTTTCGGCATGGCGGCTGGCTGACGGACCGGATCAACGACGCGGAAACGCCCGTGTTGCTGGATGCCGCAACGGCGGACTGGTTCGATATCATCGGATTGACGATCAGTTGCGACTGCCATATCGCCGGACTTGCATCGATCATTGCTGCGTTGCGAGGGGTTTCGCGAAATCCTCGTGTCTGCATCATGGTCGGCGGTGCGATTTTCAATGCAGACCCGGATCTCGCCACCAAAGTCGGCGCCGATGGTACCGCGTCCGATGCGAAACTCGCGCTGAAACTGGCCGGCAATCTTCTCCGCGAAAGCGCATGGGGGACCACGGCGTGTAATTGATTGCTGCAGATTGGAGCGCGACGCTCGTCGATGGACAAGACTATCGCCTCTTCCCCGCATCTGGCCTTCGCCCGCCCCGACGCCGCGCCCGGGGCCCTGAGCGCGCGCGTGGCCGCGTCGCTGCTCGCGGCCGTCGGCGACGTCGCCTTCATCCTTGCCGCCGATGGGCGGATCCTCGACGTTGCGGTGTCGCAGGGTGATCTTGCCAATCACGGCTTTGCCGGCTGGGTCGGCGAACGCTGGATGGACACGATGACGGTCGAAAGCCGTCCCAAGGCGGCCGAGATGCTTGCGGCGGCGGGCCGCCCCGAACCCGCGCGCTGGCGACAGGTGACGCATCCCGCGGCGGGTGGCGATGTGCCGGTCCGCTATCTGGTGATGTCGCTGGGCACTCCCGATCGGCTCGTCGCGATCGGCCGCGACCTGCGCGGCGCGGCGGCGACGCAGCAGCGGCTGCTGCAGACGCAACAGGCGCTGGAGCGCGACTATATCCGCCTGCGCCAGGCCGAGACGCGGTACCGGATGGTGTTCGACATGGCGTCCGATGCGATCCTGGTCGTCGACGCCGGGTCGCGCCGTATCCGCGAGGCGAATCCGGCGGCGCTGCGGCTGCTCGATGCCGCCGCCGATACGCTGGTCGGTGCACCGGTCAGCACGATCGTCGATCCGCATGATCGCGACGACCTGGTCGCGCATCTCGGTGCGGCGGAGGCGGCGGACGATGTCGCACCGGTCGCGCTGCGGCTCAACGATCGCGCGGTCGACGTGCGGATCGATGCGAAGCTGTTCCGTCAGGCGCGCAGCCCGTCGCTGATCGTCCGGATCGAGGCGGTCGAGCCGGTCGTCGGTGCGCGCCGGCACGAGGCGACGCTGGGCGACGTGGTCGAGCGCATGCCCGATTCGTTCGTGCTGGTCGATCGCGACTTGGTGGTGCTGACCGCGAACGCCGCCTTTGTCGAGCTGACCGAAATGCCGTCGATCGAGCGGCTGATCGGCGCGCGGCTGGGCGCGTGGCTGGGCCGGCCGGGCATCGATCTCGAGCTGATCGTCGCGCAGCTGCGCGAACATGGCTCGGTCCGCAACGTCGCGACGATCCTGCGCGGCGCGGCGGGTGCGCAGGCCGAGATCGAGGTGTCCGGCGTGGTCGCGCCGATGGGTGGCAGCGAGTGTTTCGGCTTCACGATCCGCCATGTCGGACGCCGCCTGCGCCAGGTGCCGCTGGTCGCGCACGACACGCCGCGATCGGTCGAGCAGCTGACCGAGCTGGTCGGCCGCATGTCGCTGAAAGAGATCGTGCGCGAGAGTACTGATCTGATCGAGCGTCTCTGCATCGAGGCGGCGCTGGCCTATACGTCGGACAATCGCGCGTCAGCGGCGGAAGTGCTCGGCGTGAGTCGGCAAAGCCTCTATTCGAAGCTTCATCGCCACGGCCTTGGCAATCTCGTGTCGGGTGACGGCTGAACGCGCGAGTGTTATCAACGTTGGTGTCAACATATGTTGACAGATGAGAGTGTCTGATCCTAGCTTCGTGACATGGATCGCCTGTCCGCTTCCCGTGTCGCGATGCCGCCGCCCGCGGCTCGCGACGTGCTGGAACTGCTCAAGCCGGTCACCTGGTTTCCACCGATCTGGGCGTTCCTGTGCGGGGTCGTGTCGTCGGGCGTTCCGCTGGGCGATCGCTGGCCGTTTCTGCTGGGAGGTGTCCTGCTGACGGGGCCGCTGGTCTGCGGCACGAGCCAGGCGGCCAATGACTGGTTCGACCGCCATGTCGATGCGATCAACGAGCCGCTGCGGCCGATCCCGTCGGGGCGGATCGCCGGCAGCGGGGGCTTGTGGATCGCGATCGCGGGCAGCCTGATCTCGGCGGCGGTCGGGGCGGCGATGGGGCCGCTGGTGTTCGCGGCGACCGGCGTCGCGCTGGCCTGCGCCTGGGCCTATAGCGCGCCGCCATTCCGCTTCAAGGCGAGTGGGATCTGGGGGCCCGCGGTGGTCGCGCTGACCTATGAGGGGCTGACCTGGTTCACGGGCGCGGCGGCGATGACCGGCGGCTGGCCCGATGCTGCGGTGATGGTCATACTCGGCCTCTACACCGCCGGCGCGCACGGCATCATGACGCTCAACGACTTCAAGGCGGTCGAGGGCGATCGGATGATGGGGTTGCGTTCGCTGCCGGTCGTGCTGGGGGTGAATCGCGCCGCCCGGCTGGCCTGTATTGTCATGGCGGTCCCGCAGGTCGCGGTGATCGGCCTGCTGGCGCTATGGGGGCACGGGCTTGTCGCGCTGCTGGTCGCGGCGTTGCTGGCGGGGCAATTGGCGCTGATGGTGCGGCTGCTGCGCGATCCGCTCAAGAATACGCCGTGGTATAACGCGACCGGCACGACGCTCTATGTCCTCGGGATGCTGGCGTCGGCGTTCGGGCTCGGCGGGGTGGCGGGGTTGTGAGCGGGGTCCCGCTCGGCTGGCTCGGTATCGTGCGGCTCGGGCTGGTGCAGAGCGCGATCGGCGCGATCGTGATGCTGGCGACCTCGCTGCTGAACCGCGTTATGGTGGTCGAATATGCGCTGCCCGCGGCGCTCCCCGCCGGTCTGGTCGCCTGGCATTATGCGGTCCAGCTGTCGCGACCGGTCTGGGGGCATGGTTCGGATCGCGGCACGCGGCGGACACCCTGGATTGTTGGGGGCATGGCGGTGCTCGCGCTCGGCGCCTTGCTCGCGGTCGGTGCGCTGCCGCTGCTCGCCGCACGCGCGCCCGGGGGGCTGGCGCTGGCGATTGCCGCGTTTGCGATGATCGGCATGGGCGTGGGCGCGGCGGGCACCTCGCTGCTGGCATTGCTCGCGACGCGAGTCGCGCCCGAACGGCGCGCGGCGGCGGCGGCGATCACCTGGATCATGATGGTCGCGGGGATCGCGGTGACCGCGGGAGTGGCCGGTGCGCTGCTCGAACCCTTTTCCGCAGCGCGGCTGACCCGGGTTGCGGCCGGCGTCGCGGCGTGCGCATTCGCGCTGGCCGTGGTGGCGCTTCTCGGCGTCGAGGGGGCTGCACCGTCCAGGACACTCGCCACGCCGGTCGACGCGTCCCGGCGGGGGGAGCGATCGGCTACGCTGACGGCGGCGTTGCGGACGATCTGGGCCGATGGCGAGGCCCGCCGCTTCACGCTCTTCGTCTTCGTCTCGATGCTGGCCTATGCGATGCAGGACCTGATCCTCGAGCCGTTCGCCGGGCTGGTGTTCGGGCTCGCGCCGGGTGCCTCGACGCAACTGTCAGGGGTGCAGCACGGGGGTGTGCTCGTCGGGATGATCGTCGCGGGGGTCGGCGGCGGGGCGTTTGGCGGCGGGCGGGGTGAAGGCGGGGAGACGCGCGGGCTGCGCTGGTGGATCGGTGGCGGGTGTCTCGGGTCGGCGGCGGCGCTGGCGGGGCTCGCGCTGGCGGCGCGGATCGGGCCGGGCTGGCCGCTGACCGCCAATGTCGCGCTGCTCGGGCTGGCCAATGGCGTCTTTGCGGTCGCGGCGATCGGCGCGATGATCGCGCTCGCGGGACGCGGGCAGGCAGAGGGGCGGGAGCAGGCGGGACTCCGCATGGGCGTGTGGGGCGCAGCGCAGGCGATCGCCTTCGGGCTTGGGGGGCTGCTCGGCGCGACGGGCGTCGATCTCGGGCGGAGCCGGATCGACTCTCCCGCCACCGTCTTCACCCTGGTCTTCCTGGCCGAGGCGCTGGTCTTCGTCGTCGCCGCAGCGCTGGCGATGCGCAGGCCGGGTCGCCAGCAGGACATGACGCCAGTCGCGCGCGCGCGCGGCGGCATGACGACCTATGACTGCGTCGTCGTCGGCGGCGGCCCGGCCGGGGCGACCGCCGCTGCCGAGCTGGCGCAGGCGGGGCGATCGGTGCTGCTGCTCGATCGCGCCGGCCGGATCAAGCCGTGCGGCGGCGCCATCCCGCCGCGGCTGATCCGTGATTTCGCGATTCCCGATCATCTGATCGTCGGGCGGGCGCGAACCGCGCGGATGATCGCGCCGTCGCGGCGTGCGGTCGACATGCCGGTCGATCCGAGCGGCGCGGGCGGCTATGTCGGCATGGTCGACCGCGACACGTTCGACGAGTGGCTGCGCGACCGCGCTGCCAAACAGGGCGCTGAGCGGCGCACCGGGCGGTTCGAGGCGATCGTCCGCGACGGCGATGGTGGCGCACAGGTCCGCTATACCGATGGCGAGGGCGATCATCGCGTCCGCGCGCGGTGCGTGATCGGTGCGGACGGCGCCCGGTCGCGCGTCGCCGAGGCGGTGTTCGACGATGCGGTGCGCAACCCGTGCGTCTTCGCCTATCACGAGGTGATCCGTACGCCGCAACCCGGCACCGCAGGGTTCGATCGCACCCGGTGCGACGTCTTCTATCAGGCCGAATTTTCGCCCGATTTCTACGGCTGGCTGTTCCCGCACGGCGACACCGCGAGCATCGGCGTCGGCAGCGCGCACAAGGGGCATGGTTTGCGTGACGCGACCAGCCGGTTGCGCGTGCGGCTCGGGCTCGAAACGTGCGTGACGCTGCGTCGCGAGGGCGCGCCAATCCCGCTCCGCCCGTTGCGGCGATGGGATAATGGCCGCGACGTGCTGGTAATCGGCGATGCCGCGGGGGCGGTCGCGCCGGCCTCGGGCGAGGGGCTTTATTACGCGATGCTGTCCGCGCGGTTCGCCGCCGAGGCGGTCGATACCTTCCTCGCCAGCGGAGACCCCAAGGCGCTCGGCGCGGCGCGGCGGCGGTTCATGCGCGCGCATGGGCTGGTGTTCCGCATCCTCGCGATCATGCAGCATTTCTGGTACCGCGACGATCGCCGACGCGAACGCTTCGTGGCGATGTGCGCCGACCGCGACGTCCAGCATCTGACCTGGCACGCCTATATGAACAAGCGGCTGATCTATGCGCGGCCGCTCGCCTATGCACGGATCTTCGTCAAGGACATGCAGCATCTGCTGCAGACCGCGAGCTGATGCACGATGGATAGGGTCTGGATCTTTCCGGTGTGCATCGCGGCATTGCTCGCGACATTGGTGGCGCTGGTGGGCGCGACGATCATCGACACCGGATCCTGGTATGCCAGTCTGCTCAAGCCGCATTGGGCACCGCCCGACGCCGCCTATGGGCTGGCCTGGACCGCGATCTACAGCTGCACGGCCCTGGCGGGCGTGACGGGGTGGCGGGCGATTGCGGGGTGGCGCGAGCGCGAATGGCTGCTCGGCCTGTTTGCGGGCAACGGGTTTCTCAACATCCTGTGGAGCCTCGTCTTCTTCCGCCTGCAGCGGCCTGACTGGGCGGTCGCGGAGATGGTCGTGCTCTGGCTGTCGATCCTGTTGCTGATCGTCGTCCTGGCCCGGCATTCGCGGTCTGCGGCAGCGCTATTGCTGCCCTATCTGCTTTGGGTGGGGTTCGCGGGTTACCTCAATCTGGCGATCGTCCAGCTCAACGGACCCTTTTCCTGACCTGGCTGTTCGCCAGCGGGCACGCGGTTGATATCGTGCTGGGGGTCATCGCCCTCGAACTTCTCTGGCTGAGACGGCAGGGGTGGAGCATGGCGATCGCGGCACTTCGGCTGGCGCCGGGCATGCTGATGCTGTTCGCGCTGCGCACCGCGCTGACCGGGCTCGACTGGCGATGGATCGCGGTGCCGCTGATCGTGTCACTGCCGGTCCATCTTGCCGATCTGGCGCGGACGGCACGGGGGTAGATGTCGGTCACGTCGGCGCGCGGGAGCCGGCATGGCGCTTCGGACGCGGACCTGTTCCCGACCCCGCCCGATCCCGCAATCGGCGCGAGCGGGACCGGTGGGGCAGGAGCAGCGGCTTCGCTCAGCCGCCGGCTTGCAGATAGGCGATCACGTCGGCGCGCTTCTGCGGATCAGGGATGCCCGGGAACGCCATCTTGGTACCCGGGACGACGCGTTGCGGTTTTTCGAGATACTGGAACAGCTTTTCGGGGGTCCAGGTGATCCCGCTATTCTTGTTGGCGGCGGAATAGGTGTAGCCGGCGACGGTTCCCGCGGCGCGGCCGACCACTTCGTGCAGCGAAGGGCCGATCTTGTTCACGCCGGCGTCGATCGCGTGGCAGGTCTGGCACGTGATGAACGCGGTCTTCCCCTTGGCGGCATCGCCCGTATAGCCGGCAAATTTGACGCCGCTGAGCGTATCGACATTGTCGGCAGCCGGCGCGGCGGCGGAGGCCGTTGCCGCCGGCGCGGCAGCCTCAGTCGGAGCCGCCGCGTTTGCGGTAGCGGCTTCCGGCGCGGCGGCAGCGGTTTCGCCCGCGGCGGGCTCCTCGGCCGCCTTTTTCGAGCAGGCTGAGAGCGCCGTCGCCGAGAGCGCGACGCAAAGTGCCAGATGTCCAAACCGAATCGTGGATGCTGATTTCATAATCCTGCTCCTCTCGACCAAGCGCCGGGTCCGCATGCCAGGCTGTACACTGTCTATTATTATTCACAGTATCTGCCGTCCAACACTTTGTTTCAGCAACTGTAAGGAGCGGCCCGCGAAAAGGCGTCGGAGGGCGCGGGGATGCGCCGGAGATAGCGACCGCGAAATGCGCGGCATGGTTTGATATCGCGACGTGCCGGGCGATGTATGACAATGCAGCCGCCCGCTATCCGACGCTCGATCTGCTCACGCTGCTGGGCAGGCTGCGTGTTGCGGGGACGGTGGAACGTCCCGCACCGGTGTGGGACTGCAAGACAACCACCGCGATTCCGATGACCGCCCCCGCTACCGGCATCGCCCACGCCATGGCCAGCAGTTGTCCGCCGCCGGTCTCGCCGAGCGGGGCGGTGCCGGTCCAGCCGGCCAGGGCGAGGCCCTGACCGAACAGCGCACCGCCGATCCCGCCACCCAGCTTCAGCGTGAGGAGCAGCAACGCGACCGGCACCGCCTCGAGCCGGACCCCGGTCCGGCGCTCACCGTGATCGATCGCGTCGGCGAGCAGCGCCCAGATCATCATCTGCACGCCGGCATTGCCCGCACCGAACAGCGCGATCCCCGCCATCATGCCGCGCGGTCCCGTCGCGAACACCGCCGATCCGACCGCAACGAGGATGAGCGCTGCTGCAAGAGCGCCGTGCTGGCTGGCGCGCCGGCTCGCTCCGACCCAGACCGGCAGCATGACGAGTTGCGACAGCGCGAGCGTCGTGAGCGCGCGCGCGGTCCAGTCGGGGTCGTGGATCACCCCCTTGCCGATATAGGCGAAGGACCGCGCAAAGACCGGCAGCGTCAGCGCCTGTGCGAAGCCGAACACCAGCAGCGCACAGAACGGACGATTGCGGAGGATCCAGACCCGGAGCGGCGTTTGCGGCCTGGCCGGTATTCGCGGCGGCTCGGTGGCGGCGGGCCCCGATGCGGCGGCCAGCCACAACGTCGCGACATAGGCGAGGGCGGCACAGGCCGTGGTGGCGATGAGGCGATGACCGCCTGCAAGCGCGGGGTCGACAAAGGCGGGCGCGGAGCCGGCGACCGCCAGCGCGCCGAGGCAGCTGAACATGTACCGCAAGGCGGAGAGCATCGTCGCGGCACCCTGTCGCCCGGTCATCCGCATCATCAGCGCATTATGCGCGACATCGCAGGTCGCATAGGCGGTGCGGAAAACCAGTACGAGGCTGATCGCCCAGGGAATTATGAAGGATGGCTGGGGAGTCGGGAGGAGGAAGACGATGGTGAAGGGGATGGTGACGACAGGGGCGGCGAGGACGAGCAGGCGGCGGTAGAGCCCCGCGCGGTCGGTGGCGCGGTCGAGGATGCGGCCGAGCAGCGGGTTGCACAGCCCGTCCCAGACCAGCCCGAGCATCACGATCAGCCCGGCGGCGAGCGGCGATATCCCCCAATATTCGGTCAGCGTGAACATCAGGAAGACATCCATCGTCGACGCGAGCAGGTTCTTGCCGAAATTGCCGCTCGCATAGCCGAGCATCCGCGCCGTGGCGGGCGGCGCGGCGGCGGCGGCGTTATCGGGGGTGGAGCATGCCATCGACCGCGACCCTAGCGCGGCTGTCTTGCAGTTGCGGGACATTTTGCGGCGGCGATGCCTGCGTGGTGACGACCAGCGTACCGCCACGCATCAGATCGGCATGATCGATCCGCGTCGTGGACAGCGCGCGTCCGTCCAGGGTTACCCGTTGTATGACGCCGTCCGCTGGTCCGTCGCGGCGGATGCTGAGCACGCGCCCCTTGCCGAGATCGAGACGGACCCGTTCGAACGCGGGCGTCGTCGGGACGTACCAGGGCTCTCCCGGTACCAGCGGATAGAGCCCGAGCGCCGCGAAGACGTACCAGGCGGTCAGGCCGCCCGCGTCATCATCCATCCCGTCGGCAAATCCCTGCGGTGCCAGCGCGAAGCTGCGACCGACGAACGGCACCGCCAGCTTGCCGCTGTTGGTATAGGGATGCGCGATCGGCCGGGTCAGGATCGTCCGGACGAGATCCGCGGTCGGCCGGGGCTCGCCCAGCGCGGCGAACATCCAGGGGACGTGGATGTCGGGCTCGTTCGTCATGTTGAACAGGCCCTGCCCGAAGAAAGTCTCGAGTTCGCCCAGCAGCCGCGCGCGCCCGACCGTCTGGGTGATCCAGCCGAGATCGAAGACCGGCGCCCAGCGATATTGCCACAATGTACCCTGATAGAGCCCGCGCGCCTTGACGACGTCGCCGTCCGCGCCGGGCGACTGGAACACCGAGCGCCACATTGGGCGGTAGGACAGCGCCTTGGCGGTGAAGCGCGCCGCGAGATCGGTGCGGCCGAGATCGCGTGCGAGTTCTGCGGTCGCCCAGTCGTCATAGGCGGCCTCGATCTGTTCGTCGGGGGTGCCGCGCTTGAGCGTGGCGCTGTCCGCGACCATGCCGGCGAGCGCCGCGTCCGTGTCGAACGCGATCCGCTTGCGGTGCATATCGAGCAGCGCGATCCCGGCATGTTCGGTGCGCACCGTCAGGAAGGGTTCGTCGCGGGTCGACCATTGCGGCTTGCCACCGGCATAGAGCGCGACAAGCGAGGCGGCGATGTCGGCGCTGCGCTCGGGCTGGAGAAGCGCCAGCAGCGGCATCTGCGTGCGGTAATTGTCCCAAAGCGACCAGCTGGCATAGCGCGTCCGGCCCTTGGGCGAGACGGCGATGCGGCCGCTCTTGTCGCGGTGCCGGCCGTCCGGATCGTCGATCGCGACCGGGGTCTGCATGACGCGGTAGAGCGAGGTGTAGAACAGCGCGCGGCGGTCGCGCCGACCAGTCGGCACCACCCGTCCGAGCACGCGGTTCCAGTCGGACCGGGTCGCCGCGGCGATGGTCGCGAACGGCCGGTCGCCCAGTTCGGTGTCGCGGGTCAGCGCCGCGCCGCCGCCGTCGACGCTCGACAGGCCGGTGCGGATCTCGATCCGGTCCCCCGCGCGGGCGACGAGGCGGAGCGTCGCCAGATCACCGGCGCCGACACTCAGCCGGCGATGCACGAGGCGCCCGTTGACCCGGATCCGGCTGGCGGTGTGGAGCCGATAGGCGCCCTGGTCGCAGACGGTGCCCGCAACGAGATCGGCACGCAGGTCGTCGCTGTCGAGGCGTGCCCAGTTGGCCGAGAGCCGTTTGGCATAGCTGCGTCGCGGGTCGATCCGCAGGTCGAGCGTGCCCGCGCGCGGCACGGTGAAGCGCAGCACACCGCCGCCGCGCGTCGCGGTCGTCTCGGCAAGGATGCCGCCGTCGTAGCGGACGCTGTAGGTGCCGGCGCGCGCGCGTTCGCTGGGCTTGTCGATCCGCGCAGGGACTGCATCGCTGCCGGCGTAGCGTAGCGCGATCATCAGGTCGCCGCCCGCACCGCCGCAGCCGACGCCGACGCCGCGCGTGTGCGAGAAGCCGAGCAACGTGGTGGCCGCGTGATCATAGCCGGCGTGGTTGGCGGGGCTGGTGTCGGGGCCGAGCTGGACCATGCCGAACGGCGCGACCGCGGCGGGGGTGAGTTGGCCGAAATCGGCGAGTGTTCCGACCAAGGGGGCGACGAGATCGGCGGGGGTGTCTTGGGCTGAGACGGCGGCGGCGGGGGTTAGGAGCAGGGTGAGGAGGAGCGGATGGGCGAGGATGCGGCGTGACCGTCGCGGTTGGAGTGGGGTCGGGATGGCGGGGAGGAACGCGCGTTGTTCCCGATCAGTGCCGTTTCCCAACTGGGCCCCGGCCTTCGCCGGGGTGGGGGTGGGGGTTGGGGAGTTTGTGTTTGCGGGGTCTGACCGCTGAAAGACACTGGTCATGGGTCGAGCGGATCGCGGGGATCGTGGCGGAGCGATTGGCGCGACGGGCGGAATTCGAGGTCGTAGACGGACAGCCGCCGGCCGATCGCGCCGGGCATGTAGCCGAGTTCGGCGGTGTTGCGCGTGGTAAAGGTCGGGCTTTCGATATAGGCGCTCTGCTGCGCGTCGGTGACGATCAGCGTCGGCCGGTCGAGCGGGATGCCGAGCGCGGCCATCCGCCGCGTGGCGTTGCGCAGATTGGTCGTCGTGTGCCGCGCATAGGGTTCGAGGATGATGCGATCGGCGGGGATCGCGTAGCGCTCGATCAGCGCGCGGCGGATCTCGACGGCTTCGACGAAGCGGGTGCCGCGCGGGTGGACCGCGCTGCCCGAGACGAGGATGAACGGGGCGAGCCCCTGGCGAAAGCGTTGCGCGGCGAGCAGCGCGTGGAGCTTGCTGCGCGGGCTGAGCCGTGTGGCGCTGTCCTCCGGCCCGACGCCGGGCACGATCAGCGCGGTATAGCGGAAGGCGGCCCAGTCGGTGTGTGCGGCCGCGGCACGCGCGCCGGCATTCTCGCGGTCGTCGAGCGGTTCGAACAATGTCGCTGCGGTCGCGTCGTTGCCATCGAGCAGCGCGAGCGCGAGCGCGACGCTGCCGTCGAGCGTGTCGGGCGCAGCGCCTGAGGCGGCGCGGGCGAACTCGATCCCGACTGCGACGCCGTCGGCGAAATACGGGACCGCGGGGGTGAAGACGGGGCCGTCGATCGCGGGATAGCGTGACGGATGGCCGAGCCCATAGACGCGAAGCACCGCGTTCAGCCCGTCGAGCTCGGCATCGATCGCCGCGACCGGTGCGAGATCCGCGTTCGCCGCGAGCGGCGGCAGCCCGCGCTTGCCCGCGAGCCGATCGAGGATCGCGACGAGCGCGGCGCGATCCCCGGTCGTCCAGATCGCCGCCTCGATCGTGCAGGCGGCTGCGATGCCGCACGCCGCGCGCCGCGCGGTGCGGGCGGCCTGCAGCGTCCCCATCGCCGGGTCGCGGTCGAGTGCCTGCGCCCAGCGCGGCGTAGCGCGTAACGCGCCGAGCCGGGGAAACAGGCGCTGCGAAAGCGCGTCGATCGGGGCGTCGGGGGATCGCCCGACCTGCCCGGTTGCCGCCGGCGCCGGTCCCTGCGCGGCGAGCGGCACCGATGCGGTGGCCGCCAGCGCCACCGCGAGGATCATCCGCAGGCCGGTCACCAGGACTTGCTGACCACGAGGCGGACGTTGCGCCCGAAGATCGGACGGCCGTAGATCGCGTCCGCGGTGCCCTGGCCGCTGAGCTGGTCGGTGCGCGTATTGCCCTCGGTCAGGCCCTTCGCATTGAAGATGTTGTCGCCGACGACCTGCATCTGCCACGTGTTGCGCGTCAGCGTGATGCCCGCGCCGACCGTCCCATAGGCGGGCAGCGCGGTGTTGTTGAAGAAATCGACATAGCGTTTCCCGACATATTCGTAGCGACCATAGAGCTGGACCGCATTGCCGGCGATGTCGAAATCGACCGAGGGGCGGATATTGCCATAGACCTTGGGCTCGCGGACGAGCTGGTTGCCCTCGACATCGCCCGCGCTGGCGCCGTTCGCGTTGACGAGGCTCTTGTACTTGGGATCGCTGACCGTGAGCGCGCCGGTGACCGCAAAGCCGTAGGGCAGCGCGAGATTGCCGTCGATCTCGATCCCCTTGATGTCCGCCTTGCCGACGAACGGGACTGACTGGTCGTTGCGGCCGGTGACCGGGTCGAGCGCGACGAACGAGGCGTTGAGCGGGTCGTAGCGCGTGTAGAAGCCGATGACATAGAGATAGGACCGGCCGAACGCGGCCTTCAGCCCGACCTCATACTGGTTGGCCTTGGGCGTCAGGATCGTCGGGTTGATCTGATAGGTGACCTGCGTCGAGGGCGGGGTTTCGAGATGCGAGGCGCGCGCATAGGCGCCGAGATGGCGGGTGACGTCGTAGTTGATGCCCGCGGTCCAGTTGGTGATGTCGGGCGCGAGCGAGGAGCGGATGATCTGGCCGGTAAAGGCGCGCACGGCATTGTCGGCGAGCGTCGTCGGGTCGCCGAGATTGGCCGAGGTCGTCGCAAAGGCATAGCCGTCAAAGCTGTAGCGTTCGTGACGGATGCCGCCGTCGATCTTCAGCCCCGGGGTCAGTTCCCAGGTGTCGTTGGCGTAGAAGGCGTACATCGACGCGTCCGTGTTGCCGCGGTTGAGCGTGGTCGTGTAGCGCAGCACGCCATTGTCGGTCACCGATCCGAGCGCCTGGCCGGCGGCGTTATAGGCGATCAGGTCGAGCGTGCGCGGCTTGCCCCGGACCTCGAGCAGATAGTCCTGATAGGCGACCTCGTTGGTTTCGCCGTACAGGCTGCCATAGACGCCGACGCGCAGATCGTGCGTGCCGAAGCCGGTCGCGATCGATCGGGTGACGCTGAGATCGCCCTGGGTCGAGTAGAATTTCGACGTGACGTCGCGGAACTGCGCGGGGACGACCAGGCCGGAGGCTGCATTGGGGTCATAGACCTCGGCGCCGTCGGTGCCGGCGATCGCATAGCCGAGGCGGGTGACGCCCGCGCCGAAGGCGGTGCGTGCGGCGGTCAGATAGCTGCCTGCAAAGGCGGTCGCGTCGGACGGATTGCTGGTCGAATAGAGCGCGTTGAAGTGGAGCTTGCCGATGCTGACCCCGCCCTTGGCGGCGACCTTCCAGCCGTCGTAATCGGCGTCATACTGAACGCCGACATTGCCGAACTGCGTGTGGCGGCCATTGCCGAGATCGGCGCCGACATTGCGCGTCGTGCCGTCGGCCTCGCGGTAGCGGATCGTCGCGTTGCGCAGCGCGGGCGAATTCATCGTGCCGCTGAAGAAGTCGATATACTGGTTGAGCGACTTGGACGGATCGCGCGGGTCGGCGGTCGGGATCGGCAGGTAGAAGACGTTGTGGTCGTTCAGGTAATTGCCCGACACGCGCAGCGACCCATTCGAGAAGTCATGCTTGATGTTGGCGCGGATCTGGCCGCCGCGGTCGTTGGGGAAGCCGTTGTCGCGATAGCCGTCGTGGCGGCGGAGGAAGCCGCCGATCGCGTAATAGGTCGAATCGTCGATCGGCCCGGCCTGATAGCCGTCGATCCGGTAGAGGCCGGTGTCGCCGAGCGTGAGCTGTGCCTTGCCGCGCACCGTGTCGGTGCCCGAGACGGTGATGTTGTTGACGATCGCGGCGGCATAGCTCGCATAGACGGGGGCGGGGCCGCCGCGCACGACCTCGACGCGCTGCGTCATCAGGTCGAAGCGGTTGAGGCTGTCGCCGCGGAAGAAGTTGCCGTCATTCTCGTGGAACAGCGGCAGGCCGTCCTGCTGGAAGGTGACGAGGCCGCCGTCGCTGGGCAGACCGCGCAGCCGGATGATGTTCTGGACCTCGCCGCCGGTATTCTCGACGGCGAACCCCGGCAGCTTGCCGAGCAGATCGGCGAAGTTGAGCGGCGCGAGCTTCTGGATGTCGGCGTTGCTGAGCGAATTGACCGCATAGGAGACGTCGAAGCGACGCTGTTCGCGCGCGGAGCCGGTGACGATGATGTCGGTACCGGCGACGGGGTCGGTTTGGGCGGGGTCGGCCTGGGCGGGGTCGCTGGCCTGGTCGGCAGCGGTCGCGGTCGTAGGAGCTGAAGATGCCGTCTGCGCCCAGGCCGGCGTCTGTGCCGCAATCCCCAGCGCGATCAGCGCACATCCCGAACGCAAGCCGTGTTTTGTCATGATTTTTTCTCCCACCCGATTGATATGTCAGCCGTTGGTCGGGAAATATGACAAAATTAATTAATTTCACGAAATAAACTAATCGGCTATCTGGTGCGGCGAAGGGACGTGTGCGGATGGCGATGTCGCGGTTGAGACTGGATGACGACGAGCGGCGCGTGATGCAGATCCTGCGGTCCTGGGGGGCACGGTCGCGCAAGGATCTCGCCGCCGATCTGGGAATGAGCGCGACCAAGATCACGCGGCTGTCGGCGACGCTGCTCGCGCACGGGCTGATCGAGGAATGCCCGGGGGCGGCCCCGGTCGCGCCGGGCCGCCCGGCGGTCCCGCTGCAAATCTCGCCCGAGGCGGGATACGGGGTCGGGGCGATGCTCCACCGCGGGCTGCTCGAGGTGGCGCTGGTCGACTATGCGGGCGGCGTGATCGCGCACCGGTCCGCGCCGTTCGACGATCCCGATCCGCGCGTGTTCGCGCAGCGGGTGACCACCGCGATGCACGAGATGGCGATCGCGAACCGGCTGCTCGGCCGGCGGCTGCTCGGCGTCGGGATCGGCGTACCGGGGGCGGCGCTGTCGATCGAGGGGACGCGGCGCTGGACGGTCGACAGTCTGGCGGCGTGGCGCGGGATCGACCTGAAGGCGTTGTTCGAGGAGCATATCGGCCACCCGGTGTGGATCGAGAACGACGCGAACGCGGCGGCGCTCGCCGAATATTATGTCGGGGGGCTGATGCGGCGCTGTTCGACCGCGGTCGTCATCCTGCTCGGGCACGGGATCGGCGCGGGGATCATCGTCGAGGGGCGCATCCTGCGCGGGGCGATGGCGAGCGCGGGGGAGATCGGCTGCCTCTACCCGACCAGCGCGCCGCGCCCCTCGACGCTCGACCTGTTGTCGACGTTGCGCGAGGCGGGGTGCGCGATCGACTCGCTGGTGGACTTCGACCGGGTGATCAAGGGCTATGAGCCGGTCGTCGACGCGTGGGTGCTCCGCGCCGCGGGGCAGATCGTGCCGATCATCAACTGGGGGATCGCCTGGATCGATCCGGGTGAGTTCGTGATCTCGAGCCCGTTGCCGACGCCGATCCTCGACGCGCTGGTCCGCAACATCGATTTCGGCGCGATGCACATCGGCGACCATTGCAGCGTCCCGCCGCGCATCTCGGTATCGACGCTGCAGGGCGCGGCCGCGACGATCGGCGCGGCGCTGATGCCGATCCACGCGACCGCGGTCGGCTGACGCCCGGTCCCGCCGTTACGACGGAGCTCGCGTCGCCGTCGCCGTCGCGGGCATCCGGACCCGCAGCGTCGCGGCCGCGCCGAGCACCATCAGCGCACCCGACACATACAGGATGTTGCGCGGGTCGCCGCCGAGCAGCGGCTGGTAGAAGAGCGGGACGGTCAGGCTCTCGATGATCATCGGGATGACGATGAACATGTTGAAGATGCCCATATAGACGCCGTTGCGTTCGGGCGGGATCATGTCGATCAGCATGACGTACGGATTGCCCATCATGCTCGCCCAGCCGATGCCGATGCCGAGCATCGCGACGAACAGCCCCGCCTCGTCGCTTATGCCGGGGATCGCCAGCATCGCGACGCCCGATGCGAGCAGGCAGCCGGCATGCGCCGTCTTCGCACCGAAGCGGCGGGCGACGGGCACCAGCGCGATCGCCGCGACGAACGCGACCGCATTGTAGAAGGCGCCGAGCTGGCCGACGGTCAGTACGGTATCGCGGAACGCGACGCTCTTCGCATCGGCCGTGCCGTGCAGCGAGCGCGCGACCGCGAAGGTAATGAACTGCCAATAGGCGAACATCGCATACCATTGGCACAGCATGGCGAGCGCGAGCTGGCGCATCGGCCGGGGCATCTCGACCAGCGCGGTCTTGAGGTCGCGCAGCGTGCCGCCGAGCGTCAGCGGTTCCTTCGCCAGCCGCGCCTTTTCTTCCTCGGGAAGGGGCAGTTCGGGTACGCGCAGGACCGACCAGAGGATCGTCGCGAGCGACAGCACCGCGCCAATCAGGAAGGCGATCCGCGTGATGTCGGGGATGCCGTTGCCATCAACCGCATCCTTGTTGAAGCCGATCCAGACGAGCAGCGACGGCGCGAGATAGGACAATGTCTGCGCAAGGCCGGTGAACGCCGACTGGGTCAGGAACCCCGCTGCGCGCTGATCATCGGGCAGCCGGTCGCCGACATAGGCGCGGTAGGGCTCCATCGTCACGTTATTGGCGGCGTCGAGCACCCACAACAGGCTGGCCGCGACCCACAAAGTCGGGCTGTACGGCATGGCGAGCAGGCACAGGCTGCACAGCACCGCGCCGACGAGGAAATAGGGGGTCCGCCGCCCGATCCGGGTCGAGGTCCGGTCGCTCATCGCGCCGATCAGCGGCTGGATCAGCAGCCCGGTCACTGGACCCGCGAGCCAGAGCAGCGGCAGGCTCGCCTCGTCCGCGCCGAGATAGCCGTAGATCGGCGCCATATTGGCCTGTTGCAGGCCGAACGAGAATTGCAGCCCGAGAAAGCCGAGATTCATCTCGATGAGGCGGATCAGCGACAGACGGGGTTTGGTCATCGACGCGCCCTTTGTGCGAGTGCCAGTGCGCCGAGCAAGCCGGCGCGGTCGCCAAGTCCCGGCGCGACGATGAGGGTGGCATAATCGTGGGTACCGAAATAGCCGTTCGCCATCCGCGCGGCATGGTCGCGAACCCGGTCGAGCAGCCCGGGGGTTCCCAGCACGCCGCCGCCGAGGACGATCCGCCGCGGCGACAGCAGTGCCTGCTGCGCGACGACCAGCTGGGCGAGATAATAGGCGACGATGTCATGCGCGGGATGATCGGGGCCAAGCTCCGACAGTGACGCACCCCAGCGCGCGGCGATCGCGGGTCCGCTCGCCAGTCCTTCGAGGCAATCGCCGTGGAAGGGGCAGGTGCCGGCGAAGTCGCGGTCGTCGGGATGCCGGCGGGGGAGGATATGGCCCATTTCGGGGTGGCGGCTGCCATGCACCGGGCGTTCCTCGACCAGCGCACCGCCGCCGATGCCGGTGCCGACGGTGACGTACACCGCGATGTCGGCGCCGGTGGCGGCGCCCCACAGGCTCTCGGCGAGGATTGCGCCGTTGACGTCGGTGTCGAACCCGACCGGGCAGTCGAGCGCGCGCGCGAACGGGCCGACCAGGTCGGTGCCGCTCCAGCCCGGCTTGGGCGTGTCGACGATCCGGCCCCAGCCCGGTGACGAGCGATCGAGATCAACGGGGCCGAACGAGGCGATGCCGAGCGCCTCGACCGCGCCCCATTCAGCTTGCGCCGCGGTGAAGAATTCGAGCGCGGCGCCGAGTGTCTCGTCGGGCGTGGTGGTGGGGATGCGTGCGGTCCGGAGGACGGTGTCGGGATCGCGTGCGACGCCGAGCACGAACTTGGTGCCCCCCGCCTCGATGCAGCCGAACAGCGGCGGGGCGGCGGTCATGCCGAGGGTCCTGCCCAAAGCACGCTCCAGGGACCGATCATGGCGTCGTCTCCGATGGGGGTATCCGCCACCCGGTCGTGCCAGCCGGCGAGATCGCCGACCCGGACCGGATGGGGCGAGAAATTGAGGAAGACGCGGTCGCCGCCACAGGCGATGCCGAGCAGCGCGGGCGTCGACGTGAGGATCGTCGCAGGCGCGCCGGCCCCGCCGCTGGCGATGCGTGCGGCGCGGAGCGCCCTGATGTCGCCGGAGATGCGAAGGGCGGCAACGCGGTCGAGCGCGTCCCAGTCCATCACCGGGCGGTGCAGCCAGCGCCCCTCATGCGCCCGATCGGGATCGTCGCGATAGCTGTGGTCGTTGAGCAGGCCGGCCTCGTCGCCCATATAGAGCGTGGCGAGGCCGCCGCTGGCGATCGACAGCGCGTTGAGCAGCGCGATGCGGCGGAACGCATGCTCGCGCTCCTCATCGGTCCGCGCGGCCTCGAGCCCGGCGAGCGACGCCATCGTCCCGTTCGAGCCGTGCAGCACCGAACCGTCCGACTGGAACGGTTCGCCGCGCGCCCAGCTGCCCTCCGCGCCGTCGAGAAACTTCGCCGCTATGGTCAGCCGCGCGACCGGATCCGGGTCGATCCCGGCAAGGTCGCCGATCACCGCGCCCCAACCGATATCGTCATGGCAGCGCGCATAGCTGAGCCAGTTCGCGCCGCGCGGCAGGCCGCCGCTCGCCGCGACGATCGCGTGGGGCAGTGCGGCCGACTGCTCGGCGAGCCCGACCCAGCCGGCGACCATCAGCGAGTTGTTGTAGACGAGATGGCATTCGGGCTCGAACCCGCCATCCCAGTCCGACCCCTCGTCCGCGCCGAAATAGGGCGGGACGAGCGCAGTCGGGACGATCGCCTCGGCCTTGAGCAAGGTCGCGGGGGCGACGATGTCGAGCGCGGCGCGCAGTGCGCGGACGATGTAATGCGCCTGCGGCCGGTTGCGGCAGTCGGTACCGAGCTGCTTCCAGAGGAACGCGATCGAATCGAGCCGGAACGCCTCGAACCCGTGATTGGCGAGCCGCAGCATCGTGTCGACGATCGCGAGCATGACCTCCGGATTGGCCCAGTTCAGGTCCCACTGGAACGGGTAGAAGGTCGTCCAGACCTGTCCGCCCATCGCCGGGACATGCGTGAAATTGCCCGGTGCGGTGGTCGGGAAGACCTGCAGCAGATCGGCCTCATAGGCCTGCGCCTCGTCGTCGCCAAGGACGTGGTAGAAGGCGCGATAATGCGGATCGCCGTCGCGGGCCGCCTGCGCCCAGGCATGATCGTCGGCGGTATGGTTGAGCGCGAGATCGACGCACAGGCTGATCGGCCCCTCGCGCAGCCGTGCGGCGAGCCGCTCGACATCGGCCATCGTCCCCAGTCGTGGCTCGACCGACAGATAGTCGGCGACCGCGAAGCCGCCATCGCTGTCGCCCTCGCGCGCCTTCAACAGCGCGAGCAGGTGGAGATAGCGGACACCGAGCGATTCGAGATGGTCGACATGCCCGATCAGACCCTCGACCGTCCCGGCGAACCGGTCGACATAGGTCGAATAGCCGAGCATGTCGGGCGCGACGAACCAGTCGGGGTCGGCGAGCCGCGCCTCGTCGAGGGCAGCCATCGCGGCGGGGCGTTCGGCGGCCCGCTCGCGCAGGATCGCCTCGAGCCGCGGCCAGATCGCCAGCCCGGTACTGCCATACAGGCGTTCGAGCTGGCGGCGCAGGCGGGGACCGAGCGCCGCGAGGCGACGCTCGGTGGGGGAGGATACGCGCACCTGGGTCGGCCGATCAGAAGCCGAAGCGGACGGCGGCGGAGATCGTGCGACCGGTGATCGACCGGGCGCGGACGATGCCGTTGGTCGGGATCGCACCCTCCTCGGCCTCGGTGATGCCCTTCACGTCGAACAGGTTGTTGCCGTTAACCGACACGGTCACATTGTCCGCCGGGCGGATCGAGACGAACGCGTTGACCTGCGTATAGCCCGGCATCTTGAGGACGTTGTTGTCCTGCGCATAGCTGTCGGTGGTGCCGATCACGTTCGCGCCGATCGTCACGCGGTCGAAATCGACCTGTGGCGTCGCCTGGTAGATGAACTTGGCCTGGCGACGCGGGCGGTTGCCCTCGACCCCGGGGTTGAGCACGTCGCGGGTGATCTCGGCATCCGTATAGGTGCCGCCGGCCGAGAGCGAGAAGGGCCCGCGTGCGATCCGGCCCTCGATCTCGACGCCCTTGGCGTCATATTCGCGGTTGAAGAAGCGCTGCGTCGTCGCCTCGAAATTCTGTTCCTCGGTGCGCGCCCAGAAGCCGGTGGCGTAGAGCGACACGCCGCCCTGGCGGAACTTGAACCCGCCCTCGAGCTGGCGGACGAAATCGACCGCTGCGCCCTGGTCGGTCAGCCCGCCCGTCGCGGTGTTGATCGAGGGGCCGAACAGCAGGCGATCGGCATTGGCACGCCCGCCGCGGCTGTAGCGACCGAACACCGCCGTGCTGTCGGTCAGGCGGAAGTTCACGCCACCCGAATAGGACAGGTAGTCATAGTTGTAATCGAGCGGCGAGCGGGCGTTGGGGATCACCGCGACCTGACGCTCGGCGGCCGAGATCACGCCGTCGCCGTTGATGTCGAACGTCGTGATGCCGCTGCCGAACGCGGCGCCGAGATCGGAGCCGGCGACGCTGCCGCGCGCACGACCGAAATCATAGCGCAGCGACCCGTCGATGTTGAACCGGCCGAGCTCGAGCCCGAGCTGCGCGAACGGCGCGTAGGTCGTGTAGTCGAGGTCATAGGAGCGGCGGCAGCAATTGCCGAAGAAGCTCGCCGAATAGCCGGGGACGCCGTTCTGCGTGACGGGCACGCCCGCCGCGGTGCGGACGTCGACGAGTTCCGAGCGGCCGTTGTCCGCGACGGTCTGGACGGACGAGGTCCACAGCCAGTCGCTCTTGATGTCCTGACGCGAGGCATAGAAGCCGCCGGTGACCGCGAGCGACCCGCCGGCGAAGGGCAGCGAACCGTTCAGGCGGATGTCGTTGGTGATGTTATTGAGGCTCTTCAGGTCGACGTCGAACAGGACGATGTTGGCGAGTAGGCCGTTGCCGTTGAGCGAGGCGGGGTCGCCGATGCGCTGACCGGCCTGCGCACCGCTGGCGTAGAAGAGCTGGGCGCCCGCGCCGCCGATGCCGTTGGCGATCGACTGCGCCGAATCGACGCTGGCGGGGAAGGGCGAGGTGAAGCCGCCCGAAATGTCGGCATAGCGGAACCGCTCGACGATGTTCCAGTCGTCCGCGAGCGGGATCTGCGTCTCGAGGCCCGCCGAATAGACGACCGGGTGCTGGCCGTCGCGGATCGAGCGCGTGGTCAGCCGGTTGTTGCCGTCGAGCGTCTGCGCGGTACGGATGTTGGCGCTGTGCAGCGTCCCGTTGTTGATCGAGAAATTGGCGATGCTGCTGTAATCGGGGTCGCTGTTGCTGCCCGTGACGCGCACCGGGTTGGGGAGATAGCCGATCGCGCGGTCGTCGAGATACTTGCCGTACAGCCGGACATAGCCGCCATTGTCGAACGACTTGGTGATGTTCGCCTTGAGCTGGCCGCCCTTGACGCCGTCGAAGCCGACCTCGCGCTGGCCGTCGCCGATCCGGTAAAAGCCACCGACATGATAGGTGACGCTGTCCGAGAGCTTGCCGCCCTGGTCGAAATCGACGCGGAATTCGCGGTAGTCGAGCCCGCTCGACAGCTGGAACGCGCCGCCTTCCTGCTCGCCGGTCTTCGAGATGAAGTTGATCACGCCGCCGGGCGAGTTGGACGCGAAGGTCGAGGCGGAGCCGCCGCGGACCGACTCGACCGTGCGGACGTTGAAATCGGCGCGCAGGAAGATGTCGGCATTGCCGAAGGTGATGTCGCCGAACTCGAGGATCGGGAGACCGTCTTCCTGGAGCTGGAGGAACTTCGAGCCGCCCGATGCGACCGGCAAGCCGCGGACCGAGATGTTCGCGTTGCCGTCACCGCCCGAAGCCTCGACGCGGATGCCGGGCAGGTTGCGCAGCAGCTCGCCCGAGGTGCGCGGCGCGAGCTGGATCAGCGCGTCGGAGCCGATCGAGCTGGTTGTGATCGAGGTGTTGAGGCGGTTGGTGCCGCGCGCGACCGCAGTGACGACGATGTCGTCCTGGCCGTCGATCGGCGCCGGCGTCGCGGCGGTGTCGGCGGGCTGCTCGCCCGGCGCGGGTGCGGCCTGAACGGGGGCGTCCTGGACCGGCGTGGTTTGCGCAGCGGCAACCGTCGCGAAGGACGTGGCGGCGATTCCGGCGAGCAAAATGTAACGTGCTTTCATGATATCCTCCCTGCGCGGTGGCTTTCTATGAAGCCCAGAATCGCCTCATACGCTTTTCACAATCGATTGCAAGACTCGTTATGCAATCGATTGCGAAGCGTTGAAAATGGAGCAGGCGGAGCGGTTCAGGCGGACTGGCGCTCGATCAGGACGGGGGTGACGATCGCGGATCCGGTCGCATGGCCCGCGATCCGCTGCATTAGGCGATCGACCATCAGCGCGGCACCCTCGGCGAGATCCTGGCGGATGGTCGTGAGCGCGGGCGAGGTGTGCGCGGCCAGCGTGACGTCGTCATAGCCGATCACCGCGGTGGTGGCGGGGACGTCGATCCCGGCTTCGGCAAGCGCACGCAGCACGCTCATCGCGGCGACGTCGGACGCGGCGAAGATGCCATCGGGCGGCGGCGCGCCGGCGAGTCGCTGCGCCATCGCCGCGTGCACGGCCTCCGGGGTCATCGACGTTTCGAGCAGCTCGCAGGCGAGCCCCGCCTCCGCAGCGGCCGCGGCGAACCCGGCGTGGCGATCGGCGAATTCGGGCGGGGCGGGGTCGCCGACGAACATCAGACGGGACCGGCCCTGGTCGATCATGCGGCGGCCCGCGAGACGTCCGCCCGCGACATTGTCCGAGCCGATCGTCAGATGGTTCTGGTCCGCCCGGTACGCGCCCCACACGACCAGCGGCGCATAGCGGTGCGACACGCGTTCGATCACCGCCCCCTGGTCGGACTGGCCGACGAGGAGCAGGCCGTCGATGCGGCCGCTGTCGACCAGCCGGTCGAGCCAATCGTCGCCGTCGGGGATGACCCGCGACAACAGGATGTCGTAGCCGCGTTCGACCAGCAGATCGGCGAGCAGCCCGAGCAAGGTCAGGAAGAACGGATCGGTGAGATGCTGGGTCCGGGCATGGCCGAGCGGCAGAACGAGTCCGATCGCGCCGGTGCTCTTCAGCCGCAGGTTGCGCGCGAGCTGGTTGGGACGGACGTCATGTTCCTGCGCCAGCGCCTGGATGCGTGCGCGGGTCTGCGCATTGACGGACGAATGCCCGGCCAGGGCCCGCGACACGGTTGCGGTCGAAACGCCGGCGAGCACGGCCAGATCGGCGAGCTTCATTGCGATAGGATATCCTCATCGTCATGGGTGATCGCCCGGTCGTACCGTCAGCCGCGCCAAGCCGCAATTGCGCGCGGCCGAAGCGCAGGAGTCACGACGTGCGGGGCTAAAACAGAAAACGTTTTCTGTTGCGTCCTGCACCTGCTGTCGGTAGGAGCGGGATACGCAAAGAGACAGAGCTGTGTGCCGCCCCGCCAATAAGGTGACGTCGGGGCGGTGGCGGCGTTCGCTCGTGCCCGCGGCTCCGGGGAGTCGTCACCGTCCACGCCAGCCCGAGAGACGCAATTGAGCATCGATCTTACCATTCAGAGCCAAGGCGCGCGTCTGGCGGCCATTGGCGGCGTGCCGCTGGCCTTCCTGGCTTATGCGGCCTTCGCGTTCAGCGACGCGTCGGTGCGGCTGCTCGAAGGCGCGTTCAGCCCGTTCCAGGTGACGTTCACCGGCGCGCTGCTCGGGCTGGTCGCCTTGCCCTTCGTGCGCACGCCCGGCGACCGCCTGCTCGACGTGTTTAGCGCGACGCGACGCTCGCTATGGCTGGCGCGCGCGATCGGATCGTCGATCAGCGGCCTGTCGAGCGTCGTCGCCTTCACGCGACTGCCGATGCCCGAGGCGTTCGCGCTGATCTTCCTGATGCCGATGCTGGTGACGTTGCTGTCGATGCTGTTCCTGAAGGAACAGGTCGGCGCCTGGCGCTGGGCGGCGGTGGCGATCGGGTTCGTCGGTGTGCTGATGGTCCTGCGTCCGGGGCTGCGCGCGTTCGATCTGGGCCATGGCGCGGCGATGCTGTGCGCATTGTCGAGCGCTATCGTCATCGTGCTGTTTCGCGCCGGTGGTGCGGGCGAGAAGCGCGTGTCGATGCTCGGCGCGGGGCTGATCGGCCCGCTGGTGATCAACGGCGCGGCACTGCTGTGGCTGCAGGCGTTCCGCTGGCCGGACGGGGCCGAGATGGTCCTGCTCGCCGGCTATGGGCTGCTCGCGATCCTCGGCCAGGCGCTGCTGATGCTGGCGGCGCAACGCGTCGCCGTCAGCCGGATCGCGCCGCCGCAATACAGCCAGATGATCTGGGCGGTCGCGCTCAGCTACACCGTGTTTCACCAGAGCGTCGACCTGCCGACCTTTGCCGGCATCGCCGTCATCATCGGCGCCGGTCTGCTGACCTGGGCGCGCGAGCAGATCCGCCTGCCGTCCTGGCGTCGCCGCTTCGCGCTGCGCCCCCGCTGAATATCCTTTCGACAACCACGGAATCCTTTACGTTTTGACAGATCACAGCATCGCCCCATCCCTGACGCGGCGCAGCCTGACGGCGCGCAACGAGCCGAGAATTCCCGAACCCTATGCCAATGGCGACCGGGTGCTGCGCACCGCAGCGTTCGCCGCCGCGGTGTGCGGAGCGCTCTATGGCTATGACACGGGGATCATATCGGGGGCGCTGCTGTCGATCACCGACGAGTTCGGGCTGGATCACCGCATGCAGGAGATCGTCACCGCGGCGATCCTGGCGGGTGCGGTGATCGGTGCTCTGGCGACGAGCTGGCTGTCCGAACGGATCGGCCGCAAGCTGTCGGTGATGGGGGTGAGCGCGCTGTTCACGCTGGGTGCGATCGCCTGTGCGATGGCGCCGAGCGTCGGCGCGCTGATCACCGCGCGGGTGTTCCTGGGCATGGCGGTCGGCGGATCGACCCAGGTCGTGCCGATGTACATCTCCGAACTCGCGCCGCAGCATCGTCGCGGCAATCTGGTGACGATGTTCAACGTCGCCATCGGCGTCGGCATCCTGCTCGCCAGCATCGTCGGGTTCGGCCTGCACGACGTCTGGAGCTGGCGGACGATGGTCGCGGTCGCCGCGATCCCCGCCGCGATCGTCTTCGTCGCGATGGCGTTCATGCCGCGCAGCCCGCGCTGGGCCGCGGAGAATATCGGCATCCACGCCGCGATCGACGTGCTGCGCCGCGTGCGGACCACACGCCGCGAGATCCGCCACGAAGTCACCCAGATCCGCGATGCGACGACCGACGCGGATCCGGCCGATAGCGGCTGGCGCGGCATTCGTCAGGCCTGGGCGCGGCCTGCGCTGATCGCGGCACTGGGGGTCGCGTTCTTCACCCAGTGCGGCGGGCTGGAGATGATGATCTACTACGCGCCGACCTTCCTGTCGGGGGTGGGGTTCGGCAAGGAGTCGGCGCTGCTCGCCAGCCTCGGCGTCGCGATCGTCTATGCGGGGATGACGCTGCTCGGCTGTCTGTTCGTCGACCGGATCGGGCGGCGGCGGCTGATGCTGGTGATGATCCCGGGATCGGTCGTCAGCCTGATCGGGCTCGGCATCATGTTCGCCAGCGGCGCGCATGGCGGGTGGCAGGGCTGGCTGACGATCGGCTTCCTGCTGGCGTTCATGCTCTTCAATTCGGGCGGCATCCAGGTGTGCGGCTGGCTGCTCGGCGCGGAGATGTTCCCGCTGGCGATGCGCGGCCCCGCGACCGCGCTGCACGCGGCGATGCTGTGGGGCAGCAACCTGATCGTCACGGGGACCGCGCTGTCGCTGGTCCATGCGATCGGGCTGGGCTCGACGATGTGGGTCTATGCCGGGGTCAATCTGGCGTCGTTCGTGTTCGTGCTGCTGTTCGTGCCGGAAACCGCGGGCGCGAGCCTCGAGGATATCGAGACCGCGCTGCGCAGCGGCCGGTTCCGCCCGACGCGCGGGCACACTGCGATCGCCGCCGCCTGAAGCTCAGGCGGGGCTGACGATCGTCCCGTTGAAGACGAGCCGGACAGCGTCGCGCTGAACACCACTCATCCGTTCGACGAGCAGCGCCAACGCGGCATGCGCCATCTCGTCGACCGGCTGCTCGACGACGATCGGCGCGGCGTCGAGCAGGCGCAACCAGGCGGCGTCGTCGAACCCTGCGAGCCGGACGGGCGATGCCTGCGGTTCGGTTCGGCCGCGCAACACGACCGCCGCCTCGAGCATCAGGAACGTGTCGCCGACCAGCACCGCGTCGCAGGCGGTGTCGGCGAGCGCGGTCCGCACGCAGGCCGCCCGCGCTGCGGGCTCGTGCGGGACGTCGATGATCCGGGCTGGAAGCGCGTGGCGGTCGAGCGCGGCCGCATAGCCGCGACGGCGGTCGACCGCGGTGCTGCCGCGCTCGCCGAACAGGCCGGTGATCCGCCGACAGCCCGATGCGTGCAGCGCGTCGACCAGCGCGCCCGCCGCGCCGGCATTGTCGAGCCGGACGCTGTCGACCTGCGGCGTCCCCTCCACCCGATCGACCAGCACGAGCGGCGTCGCGGTCTCGGGCACGCCGCCGGCGCGCGTGGGGGCGAGGATGATGCCCGATACGCGCTCGTCCTCGAGCAATTGCAGGTAATGGCGTTCGCGCGCGGGATCTTCGCCGCTGTTGCACAGGATGACGCGCAGCCCCTCGCGCCAGGCATAGCCCTCGACCGCCTGGACGAAGGCGACGAAGAAGGGGTTGCCGATATCGGGCACGATCAGACCGATCACGCTCGCGCGCGTCGAACGCAGCCGCCGCGCCGCCAGATTGGGGCGATAGTCGAGCGCGGCGAGCGCGTCGTCGACGCGGCTGCGATAGGCGGGGCGGACGGGCTTGCCCGACAGGACGCGCGACACCGTCGCGATCGAGACGCCGGCGCGTGCAGCGATGTCCTTCAGTCCGATCGTCACGTGCCTCAGCCCTTTTCCCCGCCGACCTCTAGGCGGCGGCGGGTGTTTGTCCACCGTGATGGGACAGCGGTGCGTTTGACCGCGGCGGATGGCGAGTACATGTTTCGCGGATGAACCAACCCCTGTTCCGCCGCCGCGACGCGCTTGCCGGTATCGCGGCCACGCTCGCCGCCGCACCCGTCTCCGCACAGACTGCCGGCCGCTCGTCGACATCCGCCGACGCGGCGACTCTTCTCGACCGGCTCGCGAGGCAGCTTCTGACGCTCGATCCCGGCAAGGCGACCGGGCTCGGGCTCGACACCGGCGCGCATGCGGCGTTGCGGGGCCAGCTCGACGACCGGTCGCCGGCGGGCATCGCCGCGCGGCGACGCGTCCTCACCGATGGGCTGGCGGCGCTCGTCCGGTTGCCGCGCGACGGGATCGACCAGGCGACGCTGACCAGCATCGCCGTGACGCAGAGCGCGTTCCAGACCGCGCTGGACGGGATGGCGCTGCCTTACGGCGTCGCGACGATCGGCGACTGGCGCAACACGCCCTATGCCGTCATCCAGAATGTCGGCGCCTGGCTCGACGTGCCGCAGCTGCTCGACGGCGATCAGCCGCTGCGCACGGCGGCGGATGCGGAGGCCTATCTCGCGCGCGTGGCGGCGATGGCGAAACAGCTCGATGACGAGACGGGCAGGGTGCGCACCGCGCGCGAGCAGGGGCTGGTCCCGCCCAGTTTCCTGCTCGACAAGACGCTGGCCGGGATGCGACGTACGCTGGCCGAGGCGGCGGCGGTCGACGGTCCGCTGATCGGGCCGCTCGCGCGCAAGACGCAGGCGATCCCCGGCGACTGGACCCGGCGTGCGACGCAGATCGTCCGCGATGCGGTCAGCCCGGCGCTCGAGCGGCAGATCGCCGAACTCACCGCGCAGCGCGCGGTCGCAACCGACGTCGCTGGGCTGGGATCGCGCCCGCATGGCGCGGCCTGGTATGGCTGGGGGCTGCGCGCGGGGACGACGACGCGGCGTAGCCCGGCGGAGATCCACGCGCTCGGGCGCGCACAGCTCGTCGAGCTTCAGGCGCAGATGGACAGGATCCTCAAGGGCTTCGGGCTGACCAAGGGGACGGTGGCGGAGCGCGCGGCCGAATTGCAGCGTCGGCCGGAGATCGCCTTTCCCAACGACGATGCCGGTCGCCAGCAAATCGTCGCCTATATGCAGGGCCGGATCGACGCGATCCGCCCGCGCCTGCCAAAGGCGTTCCGCACGCTGGTGACCGCCAGGCTCGAGATCCGGCGGATGCCGCTCGCGCAGGAGGCGGGGGCGCCCGCCGCCTATGGCGGGCCGGGCGCGCTCGACGGATCGATCCCGGGCAAGATCTGGGTCAATCTGGGCGATCCCACGATCCACAACCGCGTCACGATCCCCGATCTGGTATTCCACGAGGGCATTCCCGGGCATGTCTGGCAGGGGGAATATGCGCAGCAGCTGCCGCTGATCCGATCGGTGCTGGCGTTCAATGCCTATACCGAGGGCTGGGCGCTCTACGCCGAACAGCTTGCCGACGAGCTTGGCCTGTATGACGGCGATGCGGCGGGGCGGCTCGGTTATTTCATGGGGCTGTCGTGGCGCGCGGTGCGGCTGGTGGTCGACACCGGGATCCATGCGATGGGCTGGACGCGTGAACAGGCGTTGCGCGAATTCGTCGCCGCGACCGGACTGCCGATGAGCAACGCGGTGAGCGAGGTCGAGCGCTATTGCGCTTGGCCGGGTCAGGCCTGTGGCTACAAGATCGGCCAGACCGAGATCGTCGCGCAGCGGACCCGCGCCAAGGCGGCGCTGGGCACGCGGTTCGACGTGCGCGACTTCAACCAGGCGGTGCTCGCCGGCGGCAACGTCCCGCTCGACGTGCTGACCGGCAACGTCACGCGGTACATCGCCGCGAGCAGGGGCTAGTCGCGCCCCACGATCACGGGCCGATATCGATGTCGCGGGCCTCGGCACGCCGCGCCGCCGATCGCTCGAACCCGAGCTGTTCGGCGACCGGATCGTTCCAGCCATAGGGATCGGTACGGAAGGCGACGTTGCCGGCGTCGCCGACATAGACATTCTCGTACAGCAGCCGCACCGGGATGCGGCGCGGCAGCGGGACGAACTGCATCTCGCCCGACGCCTGCGCGGTCTGCCATGCCTCGGTAACGCCTTGGTCGTCGGCGAGCATCTGCGCGAAGCCGATCGCATCCTCGACGCGGACGCAGCCATGGCTCAGATGCCGCTGGCTGCGGTCGAACAGCCCGGGGGCGGACGTGTCGTGCAGATAGATCGCCTGGTCGTTCGCCATGTCGAACTTGACGAGGCCGAGCGCATTGCTCGGGCCGGGCTGCTGGACGATCCAGCCGTCGCGCAGGACCATGTTGTGCTCCTGCAGATAGGCGTCGTCGACATTGGCCATCTCGCCGTTCTGGATCGACTTCGGCACGGTCCAGGTCGGGTTGGCGACGAGGCGGTAGATCGGCGAGGACAAGGCCGGCGTCTCGCGGCCGGGTTCGCCGACGATCACCTTGCGCTGATCGACGAGCACGCCATCGCGGTAATAGCGCAGTTGCGAGGCGGCGGTGTTGACGTCGATCCGCGTCGCCGGGGGCGTCCGTTCGAGCCAGCGCCGCCGCTCCAGCGCCACCGCGAGCGCGCGCGCGCGGTCACCGGGTCCGAGATTGAGGACCTTGAGCGTCTCGGGCCCGACGATCCCGTCCGCGGCGATGCCGTAATCGGTCTGCAGCCCCTTCATCGCGTCGGCGATCGCCTGCGTATAGACCGGGGCGCTGGACGGGGTGGCCGGCTGGAGGCCGGCGATGGTCGAGGCGGATTGCGTTAACGTCGGCGCGGCGACGGGGCCGGGCGTCAGGAGATAGCCGCTCTCGACCAGCTGTTCGACGATCGTCGCAACGCGCGGATCGCGTGTGCCGACGCGGATCAGCGCGGCAGCGCCCGTCTGGGCGGGCGCCTCGAGCGGTGCGGGGCCGGCTGGTGCGGTGAGCGCCTTCTCGCTGAAGACGCGATAGGCATCGGACAGCAGGCGATAGTCGGCATCCTGCGGCGCCAAGCTTTCGAGCCAGTCGTCGACCTTGTGCCGCGCGATCGCGGCGACCAGCCCGGTGGCGAGATCGACGCTGGGTCGCGGCAGGGTATAGACCTGATGCAGCGTCGCCGGATCGACGCGGCCCCTTGCCAGAGCACCGGCATAGGCGAGCGCGACGCGCGTGCGGGCGACGTCGATATCCGCCGGGGTCGCGTCGGCGGGCAGGTCGGGCAGGAAGGCGACGTGATCGAGGCCATGGCGGCTGCGGTCGCCGAGCGCAGTGTTGAGCGCCGCGACGTCTGCATCCGACCAGACCGCACGCCACTTCGCCTTGGTGTAGACCGCGCGGACGGTCGCGTCCGTCACCGCCTGCCGGCTGATGACGACGCCGCCGATCGCAGCGGGGGCAGCGCTCGGCTTGGCAGGAGGCGCGGCGCGTCTCGGCGCAGTCTGGGCGGGCTGGGCACCGGCGGCGCCGTTCGTCAGGAGGAGTGCAAGCGGCATCGCGCCGGACGCGAGCCGGGCTCGCAGGGTCGTCACTATCATCTCTGTTCAACGTACCAGTCGCCGCATCGGCTCAGATCGAGGGCGAAATTCCCGCGAACCACGCTGCATAGGGGGTGTTGGCGGCGATGTGGCGGTTATAGTCGGGCGACCCGTCATGCCACCAGACCGGGCCGCGTTCGCCGAGCCCATGCTTGGCCGCATCGACGTCGGCACGTGCAGCGGCGACCGCGTCGGCATCGTCCCGACGTCGGGCCACGCCGACCGCGCGTCGCGCCGCCATCAGCGCCCGCACCAACTCGGCCCGATCCGCTTCCGGCAGCGACGGATCCGCGCACCGCCACAACCGGCCGCGCACAACGAAATAGCGACCGTCGGGGGTCGTCGGATAGGCCTTGGGGGGCGTACTGCCGGCCATGCCGCGCTCAGAGCATCTCGAGCGGTTGTGGCGACCGCGGGCGGGGAAACGCCGTGTCGAGCGCGGCAAGATCGTCGGCCGACAGCACGAGATCGGCGGCCGCCCGGTTTTCGCGGACATGCGCGACGCTCGCGGCCTTCGGAATCGCGATCGTCGCGGGACGTTGCAGCACCCAGGCGAGCGCGACCTGCGCGGGCGTCCCACCGATGTCGCGCGCGATCCGCGCCAGTGCCGGATCGGCGAGGAGCCGGCCCTGTTCGACCGGACTATAGGCCATGACGGGAATGTCGTGACGGTCGAGCCAGGGGAGGAGGTCATGCTCGGGACCACGCCGGGTCAGGTTGTAGAGGATCTGGTCGGTCGCGCAGCCCTGTCCGCCTGCCGCAGCGAGCTCGGCCATGTCCTGCGTATCGAGATTGCTGACGCCCCAGTGCCGGATCTTGCCCGCCGCCTTGAGGTGTTCCATCGCCTCGACCGTCTCGGCCAGCGGTACCGACCCGCGCCAGTGCAGCAGATACAGGTCGAGCCGGTCGGTCCTCAGCCGCCCAAGGCTCGCCTCGCAGGCGGCGGTGAGGCGATCGCGCGAGGCGTTCTGGGGATAGGCCTTGCTGACGAGGAACAGCGTGTCGCGGACATCGTGGAGCGCATCACCGATCAGCGTCTCGGCGGCGCCGTCGCCGTACATCTCCGCCGTGTCGATCAGCGTCATCCCGCACTCGACGCCTGCGCGCAACGCTGCGGTCTCGGCCTTGCGACGATCGGCGCGCTCGCCCATCATCCAGCTTCCCTGGCCCAGGGCTGGCACCGTCTCGCCGCCCGGGAGAATCACCGATTTCATCGTCTGCCCCAATCGCTCTGGTCGTCAGGGGTCAACGCCGGTCGGACGCGCGGGATGCGTGCCGCGAGGGTTGTATTGCAAATAGTGTATCGGGGGATCTTGCCGCGGTCTGGCGCGGGGAGTCTCGCCAGAAGCGAGATTTCGCGGCTTGAAAATGGCTCCCTGAGTAGGATTCGAACCTACGGCCACTCGATTAACAGTCGAGAGCTCTACCGCTGAGCTATCAGGGAACGTTGCCGGAGGCGGCTCTATAAACGGCCAGTTGGACGATGCAACCCGGTTTTTGTCGATTTCTGCAACAAATTGCGCCGGGGCCGGGGCTATGCTGCGAACTGTTCCATCGTGATGCGGTCGTCGAGCGCATGCTCGGGATCGAACAGCAGGGTGAGTTCACGCGCACGGTCCATGCAGATGTCGACCTGTGCCACGTCGCGGATCTCGCGCTGGTCGGCGACCGCGGAGACGGGGCGTTTGCCGGGGTCGAGGACGCGGATGCCGATCCGCGCCTTGTCGGGCAGGATCGCACCGCGCCAGCGCCGCGGGCGGAACGGGCTGATCGGCGTCAGCGCGACCATGCCCGAACCGAGCGGCAGGATCGGGCCCTGCGCGGAGAGGTTGTAGGCGGTCGAGCCCGCGGGCGTCGCGACCAGGATGCCGTCACAGGCCAGTTCGGCGAGCACGACGCGGTCGTTGACCGTCACCTCGAGCTTGGCGGTCTGGCGCGTCTCGCGCAGCAGCGAGACCTCGTTGATCGCGGGGAGGGTGAGGGTGCGTCCGTCGATCCCGGTCGCGGTCATGCTGAGCGGCGTGACCTTGAACGGCTTGGCGCGCAAAAGCCGGTCTTCGAGGCCGTGATGCCGCCACTCGTTCATCAGGAAGCCGACGGTACCCAGATTCATTCCGAAGACCGGGACCGCGGGCTTGCGCCGTTCCAGCATCGCATGGAGCGTCTGCAGCATGAACCCGTCACCGCCGAGCGCGATGACGACATCCGCCTCCTCGGGCTCCACCCAGTCGCCCAGATCGGCGAGCTGGGCGGCGGCGGCCTGTGCCGGCGGGGTGGCGGAGGCTACCAGCGCCCGGCGGACATAGTCGGTCACCCGCCGGTGACGCTCATGTGACGCGCGACCGCGGGACCTTCGCCCTCGCCGATGCGGAAGTCGTGCCGCTTGGGCTTGGCGTAGAGGCCAGCATCGATCGCCTCGTCGAGCCCGGCGATGCCGCCGTCGCGCAGCGCACCCTTGAGGTCGACCTGATCATCATGCCCGAGGCACAGGTACAGTTTGCCCTCGGTGGTGAGGCGGACGCGGTTGCAGCCTTCGCAGAAATTGGCGGTCAGTGGCGAGATGAGCCCGAGCCGCGTACCGGTGCCGTCGACATTCCAGTAGCGCGCCGGTCCGCCGGTCTTGTACGAATCGCGCTCGAGCCGGAACCGGGTCTCGAGATCGCGGAACACGCCGGTGAGCGGGAGGAAGCGGTCGGTGCGATCCTCGTCGATCGCGCCGAGCGGCATCGTCTCGATCAGGGACAGGTCGAACCCCTCGTCACGGCACCAGGCGAGCATCGGTGCGATCTCGTCCTCGTTGAAGCCCTTGAGCGCGACCATGTTGATCTTGATCGCGAGCCCCGCATCGCGCGCCGCCATGATGCCGCCGATCACCTGCGCGACGTCGCCGTGCCGGGTGATGTAGCGGAAGCGCTCGGGATCGCGGCTGTCCATGCTGACATTGACGCGTCGGATGCCCGCATCGACCATCGCCGGCGCATGCTCCGCCAGCCGCGTGCCGTTGGTGGTCATCGTCAGCTCCTCAAGCCCGCGGCCGAGATTGCCACCCAGTCGCTTGACGAGATCGCCGACGTCGCGGCGGACGAGCGGCTCGCCGCCCGAGAGACGGATCTTGGTCACGCCGCGCGCGATGAACCGCTCGGCGATGATCGCGATCTCGTCGAGGCTCAGCAGCTTTGCGCGCGGGAGGAAGGTCATCGCCTCGGACATGCAATAGCGGCACCGCAGATCGCAGCGGTCGGTGACCGATATCCGCAGATATTTGATCGTCCGCTGATGCCGGTCGACCAGCGGACGATTGACGGTTGCGGAGTGGCTCGAAGGGGAGTGAGACGCCATAGCAACAGAGCTAGGTGGTGCAGTGTCGAGCGGCAAGTGCGTTCCAGGATTGGCGACGGGCGATGGGGTGGCTAGGTTGTCGGCGATGACACCGGCCACACTGGATACAAAGGACATGCTGAACAGAACGATGCTGTTCGCATGCTCGTTCCGTCACTTCGCGGAGATCGCTGATATTGCGGTGGCTTGCGGCTGGGATGCGGTGGTCACTGCGACCGCCAGCGGTATCGACCCGGCCTATGTCGAAAGCGGCGCGCCGGTCGTGCTGATCGATGCGCGCGGGGCGATCGCGCAGGGGCTGGCGGCGGCGCAGACGATCGCCCCCCGGGTCGCCGAGGATGGTGGGGCGCTGCTGTTCGTCCTGTCGCGCCGCGACTGTACGGCGCTCGACCGCGTGTTCGAGCTGGGGGCGACGCATTTCCTGATCGACCCGGCGAGCGACGGCGAACTGATCCAGTCGCTGCGCTTCGCGGCGCGCCATGTGACGCGCGCGTCGGGCCGGCCGGGCATCGTCGACCGCCGCGACGCGATGGCCGGCGCTCGCTTCGGCCGCGATCCGAACCTTGCGCAGCAGTGGATCGCCGCGCGGATCGGCGACGGACAGCCGGTCTCCGTCGTGCTCGTCTCGCTGTCACGGCTCGACATCGTCAATGCCGCGCATGGGCGGCCCGCGGTCGATTCGCTGATCGAGGTCGCGGTCGAGCGGGCGGAGGCGGTCGCGGCCGAAGCGATGGCAGGCGCCGCGCGCGTCGCGCGTCTCGGCGGCGCGGAACTCGCGCTTGTGGTCGGGGCCGGGGCTGCGGACATCGCCGCGCTGATCGCGGCGCTCGACGAGGCGCTGGCGCGGCCGTTCGCGGTCGCCAACGCGCTGGCGGTGCTCGGCTGCCGGTTCGGCGTCGCGAGCCACCAGCCGGGGGATCCCAGCGATCCGGCGGACGGCGCCGCGACGCTGATGCGGCGGGCGTTCGGTGCGCTCGCCAAGGCCAAGACCAGCGACGGCGCGATGCTGCAGATCGCATCGGCGGCGCACGACATGTCGCTCGACGCGCTGGCGATCGACCTGCACCACGCGATCGAGCTCGACGAGATCGACATTCGCTTCCAGCCACAGGTCGAGATTGCGAGCGGACGGATCACGGGCGTCGAGGCGCTCGCGCGCTGGGATCACCGCAAGCTCGGGCCGCTGGGCGCGGATGCGCTGTTCGCGGCCGCGGACCGCGCCGATCTGGGGATCGCGCTGTCCGACCATATCCAGCGGCTGGTGCTGGCGCGCGCACTGGCATGGCCCGAGGCGCTGGCGACGCTGCGCGTGTCGCTCAACCTCACCGCGGCGGATATCGCGCGGCCCGGCTTCGCCACGCTGTTCCTCGCGCGGGTCGACGATAGCGGCTTTCCGCGCGGGCGCCTGACCGTCGAGATTACCGAGACCGGGCTGATCGCGGACCTCGCCAGCGCGTCGACGCTGCTCACCGAATTGCGCGGGGCGGGGTGCCGCGTCGCGATCGACGATTTCGGCACGGGCTATTCGAGCCTCGCCTATCTGAAGGACCTGCCGCTCGACTATGTGAAGATCGACAAGGCGCTGGTCCACGACATCGGCGGCAGCCCGCGCGACCGGGTCGTCGTCGCCGGCGCGATCACGATGGCGCGGTCGCTCGGCCTGTCGGTGATCGCCGAGGGGGTCGAGACGCGCGAGCAGCTGGAGCTGCTCGCGGCGTGCGGTGCCAGCCTGTATCAGGGTTTCCTGCTGTCCGAACCGGTCGGCGACGCGGCCTTGCTCGAACTGGTGACCCGGACATGAGCCGGGCAGGATCCGCCATGATCGTCGCGGTTGCTGCGGCGACGATCGCCGTCACGCCCGCGCTGGCCGCGCCCGACCGGGCACCCGCATCGGTGGCAATCCGGGACGCGATGGCGGCGAGCGCGGCGGGGTGGAATGCGGGCGACCTCGCCCGGTTCGTCGCGGTCTATGCCGAGGATGCGGTGTTCGTGACGCCCAAGGGTCTGGTGCGCGGAAAGACCGCGATAACAGCGCGATACGCGCCAAGCTTCACGGGCGGTGGCAATACCCGGGGGCGGCTGAGCTTCGTTCCGGCCGAGCTGCGCGGGATCGATCCGACGCGTGCCTTGCTGGTCGCGCGGTGGACGCTGACCGGCGCGACCTCGACCGAGACGGGGATGACGACCTTGCTGTTCGAGCGGCGCGGTGATGCGTGGAAGATCGTCGCCGACCACAGCAGCTGAGCGCGGCGGCGCTCAGCCCGCCGCCTTCGCCAGCCCCTTCGACAATTGCAGCGCGCCGTGCAGCCGTGCCTTGGGATCGCCCCAGGCGCGCTGGAGCACCAGCTTGCTGTCGGGCCGCAGCCGCGCGACGCCGTTGAGCCGTTCGACATAGGCGAGCAGCTTGTCGATATTGGGCGGCGTATCGTTGTGGAACGACACGAGCACGCCGCGCGGACCGACGTCGATCTTCGACACGCAGGCACGCTTCGCGTTCAGCTTGATCTCGATGACCCTGATCAGATTCTCGGTCGCGTCGGGCAGCGGGCCGAAGCGATCGATCATCTCGGCGGCGAACGCCTCGATCTCCTGACCCTCCTCGAGCTCGTTCAGGCGGCGATACAGCCCCATGCGGAGGTCGAGATCGGGGACATACTCCTCGGGGATGAGGATCGGTGCGTCGACCGTGATCTGCGGCGAGAAGTCCTTGGGGCGTGCGGAGGCGAGACCACCCGACTTGGCGTCCATGATCGCCTCCTCGAGCATCGCCTGGTAGAGTTCGAAGCCGACCTCCTTGATATGCCCGGTCTGCTCGTCGCCGAGCATGTTGCCGGCCCCGCGGATGTCGAGATCGTGGCTCGCCAGCTGGAACCCGGCGCCGAGCGAATCCAGATCGGACAGCACCTTCAGCCGCTTCTCGGCTGTCACCGTCATCTGCCGCTCGGGCGGGGTCACCAGATAGGCATAGGCGCGCGTCTTCGAGCGACCGACGCGGCCGCGCAGCTGGTAGAGCTGGGCGAGACCGAAGCGGTCGGCGCGGTGGACGATCATCGTGTTGGCGGACGCGATGTCGATCCCGCTCTCGATGATCGTGGTCGAGACCAGCACCTCGAACTTCTTGTCGTAGAAGGCGGACATGCGCTCCTCGACCTCGGTCGGCGACATCTGGCCGTGCGCGACGACGAAGCGGATCTCGGGCACCTGTTCGCGCAGGAACTCCTCGATCTCGGGCAGATCTGCCACGCGCGGCGTGACGACGAAGCTCTGGCCGCCGCGATAATGCTCGCGCAGCAGTGCCTCGCGCAGGACGACCGGGTCGAAGGGCATGATGTAGGTGCGCACCGCAAGCCGATCGACCGGCGGGGTCTGGATCACCGACAGCTCGCGGATGCCCGACATCGCCATCTGCAGCGTGCGGGGGATCGGCGTCGCGGTCAGCGTGAGCATGTGGACGTCGGCACGGAGCGCTTTCAATCGCTCCTTGTGCGTGACGCCGAACCGCTGCTCCTCGTCGACCACGACCAGGCCCAGCCGTTTGAAGTCGATGTTCTTCGCCAGCAACGCGTGCGTGCCGATGACGACGTCGATCGTGCCGTTCGCGAGACCCTCCTTGGTCGCCTTCGCCTCGCTCGCGGTGACGAGCCGCGAGAGGCGGCCCATGTTCATCGGGAAGCCTTCGAACCGGCTGACGAAGTTGTTGTAGTGCTGGCGCGCGAGCAACGTCGTCGGGCAGACGATCGCGACCTGCTTGCCGCCCATCGCCGCGACGAACGCGGCGCGCAGCGCGACCTCGGTCTTGCCGAAGCCGACATCGCCGACGACGAGCCGGTCCATCGGCTTGCCCGCGGACAGATCGGCGAGAACTTCCTCGATCGCGCGGTCCTGGTCCTCGGTCTCCTCATAGGGGAAGCGATCGACGAAGCTGGGATAGCCGCTGGCGTCGGGTTCGAGTACGTCGCCGGGGTGAAGCGCGCGTTCGGCGGCGGTCGCGATGAGCTCGCCCGCGATCTCGCGGATCCGCTCCTTCATCTTCGACTTGCGACGCTGCCAGCCTTCGCCGCCGAGCTTGTCGAGCGATGCGCCTTCCTCCGACGAGCCGTAGCGCGAGAGGACGTCGATATTCTCGACGGGCACGTAGAGCTTGTCGCCGCCGGCATAGCTCAGCGCGACGCAGTCGTGCGGGCTCTGGCCGACCGGGATCGAGGTCAGCCCCTCGTACCGGCCGATGCCGTGTTCGGTATGGACGACGAGATCCCCCGGCGTCAGCGTCGCCAGTTCGGCGAGGAACGCGTCGGCGGATTTCTTGCGCTTCTTGCGGTGGACGAGGCGGTCGCCGAGCATGTCCTGTTCGGTGAGGACGGCGACGCCGGGCGCGGTGAAGCCGTGGTCGAGCGGCAGGACGACCAGCGCGACGCCGAAGCTCTTGGCGGTATCCGAGACGCCGAGCGCTTCCTGCCAGGTTTCGGCGTGCTTGCCGCCCTTCATCCCGTGATCGGCGAGCAGGCTCCCCAGACGTTCGCGCGCGCCGATCGAATAGCTGGCGAGGATCGGCTTGCGACCCTGTTTGCGCAGTTTCTCGACATGATCGGCGACGGCTTCGTAGATGTTCGCCTGCGCGGCGCGTTTGGGGCCGAAATCGCGCGGGCCGTCGACGTCGAAGTCGAGCACGGTGGCGCTGGTCGGCTCGTGGAAGGGTGTGACGACATGCGCGGTGGCGGCGTCGAGCGCGACGGACCAGTGCGCCGCGTCGAGATAGAGCGCGGTTGCACCTAACGGACGATAGCTGCCGGGCTGCGCGGCTTCGGCGCGCCGGCGGTTCGCATAATAATCGGTGATCGATTCGAACCGGCTCTCCGCCGCGGCGCCGACCCCGCTGTCGCGGACGACGACGTCGTCACCGCCGAGATGGTCGAACAGTGTCGCCATCTTGTCCTCGAACAGCGGCAGCCAATGCTCCATGCCGGCGATGCGGCGGCCGTCCGAGATCGCCTGATACATCGGATCGCCCGTCGCGGTCGCGCCGAACGCGTCGCGGTAGCGGGTGCGGAAGCGCTTGATCGATTCCTCGTCGAGCAGGGCTTCGGAGGCGGGGAGCAGGACGAAACCGTCGATCCGGCCGGTGGTGCGCTGGTCGGCGGCGTCGAAGGTGCGGACGCTCTCGATCTCGTCGCCGAAGAAGTCGAGACGCAGCGCATGGTCCTCGCCCGAGGGATAGAGATCGACGATCCCGCCACGCACCGCATATTCGCCCTGGTCGTGAACGGTGTCGGTGCGGACATAGCCGTTCGCCTGGAGCAACGTGGCGAGCGTGTCGCGGCCGATCCGTTCGCCGGGCGCGAGGCGGGCGACGAGCTGGCGGACGCGAAACGGGGTCAGGACGCGCTGGGTCGCCGCGTTGACCGTGGTGAGCAGGAGCTGCGGGCCCTTGGGCTTGGCCTGCAGGCGGTGCAGCGCGGCGACGCGCTCGGCCATGATCCGCAGGGTCGGCGAGGCGCGGTCATAGGGAAGGCAATCCCAGGCGGGGAAGCTCAACACCTCGAGATCGGGCGCGAAATAGGCCGCGGTCGAGGCGATCGCGCGCATCGCCGCATCATCGGGGGCGATGAACACCGCGCGCGTCTTCGCGGCGCGGGCGAGGTCGGCAAGCAGCGACGGCTGGAACCCCGATGGCACGCCCGACAGCGTCAGCGGGGTCGTCGCGGAGAGGATCGTGTTCAGATCTGGCATATTCGCTTCTCGTTCCCCGGCGAAGGCCGGGGCCCAGTTGGGAAGGCAATCGTAAATCAGGTTTCGACGTCAATCATCGACGTCCCCCAACTGGGCCCCGGCCTTCGCCGGGGAACAGTGTCTCGGCGTTACTTTACGACCGTGACGTAATTGATGTCGCGCATCGCCTGCATCATCGGGCCGTCCCATTCGGGCGGGCAGGGAATCGAGCCGATCGCCCAGCCCATGATGTCGACGTCCTGCTGTTCGAGCAGCGCCTCGAACCAGTCGAGCTGCTCGGGCGTCCAGCTGCGGCCATAGGTTTCGAAGAAGCCGCCGATCATCATGTCGGCTTCGCGCGTGCCGCGGTGCGAGCTGCGGAAGCCGAGGCGCTTGAGGCGGGTTTCGTGGTCCATCATATCTCCAACGCCGATTGACCGGCGACCCGCTGGCGGCGGGCGTCGGCTGGGCTATAGGGGGCAGATAGTCATGCGACCCGAAATCCTCAATCCGCTGTTCGCCGAAACCCTCGTCCTGAAAGGGGTGGGGCCTGCGCTCGCCAAGCCGCTCGACCGGCTCGGGCTCGCGCGTGTCGTCGACGTCGCCTTCCATCTGCCGACCGGCTATGTCGATCGGGTGCCCCGCACCGAGCTGATGTCGAGCGATGCCGGGCGGATCATCGTCATCACGCTGACCGCGCGCGAGTATCGCGTCAGCGCGGGGCGTGGCCCGACGCGGGTGCAGGCGACCGACGAGCATGGCAACTATGTCAGCCTCGTCTTTTTCGGCGGCAGTTCGGGCTGGGCGAAGAAGCTCCTCCCGATCGGCGAGGCGAAGCGCGTGTCGGGACGGCTCGACGAATATGGCCAGGAACTGCAGATCGTTCACCCGGACATCGTCGAGCAGGACGAGGAGTTGCGCGAGCGCGAGCCGATCTATCCGCTGTCGGAGGGGCTGACCTCGCGGCGGCTGGCGGCGCTGACGACGCAGGCGGTCGCGCGGGCGCCCGATCTGGCCGAGTGGATCGAGCCCGGGCTGAAGGCGAAACGCGAATGGCCGGGCTGGCACGAATCGCTGGCGCGGATCCACGCCGACCCGTCGGATGCCAAGGCGCGCGAGCGGCTGGCCTATGACGAGGTGTTCGCCAACCAGCTCGCGATGACGCTCGTGCGTGCCGATACGCGGAAACGACGCGGGCGTGCGCTCCACGGCGACGGGCGGCTGCGGGGCATGCTAAAGCTGCCCTATACGCTGACCGGCGCGCAATCGCGGACAGTGGGGGAGATCGAGGGCGACCTCGCGCAGACCGCGCCGATGCTGCGGCTGCTGCAGGGCGATGTCGGCTCGGGCAAGACGCTGGTTGCGGCGATGGCGATGCTGATCGCGGTCGAGGCGGGGGCGCAGGCGGCGATGCTCGCGCCGACCGAGATCCTCGCGCGCCAGCATTACGAGACGCTGCGCAAGACGCTCGCGGGCCTGCTGATCGAGGTCGGCGTGCTGACTGGGCGCGACAAGGGGCGCGTGCGCGAGGCGACGCTGATGGCGCTGGCGAGCGGCGAGATCGATATCCTCGTCGGCACGCATGCGATCTTCCAGGACGCTGTCGCTTACAAGGACCTCGCGCTGGTGGTGGTCGACGAGCAGCACCGGTTCGGTGTCGCGCAGCGGATGACGCTCCAGGCCAAGGGGATCGCACCGCCGCATCTGCTGGCGATGACCGCGACGCCGATCCCGCGCACGCTGACGCTGGCGCAGTACGGCGAGATGGACGTCAGCCGGCTCGACGAGATGCCGCCGGGCCGCCAGCCGATCGAGACGCGCGTGATTTCGGAGGATCGGCTCGACGACGTGGTCAATGCGCTCGGCCGGCATCTGGCGGACGGGGGGCAGGCCTATTGGGTGTGCCCGCTGGTCGAGGAGAGCGAGAAGAGCGATCTTGCCGCCGCCGAGATGCGTGCGGAGACGCTGCGTGCGCGGTTCGGCGACAAGGTGGCGCTCGTCCATGGCCGGATGAAGCCCGCCGAGAAGGACGCGGTGATGGCCGAATTCTCCGCCGCGCGCACCGCGGTGCTGGTCGCGACGACGGTGATCGAGGTCGGCGTCGACGTCCCCAATGCGACGCTGATCGTGATCGAGCATGCCGACCGGTTCGGCCTTGCGCAGCTGCACCAGCTGCGCGGGCGCGTCGGGCGCGGGAGCGGGCGGTCGGTCTGCCTGCTGATGCGTGGGAGCTCGCTCAGCGAGACGTCGCGCGCGCGGCTGGCGCTGATGCGCGAGACCAATGACGGGTTCCGGATCGCCGAGGAGGATCTGCGGTTGCGCGGCGCGGGCGAATTGCTGGGTACGAAACAGTCGGGCGAGATGGCGTTCCGGCTCGCGACGCCCGACATGATGGCCGACCTGCTGCAATGCGCGCATGACGATGCGCGGCTGCTGATCGATCGCGACGGTGGGCTGGAGGGACCGCGCGGGCAGGCGGCACGCACCGCGCTGTACCTGTTCGACCGCGATGCCGGGGTCGCGTTGCTGCGATCGGGCTGACGGGCGGTCCGGTCAGCCGGTCTGGAGCATCGCCGCGAGCATGCCGTAATAGGCCTTGGGCGGGATCGTCCGGTCGAACGCGCAGCCGATCCGTCCGCCGAGCGACCAGCGGACATGCGCGAGGATGTCGCCGACGATCGGCATCCGGACATGGAGCCGCTCGCCAGCGTCCAGATCGCCGTCGCAGCGCGCCATGAGGCCGCTTGGCGAGACGTTGACCAACGTAAGCCTCAATTCGGTGCCTGCGCTGTCCGCCGCACGCGTGCGGTGCATCACCTCGTCGCGCGGCTCAGACCGCGTCTCGTGCCTAGACGTCGCTTGGTTCGGCATTGGTCGGTCCCCGCTGTGCCCCGGTCGAGGGCTAGGCCGACATCATGAAGCCCGTGCCACCAACCATCCCTAACGCGGTGTTCATGCCCGTGCCGGTCCGGCGGGTCAGCCGGGCAGCAGCATCCCGTGACGCTTCTTGCCGAGGCTGAGGCGGACCGGGGCGGCGACGGCTATCGTCGCTGCGGGGTCGCGCAGCGGTTCGCCGTCGACACGGACTGCGCCTTCGCCGATCTTGCGTCGCGCCTCGCCATTCGATGCGACGAAGCCGAGCCCGACCAGCGCCTCGACGACGCCGATGCTGGTCCCGGTGCAGGTCAGGCTCGGCAGGGCGTCGCCCGACGCGCCCTCCTCGAAGGTCTTGCGCGCGGTCTCCGCGGCCTGCTCGGCGGCATTGCGGCCGCGGCACATCGCGGTTGCCTCGTTCGCGAGGACGACCTTCGCGGCGTTGATCTCCGCACCCTCGAGGGCTTCCAACCGCGCGATCTCGTCGAGCGGCAGGTCGGTGAACAGCCGCAGGAACCGGCCGACGTCGCGGTCATCGGTGTTGCGCCAGAACTGCCAGTAATCGAAATGCGGCAGCTGATCCTCGTGCAGCCAGACCGCGCCCGACATCGTCTTGCCCATCTTGCCGCCATCCGCGGTCGTGATCAGCGGGGTGGTGACGCCGTACACTTCGGTGCTGTCCATCCGACGCGAGAGCTCGATACCGTTGACGATGTTGCCCCACTGGTCCGAGCCGCCCATCTGCAGCCGGCATCCGGCGCGGCGCGACAATTCGAGAAAGTCGTAGGCCTGGAGGATCATGTAGTTGAATTCGAGGAAGCTCAACGACTGTTCGCGGTCGAGGCGGAGTTTGACCGAATCGAAGGCGAGCATCCGGTTGACCGAGAAATGCTGGCCGACGTCGCGCAGGAACGGGATATATTCGAGCGCGTCGAGCCACTCGGCATTGTCGAGCATGACCGCATCGGTCGGGCCGTCGCCGAACGTCAGGAAGCGTTCGAAGATGCGGCGGATCGAGGCGACGTTCGCCTTGATGCCGTCTTCGCCGAGCAGCTTGCGCGCTTCGTCCTTGAAGCTCGGATCGCCGATCTTGCCGGTGCCGCCGCCCATCAGGACGATCGGCTTGTGGCCGGTCTGCTGAAGCCGGCGGAGCAGCATGATCTGGACGAGGCTGCCGACGTGCAGCGACGGCGCGGTCGGGTCGAAGCCGATATAGCCGGGTACGACCTGCTTGCCGGCGAGCGCGTCGAGCGCGGCGGCGTCGGTCATCTGGTGGACATAACCGCGCGCGGTCAGCGTGGTGAGCAGGTCGGACTGGTAGGTCATGGAAGAGCCACTAGCAGCGGTTGTGCGGTCCGTCATCCCGGCCCCCAATCGTCATGCGAGCTTTCGTTCGTTGAACGGGGGGGATCAGCTTCGCGGCAGCTGCGACGACGGGTCGACCGGGGTGCGGCCCTTGCGGAGTTCGAAATGGAGTTCGGGGCGATCGGCGAATCCGGTATCGCCCGACAGCGCGATCGTCTGGCCGCGCTTCACGCTCTGGCCGCGCTGGACCAGGAGTTTCGAGGCATGGCCATAGACGCTGGTCCAGCCGCCGCCATGCTTGACGATCACCAGCCCGCCGAGCGCGGCGATGCCGTCGCCGACATAGGCGACGACGCCGTCGGCGGTGGCGCGGATCGGGGTCGAGACGGGAGTGGCGATCTTGATGCCGTCATTGCGTTCCCCGCTGGCGCCGTGGCCGAACCGCTTCACGACGCGGCCGTCGACCGGCCAGAGAAAGCCGCCGCCCGCGAGCCGTACCGGGGCGGTGACGACCGCGCTCGGCGGCAGGACGCGTCGCGGGGTCGGGGTCGGGCGGACCGGCGCCTGGTTGCTCGCAAGCGCAGGCTCGCCGCCGGTCAGGATGTCGTCGACGTCGAGCGTGAACGCGGCGGCCCGATCGGCAAGGCTGGTGCCGCCTTCGGTATCGGGGATGACGATGCGCTGGCCCGCACGCAGCACATAGGGTTCGAGCAACGCGTTGACGGCAACGATGCGCGACCAGGCGACCCCATAGGCGCGGGCGATCGCGATCCCGGTCTCGCCGCGCCGGACGAGGTGATAGCGGCCTGCCGGGATGGTCAGTCGCTGTCCCGTCTGGATCGTGAAGGGCGGTTCGATCGCGTTGGCGCGCGCGATCGCCTCGCTGCTCGCCCCCGAGCGTTCGGCAATGGCGAGCAGCGTATCGCCGGGGCGGACCGTATAGAGTGATTGATCAACGCGCTGCGCATCCGCCGCGACCGGGCGCTCCTCCCAGGCGGGGCGCGGCGCCGGCAGCGTCGAGACGGGCACGGGGGTGCGATCGGCGCGCCGGACAGGCGTGGGGGCAGGGCTGGCGTCCTGCCGCTCCGCGCGGCGCGGATAGGTGCGCCGACGCGGCGGAGCGTCATAGGTGTCGGATCGGGCGGCGTCGCTGCGATCGCGGGCGTCGTTCGCGGACCGGTCCTGCGGGTCGGCGAGTGGGAGGCGCTGGATCCGTTCGAGCGACTGCGGCGGCGGCCCGCGGTCGGACCGGACCGGCGAGTCGACGCTCGGGATGCACCCGGCGAGAGCCAGCGCCGCGCCCAGGATCGCGGCGGCGCGCGTCACGCGTAGGCGCGTCCCAGCATGTCCAGCGACTCGGCATGCGTCAGATCGAGATGCAGCGGCGTGACCGAGATATAGCCGTCGGCGATCGCCTCCAGATCGGTCGCGTGAAGCGGCGTCTCGACCGCGCCGCTGAGCGCGAACCAGTGATACTCATAGCCGCGCGGGTCGGTGTTGGTGACGATCTGCAACCGGCCATAGTCGCGCAGGCCCTGGCCGACGACGCGAATGCCGCGCACCGCATCCGCTGTGCCGACGGGGAAGTTGACGTTGACGAGCGTCCGGGGGGCGAGCGGCGCATCGAGCAGCGGGCGCAGGACGCGTTCGCCCCAGGCAGCCGCGACCTCGAACGGGACCGAATCGCCCATGCCTTCCCGGCTATAGACCTGGCTCAGCGCGATCGACCGGACCCCGGCCAGCGCACCCTCCATCGCGGCGGAGACGGTGCCCGAATAGGTCACGTCCTCGGCGAGGTTGGCGCCGCGATTGACCCCCGACAGGATCAGGTCGGGGGGGCTGTCCTTCATGATGCGGGCCAGCGCCATCATCACCGCATCGGTCGGCGTGCCGGCGACGGCATAGCGCTTGTCGGCGAACTTGCGCACGCGCAGCGGTCGCGACAGCGTCAGCGAATGGCCCGCGCCCGACTGTTCCTCCGCCGGTGCCACCACCCAGACATCGTCGGACAGCGTCGCGGCGATCGCCTCGAGCACCTTCAGCCCGCGCGCGTGATAGCCGTCGTCATTGGTCAGCAGGATCCGCATCAGGCAGCGGGCTCGAGCAGGGTAAGGCCGCCCAGATAGGGCTGGAGCACGGTCGGCACCGCGACCGCGCCATCCGCCTGCTGATAATTCTCGATCACCGCGACGAGCGTGCGACCGACCGCGAGGCTGGAGCCGTTGAGCGTGTGGACGAACCGCGTCGCCTTCTCGCCCTCGGGGCGATAGCGCGCGTTCATGCGCCGCGCCTGGAAATCGGTGCAGGTCGAGATGCTGGAGATCTCGCGATACTGCGCCTGGCCGGGGAGCCAGACTTCCAGATCATAGGTGCGCGCCGCGGTGAAGCCCATATCGCCACCGCATAGGAGCATCCGCCTGAACGGAAGCTGCAACGCGTCGAGAACGCCCTCGGCGCACTGCGTCATCCGCTCGTGCTCGGCCTCGGACTGGTCCGGGGTGACGATCGCGACCATCTCGACCTTGTCGAACTGATGCTGGCGAATATAGCCGCGGGTGTCGCGACCGGCCGAGCCGGCCTCCGAGCGGAAACACGGCGTCAGCGCGGCGAAGCGGAGCGGCAGTTCGCCGTCGGTCAGGATCCGTTGGCGCACGATGTTGGTCAGGCTGACCTCTGCGGTCGGGATCAGCCAGCGGCCGTCGGTCGTGCGGAACAGGTCCTCGGCGAACTTGGGAAGCTGGCCGGTGCCGAACACCGCCTCGTCGCGTACCAGCAGCGGCGGCGCGACTTCCTCGAAGCCGTGATCGCGCGTCAGCCGGTCGAGCATGAACTGACCGAGCGCGCGTTGCAGCCGGGCGGCGGGGCCGCGGACCAGCGTGAAACGCGCACCGGACATTGCAACGCCCGTCTCGAAATCGAGCCCGATCGCCGGGCCGACGACATCATGCTCGCGCGGGGCGAAGGAGAAGTCGGGCTTCGTCCCACGTGCATGGACGAGCACATTCCCGCTCTCGTCGACACCCGCAGGGACGTCCGATGCGGGCAGATTGGGGATCGCCGCGAGCGCCGCATCGAGCTCGGCGGTCAGCGCCGCCTCGTCGGCCTCAAGCGTCGGCAACGCGGCCTTCAGCGCGGCGACCTCGGCCATCAACGCCTGTGCGCGCGGCTCGTCCTTCTGCGCCTTGGCCTGGCCGATCGCCTTGGACAGCTCGTTGCGGCGGGTCTGCGCGGCCTGCGCTTCGGCGATCGTCGTACGGCGGCGCTCGTCGAGGGCGACGAGCCGATCGCTGGCGGGGGCAGCGCCGCGGCGGGCGAGGGCTGCGTCGAACGCGGCGGGGTTTTCACGGATCAGACGGATATCATGCATGGCGCTAGGCTATGCCGAGGCCGGCAAGCGCGCGCAACCCGGTGCGCCCGCGGGACGTTGGGGAGGGCAGAGGCACAGATCAAAGAGGAGAAAGCCCGTGGATCTTCCGCACAAGTCCGTCGTCATGGTCGCCGATGGCCGCAAGATGTTGTTCCTGCGCAACGAGGGCGATGCCGCCTTTCCGAACCTGGTTGTCGAAGAGGCGGTCGAGCAGGAGAACCCCGCGACCCGCGACCAGGCGACCGACTCGGCCGGCCGCGCCTCGTCCCCGCAGGGTGCCGCGCAGAGCTCGGTCGAACCCACCGATTTCCATCAGATCGAGGAAGACCGGTTCGCCGCCGACGCAGCCGAGCTGCTCAAGACGCGTGCGTTGAAGAACGACTTCGATTCGCTCGTCATCGTCGCACCGCCCAAGACGCTGGGCGAGATGCGCAAACATTACCACAAGGCCGTCAGCAGCAGGCTGGCGGGCGAGCTCGCCAAGGATCTCACCGGGCATCCGATTGCGGACATCGAGACGGCGCTCAAGAACGCCTGATCATTGCCACCCGATAGTTGAAAAGGACCGCCACACGTTGTTGCGGGCCATTGCTGCTCCNCCGCTGCGCCGAACAGCAGCACCATCGGGGGTGCCGGAACCGGGGCGGGTGGCCCGCCACTTGAGCCGGTGCTGCCATTGCCGCCGCCGTTTGAGCCATGCCAGCCGCCGTTCGAGCTCCAGCCGCCATTGCTGCTCCAGCCGGCGCTGCTCGATCCATAGCTCGACGACGAGGTCGAACTTGATCCGCTGCTGGTCGACGACACGTTGCCGCCCGAACTGCTGCTGGTCGACGAGGCGACGTTGCCGCTGGACGAGGAAGACACGTTCCCGCTCGACGACGACGAAACGTTGCCACTGGATGAGGAGGATACGTTACCGCTGGACGACGACGAGACGTTCCCGCTCGACGAGGAGGATACGTTACCGCTGCTCCCGCCGCTGGCGGACGACGAGGTGCTCGACACCGACGCGCCGCCGGTGCTGGACGACGATCCGCCTGTCGATGATCCGCCCGTGGATGACCCGCCGGTCGACGAGGTGCTGCTGACGCCACCGCTAGAAGTCGATCCACCGCTCGTGCTCGATGAACCGCCGCTCGTGCTCGACGAGCCCCCGCTCGAAGTCGACGAGATGACGATGCTGCCGCCCGAGCCGCCGCCGCCGAAGAAACCGCCGCCAAAGCCGCCGCCGCCAAAGCCGCCACCCGGGCCGCCGCCGCCGAAAAAGCCGCCGCCGCTGTTTACCGGCACGGCGGTCGGGCTGCCGGCGCCGCCCACGAACGGGTCGGCGAACCCCACGGGGACCGGGGGCGCGTTGGCGACCGTCACCATGGCCGGCGCGCAGGCGGTAGTGCGTGTCGTGACGACGCGACGGATGCGCGGACGGGCGACGGCGCCAATCTGGCGGGGGACAACGCGCTTGGTCATCGTCTTGGCCTGAATCGTGCGCTTCGGACGCTCGGCGACATGGACGGCGCCGCCTCCGATGATCGCGCCTCCGCAGGCACACGCGCATAATTTGGCCAAGGCCATCCGCACCGACATACTCAAAGTCTCTCTCGTTGCCGACGCGCAGACGACGTCGGATCGCGTTCACGGCACTCGGACGCCGTGTTCGCACAAAGCGCAAAACAAAGCGTTAAGCGCAAGCGCCCATGACGTGATCTGGTGGTCATTCTTACAATATCGCGACGGGCGGGGCACTCAATACGCAGACCGTGCCGTGGCGGGACAGTTGTCGCATCCAGGATCATGGCGGCGGGCCGATTCCCGGGACTCGCTGAGGCCGTAGGCGGGCGGTGTAACCCGGATGCATCGGTACGCAAGAATGTGTCTTCATTATCGATCCAAGCGCAAGTCTGCTCGCTTGTGGTCCGGAACACGTAAGACTATAGGCCCTTTCACCATTTGGGGGTGGCTTCGAGACGCGGCTTTTCGCGCCGACCGGCCAGAGGGAGAGTGGTATGGCAACGGTAATGAATCGCGTAGACGAGCACGGTACCAATCTTGCAGCAGCCAATGATGCCGACGGCTATCGACCGACGGCCGATGAGCCGTTCATGAGCCTGCGTCAGCAGGCCTATTTCCGGCAGAAGCTGCAGCAGTGGAAGGACGCTATCCTGCGGGAATCGCAGGAAACCTTGTCGCAATTGCAGGTCGATTCGCTGCGCGAGGCGGATCTGACCGACCGTGCGTCGAGCGAAACCGACTGGTCGATCGAACTGCGGACCCGGGATCGCCAGCGCAAGCTCGTCTCGAAGATCGAGGCGGCGATCCGCCGGATCGACGATGGCGAATATGGCTATTGCGAAGTCACGGGCGAACCGATCAGCCTGGCACGCCTCGAGGCGCGGCCGATCGCGACGATGACCGTGGAGGCGCAGGAACGCCACGAGCGCAACGAAAAAATCTCCCGCGAGGACTGATATCGGGTCGGCGAACAGCGCATAGGCACGTGGTCCGCCTTCTGATATATGCGACGCATATCTCGACGTCGGGACACAGGAATACGGATGGACATGAGAAACCAAGGGTCGTTGGGCGCCGAGGGTGCGGCAGGGGCCGGCGCCGGGGAGTCCGTCGAGGATAGCGCAGACCCGGGCCAGAACCGGCCGGTCCGTGACAGTCTGCTGATGATCGCGCGGTTCAGCTATGCTGACGGTGCGGGTGTGTACGAGGTGCGGGTCCGCAACCTGTCCGAAGGCGGGCTGATGATCGAGTTCGATCGGCCGCTCGCTGTTGATACGCCGGTCACGATCGACCTGCGTGGGATTGGTGAGGTTACCGGACGGGTGGCGTGGTGCACGCAGGGCCGTCTGGGAATCGCGCTCGACGAGACGATCGACCCGATGAAGGCGCGCAAGTCGGTCGGGCAGGGGCAGACGACGCCGACTTTTGCCAAGCCGATCGTGTTCCGGGAGCCGCGGTCGCGGTGACGTCGTCCGGTGGAGCCGGGCAGCGGTAGGTTGTCGGTGACGGTTGAATAGAGGGGCTGACTGAAGAGGCGGTGGTGGTGTGTCCGGCACCCCGCCAGTCCGGCTTTCCCGAGGGGGAAGGAATCGGAAAAGCCGGAACCGCGTGACGACAGGCCGATCGCCCGCCGCCACGAACGGCGTGGGGTCTAGAGGTTGGCGAGTTCTTCCTTCAGGCGAAGCTTCTGCTTCTTCAATCCTGCGAGCGCCAGCGCGTCGGGCATGGGCCGGTGTACCTCTTCGGAAATCCGGCGGTCGAGCATTTGATGCTTGGTTTCCAGCGCAGCCTGGTGCGTCGTTTGCATGGTGGAAAAACTCCTTCTGCATTCGTGTTGGGGTGCTGAGTAAACCATCGCCCCAGCTAAAAGTCTTTAACGAAGATTGGTGAATCGACCGGGCGAGCCGTCGCGTGCGACGGGCCGAGTCCTGTGACCACGGACGGCGCGCGTCGGGCAGTTTTTGGTGCTCGCGCAATGCCATGCATTTGCTAAGGACCGCGTAGCAGGGGTGGGCGAAGGACATGATGGTGGACGAGGCACAGATCAGGGTCCGGCTGGACGAAATCCGGACCGAGCATCGCGACCTCGATTCGGCGATCGCCGCGCTCTGGTCGCTCACCGTTCCCGACCAGCTGCAGATCGCCCGGCTCAAGAAGCGCAAGCTGCGGCTGCGCGACGAAATTGCCGCGTTCGAGGACCAGTTGATCCCCGACATCATCGCCTGACCCGTCCGAGCAGCCGCGGCAACGGGGCGTCATTTCGGCCAGTGCCCTCAGATCACGTCATATTGCAGATCGGGCGATCGATCGGAGCGGCGCGTTTCGGGACACATCCTGGCGCATCGGTGCGTTTTCGCGATGGGCGCGGGGTTGCCACTATGGCAGTCGGGCAAGATGATTGGACGACCGCCCGAACTGCCCCTGCAAGACCGCATGATCGGTGCGCTGTACCGTGAGGCGATGCGGTTGGCCGAAGAGGCGCGAGCCTATTTCGACGATACGGGACGGACCGACCGGGATGGGCTCGAACCGCTCGTCCGCGTCAGCCTGAGCTGCGAATCGCTCAAGGTCACGACCCGGTTGCTGCATGTCCTCGCGTGGCTGCTGACGCAGCGCGCAGTCCAGGCGGGCGAGCTAACGCGGGACGAGGCGCTGGACCCGGCGCGGCGGCTCGGCGAGGCACCGGTAACCGACGACGCGATGCTCGCGGCGTTTCCGTCCAGCGCGAGGGCGTTGATCACCGCGAGCATGCAGCTACACCGGCGCGTCGCGCTGCTCGACGCCGCGCTCGATGCGCCACGGCCCGCCGCGAGCCCCGCCCTGTCGATGCAGGATCGCCTCGCCCGCGTCCTCTAATGCCGCTGGCGGGGCGTACCGTCAGACGAGCCTGGCCTAGACGAGGCCGAGCCGGGTGCGTGCCGAGCGATATTCGCGCTCGAGCCGGTCGACGCGGTCGGCGACGCTCTCGACTGCGGTGACCGCGCCGATCCCCTGGCCCGATCCCCAGATATCCTTCCATGCTTTGGGCTTCGATCCGCCTTCGGCATTCGCGCCGGCGCCGAAGTTCATCGTCTTCAGATCACCCTCGGGCAGCGCATCGGGATCCATCCCCGCCGCGACGATCGACGCGCGCAGGTAATTGCCGTGCACGCCGGTGAACAGGTTCGAATAGACGATGTCCGCCGCGCGCCCTGCGACGATACCGTCCTTATAGGCCTGATCGGCATTCGCCTCGACGGTCGCGATGAAGGGCGAGCCGATATAGCCGAAATCGGCGCCCATCGCCTGCGCGGCAAGTACCGCGTCGCCGGTCGCGATCGCGCCCGACAGCGCGAGCGGACCGTCGAACCACTGGCGAATCTCCTGGATGATCGCGAAGGGCGACAGTCGTCCGGCATGGCCGCCGGCGCCCGCGGCGACCGCGATCAGGCCGTCGGCACCCTTTTCGATCGCCTTGCGCGCGAACCGGTCATCGATGACGTCGTGCAGCGTGATACCGCCCCAGCCATGCACCGCGGTGTTAAGATCCTCGCGCGCGCCGAGCGAGGTGATCACGATCGGCACCTGCCATTTGGCACAGGTTTCGAGATCGCGTTCGAGCCGGTCGTTCGACTTGTGGACGATCTGATTGACGGCGAACGGCGCGGCGGGGCGATCGGGATTGGCGCGGTTGTGCGCGCTCAGTTCCTCGGTGATCCGGTGGAGCCATTCGTCGAGCATCGCCTGCGGTCGCGCATTGAGCGCGGGGAAGGATCCGACGATGCCCGCCTTGCACTGGGCGATTACCAGGTCGGGTCCGGAAATGATGAACAACGGCGACCCGATCACGGGCAGGCGCAGGCTCTTTAGAATAGCGGGTACGGTCATGGCGCGTTTCATAGCGCAGCCGAAACGGCTGCGCCAGCACTCTGGTTAGAGCGGCAGTCACGTGTGATTGCCATGTGACCGCAAATGCTTAGAGCGGTCGGCATAGAATGTTCCGGAGATGTGCCGCCATGAAGTTTGCCGTTGCCGCCTTGCTGGCGCTGTCCGTGTCTGCGCCCGCGCTTGCCGCAGGTCAGTTGCCGCGCAGCGTCGTGCCGATCCTGTACGATATCCAGGTACGCCCGGACGCGAAGGCGATGACGTTCAGCGGGACCGAGACGGTGACCATCGACGTCAAGCAGGCGACCCGGACGATCCAGTTGAACGCGGCGGATCTCGACGTCACTTCGGCGACGTTCGACGGCCGCGCGGCCACCGTGAAGGCGGACGCTGCCGCGCAGCTGCTCACGGTGACGCTGCCAGCGGCGGCGAGCGTCGGGCGGCACAGCCTGGCCTTTGCCTGGACGGGCAAGATCAACCAGTCTGCGTCCGGGCTGTTCGCGATCGACTATGCCAATGCCGACGGCTCGTCGTCGCGGATGCTCGCGACGCAGTTCGAGGCCCCCGACGCGCGCCGGTTCGCACCGATGTGGGACGAGCCCGCGTTCAAGGCGAAGTTCCGTCTGTCCGCAGTCGCGCCGGGCGCTCAGCTGGCCTTCTCTAACATGCCTGCGACGGCGATCACGAAGCAGGCGGACGGCACGCAGCTCTACAAATTCGGCGAGACGCCGCTGATGTCGAGCTATCTGCTGTTCCTCGGCATGGGGGACATGGAGCGCAAGACGCTGATGGCCGGCAAGACCGAGATCGGCATCATCAGCCGCAAGGGCGTCGTCGATCAGGGCGACTATGCGCTCGCCGCCGCGAAGGACCTGCTGGCCTATTATAACGACTATTTCGGCCAGCCCTATCCGCTGCCCAAGATGGACATGATCGCGGGGCCGGGATCGAGCCAGTTTTTCGGCGCGATGGAGAATTGGGGCGCGATCTTCTATTTCGAGAACGAGCTGCTGTTCGATCCCAAGCGCGCGACCGAGAGCGCGAAGCAGCGTATCTACACCGTCGTCGCGCACGAGATGGCGCACCAGTGGTTCGGCGATCTCGTCACCATGGCGTGGTGGGACGATCTGTGGCTGAACGAGGGGTTCGCATCGTGGATGGAGGGCAAGTCGAGCGGCGTGCTCGTGCCAGCGTGGAAATCCGAGGCGGCCGCGGTGTCGGGCGAGCGCGAGGGGGCGATGGGGATCGACGCAACGTCCGCGACGCACCCGATCATCCGCAAGGTCGAGACCGTCGACCAGATTGGCGAAGCGTTCGACGGCATCACCTATTCGAAGGGGCAGGCCGTGATCGGCATGCTCGAATCGACGCTCGGCCCCGACGTGTTCCGCAAGGGCATCCGCAGCTACATGGCCAAGTATAAATACGGCAACACGGTCACCGAACAGCTCTGGGCCGAATTGTCCGCAGCCGCGGGCAAGCCGGTCGCCGAGATCGCGCACGACTTCACCCTGCAGGGCGGCGTGCCGCTGGTGACGATGACGGGCGCGACCTGCAACGGCGGCGTCACCACCGCCACGCTGACGCAGGGCCGGTTCGGGCTGGATGCGGCATCGAAGACGCCGCAGACCTGGCACGTGCCGCTGGTCGTGGGCAATCTCGGCGGTGCGCAGACGGCGACGATCGTCACCGGCGCGGCGCCGTCGCGAGTCACGATCCGGGGATGCGGTACGGTCGTCCTCAACCGCGGCAAGGGCAGCTATACCCGCGTGATGTACGACGATGCGGGGCATGCCGCGATCGTCCGCGACTATGCCAGACTAGACCTCGCCGACCGGCTGGGCACGCTGGGCGATGATTTCGCACTCGCGGCCGGCGGCTATCAGGACCTGTCGCGCTACTTTGCGGTGATGGACAAGGTCGGGCCGGACGCGGATCCGCTCGAATGGTCGTCAGTCGCAGGCGCGCTCGGGCGGATCACCGGGCTGTACGACGACACCCCGCTCGAGGCGCCGCTGCGCGCGCGGTCGGTCGCGATCCTCGGCCCCGTGCTCGCGCGGATCGGCTTCGAGGCTAAACCGGGCGAATCGCCGCTGACGAGCAATTTGCGCGAGACGCTGGTCGGGCGGCTCGGCACCAATGGCGATACGGGCGTCGCGGACCGCGCGCGGCGCTATGTCGCGGCGCTGGCGACCGATCCGACCGCGATCCCGCCGGCCATCCGCCAGCCGATCCTGTCGACGTATGCCGTCAATGCGACCCCGGCGGAATGGGACGCGCTGCTCGCGCTTGCCAAGGCGGAGAAGAGCCCGGTCGCCAAGAACCGGTTCGTGACGCTGCTCGGGGTCGCGCGCGATCCTGCAACCGCGGGGCGGGCGCTCGCGCTGCTCAAGACCGACACGATCTCCGCGCCGCAAAAGGCCGGGCTGCTCCGCGCCGTCGCGGGGGCGCATCCCGACCTGGCGTTCGACTGGGCGGTGGCGAACCGTGAGCTGGTCGAGAGCTTCCTCGAGGCGAGCACGCGATCGGGTTATATCGTCGGGCTCGGCGCGGGCTCGAACGATCCTGCGATGCCGGGCAAGATCAGCGCCTTTGCGGACAAATATCTGCCCGCCTCGTCACGGGGCGGCGTGACGCGGTCGCTGTCGACGATCGCGGTCCGCAAGGCCGCCGCCGACCAGCTGCGTCCCGCCGTCACCAAGTGGGTCGCCGGCTGACACAACGGCGCCGGATCCCAGGCGATGTCCCGGGATCCGGTGCTCATGGCTAGTCGATACGCGTCAGTTCGGTTGCGCAGGCGCGGGCCTTCTCGACATAATGCCGGGCGGAGACGCGGAGCGCCGCGATCGCCTGCGCATCGAGCTGCCGGACCGCACGCGCCGGGCTGCCGATGATCAGGCTGCCCGCGGGGAAGGTCTTGCCCTCGGTGACGAGAGCGCCGGCGCCGACGATGCAGTCCTCCGGGATCACTGCATGGTTGAGCAGGATCGCCCCCATGCCGATCAGCGACCGGTCGCCCACGGTGCAGCCGTGGAGGATGGCGTGATGGCCGATCGTGCAGTCCTCGCCGATCCGAAGCGGCGCGCCGGGATCCGAATGGAGCATCGCGCCCTCCTGAACATTGCTGCGCGCGCCGATGACGATAGGCGTATTGTCCGCACGGACGACCGCACCGAACCAGACGCTCGCCGCCTCGCCCAGCTGGACATCGGCGATCAGATCGGCGCTTGGCGCGACCCAGGCGGTCGGGTGGCAGGTGGGGCGTTTGTCGCCCAGGGCATAAAGCGGCATCGCTAACTCTCTCCGTCGAACCCGCGGGCCGCGACGAAGCCCGAAACGACACCGCCGCACCGCAGATCATCGGTTCGATGTCTGCGATACGGCGGGATCGTCTGCAAGGGCGGCAGGACGGACCGTCAGGCGACGGGCGGCATGCCCTTGATCACCTTGTCGAGCGTCAGCGGATATTCGCGGATCCGGACGCCGCAGGCATTGTAGACCGCATTCGCGACCGCGGCGCCGACGCCGCAGATGCCGAGCTCGCCGACACCCTTGGCCTTCATCGGCGACGACTTGGCGTCGGTCTCGTCCATAAAGAACACGTCCTGATAGGGCACGTCGGCATGAACCGGGACATGATATTCGGCCATGTCGTGATTGACGAAATAGCCGAACCTTTTGTCGACGACCGCGTCTTCCATCAGCGCCGCACCGACGCCCATGGTCATCGCGCCGATGACCTGGCTGCGCGCCGACTTGGGGTTAAGGATTCGCCCGGCGGCAAACGCACCGCTCATCCGGCGTACCCGAACCTCGCCGGTCGCCGAATCGACCGCGACCTCGACGAAATGCGCGCCGAAGGTCGACTGCGCATAGGTCTTGGTCAGATCGCCGAACTCGATCGAATCCTCGGCCGACAGGCCCGCATCGCCCGCCGCCTCGGCCAGCGAGACGCTGCGGTTGCCCGACTTCACCTTGCCGTCCTCGAAGACGATGTCGGTGGGGTCGAAGCCGAGCTTGCGGGCGACGCTGTCGCGCAGCGCCGAACAGGCCGCATAGACGCCCGCGGTCGAGCTGTTGCCGCCCCATTGGCCGCCCGAACCGGACGAGACGGGGAAGCTGCTGTCACCGAGCAGGACGATCACCTTGTCGAGCGGCACGCCCATCATCTCGGCCGCGGTCTGCGCGATGATCGTGTAGCTGCCGGTGCCGATGTCGGTCATGTCGGTGGCGACGGTGACAACGCCCTTCTTGTCGATGCCGACGCGCGCGCCCGACTTCATCGTGACATTGTCGCGGAAGGCGGATGCCATGCCCATGCCGATGAGCCAGCGGCCTTCGCGGACCTGGCCCGGCACGGGATTGCGCTTGTTCCAGCCGAACCGCTCCGCGCCCGTCCTGAGACAGCCGACGAGATCGCGGTGCGAGAAGGCGCGCTTGGGCGATTCGGGATCGACCTGCGTATCGTTGACGATGCGCAGCTGGACCGGATCCATCTTCAGCGTCTCGGCAAGCTCGTCCATCGCCGCCTCGAGCGCGAGCAGCCCGACCGCCTCGCCGGGGGCGCGCATCGCGTTGCCCTCGGGAAGGTCGAGCGTCGCGAGCCGCGTCGCGGTCATCCGGTTCGCGCCCGCATAGAGCAGCCGGGTGACGTTCGGCGCGGTCTCGGGTCCGCCACCGGGAAGATCGCCCGACCAGCTTTCATGCGCGATCGCGGTGATCGTGCCGTCCTTGCGCGCGCCGATCCGCAGACGCTGGATCGTCGCCGGCCGGTGCGTGGTGTTGTTCATGATCTGCGGACGGGTCAGCGCGACCTTAACCGGCTTGCCACCGATCGCGCGCGAGGCGAGCGCGGCCATCACCGCATCGCTGCGGATCCAGAGCTTCGACCCGAAGCCGCCGCCGACGAAGGGCGACAGCACGTGAATGTCCTCCTTGGGGATGCCGAGCGTCTCGCTCATGTCGCGCACCGCCCAGTTGAGCATCTGGTTCGAGGTCCACAGCGTCAGCTTCGACCCGGTCCATGCAGCGGTCGTCGCATGCGGTTCCATCATCGCATGGCTCTGATCGGGCGTGGTATAGGTCTGGTCGAGCTTGACCGGGGCCTTGGCAAAGGCGCCGGCGAAGTCGCCGATCGCCGTATCGGGCTTGCCGTCCTTCGGCTTCACCGCGGCGGACTTCTCCGCGGCAAGATCGAATTTCCCGGCGCTGCGGGCATAGGTGACGCGGACCAGCTTGGCGGCGGCGCGTGCCTGTTCGAACGTCGATGCGACCACGATCGCGACCGCCTGGTCGAAATGCTGGACGTCAGGTCCCGCGAGCATGCGCGCGGTATGCGCCTGCGCCTTGGCCACCGTACCGGCATTTTCATGCGTGACGACGGCGAGCACGCCCGGTGCAGCCTTGGCTTCGGCGGAATCGATCCGCTCGATCCGGCCCTTGGCGATCGCCGCGCCGACGATATAGCCATAGACCGCGCTAGGTGCGGCGTCGTTGCGTTCATAGGCATAGCGCGCCGTTCCGGTGGTCTTGCGCTTGCCGTCGATGCGGTCGACCGGTTGACCGACGACCTTCATGCGGTCGATCGGGTTGGTCGTTGCGGGGGTGTCGAACTTCATGGCGATCAGGCCTTCGCTTCTTCGAGCACTGCGTGGATCGTGCGTTCGATCAGCGGCAGCTTGAATGCATTTTGCGACGTCGTGCGGGCGCCAGCCAGAACGGCCGCGGCCGTGGCCTTGGCACCCTTGGGCAGTTGCGCCTCGGCAGCTTCGACCCGCCACGGCTTGTGCGCAAGGCCGCCAAAGGCAAGGCGCCCGCGACCATCGGGCTGGACGACCGCCGCGACCGACACCAAAGCGAACGCGTAAGAGGCACGGTCGCGCACCTTCTGATAGATGTGCGTGCCGCCAATCGGCTTTGGCAACGTGACCGCGGTGATCAGCTCACCCGGGGCAAGCGCGGTCTCGATATGCGGCGTGGTGCCCGGCAGCCGGTGGAAGTCGGCGATCGGGATGGCGCGCGTCTGGCCCGCCGAATTGACCGTCTCTACGGTCGCATCGAGCACTCGCATCGCGACCGCCATGTCGCTCGGGTGCGTCGCGATGCAGGCATCGCTGGTCCCCATGACCGCGAGATTGCGGTTGAAGCCGCCGATCGCCGCGCAGCCGCTGCCGGGCTGGCGCTTGTTGCAGGGCTTGGTCGTGTCGTAGAAATAGGGGCAGCGGGTCCGCTGCAACAGATTGCCCGCGGTGGTCGCCTTGTTGCGCAACTGGCCGGACGCGCCCGACACCAGTGCCCGGCTGAGCACGCCGTAATCCTTGCGGACGCGGGCGTCGGCGGCGAGGTCGGTGTTGCGAACCAGCGCACCGATCCGCAGGCCGCCGTCGCTGGTCGGTGCGATCGTATCGAGATCGAGGCCGTTGACGTCGATCAGATGCTGCGGCGTCTCGATCTGCAGCTTCATCAGGTCGAGCAGGTTGGTCCCGCCCGCGATGAACTTGGCGCCAGGAGTGCGGACGGCGGCTGCCGCGGCGGCACTCGCGGTCTTGGCGCGTTCGAAGGTAAAGGCCTTCATGCCATGCGCTCCGTGCCGGCGACGTCGTGGATCGCGTCGATGATGTTCGAATAGGCGCCGCAGCGACAGATATTGCCGCTCATCCGCTCCTGAAGCTCCGCGGTCGTCACCTTCGGCTTGGCGGCGATGTCGCCGGTGGCATGGCTTGGGATGCCTTCCTTGATCTCGTTGAGCGTCGCGACCGCGGAGCAGATCTGGCCCGGCGTGCAATAGCCGCACTGATAGCCGTCATGCTTGACGAAGGCGGCCTGCATCGCGTGCAGCTTCTCCGGCGTGCCCAGACCCTCGATCGTGGTGATCGAGTCGCCCTCGTGCATCACCGCGAGCGTCAGACAGCTGTTGATCCGCCGGCCCTCGACGATGACCGTGCAGGCGCCGCATTGGCCGTGATCACAGCCCTTCTTCGTGCCCGTCAGCTTCATCGTCTCGCGCAGCGCGTCGAGCAGGGTCGTCCGCGTATCGACCTCGATCAGGGTATTGCGGCCATTGACCTTGAGCGTCACCGGCATCGTCGTCGGCGGGGTCTGTTGCGGTGCCGCAACCTGCGCACCCACCGGGGTCCCGGTCAGGGTCGCGGTCGCTACGCCACCCGCGATCACGCCACGGCGCGATACGGGAAATCCGTCATTGCTGTTCATAAAGATCTAAAGCTCCCTGATCCGCTAACGAACGGATCGCCACGGAACCGGTTGCGTCGCCACGCCGGAATCCGCCCTAACTCGGAAAAAATAGGTATCAGGCGGCTGCCGCGCCATAGGGCGGGACCGAGATAATCGACGGTCTAAGCCAAAAGTCCCAATCCGACACCGTCATTGACCCTTCAAATCGCACGCAATTCTGATATCGTCATGATCACGATCAAGGGATTGAGCGATGCAGAGTTACGCGCAGACGGTTGCTCGACTGAGGTCGATGGCTTTCCTCCTCGAGGAGGCGCTGCGCATCGCGGACGAAGGCGGCAATGCGCTGGTCGGCGCGAAGATCAGCGATTGTGTCGACTGGATCGAACAGGAGCTGACGTCGGTCAACGTGCGCGCCTCGCTCCATCCGATCACCGAACAGGGCAGCGCGGACCCCGCCTGAGGGGCTGGCGCTCGGCGAGTCGAAACCACGTCAGTGGTGGAGCCAGCAAAGGTTCCGTTCTTGAGGATCGTCAGCTGGACCGTCCGGGCATGATCCATCTCGGCGTTTGATCCGCTCGCGCGCAGCCGATGCCAGTTAAGGCAGCCGATAACCGCGGCGATCCGTGATCAGCGTCGCTCGCCCTGACTGTACGCGCTGCCGGTTGCCGCAGCGCGCGCGCAGTCCGCATCCTCGCGCTTTCATCGGTGCCGCGACTCGACGTCAAAAAAAGTCGGAGGTGGAGCGATGGACAGTCTGCGCCCCCTGTGCTCGGATCTGTGCAGAGGGGAACAGCATGAGACCGGTTTTCAGATCTGGAATGGCGCTAACCGCGGTCGCCGCGACGATGGCTTATGGCATGACCCCAGGACTGGCCCGCGCCCAGGTCGCAGATCCCCTAGCGATGACGACCGATCCCGCAGATCGCGCGGTGATGGCGGAGGCGGCGTCGGCGATTGCCGGGCGATCGCCCGACATCGCCCGGCTCGATGCGGTCCTTGCCAAACTGCCGCGGCCGACGCCGCTGCGCGGCATGGTGCAGACGGTGCGGGCCGGTGTTCTCGCAAGCGCGCAGGCGACCGGCCCCGCGGTCGCGGCGATCGAGGAGGCGCTGCGGCTTCTGCCGGATGATCCGCGGCCGAAACTCGTCGCGACGGGCATCTATACCTTTTCCGGTTCGCCGCAGCGCGCCGCGGATCTCCTCCTCCAGGCCAGCCGGCTCGCGCCTGAGATGACGCGGCATTTCGACCGCTACGTCGTCATGGCGTTGACGGGGCGTTTGACCGAGATCGGCGACCGGAGCCGGGCAGACCGGCTCAACGCCCGGCTTGGCGAGATCGGCTTCAGTTCGGGGCTCGCGCCCGAACGCTCGACCGCAGCCTTGTCCCGCACGCGCGAGGCGATGCGGATGTCGCCAGGCGCAGCGACTGACGAGGCGGTAAACCTCGTCACGACGATCGGCGATCCGGATGATCTCCTCACCTTGTATATCGACCGACGCTATGCGCCGCTCTGGCCGCGGATCGCCGAGTGGGCCGGTGCCGATCTTGCCGCCCAGTCGCGGCGCTACCTCGACGAGTTGCGCGGCGACTGGGCGGCGGCTGCCGATTTCGACACCGCTACGCCCTATGCGCGTCGCCTCTCCCGCCTCGAGGCGTATCCCGCGGTGCTCGGCCTGTTTGTGCCGATGTTCGACGCGATCGACACCGGAGCGGCGGTGCCCGTGGAAGCGCGTGCCGCGGGCGCGCCGCGGGGCGAGGGCGTGTTCCTCGCGCCGATTGTCGCCAGGGCGCTGGCGCATCAGGGGCGCTATGACGAGGCGCGGGCATTGCTGGCCAGGGTCGCGACGACCGTGCCGGCCGACGACCAGGGCAATGGCCTCAATCTCGACGGCGCCTATCTGCAGCTGGCGGCGATGGAGACCGACTGGCCGCAGGTCCTCACGCGCGCCGACGTCTTTCTCGATCGGGCGAAACGATACGGGAGCAACGTCAACCGCGCGTCCGTCCTGCTCGTCAAAGCCTGGCAGGCCTGTGCGCTCGCCCGGACTGGACAGAGCGCTGCCGCCGAACCCGTCACCGCAGAGGTGCTGTTGGACGAAGCGCTGGTGCCGGGCGCCGCGATGCAGATGTATGTCTGTCGGGGCGACCAGGCCGCGGCGCGCGCGCTCGTCATCCGCCGGCTTGCCGACGAGACGACCCGCGACTGGGCGCTGCGCTATGTCCAGCCGACCGGCTCCGCAACGACGACGCCGCTCGACCGGTTGACGGACCCGGTCGACGACGCGGTCCGGACCGCGCCCGACGTCGTCGCCGCGGCGACGCGGGTAGGGCGGATCCTGCCGAATCCCGTCAGCGTCGGGCTGCCGCAGGGGTTCGATCCATTCCGCCTCCAACCGCGGACGACGCCGCTGGACGCGAACGCCGTCTAGGCGGCCGCGACGCCGATCGACCTCAGTCGCCGCACTGGGTCATCGGCACCGGCGCCGAATCGATCCTCACGTCGGATACCGACACCCCAAGCGCGCCGTCGGTCGCGAGCACGAAGGGTGCGGTGACATCCGCCATGTCGACACCGCGCTTGGCAAAGCATTGCAGCGGCACGACGACCTGGCGCCATTCGCCCGGCGTACCGGTCGCGAGCGTCCTGGTGATCGGGACGGTCACCGTAGCGCCGTCATGGCTGACCATACCGAGCGTGACGGGTACGCTGGCGGCGCGATCGACGCGCAGGTCGACGACGAGGCTCAATTCGCCATTGCTCTCCCGCGTGAGATCGAGCGGACGATCCGCCTCGATGCGTGCCTCGGCCGCACCGCCTGACCAGACGAGGCTGCGTGCATCCTCCTGGCGGCGGCGGTCGACCGCCGAGGCGGTAAGCCGCCGGTTCGTCGTCGTCGCATTGACGCCAAGGAGGCGGACTTTCGACTGCCCCTGTTCGGCGAGGACGAGCGACCAGCCTTCGGGGACGCGACCCTTGCCGAACACGATGCCGCTCGATGCCACGGCGAGTCCGGCGGGGCGCGTCTCGTCGAGCTTCGGGACGGTGCCCGGCTTCGCGTAGCTCAACCCATAGCCATAGGCGAACAGCGGGTCATAGCCGGGGTCCGCGCGGTTGAGCACATATTGATCGGGGCGTTTGGGCCAGGAGAAGCTGAGCTTGCCGCGAAAGTCGTTCGCGATGCGCCCGTCCTTGGTGCGGAACAGCACGTCGGCGACGCCGCCGCCCTCGCTGCCCGGCAGGAACGCCGCGACGAACGCATCGGCGGCATTGAGCTCGGCGTTCACCCAGAGCGGCCGTCCGGAGAGGAATACCGCCACCACCGGCACGCCCGCCGCCTTGAGCTTGCGGAGCAGCGCGAGATCGGTCTTGTCGTCGGGGCTATAGTCGAGCGTCGGGCGGTCGCCCTTGAACTCGGCATAGGGCTGTTCGCCGAACACGACGATCGCCGCATCGGGCTTCTTCGCGAAGCTGCCGTTCGCCGACAACGTCGCGATGCCGCCCGCCGCCTTGACCGCCGCGTCGATGCCCGACCAGATCGACTGGGCATTGGGGAAGTTCGCATTGGTAAGGCCGCTACCCTGCCAGGTCAGCGACCAGCCGCCCGCCTGTTGTGCGATATCATCGGCGCCGCCACCCGCGACTAGGATGTTGGCCGAGGGTTTGAGCGGCAGCAGCCCGCCTTGGTTCTTGAGCAGTACCAGCGATTCGCGCACCGCCCGCCGTGCGATCGCACGATGGTCGGCCGCGCCGATCCGCTCCATCTTGCCCGCGAGCGCGCGCGACGACGGCCGCCCGCGGTCGAACGTGCCCGCGCGCAGCTTGACGCGGAGGATGCGGCGGACCGCGTCATCGAGCCGCGCGGCGGAGATCTCGCCCGACTGCGCCTGTTTCAGCGTGTTGGCGTAGAGTGTCTTCCACCCGCTGCCCGAATACATGAACATGTCGAGCCCGGCATTGATCGCAGCGGCGCAGCTCTCGTTCGAACAGCCCTCGACCTGGCCGTGGCCGTTCCAGTCACCGACGACGAAGCCGTCGAAATGGAGCCGGTCCTTGAGCACGCCGGTCAGCAGGCTCTTGTTGCCGTGCATCTTGGCGCCGTTCCAGCTCGAGAAGCTCGCCATCACCGACTGGGTGCCGGCTTCGATCGCGGCGGGGTAGCCACCGAGATGAATGTCGCGCAGCGCCGTTTCGGGGATCAGCGCATCACCCTGGTCGCGCCCGCCGGTGCCGCCGTCGCCGAGGAAATGCTTGGTCGTCGCGATCACGCGGTCGGGGGCAAGGAAATCCCTGGTGCCGACCTTGCCCTGTACGCCCTCGATCACCGCGCCGGCAAAATCGGCCTGGACCGCGGGTTCTTCCGAATAGCTCTCATAGGTGCGGCCCCAGCGATCGTCGCGAACCACCGCGAGCGTCGGCGCGAAGGTCCAGTCGATCCCGGCGGCGGCGGTCTCGATCGCGGTCACGTGACCGATCTCGCGCATCAGGTCGCGGTCGCGCGTCGCGCCAAGGCCGATATTATGCGGGAAGAGCGTCGCACCGGGGATGTTGTTGTTGCCGTGCACCGCATCGGTGCCCCAGATCACCGGAATGGCGGGCCGACCGTCGCTGCGCGCCATCGACGCATCGTAAAAGGCATCCGCGAGCTTCAGCCACTCGATCGGCGGCGCAAGATCGTCACCGTTCGGACCCGAATTGCCCCCGTTGAGAATGGAGCCGAGCTTGTAGGTACGCAGGTCGGCGGGGGTGATGCTGGCGATGTCGACCTGGATCAGCTGGCCGACCTTGTCCTCGATCGACATGCGCGCGACGATCGCGTCGAGCCGCGCCTCGATCTTCGCGTCGCGCAACGGCATGGCCTTGGCGGTCGGCCAGAGACTTGGATTCGCTACCGCCGAAAGCGGCGTGGATGTCTGGCTCCCGCCCGGCGCGGCAGATATTGGGGCAGATGTCGGGGCAGGGGCAGGGGGCGGCGAGGCCGGCGGTCGCGACGCGATCGGCGCGGCCGCGGTCTGTAGCAGCAGTGCGATCGTCACCGATGAGAAACCCGTCGACATCCTTATCTCCCTGATCCCGGTTCGAAGCTCTCCGACTGATGCCGACGCCCCCGGGCATTACCACCCTGCTATCGCCGCAGCGGGGCGTCGGGCAAATCATTTACGTTACAAGCAAGGGAAGGATCGAGTTCGCATCCGAACTCCGGTGTTGTCTGCCACCGCTCGGAAAGCCGGCTATAAGCGTCACGGGGGCGCAGAACGCGCCAGGGCGCAAAAATTGCCATAAAAGTGAAATTTGCGTTTGACGGGGTTGGGGATGGGCCCTAGA
>NZ_JACYVM010000009.1:0-154208 GCF_014842355.1 Sphingomonas sp. CFBP 13706
TGGTGCTGCTGGCGAGCGGTATATGGGCGTGGTGGCCGCGAGCAGGGGGCTGGTGGCGGGCGCTGCGGTTCAAAACGCGCGCCGTGCCGATCCGGCGACTATACGACTGGCACAAGCTGGCCGGCCTTTCCGGACTGATCCTGTTGCTGGTCGTGACCGCGACGGGGGTGATGCTCGACCTGCCCGACCAGACCCGGCCGATCATCTCCAGCGTCTCGCCGCTTTACCAGACACCCAAGCCGGCCGTCATGCCCGGAAGCACTCGCTTGACCATCGACGCACTCATCATGCGGGCACGCGAGCGCTTTCCCGACGGTGCGCTGGCCTGGATCGAAACGCCCGCCAGCCCGACCGGGACGGCTCGGATCAATCTCGCCCGTCCCGGCGAGCCGAGCCGGCGGTTCCCACGCACCAACGTCTGGCTCGATCCCTATAGTGGTCGCATCCTTGCCCTTCGCGACGGCTTGGCGGACAGTGGTGGGGACAAGGTGCTGAACTGGCTCCACCCGCTGCATGGCGGCGAGGCTTTCGGGCTCACCGGCCGGCTGCTCGCACTGGCCGCAGGGATGCTGCCGACGATCCTCTTCGCAACCGGAATCGTGCGCTGGCTGCAGCGGCGCGACTATTCTAAGCGGCGTACCTCGACGAGCTGAGGCGTGGCAGAAGGAAAATGCATGAGACGGAGAGTCACATGGTTGGTCGCCTGGTTCGCCATCGCTTCTCCGGCGGCTGCGGAACCCGCACGCGTCGTCGTTCGCGTGCTGAGCCAAGACGGCAAGTTCATCGGTGATCATACCGGTGGCGCCCGCATAACGATCCGAAACGCGCAGACCGGCGAGATCCTGGCGCAGGGCGTGACCAAGGGGGGGGACGGGGAACACCGAACGCATCATGCGGTCACGTGGCCGATCACCGCTTTTGAAGTCCGACGATGCAGCGTCCTTCGTCGCGGACGTGGACATTGCCAAGCCTACTCTGGTCGATCTTGACGTAGCCGGGCCCCTCGGTCGACCGCAGTCGCTCGTTCATGTGAAGTCCCAGCGCTGGATTATTCCAGGCGAGCCGGTCGACGTCGGCAACGGTTGGATGGTCGAGCTGCCTGGGCTGGCGATCACGCCCACCAGTTCGCGTGATGGAAGCCGCCTTCTAGTTCGAGCCAAGGTCGAACTCATGTGTGGATGCCCGATCACGCCCGGTGGAGAGTGGGACGCCTCCGAATACGAGGTTACCGCGATCGTCTGGTCGAACGGAAGACGTCTTTCGACCGCACCACTGGCGTTCGTCAGCTCGCCCGGGACGTTCGGGGGGTCGGTTGATCTTCCTGAAGATGCAGGGGCCCAGGTCTATGTAGAGGCGACCAACAAGAGGACCGGAAACGCGGGTGTGGTTCCAGTAGCCGGCGCGGCACCTACTGATACGACGCCAACACAAAGTAGATGACGTGGCATGCACGACATGATCTGACGTTCGAACATCTCGCGTACGAAGTCCTGTGCCGTCATCTTCTAGCGGAACCGGGAAGGGGTGTCTCCGGTGCAGCGACAGCACCCGTCTTGACGGGATAGCACGCGTCCTGACGACGGCGATGGCTAGGGATGCTGTCCATTCCAGGACCGCCCGGTGCAAAGCGGGGTCAACACTCGTGTTCGAAGCTTCGCACCTTGCATCTCGCTTTGCCCCGCCGGATGTCCGGTCACGCCATCCGGTGGATCGCCATGACGACAGGGCTCATGTCAGAAGCTCAGGCCCATCCGGACGAACATCGTCCGCCCACCGAAGCCGAACGGCGAAATCGCATTGTAGGGTTGGGAGCCGGCGTTGTCTGCCCCGTTGGTTCCGGCCGCAACCGAAGCGACAGTCGAAGCGATGTTCTCGTCCGGATAGACGTCGAACACGTTCTGGGCGCCGGCACTCAGGCGCAGCAGGCGCGTCGCCTGCCACGAGACCTCGATGTCCGTCAGCACGTCAGCGCCGAAGCGCTGGATGATGTCGGAGTTCGCGCTGGTGGCGGACGCCGGCACGAGAGCGACGTCGTAACCTGGCGTGAGTGCGGCGATCTGAGCGGGGGTACGGTTGGTCAGGGCCACGGTCGATACCTCGCCGTAGCGCGTGTTCGTCAGCGAGATCGCGAACGGCCCGCGAGAATAGTTGAGGTCGAGCGTCACCTTGGTTCGCGGCAGGCTGTCCGAGAAGCGCAGCTGTTGCGTCAGGTCGAACAACGGTGTGGTGATGCCAAGCGCGGCGAGCGGCGCAGGCGTCCCCGCGATGCGATCGAAGACGGTCTTGTTGTAGTTGCCGGCGAGCGTTCCGCTGAACAGCCCGTCCGCGATGCGGGTGCGATAGTTCACGATCAGGTCGACGCCCCTGGTCCTCGTGTCGACCGCATTGGTCAGGTAGGACAGGGCGCTGAAATTGCCCTGGCCATTGGCGGCAAGGAAGCTGGTCAACCGAGCGTCCTGGAAGGTCGAGGAGATCGCGATGCGATCGCGGACCTTGATCTGATAGGCATCGAGCGTTGCCGTGAAACCACCGGATTCGAGGACGACACCAGCCGAAACGTTGCGCGACTGCTCGGGCTTCAGGTCGGTCGCCCCGGCAAGGCGGGCTGCCGGACTATCGACGGACGCCACGCGCACGATCGCCTGCTGGCCGTTCAGGATCAGCGTGTTCGAGGCGTTGTACCCAGATTGCGCGAGCGCAGGGGCTCGGAAGCCCGTGTTGTACGAGGCGCGGGCTGCCAACCCGCCGAAAAGGCCGAGGCGTCCCGCCAACTTGAAGTTCGTCGTGCTGCCGAAGTCGCTGTAGTCTTCATGTCGCACCGTACCCTGCAGGAGCAGGCGGTCGAACAACATCTTCTCCGCGTCACCGTACGCCGCCCAGCTGCGACGACCGAGCGAAGCGCGATCGTCGGCACTGTTGCTTGGACCCGGCTGCGCGCCGATGATCGCCGGCCGTCCGGCATTCGGCCCGTCGAGGATCGGCACACCGCCGTTCAGGTACCCTGCGGGTGCTCCGGAAAACAGGCGATAGGTTTCCTCGCGATATTCAAGGCCTGCTGCGAGTTTGAGCGGTTCGGCGTCACTCAGCGGTATCTCGCGCGTCACGTCGAGATTGTTCGTCCACTGGTAGAAGTCGGAGCGCAGCCGGTCGAACCGCCGAGGCGTCGATGCCCCGTAGGAGACGTTGACGCTATTGTCGTAACTGAGGTTCTGCGTGTTGAGGCCGAAGACCGTCGACAGATCCCAGCCGAATCCCGCTAGATCCTCACCGCGCAGTCCAATCGCCGTCGACAGGTTCTCGATCCTGGAATCCAGAATGGGCCGGTACCCGTCGGGATTGATGCTGCGTATGGTCTCGTCCTGCCCCGCTCGACGGAAGAAATACTCGATGTCGCCATCGAGACGGTTGTAGCCACCGAACGCGTAGACCTCGACGTTCTCGGAGGCGGGGGCGACGAAGTTGTAGAACAGTTGTGCGTTCGTGTTGGGCTGATCCCCGAAGCGGAACACGTTGCGATCGATCATCGCTTCGCGCGGGTCGAGCGTGCCGCTCGAGGGCGTCAGGCCGGTGCCCGAGCCGTAGTTGCCCGAAATCGCGGTGGGCCGTCCGGCAGCGTTCGTCCCGAAATACTGCTGTCTGGTATCAGGCCGGGACCGGTCGGTGCCCTCGTGCTGCTGGAACGAAGCGGTGAGCCGGAACACACCGTCCTTGCCCACGCGGACACCCGACGAAACGCTGGCCTCTCCGTAGGCACCGTCGCCTTCGGTCGTGATTCCACCAGTCATCTGCGCACGTGTCCCGACCGACCGGTCGAGGATGAGATTGATGACGCCGGAGATGGCATCCGACCCATATTGGGCGGACGCGCCATCGCGCAGCACCTCCGCACGCGACAGCGCGAACGATGGAATGGCGTTGAAGTCGACCGAGACGTCGCCGCGACCGATGCCGTTGCTCGAATTGAGATCGCTCGAGGTGTGCCGTCGTTTGCCGTTAACCAGCACCAGGACCTCGCCCGGTCCGAGACCGCGCAGCGAGGGCGGCACGAGATAATCGCCGACGCCGGATCCCAAGGGCCGCGGCGTGTTGAAGCTTGGTACCTCTACCTTCAGCTGCTGGATGAGGTCGATCCGACCGCTCTGCTGAAGCTGATCTCGCCCGACCGAATCGACCGGCGTCGCCGACTGGGTCGACGTCCGTCCGCCAAATCGGCTGCCGGTGACGATGATCGCCTCTCCCTCTGCATCTGCCGAGGGATCACGTTCCTGCGCGAGGGCGGGCATGGCCGCAGCCGTGGAAAGCAGGAATGCTGCACGACATACACGAGAATTCACGCTAGACCCCTTTTACGTAATGTTATCTTGTATCATCTCGGGCTTTGACCCGGGGATCGACGAGGGTCAAGCAGGAGCCGTGGATTTGAACGGACGAAGAGCATTCATGAAGATGGTCGGCGGCACCGCTGCGGGAACCTCGCTCACCGGGGCGCTGCCCGTACCCGACCGCGCGAGGGACGACGTCGCGGCACGCTACGATGTCGATCGCCGCTTCGCCAACTTCGACGCCGCCTATTATGGCCCGATGACCAGCACGGTCGCTGCTACCTACCGTCGTCATGGCGAGTGGGTGAACCGCAACAACGCCGTGTTTCTACGCAGCGCCCTACCTGGGCCGTCGCGTGACGACAGACTGCAGCAGTCGACGGACAGCGTAGCCGGTCTCATCGGCGCTCGTACCGGCGAGGTCGCGCTATGTGGCGGGGGCACGGAAGCGCTCTACGGTCTCATCGTCAACTACCGGCCGCTGAGGGCCGGAGAGGCAGTCATCACCGCCGACGTCGATTATGACGAGATGCAGCACGCCATGGCCTACCTCGCATCGTCGCGCGGCGCGCAGCATGTACGTCTCGTGGTTCCGGAGCCCTCGACGACGGCCAACATCCTCGCGGTCTACGCGAAGGCCCTGCGCGAAGCGCCCCGGGCGCGACTGATACTCCTTACGCACGTTTCGAACCGGAACGGGCTCGTCCTACCCGTCCGCGAGATCGCGGCCATGGCCCGGAGGCAGGGCGTCGACGTCATTCTGGACAGTGCGCAGTCCGTCGGTCTGCTGCCTGTCGACGTGGACGACCTCGGTATCGATTTCATGGGGTTCAGCCTCCACAAATGGGTGGCTGCCCCGCTTGGGACCGGCGCGCTCTACATCCGCCGCGAGCGGCTTGGCGATGTCACGCCGTGGCTAGGGAACCACATCCACGAGGAGGATGACATCCGTGCCCGAGTGCCGACCGGCACGATCGACTTCGCTGCAAGGCTGACCATACCCACAGCCGTCGCCGAGCATCGTGCGTTCGGACAGGCGCACAAGCTCGAAAACCTGAGAGCCAAACGTGAACAATGGACGAGCGGCGTCCGTAGCTTGCCTGGCTTGCAGCTGGTCCATTCCGAAGAACCGGGCCTGTGTGCCGTCATCGGTGCCTTCAGACTTCCCGGTCAGAAAGGTTGGAATCAGGCGCGCGCGGCACAGCGGCGTTTCATCGACAAGCATCAGGTTCTTGTCGTCGCGAAGCAGGGATTGGCATCCGGACCCGTCCTGCGGGTAACGCCCAGCCTGTTCAATACGGACGGCGAACTAGAGCGACTGGTGGACGCCATCCGGGCAGAGCATGCCCGGGTTGCCTGATTGCGGAGGCGGGAGATTCCTCGCACCGACCCCGTACCTACCCCGAACGATAGCTTCGGGCTGGCTGTACTTCCGCGCGGACGACGCCGCCGCCGAACTGCCCACTGGCTTCCGCAGAGTTCGTGGACCGTCCGGGCAAGGGCGTCTGGACACCGAGGCGAAGCTGTCAGTGGCCTCGAAACCGGGGCGGGTGAGCGTCGAGGTGATACTGAAGGCGGCGCGCATCGAGCAGGCTGCCGACCGGCCGATAGATCGCTTCAAGGCGATCGGCGGCGAAATCGAGATGTCAGAACTCAGGAGCAAGGCATGCCAACCTTTCGTCAGCTGGAATACCTGGTCGCGATCGCCGACGCACGGAATTTCCGGCGGGCTGCCGCGGCTGCACATGTTTCCCAACCAACGCTGAGCCAGCAGCTTCGTGTGCTCGAAGCCGAACTGGGGGTCACGCTCGTCGAGCGCCAGCTGGTCGGGGCACACCTGACGCCGGTCGGGCGGGACATCGCCGACCGTGCCCGCAAGCTGCTGGTCGAGCGACAGGACCTCTGCGATCTCGCCTCTACCGCCCGCGATCGAGCCGTCGGGACGATCAGGTTCGGGGTCACGCCGACGTTGGGGCCGTACCTCCTGCCAGGCGTCATCGCCGAACTTGCGCGCGATCACCCCGGTCTGCGGCTCTACATTCGGGAAGGGATCCCCGACGAGCAGGCGCTGGAGCTCGCACGCGGCCAGCTCGACATGATCCTGGGGCCCCTGCCGATCCACGGCGATGCGCTCTCGATCGAACCGCTGTTCCGCGAAGATCTGGTGCTCGTCGCGTCGCCGCTTCATCCGCTCGCCGATCGCGCATCCGTGACGGCGGAGGATCTGCGCGGTGCCGAAGTCCTGAGCCTCGATCCGCGGCATCACCTCCACCGGCAGGGCATGATCCTGTGCGAGCGATACGGCATGGTCCTGCTCCGCGACTATGAGGGGACCAGCCTCGACAGCCTGCGGCAGATGGCGGCGACCGGCCTCGGGCTGGCGATCCTGCCGCGGCTGTACCTTTGTTCCGAAGTCGGTGGCGACGCCGGGGTCAAGGTCCTGCGACCCGACGGCTGGAACGGGCACCGGATGATCGCCGCCTGCTGGCGCGAAAACGCCGCGAACAGCGCGCTTTATGGAATGATCGCAAACCGCGTGTCCGAAAGCGCCACCAGGATCATGAACGAATTCCGATAGTGCGACGCTATCAATATGCCCTTCGACTATCGATTGGCACTCACACCATGAACCCGCCATCTCGGTCCTGCGAGCAACGCCGATCACCCGGGACGCTCCGCAAAGAGAAGGAGACAGGCCGTGAGTACAGCATGCAAGCGGTTGAAGGACCAGCGAGGACGAGGGCCGCCTCGGCGGGCTTCGATACCGATCGGGTTTGCCGCATCGATCGTCATCGCCCTGATTGCAACCCCCGCGCTGGCGCAAAGCGATGTCCAGACATGGGGCGGCTTCCTCGCAAGCGGAACGGTCCGGGGGCAGCTCGGGGTGTGGGCCGAAGGGCAGATCCGGGTCACAGATGACATCGGGCATCTCGGGCAACGCAACCTGCGGCTCGGGCTTGGCTGGGAGCCATCGCCCGATCTCTCGATCTACGGAGGCTATGCGGTCTTTCGCAATACGCCGGTCGACGATCGTGCATCATCGACCGAGCATCGCACTTGGCAGCAGCTGCTCGTCACGCTGCATTCGTCTCCGAAGCTGCGGCTGATCGGGCGGACGCGGACCGAACAGCGGTGGCGCGAGAATGCGAGCGGAACGTCGTGGCGGGCACGACAGATGCTGCGCGGTGTGATGCCGCTGGGCAAGCCCGGCGCGCCGTCCGCCATCGTGACGAGCGAAGTCTTCTTCGAACTTGCCGACACGCGCTGGGGTGTCAGCTCCGGGCTCGATCAGATCCGCACCTTCGCCGGTGTCGGCATCCCCCTGAAGCCCGGCCTGTCGACCGAGATCGGCTATCTCAACCAGACGCTGGTCGGCCGCGACCGGCCCGGTCCCAACCATATCGCGCAGATCACCCTGGTTGCCCAATTCTGAAATTCCCTCACCTGAAAGGACGATCCATGACCATTTCCCGACGTGACATTCTGACCACCGGCACGCTCGCATCGATTGCAGCCGCAACGACGGCGACCTCTGCTGGCGCGGCTGATCCGATCGTATCGGCCACTCCCCAGCTTACGCCTGACGCGGCGTTACGACGGCTGAAGGACGGCAATGCAGGGTTCGTCGCGGATCGGCCGGTCAAGTCCGACCTGTCGCGCGCCCGGCGTCTCGCACTCGCCGAGGGCCAGCAGCCGTTCGCGACGCTCGTCGGCTGCTCGGACTCGCGCGTCGGCCCCGAACAGCTGTTCGGTGCGGGCCTCGGCGAATTGTTCATCGTCCGCACCGCCGGCAACAATGTCGATACCGCGGGCATGGGCTCGATCGAATATTCGGTCACGGCGCTCGGTGTGCCGCTGGTGGTGGTGCTGGGGCACGAGAAATGCGGCGCCGTCGCGGCCGCGGTCGACGTCGTGAACAAGGATGCCCGGCTGCCGGGCAGCATCGGGCGCATGATAGAGCCGATCATCCCCTCGGTTCTGGTCGCACGGCGCGCCGGTGCGACGAACGAGACGCTGCTGAACCGTACGATCGACGAGAATGTCCGCCGCATGGTCGATCGGCTACAGAACTATTCGGAGCCGATGCTGCTCGAACCGCAGCGTCAGGACAAGCTGAAGGTCGTCGGAGCGGTCTACAGCCTGGCGACCGGTGCGGTGCGCTGGCTCTAGCAGTAGGGAGCGGTGAAGGTAATAAGCAAGAACTACGTCGCGATTTCCACAAGAAGGAGAAGGGCCGATGCGCCGATCGTCCATTTTAGCCAGCGCGGCCGGTGCCGCGCTGGCGAGCACGGTGTCCGCACAGGAAAGTGCGCCGCGGATGCAAGCGGTGCAGGTCGACGCCACGCGACCTGACTGGGAGAACCCGGAAGTCTTCGCAGTCGGAAAATTGCCGGCTAGCTCAACCGGTTTCCCATTCGAGACTCGCGCCAAGGCGTTGGCGGGCGTCGAAGCGTCGTCGGACCGGTTTCTGACGCTGGATGGCGACTGGAGATTCTCGCTGTCGCCCGACGCGGATCGACTGCCGGCGGGGTTCGAGCAACCGAACTACGATGCGTCTTCCTGGAAGACGATCAAGGTCCCCGCCGATTGGCAAGCCGAGGGTTTCGATCAAGCCCGCTACAACAACATCACCTATCCCTTTCCCGCCAATCGCCCGCTGATACCGCATTCGACGAACCCGGTGGGATCGTATCGCCGCACCGTAGACCTGCCCAGCCGCTGGACCGGCAACGACGTGGTCCTGCACATCGGTGCAGCAGGGTCCGCATATTACGTCTGGGTCAACGGCGTGAAGGTCGGCTACTCCGAGGATTCAAAGCTGCCGAGCGACTTCGACGTCACGCGCTTGATGAGACCTGGGCGGAACACGATCGCGATCCAGGTCTTTCGCTGGTCCGACGGAAGCTATCTTGAGGATCAGGATTTCTGGCGCGTGTCGGGGATCGAGCGCTCGGTCTACCTGGTGTCGACGCCGAAGACGCGGGTCCGGGACGTGTTCGTCCGTGCGGGACTCGACGCGGCATACCGTCACGGAAAACTGGCGATCGACATGACGGTGACGCCGGGCGCCGCAGCTACCGCACGCGCGCTGGTGTTCGACGGGGCCCGCCTGGTCACGCAACGCAGTGCCACGGTCGCGATGGCCGACGGCGAGCGTCGCGTGACGCTGACTGCCACCGTGCCGGCGGTGAAACCGTGGACCGCCGAGACGCCGGACCTCTACACGCTGGTGACGGAACTCGTCGATGCGCGCGGAACCGTTCTCGAGTCGACTGCGCGAAGGATCGGCTTCCGTACCGTCGCCATGATCGATGGACGCGTCACGGTGAACGGCAAGCCGATCACGATCCGCGGCGTCAACCGTCATGAGCATGATCCCGAGACGTTCCACGTCATCAGCCGGGCGTCGATGGAGCAAGACGTCCGGCTCATGAAGCGCGCCAACATCAACGCGATCCGCACCTCCCACTATCCGAACGACCCGTATCTCTACGAACTGGCCGACCACTATGGCCTGTACGTCATGGACGAGGCGAACATCGAGAGTCACGCGTACATGGACTACGCCAACAAGCATCCCGATGAGCGCGCCCGGTTCCAGATCGGCTTCGATCCGGCCTGGAAGGCCGCGCACGTAAGTCGGGTCACGAACATGGTCGAACGTGACAAGAACCATCCGTCGATCCTGTTCTGGTCGCTCGGCAACGAGGCGGGGATCGGGCCCAACTTCGAGGCCGCCGCCGCTGCTGCGAAGGCACGGGATCCCGACCGATTGATAAGCTACCTCGGCTGGGGCACGTGGGACGGGATCAGCGACCATCGACCCAACTGGTATGCCGACATCTACGCGCCGATGTACGATCCCGCCGTCAAGCTCGCCGACTATGCGACCAACTGGAACTTCAAGCAGCCGGTCATCCAGACCGAATATGCGCACCTGATGGGCAATTCGGGAGGTAACCTGAAGGACTATTGGGATACGATCTACGCTCATCCGAACAAGCTGCAGGGCGGCTTCCTCTGGGACTGGGTGGATCAGTCGATGTACCGCTATGCGAAGGACGGTCGGCGCTACTGGGGGGATGGTGGCGAATATGGCCCTAATCCCGGCGGCGAGATCGAGTTCGGCGACGGTCTGCTCCAATCCGATCGGACGCCCAACCCGGCGCTGTACGAGGTCCGCAAGGTCTACGCGCCGATCCAGTTCGACGGCTTCGACGGCGCGCGCGTGACGGTCCGCAACCGTCATGACTTCAGGGACCTTTCGGGCTTCGCGTTCGACTGGGAGCTTGCAGAGAACGGAATCGTCGTCGCGGGCGGCAAGCTGCCCGACGTGAAGGTCCCGGCACGCGGAACCGCGGTGATCGCGCTGCCGGTCGCGAAGTATGATCGCCGCTCCGGCGCCGAGTACTTCGTGACCGTGCGTGCGCGAGCGAAGGAGAACGTGATCCCTCTGGTCCCCGTCGGTGCGATCGTCGGCTGGGAGCAATTCGCGTTCGGTGTTGCACCGGCCCCGCCGGCCCAGCAGACCGGGGGGCTGGTCGCCCTGCGGGAGGCGGGCGACACGATCAGGCTCTCGGCGAAGGACACCGTTCTCGTCGTTGATCGTCGCACGGGCCTCATCCGCAGCTACGCGGTCAACGGTCGTGACATCGCTTCGGGCGGTGCCCCCAACTTCTGGCGTGCGGTGACAGACAACGATATCGGCATAGGCACCGACAAACAGCTCGCCGCATGGAAGGCTATGAGCGGCGGGAGGACCGTGCGATCGGTGCATGGTGCGGGTTCGACCGTCACCGTCGATTTCGCACTGGGCGACGGAGCTGCGACCTTCAAGACCACCTACACGATGGCGGGCGACGGATCGGTGGCGGTCTCGGCCGCCCTTAACCCGATCAAGGCCGACCTGCCGCCGCCGTTCCGGGTCGGGCTCGCCTTTGCGATGCCGACCGACATCACCACGGTCGAGTGGTATGGGCGTGGACCACACGAAAGCTATGTCGATCGCAAGACGTCGGCACCCATCGGGCTCTGGCGTGGCGCGATCGCGGAGCAGAACCACGATTACATCCGGCCGCAGGAAACCGGCAACAAGGTCGATGTCCGTTGGATGGAGCTGGCGGGTGCGGGCAGGGGACTGCGCGTTGCAGGCGACGCACCGCTGATGATGACCGCACTGGCCTTTCCCTATGCCGATCTCGATCGCCATGCGCCGGGCAGCTGGAAATCGACCGATGTCGTACCGCACGGCCAGGTCACGCTGTTGATCGACTCCGCGCAATGGGGGGTAGGGGGCGACACCCAATGGAGCGAGTTCGGCAAGCCGCTTCCGAAGTACCGTACGACGCTCGCGCCGACGCGCGTCGCCTTCCGCCTAACCCCTTTCACAGGGGAGGGAACGACCCCCGACAAGGCGCAGCAGGCTCGCCCAACGGAGAACGAATGATGCGAATGATGTTCAGCGCGATCGCGCTCGTCCTGGCCAGTCCAGTATCGGCCCCTCCGTCCGCCGGGGCATCGGCGCTGGGACTGCATCCTCGAACCTAATCCCAGATCCGGAACAGCCATCCCTGCGAAAGTTGGAGTGCGGCATGCCCGTCGCCTACGTCGTGCATGCCTTCAGTCCCATCTGAACCATCCCGACAATCGACTTCGCATCCGAACGGGTACGATTCCGCGAACTGGTCGCCTAAACGGCTGCGATCGCGATCGAAGACACGGGCCAAGGGCGCTTGTCCAATCCACCGGTGTCGAACTATCCTGCCGGTTTAAGGTATCGGGTCAGCACAGCCGAACCGGACGGTATGAGGATCGGCGCGAATGGTAGACTCACAGGGCTTCCGCTGGCTTCATTTCAGCGACATCCATGTCGGGGTGAGCGAGCAGGACCGCGTGTGGCCACGATCCGCAACGGTTCTGCTGGACGATCTGGAAACGGCTCACAGGAAGACCGGCGGCTTCGATGTCGTCGTATTTTCCGGCGACCTCGCGCAGCGCGGCAGCCCCGCGGAATTCGATGGGTTCCAGGTCATACTCGATCGCATCCTCGACCGCCTTGCCCAGCTAGGGCCGAAACCTCCGGTCATAACGGTCCCCGGCAATCATGACCTGACTCGCCCCAATGGTCTCGACCCGATCGCCCTCACGCTTGCCCGGTACTGGAGCATACCGGAACTGCAGCAGGGCCTATGGTCTGACGATCAATATCTCGATTTCCTAAATCGCACGTTCTCCGGCTACACCGCATGGCGATCGAAGGCCATTGCAGATGGGCTACATCTCCCGCCACACCGTGAGGGACTGCTACCAGGTGATGCATCCTATCTCCTCGACGCCCCCGCCGGTAAACTCGGCGTCGTCGCGCTCAACTCCACGTGGCTGCAGCTGGGTGCCGGCGACTATGAGGGCAACCTCCACGTCGATGCACGACAGCTTCTTGCGATCGCTGGTCCGTCACCTGACGATTGGACCCGGTCGAACGATGCCAATCTACTGGTGACCCATCAGCCGTCTTCCTGGTTCCGCAGAACTAGTCCCGCTACCTGGGACAATGATCTCGATCCTGCGGGCCGCTTCGATCTTCATCTGTTCGGACACATGCACGAGCCGGAAACTCGTGCAACGCAGCATGGTGGGGGACCCAGCCGCAGACGCGTCCAGGCCGCTTCCCTGTTCGGCCTCGAACGCTATGGTGACGGTCACCGCCGCATTCAGGGCTACTCCGTCAACCGTCTGGAGATCGATGGTACAAGACGAAAGCTGACGAGTTGGCCTCGCCGGCTCATCGAAGTGACGGGTGGTAGATGGAAGCTCGCACCTGACAACAGTCAGGACATCGACGAGGAGGGCGGCGGGCTGAGCATGTCCTACGAAGTCGAGCGTCGAGCCGACGCACCGACTTCGGCCGCCTCCGATGTCATCGTCTCAAGCCGTCCCCGGTTGGCAGACCTGGCGCCTTCCGCCTTCGATCTGGACGCCTTGCAGCATCCGCTACCCAAGGCAACGGCTCACCTCAAGGTGCGTCGTGTAGAACAACAAGCCAGTCTGAGGCACCTTACGGCCGTGCGTGCCATCTGGCTTTCGGCCGATTGGGGAATGGGGGAGGATGGATTCCTTGCATCCTTGTGTCCGCAGATAGGGGTTGCGCGAAATCGGGTCTTCAGTCTCGATTTCGCTGCCTTCACCGACAACGACGGTTTCTACGACGAGTTGCGAACCCGCTTCGGCGTGACGTTCCAGCAGATGTGTGTCGCGATCGCCAATGCCGGACCGTGCATCCTCATACTCGACGACGTGGACGCAGGCCCAGCGGCGGCCAAGACCGAACGTGCCGTCGAAGCGCTGGTGCATCCGCTTCTGGACTACGCGCCGGAGGCAAAGGTCGTGATCCAGACTAGGCGGAAACCCAGATTCTCGACGTTCCCGCTCATAGAACTCTCTGCGCTGGATGAGCCTGACGTGGCCACGTATGCCCGTGAAAGCGAACTCGGCGGAGATCGCTACGCTCGGCCCGACGTCGTATCGAGCCTCCATCGGCACACCGATGGCGTGCCGTCGCGCCTCGACGATGCGCTACGCGATCTGGAGATCGTATCGGTCGGCGATCTGATGGTCGCGAATCCGGACCTTGGCGATGCCTCGGCCGTGACATCATCCGCGCCGCCAGCGCTCGTCGCAGCGGTGACGGAACTCGAGCGGTCGGACGACAGGTCGGACGAGCGCGCATTCAATCTGCTCCTCGCTCTCGCCACCCTGCCAAAAGGCGAGCAGTTGAACAGGCTGACACGTTTCCTGGGTCCCCATCCATTCCATCCAGCCCATGCCAGAACCCTGCTGGAACGGTCGTTGATCGACACCGCGACCGTGACCACGCTCGACGGCATGCCTGACGACAGCACGCGCAAGGCACTCGTGGTGTCCCGTCCCGTCCGCGATTACGTGCGCAGCATAATGAGCGACGACGTCGTCAGATCGTTCGATGCCAAGGCGCTCGAGATGTACTTCGGCGGTGACTGGATGACCGGCAGCATCGCCACTTCGCAGACCGGACGGCGCGTCAAGGACGCATTATGCGACGGCTACGAGATCCAAAATGCGTGTACCCTGATATTGCGTGCGGGCCGGCGTGCGCTTGACGAGGAGAACCCCGTCGAGATCGGAGCCGTAATCCGGCTGGCCTCAGCCTTCGTCGAAGTCCTCATGACGGGCGATCATTTCAGAAGCGCAGCGTCGCTGTGCGAAGACACCATCCAAATGCTGGGCGGGGAGGCGAAGTACGCTCGCGAGATCAACGTGCTGCGTTATGAACTCGCGCGGGGCTACCGGATGAGCGAGCGCGTGCCGGAAGCAGCGCGGGAGTTCCAGGCTTTGGACCACTCAATGCTGAGCAAAGGCCAACGGCAGAGCGCCGAACTCGGTCTGTCGCTGGCTCTGAAGCGCGAGGGAGACGTCATCGGCTCTGTCGCAGCGGCGGAGCGCGCCATCGCAATTGATCGGCGTTCGATCAATGCAGTGCAGGCCAGGACTATACTCGCCAATCAGATCGTCAATGCCGACGAACGCAGGGTCGAACTTCAGCGCCTTCTCGTGGCCGCCCGAAAAGCGAAGTCGATCACCGTCACCAACAACATTCTGATCGATCTCGCCCGAGCCGAAAAAGACGACGCGGCCGCAGCGACCATACTCAGCGAGGTGGCGCAGGCGCCGCGGGGCAAAGCCGACTACTACAACGGCGTGAGGGCGATAGTCGATCTCGCTTCTCGACCGCGATCGGGTCAACCGCTTCCGCAAGCCGATCGCTCCCGCCTCGTCGATGCGTACCATTTCCTCTGGAACGAACGCCTGTTCGCAATCTTCGACCGCTGTCACGAAGCGCTCTGGTCAGACTTCGAAAAGACGGGTGAAACGGAGAATCTTCTGAACCTCTTCAGGCACAGCTCCTTCATCTGGCGCTTGAACGGGCGTGAGGATCTAGAGGCGGAGTATCTTGCGAAACTCGTGGCAATGGTTCGAGAGGTTCTCGCCGTCGAAGCGGTCCTGGCGACGCGGGACGGATCATATTTCATGGTCCGCGTCTCCGTGGTCCTCAAGGGGATCGATTTTCGACCAAAAGCCTGAGAGCCGCGCGTTTGCTGGAAGCCGGCGGGTCGTTAGTCATCGTCGATGCCGTAGCCCGTCATCGCCAAATGCGCGTTGGGCGGGTGTCATGGGTTGATCTGGTGCCCATTGGACCGGGATTGCAGCTCATCGTGGGGCTGTATCGCCTTATCGCTCGTCCGCTGAGTTCATACGTTGCTAAGATGCGATCTGAACGCCCGACCTTCAGATCGTAGTCAGAACACGTGTCGCATCCCCCTCCCTGCGTGGACGTCGTCACGGGGCCCTTTGGTTCGACGATCCGTCGCGACCCACCCAAGCGGTAGTGCTTCGTCGACCCCCGTCGGAGAGGCGGTCTGCCGCACCTTCATGGCGGGAGACCATTTTACGTCATGCACGTCACCCGAGCGTCCGATGGTAGCGAACAGGTGAGGCGACGACCCGAACCGGCGTCAGGTAGATCGCCGAAATGACGTCGGCCGGACCACCCGCCCCATGACCGAACGTCGACGTAGAAAACCCCTCATCGGTAAATATTTTAATACTCTGTCCTGAGATATCAATGTATGCGGATTGTCTGTTGGCCGGAGCGTTGACCGTCTCGTCCGACATGTTGCGTTCGATGCGAACGTGGTTTGGAAGGAACCCAATGCCGAGACTGATGGGAAAGAGGGTTGTCGTCACGGGTGCTGCCCAGGGTATCGGACGGGCGACGGCCGAGTTGTGCGCCCGGGAGGGTGCGACGGTCGTCGCCGTAGACCGCAACGCGGAACGGCTAGCGGACCTATCGGGTTGTGAGGTTCGTGTGCTGGATCTCACCGATCGTGAGGCAGTAACGGCGTTCGGCGAGAATGCGGATGCCGTGGATGCGTTGTTCAACTGCGCGGGCTATGTGGATGCCGGCGAGCTGATGGCGACTTCGGACGAAGGTTACCGGCTCTCCTTCGATCTCAATGTCCATGCCATCACATACATGTTGCGCGCATTCCTGCCTGGCATGGTGTCGAACGGGGGCGGATCGATCGTCAACATGGCTTCGGTCGCGGGTCCCATCATCGGCGTCGCAAACCGCTACGCCTATTGTTCGAGCAAGGCCGCGGTGGCGGGAATAACCCGATCGGTAGCGGTCGACTACGTCGGTCGTGGCATCCGCTGCAACGCCATCTGCCCCGGTACGGTCCAGTCGCCCAGTCTGGACGAACGCCTTGCGGCCACCGGTGACGAGCAGGCCGCTCGGGCGGCGTTCGTCTCACGCCAGCCGATGGGGCGGCTCGGATCGGCGGAGGAGATCGCCTATCTGGCCCTGTATCTGCTTTCGGACGAAAGCGCCTATACGACGGGCCAACTGCACACCATCGACGGCGGCTGGAGCATGGCATGAGTTCCGGTCGCCGCGTATGCTCCGCGCTCGATCTGATCGACGATGCCGGCCTGATCGCAGCCTACGAAGCCGCACATGCACCCGGAGAGGTATGGCCGGACGTGATCCGAGGCATTCGTGCGTCGGGAGTCGATCAACTGGAGATATGGCGGACCGGGGATCGCCTCTTCATGATCGCCGAAGTCGCCGACGACTGGCCCCGAGCCGTCACACCGGAACTCGAAGCCGTGGATGCCCGATGGCAGCAGGCGATGGAACGATTCCAGCGACGGCTGCCCAGCGCGAACGAGGGCGAGAAATGGGTTGCGATGCGACGTATCTTCCGGCTGGATGCTCCAACGTGAGCGGGATCGATCGACGCCGAATCGGCACGACCGCACTGTACGTTCCTGAACTCGGTTTCGGAGCCGCGTCGCTAGGCAACCTCTACCACCCCGTCGACGATGCGACCGCACGGGCGGCGCTGGACGCAGCGCTGCATGCCGGGATGGTATATTTCGATACCGCGCCGCACTACGGTCGAGGTTTGAGCGAGAGACGCGTGGGCGATGCGTTGCGGTCCCGTACCGATGTGGTCGTGTCGACCAAGGTCGGACGGTTGCTGGAGCCGGACCCGTCGATCACGGACGACCGCATGCGCGACGGCTTTCGGTCGCCGATGCCCTTTAGGCCGATGTACGACTATGGTCACGACGCCGTCCTGCGAAGCGTAGATCACAGTCTGCAGCGACTGGGCCTTGCTCGGATCGATCTGCTCTATGTTCACGACATCGGTCATCGCAACCACGGTGGAGCCAACCAGCACCATTGGGAGCAACTGACGCGGGGAGGTGGCCTGCGGGCATTGGAACGGCTGCGCCGCGAGGGCACGATCGCCGGGTTCGGCCTGGGTGTGAACGAGATCGAGATATGTCTCGACGTCATGGCGGAAGCGCATCTGGACGTGATCCTGCTGGCCGGACGCTATACGCTCCTCGAACAGGCTGCGCTCGACGCGCTTCTCCCGGCCTGCGCCACCACGAAGACGTCGATCGTGATCGGCGGTCCCTACAACAGCGGCATCCTCGCTACGGGAACAAGGTCGCAAGCCAGGATGACGTACGACTACGCCCCGGCGTCCGCGGAGGTCGTTGCCAAGGTGGCCGCGATCGAGGCGGTCGCCGATCGACACGGTGTCCCGCTACCCGCCGCCGCCCTGCAATTCGTGCTGGCTCATCCCCTCGTCGCAAGCGTGATTCCAGGGTGCGACAGCGCAATGCGCGTCGGCCAGACGGTCGATCTGCATCGCCATGCGATTCCAGCCGACTTCTGGACCGAGCTTCTCGAACGCGGACTGATCCGCTCCGATGCGCCGCTGCCGGCCCGACACACCGGATCGAAGACGACCGGAGCCCAGGGGTGACAAGCATTGCCGTTGCCGACGATCACGCATGGCGCGGCCTGAACCCGCATGATGGTCACGCTCGGGCTCGAGTGAAATCGATCGTCGTCGGTGTGACCTCCATGAACGTACGGCAGCGGTTCCGAACGGGCTGCGGCGACAGGTCGACCGCTCCACCGATCGCGTCACTCCGGCACCAACGTCATCCGATACCTCCAAGGGCCAACCTGAATGACAGTCATTTCGTCACCCGGTGACTTCCGGATCGCCGCCCAGTCACGACTGCCCCGGTTCTTGTTCGACTACGCCGATGGTGGGGCAGGATCGGAGGCGACCATGCGCGCCAACGTAGAGGACCTCGCGCGAGTCGGTCTCTGCCAGCGGGTGATGTGCGACGTGGCCGACATCGATCTCTCCGCCGACCTCATGGGCGTCCAGCGGCCCCTGCCGATCGCGTTGGCACCTATCGGAATCGCTGGAATGTATCGTCGACGTGCCGAAGTGCAGGCGGCTCGTGCCGCGACCTCGGCAGGCATCCCCTTCACGCTGTCGACGGTGGGACTGTGTTCGCTGACGGAGGTCCGAGCGGGGACTGCCGGGCCGTTGTGGTTTCAGCTCTACGTGATCCGAGACCGCGGGTTCATGTCCGATCTCATCGAAACGGCGAAGGAGCAGGGGGCGGAGGCTCTCGTCTTCACCGTCGACATGCCCGTACCCGGATCTCGTCATCGCGACGCGCACTCCGGAATGTCCGGGCCGTACGCGCCGCTGCGTCGCGCGATGCAGGCCGTAGGACACCCCGGATGGGCCTGGGACGTCGGTGTGCGTGGTCGACCGCATCGTCTGGGCAATCTGACGCCGGTGCTGGGCGAGGCGTCGGGCATGGATGACTACATCGGCTGGCTGGCTGCGAACTTCGATCCGTCCATCGCTTGGAAGGACATCGGTTGGATCCGCGCCGCATGGAAGGGGCCGTTGATCATAAAGGGCATCCTCGACCCGGAAGACGCGCGCGCCGCCCTCGATGCCGGCGCGGACGCCATCGTCGTCTCCAACCATGGCGGACGGCAGCTGGATGGCGCTTCGTCTACGGCGAGGGCACTTCCTGCAATCTCGGACGCCGTAGGCGGACGACTGTCGATCCTCGCGGATTCGGGCATTCGATCGGGAACAGACGTGATCCGGATGCTGGCACTCGGTGCGGACGGCGTGCTCCTGGGTCGCGCCTGGCTCTACGCCGTAGCGGCGGGCGGCGAGGCTGGCGTAGCGGCGCTGATCGGGCTGATAGAAAGGGAGATGCGCGTCACCATGGCACTGACCGGCGTCCGGAGCATCGGGGAGATCGACCGCTCCATCCTGTTGGACGGATAGCGGTCGCCGATGGATGCCGCAGCCGACCGGCGGGCGCCGGCCAGCTGCGGTGCTGCATCAGGTCGCTTCGACGATGCGCTGCTGCTGCACGCCGAGACCATCGATCCCGAGGCGAACGGTCTGACCCGCGCGCAGATATACCGGCGGTTTCTGGCCGAGACCGACCCCCTTCGGCGTACCGGTCGAGATCACGTCACCCGGTTCGAGCGTCATGAACCGACTGCAGTAGGACACCAGCTCGGCGACGGTGAATATCATGTCGGCCGTATCGCCGTCCTGATAACGATGACCGTCCACCTCGAGCCACAACCTCAGTGCCTGCGGGTCGCCGACCTCGTCGGCCGTAACGAGCCATGGGCCGATCGGACCGAACGTGTCGCATCCCTTGCCCTTGTCCCAGGTTCCGCCGCGCTCGAGCTGGAACGCCCGTTCGCTGACGTCGTGGACCACGCAATATCCCGCGACGTGGTCGAGAGCGACCTCGGCATCGACGTGACGGGCCGTCGTTCCGATCACGACGCCCAGCTCCACTTCCCAATCGGTCTTCTCAGAACCGCGAGGGATCTCGACATCGTCGTTGGGACCGACCACCGCGCTGGTCCATTTGCCGAAGACCACCGGTTCGGCGGGAATGGGCAGGCCGCTTTCGGCGGCATGGTCGCGGTAGTTGAGGCCGATGCATACGAACTTGCCCGGCCGGGCCACGCACGATCCCAAACGCTGCTGGCCGTCGACCAGTGGCAGGCCGGCGGGATCCAGCGCCGAGATGGCTGCGAGCCCCGCGGGCGACAGACGATCGCCGCCAAGGTCGCCTAGGGCCTCCGGCAGTGCGCGAATGCCGCCATCGGTGTCCAGCAGTCCGACGCGCTCGCGTCCGACTTCTCCGTAACGCAGTAGTTTCATAGTCTGGTTCCCATCTCAGTAGGTGATGAAGTTCGAATGCCCCGCCGCCGCGAGATCAGACCATCCCGAGGATGCGCTGCAGAGCCGCCTGGAAATGGTGACCCAGCGCAGCCTCAGCCGCGGCGGGATCGCGTGCGAGACAGGCATCGAGCACGTCGAGATGCTCGCGGATGGTACGGATCACCCGCGGTACGGTGAAAGTGAGGTCGAGCCGGATCAAGGCGACGTGGTTCTTCAGTCTGCGGGCCGTGGTCTCGATCATCGGATTTCGCAACGCGGCGATGATGCTGCCGTGAAAGCGCTGTTCCAACTGCTCCATCGCTTCCTGTACGGCGGCAGTGGCACCTTCGAGTTCGACACGTGCGAGCAGGGCGTTGTGAGCCTCGACGAGTATGACGATGTCGGTGCTTTCGGCGGTCTCCGCATAGGCACGCGCGGCGGACCTCTCGATGATCGAACGGAACTGATAGGTCGATCGCGCCAACTCCAGATCCGCCTTCAGGAACTCGATGCCCGAGCGCGCGTGTATCTTCAGGATGCCCTCGGTCTCCAGCACCCGTAGCGCATCGCGCAACGGTTGGATCGGGAGGTCGAGCAGACGCACCAGCTCGTTCTGCGATATGAACGAACCGGCAGGCAGCCTTCGATCGAACAAACCTTCCAGGATGCGACGATATGCCAAGTCGCCCAGACGGCGACCGGTTTCGAGTGGCTCTTCCGCCGGCACGGTGGAAGAGCGGGTACGGACGGTCTTGGATGGCTTGGTCATGGTCGTGGGCGTTATCGCCTTGAACCAATCAGCGCCACCCATCTGAAATACCAGACCCGATGTCACGGCCGCTTTTCCGGTTCGACACCCGCCTCGCGGATTGTTCTCGCAGCGGCCGAAGGCCACGAGCCTCCGCTTACCTTGACGTTGTCGACCAGACGATTGTTCATGTAGTGGTCCCAGGATCCGCCCAGCTTTCCGCCATTGTACCAGTTGGACGTAGCCAGGTTGTCCGTTGTGGTGCGATGGGGACGATAGCCGTCCATAGTGTTCGCGTTCAGCCAGACGCCGACGCCGTCCACGACGTTGTTGCGTACGGTGACGTAGCGCGACCCTTCGTCGAGATAGAGGCCGATCCCGCCGGGGACGTCGTAGATGTAGTTGTCCGCTATCAGCGCGCCGGGGTCTGCGGACAGATGATAGATCGCTCCGCCATCGGCGAAGTTCGTCTTGACGTTGTGGACGCGGTTGCCGGTCACGACCGTGTCCCGCAGGATCGTCGGCGTGTCGTACACGATGTTGCCGGGCTGATCGTAGTAGCCTCGCGTACGGGTTCGATATGCACCACTGCCGCCGGGATCGTTGACGCCCCAGCCCCAACCGATGTCGATCCCGTCGTAGGGCGAGTTCGAGACGTCGTTGTGCGTCACGATCGTGCCTGCAGCATAGGTGACGAGAATCGCCGCCTGCTCCTTGTAGTCCTGCGACACGTTCTCGATCCGGTTGTTCGAGATCACGACGTTGCGCACGCCCATCTCGGGGCGCGGCGGATGGTGCGCGTCGGGTGCGATCCCCCCGACCATGATCGCGCCGCCGGCCAGGTCGCTGAAGCGACTTCGGCGCACCTCCACCCCGGCCGCGCCGTAGCCGACGCCGCTGCCGTTCGCTTCCGGATTGTTGCCGATGCCGAGAGCGATCTGCCCGAGCTGGGCGAACTCGGTCTGCTCGAAGACGACGCGAACCGCAGCAGCGACCTGCACGGCCGCCGGTTGTTGCCGCCACCGGTTGCGCATCGTCTCGAACGCCCAGCACCCCCAGCTGCACGTCGTGATCGGGTCCGCCGGATAGCCGGGAACGACGCCGGCTAGGTATGATCCGCTCTGCTGGCTGGCATAGCCCTCTGCGGTCGACGCGCCGAGCCAACTGGTGTGGCGGAACGAAATGCCGGAGAAGCTCAGATCGGCGATTGGTCGGTCATAGCTTCCCGCGATCGCGATGAGCGACTCCAGTCTCGGCATCACGACCTCCACCCGGGTCATGTCCTCGCCCTCGCGCGGCTTGTAGTAGAGCCTGCCCAAGGCCGGATCGACGAACCACTGGCCCGGTTCCCGCAGGAATGCCAACGAGTTGGCGAAGTACAGCCGCCCGGCCTCTCCTGCGAGCGTCTTCGGCAGCGTGTCGTAACCGATCAGATTGTTGCGCCAGCCGGGCTGCTGCATGCGGATGACATCTCCGTCGATCCGCTCGACGAGAGCCCGGCGATCGGTGAAGATCCCGGTATGCTCGACCTCGATGCGCGATTGATCGGGCAGGGTCGCGAGGAAGCGCCAGGCCGGATCCACGATGGTCATTCCCGTCGCGCTGAAGGCGAAGGCCTTTCGTGGCGCACGAACCTGCGCGCGTTGTGCCATCCGCGAGCCGACCCAGATCTGACGCGGATCCGCGCCACGCGGCACATCGGCCGTCCAGATGCCGCGTGAGCGGTCCGCCAGGGTCCAACCGGCGATGACGGTTCCGCCCGACAGGACCGGATGCGCGCCCGGCGCCGCCTGCCAAGTCACGACATGGCCGTTCCGGCCGCCGTCGTCCGCGGCGAAGCGCAGCGGTGCCTGAAGCGCGTACATGCCGTCCGCCAGCGACACCGTCACGTCATGCGCCGCGTTCAGCCTCCGCACCGCCTGCTGTGCGCGTTCGATCGAGCGAAAGGGACGTGCCATCGTGCCGTCACCCGCGTCGGCCCCCGTCGGCGAGACGTGCACGACCGACGGGATCGCGACCGGCGGGACCGGCAGCGACATCGCGGCAAACGTATCGTGCGAATCCGGAGCTCCGAGCGAGGGCAGTACCGGAATTGTCGGCTGAGGCGGCAGCTGCTGAGCCGCCGAGACCGCGTGAACCGACAATGCGGCAAGCGCCAGCGGCAATCCTGTAAGGCACTTACTCATGTCACGTCTCCCAGTGCGTAGAATCGTCGCGCGCTCCGGCCGAATAGCTGTTCTCGGCTGGCGCCGAAAAGATCGGCGAGGCCTGCGGCCTCGTCGAGCCATGCGGCGTAGGTGTCCCCGGAGAGGGTGAGTACCGGCCAATCGCTGCCCCACATGAGCCGATCGCCGAAGTTGACGACGAGATGCTCGATGAGGGCAGCCAGCTCGCCGGTGGATGGTGCGGGAAGCTCCCCGGTGCGAAGACCCGACAGCTTGCAGTGAAGCCCACGTCCGGCGAGCTCGGCGATTGCGTCCCACCACGGATCGCGAGCCGCATCCGACACCTGTGGCTTGGCCGCGTGGTCGATCACGATGCTCAACCGAGGCCATCGATCGGCGAAGCGTGCCAGCATCGGAAGATGGCGGGGCTCGACCAGAGCATCGAGGCGGAGGTCATGTGCGACCATCGCCTCGATTGCCGGAACGAGGTCGTCGCGGAGCAGCCATTCGGAGTCGTCGATCGCCTGCAGCATCGGTCGCAGCCCGCAGAGCTTGGGCCGGTCTGCGAGCTCGGCGATCCGCAACGGAGCTTCGGGGGCGGAAAGGTCGACCCAACCGACCACGCCCAGCACCAGCGGTTCCTGCGCAGCCACTGCCAGCATCCAGTCGGTATCGGCATCGGTAGGCTGCGACTGGACGAGCACCGCTCCCGCCAGCGGGGTGGAGTCGGTAGCCTCGCGGAGATCGGCCATCGCGAAGTCGCGGTGAAGCGTGGGCGTCCCTGCCGTCGGCCATTCGTGGCCGGGAGTGGCGAGCGCCCACAGGTGCAGGTGGGAGTCGACGACGTCCATCCTCAGCGGACCGACCTGATCGGCAGGACCAGGAACGATCCGGCGATCACGAACAGCCCGGATACGATAAAAAGGGTTGGGTAGCTGTTGCCGGTCAGAGACAACAGCATCGCCGCCATCACCGGACTGAGGATCTGCGGCACGTTGATCGCGGTGGTCAGGATGCCGAGATCCTTGCCGGTCGCATCCTCCTCGCCCTCACGGGCCTTCGGCAGCACCTGGGTCATGAGCGCGAGGTCCACCGACATGAACGCCCCGTATCCGAGCCCTATCAGCACCGCGTAGGCCATCATGCCTCCCGGGGTCGGCGCGAACAGCGGCATCGCGACTGCCAGCGCCATGATGAGGCTCGCGATGAACACCAACGGCTTGCGTCGTCCGAGCCGGTCGGACAGCACGCCCGATCCAAGGCCGGAGAACACCAGCGCGACGAAGGTCACGATCGACATCGTGGCGATGGTCGCGTTGGCGACCGACTGGCTCAGGCCGATATGATCCTGGAGGATGTAGAGCAGATAGGTCAGGATGGCCTGATAGCCCATGTAGATCGCGAACCGACCGGCGAAGGCCCAGGCGAAATCCGGATGTTCGCGCGGGCTGATCCAGAAGCCCTTGAGGAACGCTCCGAGACGGAACGGTGGCGCCGCCGACAGCGCGACCCGTGGTTCCGGGTTGATGGCGACGAATGCGAGGCATGCGACGATGATCGCGGCGCCCACGACTCCATACGCCAGCTGGATCCGGTCCGCGAGCGTCCCGGCGAAGAAGGTGCCGAACGATACGCCGGCGGTCATCGCACCACCGACGACGCCCGACGCCAGCCCACGCTCGGTCGGCGAGAAGCGATCCGCCACCAACGTGGTGATGGCGGGCTGCATGGCGTTCAACGAGACGACCGCGACCAGCCAGATGGCGGTGATCCCGACGAGCCCCGGGGCATGCGGCGTGAGTATGATGGCGGTACCGCCGATCGTGCCGCCGACGATGATCCAAGGCGTACGTCGTCCGAACCGACTGCGGGTGCGATCCGACAGAGCGCCCGCGATCGGCGTGGTCAACGTGCTGAACACGGAGGTGATGGCGTAGATCACGCCGAGCGTCTGTGCCTTCCCGACGGGATCGAGGTTCTGGATCTGGTTCGGCAGCAGCACCCCGAGCACCGAGGCGTAGAGCGTCAGCAGCGTGAAGAAAACCGTGCCCATCGACACGAGAAGAACCCATTTCCGGCGACCGCTCACCCAATGAAGTCCGGCTCCTTCGGCGGCCGGAACCTGATCCCGAAGCGCCATCGGAACGGAGCTCATGCCGGGCGCTCCCACCGGGGCGCGGGCGGGAGCGCTGCCTCGGACAACGGTTCGGGCGTACGATGCTCGTCGCGGGCGGTCCGGCTGAGTCGCAGGCCGTGGCCGGGGCGGTCGTGACCGCGGATCAGTCCGTCACGGACCGGATAGGGCTCCTCGACGAGGTGTTCGAAGTTCTGGAAGCTGTATTCGAGCCAACGCACGCCCGGCAGCGCCAGCGCCATGTTCACGCCTACCTCGAGGAAGCTGTTGCCGAACGTCACTTCGACGTTGTGCTCGCCGGCCAGCCAGCCGGCCCGCATCACGTCGCTGACCTGGCCATGGACGTTCAGCATGTCGCAGGCATCCGCCTGCAACAGCCGTCGCTTCCCGGAAAGGTCGAGATATTCGCCGCTGTTGATGCGCGTGCCGGGGCGAGCCAGCCGCAGACGCCGCAGACCATCGAAGTCGTCCCGTGGTATCGGGTCCTCCACCCAGTAGATATCGTGACCCGCGCGGGCGAACAGATCCAGTGCGGCAAGGGTCTCGGCTGCGGTCCATGCCTCGTTCGCATCGATCATCACGGGCCGGCCGTCGTCGCCAGTGGCCTTCTTCAGAAGATCGAGACGGCCGAGGTCACGCTCGATGTCCGCATGACCGACCTTGATCTTGTAGCCGCGGAAACCGGCATCGGCGGCGCGGCCGAACAGTTCCTGGAAGGCGTGATCCGAGAGGTGGAAATCGAGCCCGCTCGCATAGACCGCGAGCTCGTCGCGTTTGTCGCCGAGCAACCGCCATAACGGCAGTCCCACCGACTGGCTGAAGAGATCCCATACGGCATGCTGGATCGCCTCTTCGAACGGCAGCAGCATCCTCCGGACGTTTCCACCGCGCGGCTTCGTGACCTGCAGGGCCAGCGAACCGGCTTCCCGACCTTCGAGCATCGGAAAGGCCTCCTGTCGGAACGCTGCTTCGATGCCCGCCTCCGACATGAGCGGCTGGAACAGGACCTGCATGAAACCGAGACCGATGCGGCCGGCCTCGTCCACCAGTTCGACGGCGACGATGTTCGCCTGCGTCGCCGAAACCTGCGCGTCGCCTATCGGTCGGTCCCGCCGAAACTGGAAGCGCGAGACGCGGCAGTCGACAATTCTGGTTCCACTCATCTGCGCACCCGCCCCCGATTTCCCGTCTCGACAGCGGCCGTGCCGCTGAACATCGTTATCGCCCCCTTGTGCGCCAACGGCGTCGTACAGGTCAACAGACATTCCAAAATGCCTGACTGATATTTTAGTTTGACAGGTCTGATTTTTTGGGCCGATATGGGCGGACTATCCCGGCACAACGGGAAACGGAGGGGATGAAGATGAACAAGGGATACCTGCTAGCTGCGGTCGCCGGCGTCGCGATGTCGACGTCGGTCCACGCCCAGACGACGCCCATCGACAGCGTACAGGACGGTGGCGCAGCCATCGGGAGCCAGTCCGGCGTCGGCACGGCGACGCAGGACGTCCAGCCCTCGGAGGAGATCGTCGTCACGGGCATCCGCGCCAGTCTTCGCTCGTCCCAGGCGACGAAGCGGAATGCCGCACAGATCGTCGACTCGGTATCGGCCGAAGACGTCGGCAAGTTCCCGGACGTGAACATCTCGGAGTCGCTTCAGCGGGTCACGGGCGTCGCGATCGACAGGAACGGCGGGGAGGGGCAGTTCATCACGGTCCGTGGCCTCGGGCCCCAGTTCAATACGGTGCTCGTCAATGGCCGCATCATGGCGACCGACAATCCCGGCCGTGAGTTCTCGTTCGACGTGCTGTCGCCGAACATGATCCAGCGAACCGACATCTACAAGAGCACCGTTCCGCAACTTCAGGAAGGCGGCATCGGCGCGACCGTGAACATCGTGACCGCCCGTCCGCTGGACGGCAAGGCGGGCATGCACGTCACGGCGTCGGCAGCCGGCATGTACGATACGCTCCGTGACAAGGCGAGCCCGGACCTGTCGGGCGTGGCTTCGTTCACCAATGAAGCAAAGACCTTCGGAGCGGTCGTCTCGGCTTCCTACACCAACCGTCGCAGCCAGAACGATCAGTTCATCATCCACGGCTGGTTGCCGGGAACCCAGGGGCTCATCGCAGGCGGCGCCGGCGCTACGGGCCTGGGTGCCGGCAGCCTCGTCGACAGCGCCAACGGCATCTTCACGCCGCGCGACTCGACGTTCAATCGCTCGTTGGAGAGTCGCGAGCGACTGAACGTCGCGGGTACCGTGCAGGGTCGACTCGGCGACAAGCTTCTGCTGACGGTGGATGGTCTCTATTCGAAGTTCGACGTCCGTAGCGCAGGACGCACGTTCGGTGCATTCTACACGCCGCGGTTCATCGGCCTGACCACGAACGGCAACGGAACCGTGGTCGGTTTCAACCGCCCGGGATCGCAGTTTCTCGCCGCCAATCCCCAGCTCGGCGATCCAGCGCTCGCGGATCGCCGCGTGACGCTGTCTCAGAACGACAACTACGCGTCCCAAGCCGATCGCCTCACGAAGAGCTACCAAGCCGGCGCCAACCTCAAATGGAGCGTGAGCGACAATCTCGACCTCAGGTTCGACGCATCGAGGACGCAGGCCAAGAACCGCACTCCGAACGCCTTCGTGGTGGTCGGATCCCTCGCTCAGACGTCGCCGCGGTGGGATCTGGTCCAGGGCACCGAATTGCCGATCCTGTCCAATCTCGGGCCGATCACGGACCCGGCGCTCATGCGCGCGCACTATACCGCCGTCGGGGAGGGCCGGGTGCGGGATACCGGTTCCGAATATCATTTCGACGGGGAGTTCCGCAACGAGGACGCCGGCATCGTGAAGTCGATCCTGTTCGGGGCGGCCTACAACGAACGCCACAAACGGCGTACCAACACGGACAACTCCGATACGGTATGCACGTTCTGCGGCTACGAAGTCCCGATACCGACCTCTCTGCTGTCACCGTACACGCTGGACAACTGGCTCCCCAGGACATCGGGGAGCGACAAGGCGCCGGTCGACTTCATCACCTTCGATCCGTCGGCGGTCATCGCCTACCTCTCGCAACCCAACGTGCTCGCTCTGGCGCGACAGGGACGCACCGCCGCGGAGCAGTCCGCCGAAGCCGGCCGCCAACTGGCGCTCGCCGGCGGTCCGTTCGGCTTGCGCGATCGTCCCGGTCAGCTGCTCGACGTCCGTGAGAAGGTCTGGGCGGGCTATCTCAACGTCGGCGTCGGTGGACCGCGCTGGTCCGGCAACATCGGCTTCCGCGTCGCCGACACTTCGGTGCTCTCCCAGGGCTTCGCACAGACGATCCGTTCGATCCGGGTGAACCCGGGCGACGACAACCTCAACATCGTGTTCAACGATCCGTCCGCGACCAGCGTGCGCAGCAGCTATCGAAACTTCCTTCCGTCCGCGAACGTGAAGTACGACCTGACCGACGACATGCTACTGCGCGCCGCCGCGTCGCAGACCGTGACGCGGCCCACGCTCACCGACCTCGGAGTGGACAACAACTACACGGGCCGCATAACGGCGGCGGTATCCGGCGGCGGCAATCCCGCGTTGCGCCCCTTCAAGTCGACCAACTACGATCTGTCCTACGAATGGTACCTGTCCGACATCAGCTACGTGAGCGTCGCAGGCTTCTACAAGCAGTTCTCCGACTTCCTCGAGCAGCAGACGCTGCCGGTGCCGGTCGGGGCCTATACATTCCAGGACACCCGCACCCGCAACGGCGCTACCGGTTCGGTGACGGGCGTGGAGGTCGGTGGGCAACTTACCGCCGACAGCCTGAGCTCCGGCTTCATCGGAGGGTTCGGCGTCGCCGGAAACTACACCTACGTCTCCAGCAGCGCCAAGCGAACGGCCACCATCAACAACAGCTGCGGCTACAACGGCCTCTCTCCGCATTCGGCGAACGGAAGCCTGTTCTTTCAGAAGTACGGATTGCAAGCGCGTGCTTCGTACAACTGGCGGTCATCGTTCCTCAGGACCTGCTTCAGCGACTACGGCCAGCCTGAAAACCGTCGTGCCTATGGGCAGCTCGATTTCAGTGCTTCATACGACATCACCCCCGGATTGCAGGTCTACGTACAGGGTGTGAACCTGACCAAGAGCTACGTGTTCGACTATTCGGTCCTCGAAGAACGGGTGAAGAACATCCAGAACACCGGCACCCGGTTCATATTCGGGGCTCGCGCCTCCTTCTAACGCAGTTTCAGTCCTCCCCCCCTGGGTCCGGTATTTGCTACCGGACCCATTTTTTCCGTCATGACCTTCCATTCATCGATTAAAAGAGCCGGCCAGCGACAGATCTGACCTTGGGAACCGGGTCAGCGCGTCAGGGCGTCGACCGGACGCCGACGGCAGCGGGCAGGAATGACGTCGGTCTCGTAAGGGACGTCGAAGGTCCGTCCGCCCCCCGATCGTTCTGCCGTGGATGGCCGCCTCGGCAATGCGTGATCCGATACCGAGGAGCGCCAGTCGGGATCGGCGGAACCTCACGACGACGTGCCCATCGACGCGAAGACGCCCAGACTACACGTTTCAGTCAGCGTCGGAGCCTGCCGAAGCGCTCGGTCTGCAGGTGCTCCCCTAGTTCCTCGGCAGGACCGAACCTCCTTCGTCCGCGCCGGCGTAGGCAGGTCAGGGCCGCATCGTCAGCGTTCATCATGCAGAGATCCCTCCCGATCAGCCACGCGCCGACTTCGTCCCGCCTCCAGTCGCAGTGCGGGACCTCGCTGCCTTCGCCCGCGCAGGCGTCGTTATGTGTCGGGCGATCATGGCGGCCGGTCTTCAGGCTTCCGGGTCCGGCAGCACGCGGTGGCAGGCAGTGGAAAAGAGCCTTGGTGTGATCCAGGCGTATGGATCATGAAGATGAAATCGATGCGCGAGGTCGCGCTATGCTGGCCGACAGCCATCCCGGAAAATGGGACGAGGCCCGACGACGGCTCGCGATCGTCAGACGCTATCTCCGCCAACCGGACCGTTCCGCGGCCATGGCGGAGCAGTATGCGAGACAGGCCGGCATCGGGCGTTCGTTGTTCTACTGGCTGGCAAGGACCTATGCGGGATCCGCGAAGGCATCGGATGACGTCGCATCGATGGAGGACGTCGATCCGTCGGTGAACATCATGGCACGTGCCGTCGAATCCGCCGGACATTCGGCCAGTCCGGCGCAGATCTACAGGACTGCAGCGGAACTCAGCAGGGTGGAGGGGCGCGCGCCTCCGTCGCGCAAGTCCGTTCGCACGCACGTCGCCAACACGCTGGCAGGCGGCTCGATCGCCGAACGGATGCGGCTGAACGCCGATTTCGCAATCGACCGTGCGGTACTGGACCTCGATGTACGTCACGGCACCGGTCCGTCGGAAGCCGCGCAACTGGTCTGCGTCGTCGACCTCAGGCGTGGAGCGATAGTCCGGCATCGTCTTTCCGCCGGGGAACCCGGAACGGATCAGGCCGCGCAGATGGCAGACTTCGACGACATCGCCTCAGGCCGGATCGCCCTTTCCGAGTCCGACCCGGTGCTCTGCTCCGACCCCATGCGGTCGGCGATCGCCGGAAGTTCGGGTCGCCTCGTCGTCGGCAGATGGCACGTCGGAGCAGCGATACGAGCGGTGGTCGGTCTTCGCATCGGACGCGTGGCGTTGCTGGCCCGCGTTCCAGGGTCGGCAGGGCGACGGGAACCCGTCGCGTTCGATACCGCATGCCAGGTGTTGGACGAGCTGCTCCTGCCTTATGCCGTGAGAGACTAGTCGTCGCCATCCGCCGTCGATCCGAGCCGGGTGGCACCGGCGAGCGATACTCCCTCAAACAAACGCCGCGTGGTCTCGGAGAAGGCCGCGGCCGCACTCATCCGCTTCGGTCGTGATTTCGGAATGCCGTCAATCCTCTCGCCGTCGCGACGCGTCGCCGCCGAACGCAGAGCTGCTTCGGCGCCCGCCAGCGTGAATATGCCCTCGTCGTCGGGGCGCCGAACGATGTCGTCGGACGCGGTCACCACGTCATCGGGATTACGTGCCAGAAGTGCGAAGTCTTTGATCCGGCCACCGAGATGTCGATAGAGTTCGCGCCCCACCCTCCCATCCTCGACGACATGGCAGGCGAGGTCGACGGATGGTTTGACCGACGAGGCCCGCTTCTCGACGTCCACCACGAAGGGAATGAGATCGTCGGAAACCATCCACCGGATCTTCGACGGCGGCCCCGCGAACCAGACGCCGCGAAGCGCCAGCATCACGATCCGCGTCTTGAGATCGCGCAACGCGGCCGTCAGGCCGCGGACGGTGTCGCCATCCACGAATGCGCCCACGCCGAGCACGGTACTCGAAGAGGCGTCCAGCACCATCACGACGAAGACGCGGCGGAGCTCGGGTCGTCCTCGTCCGCCGGGGGGGACTTTCACGACGATGTCGGTGGGACACTGATCGATCAGCAGGGTTTCCCCGAGCAGCCCCATCAGGCTCGTGTTCGTGCCCTGCGATCGCAACGCCTGGACGCGGCGTCTGACCGAAGCGAGGCTGGGTAGCGTCAGAGCGTCGGCGGGGTCCTGGGCCTTCTGCAGCTTCGCCTTCGAAGACAGCGTCTTCGCTATCTCCGAGATCGATGCGTCGGGCTTGGAAAGGAGCGCTTCGGCGATCCAACCGTCCACGGGAGGCCCGAAGCCATCCGCGGCGACCCCGGACTTCGGTTTCAATCTGTTGCGCGGCATCAGCCCGGAGACCGGTCCGTCCGCCTGGATCCTCTTGAGCAACCTGTACACGTTGCTCTGAGCGCCCCCGAGGCGCTTCGCGACGACGACGACGTCGGCGATAGTGCGCTTCTTGGCAGCGGGCAGATCGGCGAACGCCCGCAACCGATGGTCGATCACCCGCCGCTTCTCGCCCCCTGCGGCCATGTAGAGACCCAATTCCCGCTGGTATTCGTCTTCGGTCGCCCTTCCGGTCTCCGATTCCAAAAGCCTTCGTATCGTTTTCGTGACGGGGCGGTGTGCAGGGTCGTCCATGGGCTCCCGTAAACTTCGAACCTGGTGACCGCAAGCAGGAATCAAACGATTCTGATCGAAAAAGTTCCACCTGGTGTGGAACAATCTGTCCGGGCCACAGTTTCTCATTCCACACTAAGCGGAACATAAAGGATCTGTATGAGGTATCTGGACGAACACGTGGTCATCCTCGGCGATCCGCCCGGAACCGACGACGCGCACTGCATCGAAGGCGATGGCCAGACGCAGCCGCACCGGGCCAGGACCGATCCGTTCGACGAGGTCGTCGTGCAGTTCTTCGACCTGCCGTCGGCAGGCGAAAGCCTGATGATCGGCGACCTCCGGATCTCCGCCATCGCCGTCTCGGGGGGCGCCCCCTTCTATCTGATCTCGCAGTCCTGAAGAAAGAGGAGGAGCAACCATGCGCAATTCCAGAGCCCCCAAGGCGGCCGGACCACCCGACGACGTCGAGGGCGGCTCCGCAGCAGGTTCGTCGCGGACCAGCCACGGAGTCGGCGTGCGACAGCACGCCTGGCCGCTCGTACCCGGAACGCGGGTCGTGATCGGCGGAAGGGACGAGGTCTTCCTGGGTCGGACCGGTGACGGCCGCTACGCCTTCGTCGATGCCGATCGGTTCGGTCGCTTCGGCGGACCAGCGCCTCGTCATCGGGTCGTCAGCCGTCTCGGTACCGAGATCGCGCTCGGCCTCCTGAAGCCGGCGAAGCTCGGACCGGTGGATCGACGCGGCCGTTGGACGCGCGTCGGATGACCCCCGCCTCCGCCATCGACGAGGACTACGTCGAGCGCGCGAAACGCGTCGTCCGCATTCCCACGTCGCAACTCGCGATCCGGGCTCCCGGCCTCGATCATTTCGAGAGTCCGGGGCAGGTGATTTCGGATCGTCGCATCCGCCGGAAGGACGACCGCTTCGAGGTCGACGACGAGACCGTCTCGATGTGCACGATGGTCCGAGCCGAGGGCGCCGGACCGCTGCGCACCTTCAACGGCGGCCTCTGGCACGAGAACGGCTGGCACACGTCGCGGAAGGCCGGTCACCTGCTCCATTGGGAGGGCGAGACCGCTCTGTGGCAGCTCCTCAAGTCCGACACGGACGCCGACGTCGCGAAGCTCGACGCCGAGAGCGTCTCGTTCGAGTTCGTTCACCAGGGGAGGGCGTTCTCCTACACGTGCGACATCGAGCAGACGGACCCGGCGGGGCACGTGACGCTGCTGGAGATGAAGCGTACCGATCGCGATCTCGACGATCCGGAATACAGACTGAAGCTCGCCTACGTGCGGGAGGTGTGCCGGCGGTGCGGGATCGCGTTCCGCGTGGTGTTCAGGAACGAGATCTTCCGTGGTCTCGTCCATCGGCGCAACGTCTCCCTGTTCGCATCGCGCGGCTTCGTGACGATCGGCGACCACGAACTCGGCGTCCTGGCCGACCACCGGCGCCGCACCGGCGGGTACACCACGTACGGCGAACTCGCCGAGGCGTTGGTTCCCGGTCACGCGGCGGCAGGGCGGGCACTCGTCCAGAGCATGCTCGTCCGCCGCCTCCTGCGCATGGACCTGACGATCAGGCTCCACGATGCGAGCCCCTTGACCATCGACTGACGCGGACGGGAACGGTCGTTCGCGACACGACCCGTCCTCAGACCCGACCTGGCCTGCAGCCTGGAAGACCGGGCCGAACGCCACGGCCGACGTGCCATCACGCCATCACGCCATCACACGGCAAGGAGGAACCGATGCCCAAGAACAACTTCCCCGCGAACAGCGTCGTGCAGATCGACGGCACCTCGTACGAGTACCGTGGGCACGTCGACGGACGTCTCCAGTTCGTCGATCCGACGACCGGCGCCGTCTACGCGGCGCCCGACGCGTTCGGCGCGCTCCGCCCCATCGACGACGATCAGTTCACCCGACTGCTCGCGGCCGACCGAGCCTCCGTCCTGCGGAAGCCGTCGTACGACAGGGTGCGGCACATGAACGACGTCTCGCAGTGGACGGTCGCCCAGGCCACGGCGATCGAACCCATGGCCGGTAAGATGCTGGCCGAGTGCGACATGCTCGACGACGCGGGCGTACCCCTCGGCCGCAAGGCGATCGGACGTCACCTGGCGAAGCACTGGGACGCTGCGCTCATCAAGAAGTACGGTCCGCATGACTCACCGGCCACCATCGAACGGTGGCGCGCGAAGCGGGGGCATCCGGGATCGCGGCACGCCGCGCAGATGGTGCGCATGACGGGAAAGACGCCGCGAGGCCCGTACACCGGCGATCTGCAGGCCGAACTGCTGCAGAAGCACGCACTTGCGCGGAGCGCCGCACGCATCGAGATCTCGTCGGCGTACGCCGAGTACCGATGCGAGCTCACGGCGATCAACGAGGGGCGGGACCCGAACCACGTCCGACCGGACGAACCGTATGCCATCGCGTCGCGCGACACCTTCCGTCGTCGATGCCATGCCCTGGAACAGCGCGAGACCGTGCGCTCGGCGCGTGGTTCCAAGGCCGTGCTGCAGGACTGGATGGGCGGCGGCAGATCGCTGACGGCGGACTTCGCGATGCAGCGGGTGATCATCGACCACACCCGTCTCGACGCCATCGTGATCTACCAGCTTCCGAGCGGCGAGGAGATCGTGCTCGGCCGGCCGTGGCTCACCCTTGCCGTCGACGTCGCCACCCGGGCGATCGTGTCACATGTGATCAGCTTCACGCCACCGTCCGTCTGGACGCTCGGCGAGACCCTGTGGCGCATGGCCATGCCCAAGCGCGTGCCCCCGGACATGGCCGAACGCTACCCGATGCTGGCGAACGTGCGCGGCAAGCCGGTCGAGATCGTCGTCGACAACGCCGTGGAGTTCCGGAGCCACACGATGGAGGCGGCGGCGCGGAGCGCCGGCTTCTCGGTCCGCTTCTGTCCCGTCGCCAAGCCCAGGTACAGGGCCGTCGGAGAGAGGGCGATGGGCACCGTCAACCGTCTCATAACCAACGACCTCGCGGGCAGGACGGTCCCCATCGCGCAGGTTCGGCACGACGGCTACGACGCGGCCAAGGACGCCGTCGTGCTGATGGAGGAATTGGAGGACATCGCGCTGCGTGCGGTCGCGATATACAACACCGAACCGCACGGCGGGTTGAACGGCAGGCAGCCGCTGCTCGCCTTCCAGCACGACGCCGCGAAGAACGGCATCAACAACTTCGTGGACCTCAACGCCTTCCGCCGTGATCTGATGCCGGTGCGCGAGAAGGCGCAGCTGAGCGGGTCGGGCATCGTCTTCGAGACTCTGCGCTATCATGATCACAACGAGGTGTTTGCGCTGCTCGACGATCTCGTGGCCGGCGAATGCCGTCGCCAGCGGCGTCGGGGAGCGACCGCCACCGTCGACTTCCGCTACGATCCGATGGACATCTCGCGCATCTGGGTCTGGAACAGGAAGCGGCGGACGTACGTCGAACTGCGATGCAGCGACGAGGACTATGCGGACGGCATGCCGCTCTTCGTCCACAATGCGATCCGGGCGAAGGCCGCTCAGGAAGGGGCCGCGTTCAACACGGCCCAGGAACGTGCCGAAGCGCGTCACCGTCTTCTGCAGGCGAAGCTGAAAGCCGACCCGCAGAGGGATGCCGAGACCCGGGCCGAGATGGCGCGCCTCTACGACGTGCCCCGGATACGTGAGATCACCGGTACCATAGCCAGTCTCGAACTGAGGCCCAGCGAGCACGTGCAGCAGGCCGACTTCGTCGGTCACGACCGCGCCGCGCTGACCATCTTCGACCACGAGGTGCTTTCGACCCGACCCGATCTGCCGCCGAAGGCGACCCGCGCCAGACGTCGGCGCGATCCTCGGGACGCGGGCGCGGAACGTGCCGTCGAGACGCCGGTCGCGAGTCAGCCGCTGCGCCGTCGCATGCCGAAGGAGAATGCGAAGTGAGCAGCATGCCCGACATCGCCGAGGCGAAGGCGGCCTTCGACCGCATCGTCCTCAGGTACCCCCCGCAGGAGGGGGCCATCGAGGCCCTCGACGAGGTGCGACGGTCCTACATCGGCCGTCGCGAGGGCGCTCCCTGCGGCGGTGCGATGATGATCGCCCCGATGGGCAGCGGAAAGACGTTCGCCGTGGAGGAGCTCGCGACCCGCGTTAAGGCCGATGGAGATCATCCGGCGGGCGCGCAGCCGGTGCTCCACGTCGTGATGCCCACCGCCGGCACGACCGACTCGATCCCCACGGCCATCCTGTCGGCGCTCGGGCTTCCTCGCCCCGATCTCGGCAGGGCCGACCTGCGATGGACGAAGGCGATCCGCGGAATGCGGTCGGCGATGGTCCAGCTCGTGGTCTTCGACGAGTTCAACCGTGCGAGCAGGCGCCCGACCATGAGCCGTCCCATCGCCACGACCATCCGCGAGAAGATCATGGACGCGGGCATCGCCCCGATCGCGATCGTCGGCAGCGAGGAGGCCGGAACGGTGCTCAAGGCATGTCCGGAACTCGCGGAGCGGCTCGACGACCGCATCCCGCTCCAACCGCTCGAATGGTTCGCGGACGAGGACCAGGCCATCTTCGTCCGTCTCCTCCGCGACCTGGACGACGCCATGATCGCTGCCGGCCTCGTGGATGGCGCAGGACTGTCGGAGGAGGCGGTGGCGGCACCCCTGGCGGGGGGATGCGGCGGCCGCATCCGCAGCCTGATGAAGATCGTCCGCATCGCGCTCGGTCTTTCGATGGAGCGCGGAGCCAGGACCATCGACGTCGTCGATCTGGAGGAGGCGGTCGACCGCTTCGCCGTCGCCGCCGGCTTCATCGACCGCAATCCCTTCAGCAGGAAGGCAGGATCATGACCGGGACCGCAGCCACGCCCGACTGGACGGTCGGATGTCGACGCATGCCAGAACCCGGCGAGTCGCTCAGCGGGTTCATGGCGAGGACCGCGGCCGCCGAAGGACTGCCGAACACGCTGGAACTGACTTCGATCGCCGGCGCGGTCTGGTCGCGCCGTCCCGAACTGTCCCGCGGAGAACCCGCCTTCGCCGATCTGGCCGCGTGCCTGCGCGTCGACGTCGCCGAACTCGAGGCGATGTCCTACCCGATCGATCCCGGTCGACCCGACCGCCGCGTCTTCGGCGGCGTATCGATCGACCGGCGCTTCATCGTCCACGACGAGCGCCGCTTCTCGCCGACGACGCTGAGCCGACAGGGTATCCATCTCAAGGAGTGGCAGCTGCGCCCCTTCCCCTTCTGCCGCGAGAGCTGGGAGTTCCTGGCCAGTCGGTGTCCCGATCCGGACTGCGGCAGCCGGCAGAGGTGGTACCATGCCTCGGGCGTCGATCTCTGCGACAAGTGCGGCGAACCGCTCGTCCTTGCAAAGCACGGAAAGGTCCCGCCGGAGCAACGGGAGGCACTCGAGGCCGCGCTGGACCTCGTCCATCCCGACGCGGACCGACGGCGGCGGAGCATCGGACGACTGCCCGCGATGCTGAACGGCCTGGATCCTGGCGACCTGCTCGACCTGCTGGTCGCGGTGGCCGGCGTCCACGATCCCGAGATCCGATGCGCCTCGGATCACCTGGTCTTCCGAATGGGGACCGAGCCCGCCGCCCTCGCGGGGGCGATCGCCGATGCCTGGCGGACGCTGACGACCTGGCCGGAGGGATTCATGACCCTCGCCGCCGACCGCATCGCGATCCGGAACGGCCGGTTCGGAGACGGCAACCGCGGGGCGACCATGCGGCTGCTCGACGTCGTGATGGAGCAGAGCGCGCCACCGATCCTGGTGAAGGTGGTGACCGACCTCCGCCAAGCGATCACCGAGACGGTCTCGATGCGCGGCATGGGGTCCAAGGCCGCCGGCAGACTGCCGTTCCTCACCTCCACCGCGCTCGTGGCGCTGCGGCGGCAAGGGGTGCTCCGGACCGTGTTCGCGCTCGATGGAAACGAGCCCCAGCCGTATCTGGATCGGCATGAGGTCGAGGCGCTGTCGGAAGCCTTGCGTTCGAGCGTACCGCTCAATCACGCCGCCGCGGCGCTGGGCATCGCCGATCACGGGGTCGAACAGCTCGAGACCCGTGGTCTGGTCACGTTCGAGAGGTCGGCCGGAACGATGACCCGCGACGGTTCGCATCGGGTGACGTCGTCGTCCCTCGGGGCCCTCACCGCGAGGCTGGTCGCGTCCGCCGCACCGGGGGCGGCCGGCTGGATGAAGCTCCCGATCGTCGTGCGGATGATCGGGGGCCGATCGAAGCCATGGGGTCCGATCGTGGAAGGACTGCTCGGGGGGCGTCTCAGGTACGCTATCGCTCCAGGACCCCAACCTCTCCTGCGGCGGATCGTCATCGACCCGGCCGACGCACGGCGGTTGGCAGAGATGGTCTACATGCCGCCCGGCGACGCCGTGTTCCTCCCCATGATGTCCAAGAACGATGCCCTGGAGGTCCTGAACCTCCATGCACGGCATGCCGGCGCTGCCCTGAAGCACTGGCCGAGCGCCAAGACCAGCGATCGCACCGTACCCGTGGCCGAGGTCCTCGAGCTGTCGCGGCGGTTGGTCTCGTTGGGCGAACTCGTCGCGCGTACCGGCAGGCCGGTGAAATCGGTCGTCGCCATGCTCACGGACAACGGAGTGCCGGTCGACGCGCCGTGGAGTCCGCGGGACGAGGCCGAAGCGGCATTGTTCGGCGCTCGGCATGGATATTCAGCAAGCGATATAGACGCCATATTGAAGTTGCAGAGTAACTGACGATCAAACTTGGAATGTTGATTTGTAGTTAATAGGTGAACCAGAAGATTTAGCGAAATAATTCAGTGTGGGTGTGTCGACGATGTCGAAATTTAGGTGAAACGATGCTCATTGCCATTGCGGGATTGATACTGCCGATCGAACGGGTGCGATGCCGGCACCGGAAGGCAAGTGAGGTTTCGAAGTGATAGCCGTCATGACATGTCTTCTTCTAGGCCTCGACTTGCCGCCGCAGAATGTAACCGTTGACGGGGTCGTATTCGAAAGATCCCGTCAGTCCACGACCGTCGATCCCCCCTGCTACTACAAGATCGAAAGAAGGACGGGGGACCCCATGAGCGGGTACTATGGTTATGTCCAGATGTCTTCCTGGGGGGAGATCGGCCCCTACCATGGAGCTGAACGCTCCCGTGGCGTCGAGCGCCTCTATGCCCGTCAAGGACAGGCTTCCGCCGCCAACGTTGATCAAGCGTACGACGTGGCAGCCGAAAGCCCGACGCTCGATCTGAAGGATGAGGCAGTTCCTTCGACTACCCCTTTCCGAAGACGTTCCGACAAGTTGACCCAAGCCGATCAACGACCCGATGAGGCCTATGAAAATGCCGATCCAGACGCTCCAGGTCGCCATGCTGAGCGAAGCCCTCGACAGGACCCGGTCAGGAGTATCGTTCACCAGTCGCGGTGGAGCGGAATTCACTGGTTTTGGCTGATACTGGGCCTTTGTCCCTTCTGCCTGGGCATCATCGGGGTGCGCGACGCTGGCGGTCGTCGAAACCAGAAGGCTTCGCTGCTGTGCGTAGGCGGTGGCTGCCTCATCCTTATTTGCCTGCTGCTCCTTCAGATCCACGAGACCGCCGGCTAGGATCGCCAGCGCGACCATCATTGCCGCGATCAGTATGGGCAACCAGTTCAAACGGAGGAACGTGAGGGCACGGTCGAAAGGATTCATGGAAGGCTCCGCGTTTTCGCCACGGGACTAAGCTACGAAGCTTAACAAACCCGCGGTCTCGACAGCACGGTCGTCGGCACGCTGACGATGTACGCGGCTGGCATCGACAATGTCGTCCTGGTTCCGGGTGGCGGCACCGCCGACATCTTCGCCGCAAGCGCGGGGCCCGGTGCCGTCTCGGCTGGTGGCGCCGGCGCCTTCGTGATCACGGGTGCGGTCGTCGCACCGGGAAGCGCGCCCTGCGTGATCGCCGACATCGCGATCGAGGCGACATTCGGCTTCGCGATGAAGCCGCCCACCGATCGTGCGGGCGGCAGTGCGGGCGGCGCGATGCTCGATCCTAGCGGACCGTTCCAGTTCGCTAACCCGAGCTCGCAGGTGCTGGTCCAGGCGGACCCCGGATTCGGCGACTACCACGCGTCCCTGTCGAGCGACTGTTTCCTCGACGAACTCGGCGATGACCCGTCGCGCGTGCACCGTCGGCTCGGCGACGGGCTGCATGCGGCGCAGGCGCAGCCTCGACGATCGCGGTGCAGGGCAGTGATTTCAACCGACGACGGGGCGGGGGGTCCCGTAGCGGCCGCGGACTCGCTCTGCGACAGGCACCAAGCATCGACGACCCTACGGCCGCCGTCGTCGAAGCGTGTCGTGAAGTCAGTCGACCGCGCCTATTGGCAATCGACGTGAAATCGTCGACACCTTCGACATCGCAGCTTCGACAATCCGCGCCCGCGGACGACGCCCCGGTACGGTTCCGCATCAGGAGGTTGCCTTGCCGAAGACGATCATGATCTTTTCCGACGGCACGGGCCAGTTGGGTGGCCTAAGCCCGGACCAGCGGCTGTCGAACGTATACAAGATGTACCGCGCCATGCGTCCCGGCCCCGATTCGCCGATCCCGCCCTCCCGTCAGGTAGCCTTCTACGATGCGGGGTTGGGCGTCGGCGAGGTCGGCGGTCTGACGTTCCGACGGGTCCGCAATCTGCTCGCCGCAGCCGTGGGTACCGGGATCGATGAGAACGTGATCGACTGCTACGCCGCGATCGTCGCCCGCTACGAACCGGGCGACAGGGTATGTCTCGTGGGCTTCAGCCGAGGGGCGTACACGGTCCGTGCGTTGGCCAACGTCATGAACCTCTGCGGCGTGCCGACGCGATGCGCCGACGGTGGTCCCGTACCGCTCCATGGCCCACCCCTGCGCGCGATCGCCAGCGAAGCCGTCCGGAAGGTGTACAACCACGGAGCGGGGTCGAAGAGAGAAGCGTTCGAGACGGAACGCGAAAGCCTGGCGTCACGCTTCCGGGCGAAGCACGGTTCGGAAGGCGTCGGCGTCGAGGGAGACCTGCAGGGGAACGTGCAGCCCAGCTTCGTGGGAGTGTTCGATACCGTGGCCGCGCTCGGCAGCAGATCGGCATTGGTCATGGCGCTGGTAGGCATGACCTTCCTTCTGGCCGTCACCATCGGCCTGTGGCACGCCGGCCTGCACCTTGCGGCGGCGGTCTTCGCCATACTGCCTGCGATGGCTGCATACTGGGTGGCGCGTTCCCTGTTCAGTCAGGTCAAGACGTATCTGGACGACCACCATCTCGCGATGTCGCCGTGGGACCCCCGCCGATGGCTGTTCGCGATCAGGCATTCGCACGGCGCGTGGTGGAGCGGCGAGAACTACGACAGGTTCGTGGACAAGGAGATTCCATGCCTTCGCCACGCCCTGTCGATCGATGAGGACCGCGCGCGGTTTCCGCGAGTCGGTTGGGGCAGTGCCGCCGACGTCGCCTGGAACAAGGCGAGAGGGCGGGGCGACTGGTTGGATCAGGTATGGTTCGCCGGAAACCATTCAGACATCGGCGGCAGCTATCCCGAGGACGAATCTCGGCTCTCCGACATCGCGCTGCGCTGGATGGTGGAGCAGCTGCGTCGTTCCCTCGGCGACGACGTCGTGGTTCTCGACGACCGGTTGGTGACCTCCCCGGACCCCCTCGGTCTGCAGCACAGCGAGCGCATCGGCAGTCTGTACGGACAGCCGTCGTGGCTCCGGCGGCTCACCGGAGATCAACTCACATGGGGCGAGGGAGTGCGCGAGGTGGACGCCAAAGCCACCCTCCACCCGAGCGTGTTCGAAAGACTGGCAGCACCTTCGGTGCCACAGATGGACAAGGTCGCTCCATACCGGCCGAAGTCCCTGAGCGACCATCTCCTGGCGAAGCGGGTCGTTGCCGGGGAACGCATCGAGGGTCCGAACTCCGGGCCGGAGTCCCCGGGGAACCCGACAGCCGATGTCTGACGCCCACATGACCGCATCGACCGGTCGCCTAGCGCGTACGACAGGCGAACCGGGGCCGAGGAACGGACGATGCATCCGCGGCCGGTCGACGCGTTGGCGCCGGGTCCTTGCAGGCTCGATCCTGATCGCTGCCATGGCCTTTCCCGGTCAGGCCCGCGACACCGCCGAACTGCACACGTTCCACTGCCTCCACGGCTGCCCGATCGGCGCACCCGACATCGACGACATCGTCGTCCGCGAAATCTACACTCTGGCATCGAACGATCTCACCAAGATGGCCGACTGGGTCGCATACCGCGTCACCCCCGCGTCGATCGGGCCGTCCGGGACGAGGAGATGGTCGGCCGACCCGTGGCTGTCGCCTGAGGAGACGCTGGAACCCGACGACTACGACAGTGCGCCCAAGGCGCTCGGCATCGACCGCGGGCATCAGGCCCCGCTCGCCGCGTTCTCGGGTACGCCGTTCGCCGCCGACACCAACGTCCTCTCCAACATCACTCCTCAGGGCGCCGGTCTCAACCAGGCGCCCTGGCAGAGACTGGAGGCCAAAGAGAACGAGCTCGCGAAGAACGAGGACATCGCCGTGTACGTCCTGACCGGGCCCCTGTTCGAAAGGGTGATGCCGCCCCTGCCGGCGGCCGACGAACGCCATCGCGTCCCGTCGGGATACTGGAAGGTCGTGGCGACAACGGACGGGCGGGTCGCCGCGTTCATCATGGACACGACCGCGGCCCGGTCGCTCGATCACTGCGCGGCACGCGTCGTGTTGGAGGAGGTAGAGCTGCGGTCGAGGCTGGGACTGTTCCCACGGCTGGAGCCGCGGGCCTTCACGGATCTCTCACCGGCACTGGGGTGCAGCGCTTGATCACGATCTGGCCGAGGACACGTCTTCTTCTCATCGCCCTGCTCGGCATCGGCACGACCTCGTGCGCGACGGCACCATCGGCCGACCTCACCGGCTTCGGTCGCGCAGCGTCGGCCCTGCAGGCCGATGCAGCCACGACGTTCGCCGAAGCGAATCGGTTGACCCGTTCCGTCGAAGTCGATCGGTTCGTCCGTTCCGGTGCCATCGCGCTTTCCGAACGGCGGTTCCCGCCGGCCGTTCCGCCCGAGGTGTCGGCGCGCTGGCGATCCGCCCTCGACGACCTCGCGCGGTACGGCAATCTGCTCGCGACCCTGACCGGCCGCGGCAGGGGCGGCGTCCAGACGGACGCCTTCCGGCAGCTCGGCGTGGAACTGGGATCGGGCATCGCCGCCGTCGATCTGGATCCTGGCATCGCGGCCGGTTTCGCGTCCCTCGCTGGCGGCCTGGTCGATCTGCGTGCGCAGACCAGCGCCAAGGAGATCCTGCGCCGTACCGATCCGGACGTCCGCAGACTGCTGACGGCGATGGCCACCGCCGTCGGATCGAGCGATGCCGAAGGACTGAGAGGCACGGTCGCCTCCAACTGGACCACGGCGTTGTCGACCCATCAGCGCAACTACGCCGCGGCGGCCACGGAGAAGGCGGATGCCCGACAGCGGCAGATCGTCGCCGACTATCTTTCCGGCATCGATCGCCGGGATGCGCAGCTGGCGTCGCTGGCGACGCTCCGCGCGTCACTGCTCGGCCTGGCCGACGCTCACACCGCCGCCGCGGCCGGCTCCCGTCGACCGTTCGACGAGGTGCTGCGGGACATGCGCGATCGGCTGGGCCGCACGCAGAAGACGTACGATGCGATCGACGCCGCTGGGGAGGCCGGACGATGAAGGAACCGACGAACGGTGCGTTGCCGAACCCGGAACTCAAGGCGATGCACGAATCCCTGATCGCGTTGGTGCGAACGCTCGAGGAGTCGATCGACGCCGCGCCGACGGCGGCGGCGATCTCCGCGATCGTCGACCGTATCGCGGATGTGAACGCACGGGTCACGTCCACCGGCTCAGTGCTGCTGGCACGGCAGACGGACGAGATCGTGAGGCTTTCGCACACCGTCGCGGAAGCGCTGCCCCGCATCGAGGACGAGATCGCCGACATCGAGCGGCTCGAGAGCACGTTGGGTACCATCACGGACATGCTCGCCACGGTGGACGAGGCGGTGAACGTGGCGAAGATGGTCTGCCGTTGACGGTCCGGTGGTGGGCAGGGCGGGACTGTTTCGGGGGTAACGGCTGGTCTGGCGGAGGCCCCGTCAACCCTGTCCGGATACCCCCAAGCCGGGAGACGCGACGTCCTGCCCCTGCCGGCGTTGGTGGATCGTGCCTCTCGCAGCACCGGAGCGGCCGAAACAGCCTATGTTCAGTGCCGGTACCTTCGCTCCAGAACATACTGCATGAGGCGAAGCCCGGCGATCAGTCCGAAGCCACCGAGCTTGAACCAGAGCGACGCATAGAACGGCAGAAACCTGGCTTCGACGCCAAATCCCAGACCGCTCGCGGCTTCGAACAGGACCGGGTTCGTCTGCGCAGCCATGTAGTCGAAGCCGGCGAGGCCGGGTGTCTATGAGTTAGTGGTTAAGAATGGACGAAAGGTTGGCCCTTGATTGATGATCGTGAATTCCATTCGCTGAATGTTGATCAGCAAAACAAAATATTGGTAGACTTGGCTACTAACTCCCTTCCCGTTTTGGCTAAATACAAGATGCCGTTAGAAGTTGCTAAGCGCAGCATTGACTCATGTCTAAAATCTATCGAAAATAAAGCGTTTGATGCTAAAGTGATATCAATAAATCTCAATCATTCAGATCCAGATCTGGATCTGAGCGCTCAATACAGTTTTATCGATGATGATAGCGCAGCGGAACTAGCGCTTGACATAGTCTGCTTCGCTACTGGCGCGGTGGCTAATGCAGCCTACAGGAGGCAAAACCTGGATCATATGCCCGAATCAGTTGCTCTGGCTACGCCGGATGTCACAGTTGGCGCCATAGATAAATTCAAGACGTTATCGAAGTTGGGGTTGGTTGAAAATATCGGGCAGCCATAGTTTTCTTCGAGACTGCCGTTGTCGAAGGTGTCGACTACTGACTGAATTTCCGATGAGATGAAGAAAACGAACATATGGCCCGTTGCGCCGCCCCTCGCTACGATTGATGTCCGAGCGTCTTCTTCACGATATAGCGCACGCCGTTACCGTCATATTCTCGCGATGGCTGGAGGATTCTTATCCCGATCCGCCGCCTTCCTACGTTAAATTGACCTGTGCGGTTGGTCCTAAGAAAGAGGCTTTACCACCTAAATGAAAGCGGGGCCGGGAAATGAACGAATTTGAGAAGCAGGCTGAGATACTAACTAAACTGGCCCAACTCATGCTCGATCAGGTTAACGGCCCTTATGAATCTATTACGTGCGAATATGAATTTGTAGAGCGTTACGGCAAAGTCAGCAGTACGTTTTCGATCGTGCTTGGAGGGTTGCAAACATATCCGGATACTGCACCTGGATTTGCAACTGAAAACCTGGAGCTTTGCTTGAAGCTTCGGGGGTTGATGAGGGGCCATACGGGAGGAGAGTGGACTTCGTTCACACTTTCTTTCGATGCAAGCGGCAAGGCCAAGACAAAGTTTAACTATTCTTGATTAGCGAGCGTCTGTACACGCAAGATCTTCACGGGAGCGATGAAGGAGGTTCCTCTCGCGCCACGTTCGTCTGCTCCAAGGTCGACTGGTTATTTACAGTCATTGTTGAAGTAGGGACAGCCTTCTCACAGGGGCGGCAGAAAACTTCTCGAGCGCTCTCCTCGGCTTGTGAAGGCCCGGGGGCGTGGAGCACATGGGCTGGACGCAACCGCTCGGCGCAATCGTGACGGAAGTGGGCGTTTTCAGGCAGGCCACCGAACCGATCAAGCCGAATTGGAAGCGGTCTATGGCGCGGAAAGCGTTGGGGCAACGAAGTTACCGGAATCGGGTTCGCAGCCTTTGAGACCCGGATTACCATGTGTCGTGGCAACCGGCACATGGATCTACGTGCTGCCACCAGGGACCTACGTGTCGCCACGAGGGATCTGCGGGACGCGATAAATACAGGGAAAGTGACGGGCAGCTTGTTTCAGCCTGACCAGCTGAAAGCAATACAGGCTGGAATTCCGGCATTCCAGATTGGACCTGCAACCATCATCAGGATACCGACCGCATTCAACTGATCTCGCGATAGTCGGGTCGATCATATTCAAGCCGTTCCGTTGCGAAAGGCAAATAAGTGAAAGTAGTGTTTGGCGATTCCTCGGATCTAGGCATAGCGCTTGCTGCCCTTATCAACGAGACCGTAAGCAAGTACGAGATAGGCAAGAGGGCGGCACGCGTGATCGACGATATGGAGGCCCCCCCCCCCCCCCCCCCCCCCCGAGTATATTTATACGATGTTGGACCTAGAAGGGTATCACGGCCGCGGACTGCGCCACGACATTGAATTTGTACCGACGGCCGGATTGGAATCGGAGGACGAATTTCAATATCTTGGAGAGATAGCTGTTCGGCGAGGTTTGCAAGAAAGGTCATTTCTTAACGATAAGAAATTAGCAAATATAAGGCCGGACCGTAAGCGATTCATCAATAAGTTGCTTTACGAGAATTTTCAGTTCAACGTCGATGATCTGCCGCCGTTGTAGATTGGTTGATAGCGACATGCAGGAGTCGGGCTTGGACATCGCCTGCCGGACTTCCGAACGATTGCCAGCGCAGCGACGAGCACGCCGCCGGGAACGACGACGAAGAGCCGTTCGCGTGTCGCTTGGCCCATATGCTTCGTGGCGCGACCTGGAATGAGGATTGGCGCCGTGTCGCGTCTGAAGTCGATGCTATCAGGGACGCGCCGGAGCAGTAGCGCATTCAAGCCTGGAATCTAAGCCGCCGCGAAATGCTCGTAGCTCAAGCGGGCGATCGCAACTCGTGACACCTAAGTCACTGTAATCATTATATCACCGCAGTCTTCTGCCTTAAAACAGCTGTCTCGCCGCAGGCTTGTGCGTTGCGGCTGTCTTGCATGTAACGAATGCCGAGGGAGAGAGCCGCAGGTATAATGCCAACCCACAGCTTCACCTTCTCGACGCCTAGACCGAACCTCCATGACAGAGGTATGCGACGGCGTGCCGTCCTGTGGGATCGGCCGGGTGCAGTTCTGCCGCATATTTGCTGATGCCCCATTGTCGGTTTGGACCATCGCTGCGGACTCAGCGGTGGTCTGGCTTTGCAGTCTTTGGGCGTTCCGTAGCGGCTCTGTCGGTGTTCGGGCGACACAGGCGGGTCAGAGGCTGGCACGCTATGCCCGGGCTCGAGCAACGCTGCTTGCCATCGGTCGTCGTGCAGGCGCGGCATTCGCGGCGTGTATCGATGCATCCTTGCGGTGCTGCGAGCAGGAGCGCCAACATGAGAACCATCGTCGTGTCCTTACGTCTCGGGAAGTGTCAGCAGATTGCAGGCGCATGCTCTGCTGCGTCAAGCGACGGATCGGAGCCGCAAGAAAGCGGACTGCGGTCTATGTCTTCGGTCGCCACGCAACGGTATCATAGTCAGGATGCTGGAGAGACACGATTCCTGCCAGATGCGCCGCCGCTCGTGGCTCATCTAGCGGGTGTTCGGGCAGATTCGCCAATGCCTGAAAGTCGGCGACGCGCTCGGACGACGCGAGCTGTTCGGTCAGATGGACCAGGCGTGGTTCGTCCATGGCGCCAAGCGTGAAACTGATGCTTCCCTCACCATATTCGAAGGTGAGCGGCGTGCCACAATCCCGGCAAAACCCACGACGAGCCTTGTTCGAACTCTGAAAATGACCGGGCTGACCGCGGGTCCAGGTCACGGCAGACAAGGGCGCTCCGACATAAGGCCCGAACAGTCCGCCCGTCGCCTTCTGGCACATTCGACAATGGCAGATGGAGGCGTCTTCCAGATCGGCGTCAATCCGGAACCGCACCGCGCCACACTGACATCCTCCAGTGCTGGTCATCATCAATCGAGAATTTCATATCGGCCGACCATTCGCAATGGGGACGACGCGGAATATTCAGAGCGGAGCGGCAAGCGGAACGGCAGCATTTGAGGGGGAGGCGTAGCTAGCCACACCGAATGCGGCGTCTTTGCCGAAGATCAAGGCGCTTTGGGAAGCGCGACGAACCCAGTCGAGCTTGCGGAGCGACGATCTTGCCGGGCATGATCTGATAAGACAACGAGCAGCAATCTGGTGGAGAGATCCGATGGCAGACGCTTCCAATTGGCTCCTTGATCATACCGGCATCGGTGTCACTGACATCGTTCGATCTGCGCGGTTCTACGAAGCAGCACTTCGCCCCCTCGGGGCTAAAGTCGTCATGCGGATCAACGCGACTATGGAGCTGGCGGACGATGGCGACGCCGACCTGGCAGGTGTTGCGTTCGGTACCGAATATCCCGCGTTCTGGCTCGACGTTTTCCATCCAATCGGCGCGAAGCAACACACGGCGTTCCGCGCTACATCCCGCGAAGCTGTCGAAGACTTTTACCGCCATGGGCTGGCTGCCGGAGGGGTGGATAACGGCGCACCCGGTCTGCGAACGGATGGCTATCCCGAGGGCTATTATGCAGCCTTCATGTATGATCCCGACGGCAACAATATTGAGGCTGTGTACCGTGAGTCGAGGGGGTCGACCTGAGGCGCTTACCCCGTCCCGATAGGAAGCCCCTGACAGGACAGCGGCTTCGCCCGAGAGCCGGCAGGCTTGTACGCTTCCCGATCTTCCATCCGCGAAGATGGAACATGGGGAGTAATCAGTCTCACCGATGTGAACACGATGCCCGATCATGCATGATTGATCAATAGCCATCTTGTTTGTGCACGGTGTGAGGGCTAGGAACAGTGGATGCCAAATGACATCCCGTCCAGCCGTCGCGATACGATCCTTGCCCGTCTATCCCTGGGCGAACCGGTTCATGCTGGTGCGCTTGCCAAGGAGTTCGGCGTTTCCGAGGATGCGATCCGGCGGGATCTGCGTGGTCTTGCCGCGGAGGGCCTGTGCCGCCGCGTCTATGGCGGCGCCTTGCCCGTCGTCGAAGGGGCGAGGCCGATGGCCGAGCGTGTCGGCGAGGATGTGCACAGGAAGCGGGCGCTGGCTGACGCCGCCGTTCGGGTCATCGAACCGAGCAGCCTTGTTTTCATCGACAACGGCAGTTCCAATCTCGCCCTTGTCGAGACGCTGCCGTCCTATCTCAATCTGACCATCGCGACGAGTTCGGTGACGATCGCCGCGGCGCTCCAGCATCGCGACGACATCGATCTGCTGGTGGTGGGGGGCATGTTCGACCGGATGATCGGCGGCGCCGTCGATGGTACGGCGCTCGAGGCGATCGCGCGGCTCAACATCGACCTGTGCGTCCTCGGCGCGTGCGCGGTATCCGCCCACGGGGGCGTCAGTGCCTATGACCCGGCCGACGCCAGTTTCAAGCGTGCGCTGACCGCGCGTAGCCGCAGCACGATCGTCCTCGCGACGAACGACAAGCTCGGCCAGCACGCCCCGCACCGGGTCCTTGGCGTCGATGCCCTTACGCAGATCGTCGTCGAGCACGACGCCGATGCCGACCTTGTGCGCGATCTGACGAAACTCGGCGCCACCATCGCGCGTGCCGACCCGCCCGGCCAGCGCTGATCCAAGGATATCCGCCAGTGACGATTCAAAATTCCGGGGCGCGCCTCGCGACGCGTCTGGCCTTTCTCGTGTCCGGCTTCGGGCTCGCCTGCTGGGCGCCGCTCGTTCCGCTGGCCAAGCAGAGGCTGGCGATCGGCGACGGATCGCTCGGGCTGCTGCTGCTGTGTCTCGGCCTCGGCTCGGTGGGCGCGATGCAGCTTGCGGGGCCGCTGACATCGAAGCTCGGCGCGCGACCGGCGATCCTCGTCGGCGGCATCGGGCAGGCGATCCTGCTGCCCTTCCTCGCCTTTGCGCCCACGGTGCCGACCATGGCGTTCGCGCTGCTGCTGTTCGGTGCGTTCCTCGGCGTAATCGAAGTCGGCATGAACGTGCACGCGGTCGAAGTGGAGAAGCAGGCCGGCACGCCGCTGATGTCCGGGTTCCACGGGTTGTTCAGCGTCGGCGGCTTCGTCGGATCGGCGCTGTTGACCGCCGTCCTGTCGTTGAAGATCAGTCCGGTCGCCGGGGTCGGCACGGCGTCGGTCCTGATGATCGCGACGCTGGCACTGGCCGCGCCGCGGCTCATCCCGACCCCCAGGACCGAAGAGGCCCCGCTGGTCGTGATCCCGCGCGGGATCGTGGTGCTGCTCGCGGCGCTCGCGGCGATCACCTTCCTGACCGAAGGCGCGATGCTCGACTGGGGGGCGTTGCTGCTGAGCGGCAAGGGCCTGCTACCGGTTACGCAAGCAGGGCTCGGCTACAGCGTCTTCGCGGTGGCGATGACTGCCGGGCGGCTGACCGGGGATGCGATCGTCGCGAGGCTCGGGGATCGGCGGACGATGCTGTGGGGCGGGCTGCTCTCGCTGCTCGGCTACGGCGTCATGCTGCTCGCGCCGGTCGCACCCGTCGCGCTCCTGGGGTTCCTGCTGATCGGTCTCGGTGCGTCGAACGTCGTGCCGATCCTGTTCCGCCAGGCCGGCAAGCAGACCGTCATGCCGGCGGGCCTCGCAATCGCCGCGGTCACGACGATCGGCTATGCCGGGATCCTCGCGGGTCCCGCCGTGATCGGCTTTGTCGCGCAGGGCATCGGCCTGCCCGCCGCCTTCTGGCTGCTCACGGCCCTTCTGTGTTTCGTGCCGCTGTGCGCGAAGGCCGCCACCGCCAATGGACGTCGATCATGATCCTTCCCGACACCGCGTTCCTGCATCGCCTTGCCGACCTTGCCGATGCCGAGACGATGCCCCGCTACCGCACCGACATCGCGGTCGATACCAAGGTGAAGGAGGGGTACAGCTTCGACCCCGTGACCGAGGCGGACCGGGAGGCGGAAGTCGCGATCCGCGCCGAGATCGGTGCACATTTCCCCGACCATGCCATCCTCGGCGAGGAATTCGGGCTGACGGGCAGCGGGCGTGTTCGATGGGTGCTCGATCCGGTCGACGGGACTCGCCCGTTCATCTGCGGCCTGCCCGTCTGGGGGACGTTGATCGGGCTGACGGTCGACGGCCGGGCCGAGCTGGGGATGATGAGCCAGCCCTTCACCCGCGAACGCTTCTGGGCGGATCGCGACGGCGCGTGGACCGAGCGGGACGGTGTGCGCCGACCGCTGGCGACGCGTGACGTCGGCAGCCTCGATCGCGCGATCGTGCACACCACCTCGCCCGAGCATTTCGGCGACGACCTCGCGCCCGGTTTCGCACGGTTGAAGGCGGCTGTGCGGATGATCCGCTATGGCGGCGAATGCTATGCGATGGCGATGATCGCGGCAGGCCGGATCGACCTGGCGATCGGGCCCTCGCTCCAGCCCTATGACATCGTCGCGCTGATCCCGATCATCGAGCGCGCGGGCGGTGTCGTCACGCGGCTCGACGGAGGGCGGGCGGAGGAAGGCGGCGCGGTGCTGGTCGCCGCGACTCCGGCACTCCATGCCGAAGCGTTGCGGATCCTGGGATGACCGCTTCCTCGCCGCCCGTGGTGTCACGTCCTGCCCGTCATCGCGCGGATGTCGGCGTGCAGCGTCGGCCCGTCGGGGTTCCAGCCCAGCCGCTCGCGGGTCAGCGCGCTCGACGCCGACATGTCCTTCGACACGAAGGCAGCGAGCCAGCCGAAATGCGCGCCGGCTTCGTCTGCGCTTACCGACGTCACGGGCAGGCCGAAGGTTTCGCCGATCGTCTCGGCGATCGCGCGGAAGGGAATAGCTGTCTCGTCGGTGCCGTGGTAGCGCGCGCCGATCGCGTTCCGCTCCAGTGCCAGCCGGTATAGCCGGGCCGTGTCGGAGACGTGCGCGGCCGACCAGCTGTTGGCACCCTCGCCGACATAGGCCGACACGCCCTTCTCCCAGGCAAGCGCAATCACCTCGCTGATAAGGCCCTGTTTGCGCGTGTCGTGGATCTGCGAGTTGCGCAGCGCGATGACGTGGATGCCGCGCTCGAGGAGGGCCTGCCCTGCCAGTTCGGACGCGACCCGAGGATTGGGGCTGTGCGCTGCGAAAACGTCTTCCGACGCCGGGTCACCGGGCGCTGCCGATCCCATGGCGGTGCCGGACGTGATGACGAGCGGCTTGCTGGTTCCCGCCAGTCCGCTGCCCAGCGCCGCGATCGCGCGGGCGTCCCTCTGGCAATTGACGACGAAGTTCGTGAAGTCATGATCGAACGCCGTATGGATCACGCCATCGCACGACGCGGCACCCCGCGTCAGGCTCTCGAGATCGTCGATGTCGCCCCGGTACGGCTCGGCGCCCGCCGCGACCAGGGCCGCGGCACCGGCATCCGAACGGGTCAGGCCGACCACCTGGTGGCCAGCCGCCAGCAATTCGGGAATGATGTGCGAGCCGATGAAGCCGGTCGCACCGGTCAGAAATACGCGCATCGATGTTCTCCATTGCAGATCGATGCCTGATCGGCGCATTCGTTATCCGGGAACAGCAGTGACCTCTTCCTAGTATAATCGCTAACAGGCTGGTGATGACGACGACCCCCGATAACCCCCTCGGCGTGTATCTCCGCGATCGCCGCACCCGGCTCGACCCCGGCGCGTTCGGCTTTCCGATCCAGCGGCGGCGCACGCCGGGACTGCGCCGCGAGGAGGTCGCGCAACGCGCCAACATCAGTCCGACCTGGTACACCTGGCTCGAACAGGGACGTGGCGGCGCGCCATCCCCCGATGTTCTGAACCGCATTGCGGGCGGCCTGATGCTGACCGAGGCCGAGCGCGAGCATCTGTTCATGCTCGCGCTCGGTCGTCCGCCGGAGGTGCGCTACCGCGCCGCGGACAGCGTGACGCCGCGGCTCCAGCGCCTGCTCGACGGGATGCCCGCCAGCCCCGCGATCATCAAGACCGCGACCTGGGACGTCGTGGCGTGGAACCGCGCAGCCGCGCTCGTGCTCACCGATTACGGCGCGCTGCCACCCAGGGAGCGCAACATCCTGCGGCTGGTGTTCGGCAATGACCGGGTGCGGCGCGCGCAGGAGGATTGGGAAAGCACCGCCCGCTTCGTGGTCGGCGCATTCCGGGCCGACGCGGTCCGCGCGGGTGCCGTGTCCGAGGTCGGCCAGCTCGTCACCGAGCTGTGCGCGACCAGTCCCGAATTCGCGGCGCTATGGGCGGACAATGACGTGCGCTTCCACGGCGAGGGCACCAAGCGGCTGCACCACCCCGGTCTGGGCGCGATGGAGTTGGAATATTCGGGCTTTGCGGTCGACGGTCGCCCCGACTTGGGGATGATCGTCTACAACCCGGTCGATCCCGATATGGCCGATCGCATCCGCGTGGTGCTTGCGGGCTAGTCAGCAGGCAGGCAGCAGGAGTTTTCGCGTCTGGCGTCGGATGTTCAGCAAGATCTCGATGGCGAGATGAGGCGCACGGACGAGATGCAGAACAAGGTACACGCGTGATACGGGGTACGCTTGCCCTGCATGCCGACGACGCGCCCGTCCTGCTTTCGCGGCGGAGCGGCGCGTCGTCGTGCGGGGCGTTCAGCGGGCCTCCGCGATCAGCTTTGCGGCGGCGGGGGTGTTCCATTCATAGCCGCCGAGCATTCGCCAGACTTCGCGCCCGTCCGAATCGTAGAGGATCGTGGTCGGCAGGTTCGCCTGATACGCGATGCTAAGCGAGGCCTTGGCGTCGAGATAGGGTTTCAGCGTCGTGAACGCCTTTTGCGCGAAGAACGGCGTGACCTTCTCGGCGCCCTGAAGGTCCTGGCTGACCGCGACGACCTGGACCTTGTCCTTCATTGCGCCCGCGACCGCGTCGAGTGTCGGCATCTCGGCTACGCAGGGCGCGCACCAGGTCGCCCACAGGTTGAGCAGCAGCGGCTTGCCCTTGAAGCTGGCGAGCGTGACGGACTTTCCATCGGGGGCGGTGAAGCTGGTCGTCGGCCCCGTCTCGCCCTTGTGGCTGCGGTCGATCTTGTCGACCGGGGCGGTGGGGGTGCCGGTCGCTTCGTCGGGCGAGGCCGCGACTTCGTCCGATGCGGCGCCATTGCCCATCGCGGCGCCTGCCGCGTTTGCTTGCTCCGGAGCCGGCGATTTCCTATCGCAGCCCGCAATCAGCATTGCGCTACCCAGGAGACAGACGATCGACGCCCTTGAGAGCAGAGAAGGGGAGGACATGGACGGCTCCAATGCGATGTGGGGTGGACGCTTCGCCGAGGGTCCGGCCGCGGTCATGCGGGAGATAAACGCCTCGATCCCCTTCGACAAGCGACTGTGGAAGCAGGACATCGCCGGCTCCAAGGCGCATGTCGCGATGCTCGGTGCGCAGGGCATCGTCTCGGCCGAGGACGCCGCGACGATCGCCGCCGGTCTCGACCGGGTCGCCGAGCACTATGCTGCCAATGGCGTCACCGAGGACCTCGTCCTCGAAGATATCCATATGCAGACCGAGGCGCGGCTGGCCGAGGCGATCGGTCCGGTCGCGGGGCGGCTGCACACCGCGCGGTCGCGCAACGACCAGGTCGCGACCGATTTCCGGCTTTGGGTGCGCGATGCGATCGATCAGGTGCTCGCGGCGCTTGGCGGGTTCCAGGCGGCGCTGCTCGTGCGGGCCGAGGAGCATGCGGCGAGCGTGATGCCGGGGTTCACGCATCTGCAATCCGCGCAGCCGGTGACGCTCGGCCATCACCTGATGGCGTATCACGCGATGATCGCGCGCGACGTCAGCCGCTTTGCCGATGCGCGCGTGCGGATGAACCGCTCGCCGCTCGGCTCGGCCGCGCTGGCGGGGACGGGCTTTCCGATCGACCGCGAGATGACCGCGCATGCGCTCGGCTTCGACGGGCCGATGACCAACTCGCTCGACGGGGTCAGCGACCGCGACTTCGCGCTCGATTACCTCGTCGCGGCCACCCAGTGCGCGTTGCATCTGTCGCGACTGGCGGAGGAGTTCGTGCTCTGGGCGTCGCAGCCGTTCGGCTTCGTCGCGCTCAGCGACCAATGGTCGACGGGCAGCTCGATCATGCCGCAGAAGCGCAATCCCGATGCCGCCGAGCTCGTGCGCGGGCATTCGGGGCGGATCATGGGCTGCATGACCGCGCTGATGGTGACGATGAAGGGGCTGCCGCTCGCCTATTCGAAGGACATGCAGGACGACAAGCCGCCGGTGTTCGAGGCGCATGACCTGCTCGCGCTGTCGATCGCGGCGATGACCGGGATGGTCGAGAGCGCGACGTTCCGGACCGAACGGATGCGCGCGGTGGCCGAGGCGGGCTTTGCGACCGCGACCGATCTGGCCGACTGGCTGGTGCGCGAGGCGGGGCTGCCGTTCCGCGAGGCGCACCACGTGACCGGGCGTGCGGTGAAACGCGCGGAGGATCTGGGCATCGCGCTCGACGCTTTGTCGATCGGGGATCTGCAGGCGATCGATGCGCGGATCGACGACCGGGTGTACGGCGTATTGTCGGTCGACGCGTCGGTGGCCAGCCGTACCAGCTTCGGCGGCACCGCGCCCGACAATGTACGCGCCGCGATCCGCGCCGCACGGGAGACGAGCGAATGACACGCCTGATCCTTCTCGCCGGGCTGACCCTGTCGGGTCTGTCGCTGACCGCCTGCGGGGCGGCCGACGGGCTCGAACCCGCGCCCGGCAAATCGCTGCCGGTCGCGCCTTACGGGGCGAAGACGACACCGACGCCGACCGCGCTGCTGACACCGACGCCGCAGCAACGCCCCGAACGCAGTGATGAATTGCTCACCAGCTCGCGCGAGCGGCGGAGCGACGAATTCAACCTGCCGCCTTCCAACTGATCACAGGCCAGCATGGACCATTTCCACTATCGCGACGGCGTCCTTCATGTCGAGGACGTCGCGCTTCCCGTGATCGCCGATGCGGTCGGGACGCCCGTCTATGTCTATTCGACCGCGACGTTCCGCCGTCACGCGCAGGTGTTCCGCGACGCGCTGAAAGGCGCGGGGCGCGTGCATCTGGCCTATGCGATCAAGGCCAATCCGAACGTCGCGGTGCTGCGCGTGCTGGCTGACGAGGGTTACGGCGCGGACGTGGTGTCGGCGGGCGAGATGGCGCGCGCGCTGGCGGCGGGCATCCCCGCGTCGGACATCGTGTTTTCGGGCGTCGGCAAGACCCGCGACGAGCTCGCCCGCGCGCTTGATGCCGGGATCGGCCAGTTCAACCTCGAGCTCGAGGAGGAGGGCGAGGTGCTCGCCGCACTCGCCCGCGATCGCGGCATTCGTGCACCGGCGGTGCTCCGCGTGAACCCCGATGTCGATGCGGGCACGCACGCCAAGATCTCGACCGGGCGCAAGGAGAACAAGTTCGGCGTGCCGATCGACCAAGCACCCGCGATGTTCGATCGGTTGTCGAAGCATGAGGGGCTCGATCTGCGCGGGGTGGCGATCCATATCGGCAGCCAGCTCGCCGATCTCGCCCCGCTCGAGGCGGCCTATGCGCGGATCGGCGAACTCGTCGCCGAACTACGCGCGGCGGGGCACGTCATCAGCCGGGTCGATCTGGGCGGCGGTCTCGGTGTACCGTACAAGCCCGACGACGTGCTGCCGAGCCCGGCCGACTATGGCGCGATGGTCGCGCGTGCGACCGCGGGCTGGGACGTCGAGCTGATGTTCGAGCCGGGGCGCGTGATCGCAGGGAACGCCGGCGTTCTGCTGACCAAGGTCATCTGGGTGAAGCCCGGCGTGACCAACCCCTATGTGATCGTCGATGCGGCGATGAACGACCTCGCGCGTGTCGCGATGTACGACGCCTATCACGACTTCGTCGCGGTGGAGCCGGGCGGCGAGCGGATGACCGCGAACATCGCCGGGCCGGTCTGCGAGACCGGCGACACCTTCGCGATGGGGCGCGACATCGACGTCGTGAAGTCGGGCGATCTGGGCGTGTTCCGCACCGCAGGCGCGTACGGCGCGACGATGGCGTCGACCTATAACAGCCGCGCCCTGGTGCCCGAGGTGCTGGTCGATGGCGACCGGTTCGCGGTGGTCGCCGACCGGATCGAGCCCGAGACGATTCTGGCGGCCGAGCGCGTGCCCGAATGGCTCAAGCGGTGAGCCTGCACAGCCTGCCGCTGTTCGTGCGGCTGGCGGGCCGCCCGGTCATCCTGCTGGGCGAGGGCGAGGCGGCGGACGCGAAACGCCGGCTGCTCGACCGCGCCGGCGCTCACGTCGTCACCGATGAGGCCGCCATGGCCGCGCTGGCGATCGTCGCGATCGACGACGAGGCGGAGGCGCTCGCGGCGGTCGCGCGGCTCAAGGCGCGCGGCGTGCTCGTCAACGCGGTCGACCGGTCCGAGCATTGCGACTTCACGCTGCCCGCTATCGTCGACCGCGAGCCTGTGCTGATCGCGATCGGGACCGGCGGCGCGTCGGCCGGGCTGGCGGCGGCACTGCGGCAGCGGCTCGAGGCGCTGGTGCCGGCGGACCTGGGCGGGCTGGCAAACGCCCTGCAGCGCGCGCGGGGCGCGATGCGTACGCGCTTCCCCGAAGGCGGCGCGAGACGGCGTGCGCTGGCCGATGCGCTCGCGCCGGGGGGCGTGCTCGATCCGCTCGGATCGTCGCGCGACGTGGCCGGCTGGCTCGACGGGGGATCGGTACAGGACGGGGCGATCGTGCGGATGACGCTCGCATCGCGTGACCCCGACGATCTGACATTGCGGCAGGCGCGGGCGCTCGCCAGCGCGGACCGGGTCTATCACCGCAGCGACGTGCCGCCGGCGATCCTCGATCGCGCGCGCGCGGATGCGGCACGGATCCTGTGCGACGCGCCGCCCGATGCGCCGGGATCGGGGCTGGTCGTCGATGTGGCGATGCGCGCGTGAGCGGGTTCGGGTTCAAGGTCGCTGACGGAGTCGCGTCGCGGCTCGCGGTCGAGGCGGCGCCGGCCGCGAGCGGCGATCTGGTCTGGGTGCATCTGTCGACCACCGAGGACGAGGCGCAGGCTTGGCTTCGCAACGAGGCCGGGCTCGAATCCTATGTGATCGACGCACTGACCGCGACCGAGACGCGGCCGCGCTGCGAGGCGGTCGGCGAGGGGGCGTTCCTCAATCTGCGCGGGCGGACGAACGAGGAGATGGATTCGTCCGACCTGCTCGCGTCGCTGCGCATCTGGGTGGTCAAGGGACGCGTCTATTCGCTGACGCGCAAGCCGTTGGTCGCGATCCCGCTGGTTGAAAAAGAGGTCGAGGCGGGGCGGGTGCGCGATCCCGGCGATCTGATCACCGCGTTCGCGACCGCGATCACCACCGATCTTGACCCCGAGGTGGCGGCGCTCGGCGACGAGCTCGACGATTGCGAGGAGCGGCTCGACGCCAAGCATGTCTTCGCGTTGCGCCGCACCGTCAGTGAGGTCCGCGTGGCGGCGATCAGCTATCGCCGGTTTCTCAATCCGCAGCGTGCCGCGCTCGAGAAACTGGCCGCGCTGCCGGGCGACTGGCTGCGCGACGACGACCGGCTGCACCTGGCGGCGGCGGCGGACCGCGCGGCGCGGATGGCCGAGGAGCTCGAATCGATCCGCGAGCGATCCGCGCTGACGCACGAGGCGCTGACCGACCTGCGCGCGGAACAGATCGACAATCGCTCGCTGATCATCTCGGTCGCGGCGATGGTGTTCCTGCCGCTGACGTTCCTGACCGGGCTGTACGGGATGAACGTGAAGGGGCTGCCCTTTGCCGAGGAGCCCTGGGCGTTCGATGCGATCGCGGGCGGCTGCCTGGTGATTGCGCTGGGTATCGTGATCTACTTCGTCCAGCGGCACTGGTTCGAACGGTAGCGGCTCAGGCCGCGCTGGCGGTGCGCCAGGCCTGCGCGATCTCGTCGAGCGTGTCCGCGGTGGTGCGGAAGACCGAGCCGTCCTGGCCGACCGAGGCGTCGACGATTGTCCGGCGTGCGCCTGCATAGAGCCGCGCGAGCGTTTCCGACACCGCGCCGCCGCGGTCGAAGTCGAGCCCCGCCTCGAGCGCGAACAGGATCGCGGTCGCGCGGGTCACGCGGTCGCTCTTGGTCGCATATTGGCGGTTGTCGGAGGCCCAGGCGGCGGCACGCAGCGCCGCGACGAGTTCCTTGTAGAGCAGCTGGACGAGGCCCGGGCCATCGGTCGTGGTGCGGCCGACCGCGTCGATCTGGCGATAGGTGGCAAACGGGTCGCGCGTGAGGGTGGTTGCGTACATCACGAGTCGCTCTTGTTCCAGGCGGCGATCTGGTTGGTAAGGAAGCTCTGGATCGACTTGTACGACGACACGCGCGAATTCATGCTCGAGAATTGCTGCGTCAGGCGGGTGGTCATCGCCGCGGACTGATCCGCGATCTTGGCCTCGGCATCGGCGATCGCGGATTGCGCGGCGGTATAGCGCGTCTGCGAGGCGCCGAGCCCGATCGTCGTATTGGTCGCGCTGGTCGTGATCGCGTTCAGCACCGCGCCAAGCCCGGCCTTGCCGTCCGCCGAGCCATTCAGCATCGTCTCGATCGCGGTCGAATTGGTCAACATCGCGTTCGACAGCGCGGCGGCATCGACGCGCAACGTGCCGTCACGATTGGTCGCGACGCCGATCTGCGCGAGCGTCGTGGGGCTGCCGGCACCGGTGTCGCCCGACAGCGGCGCCAGCGTCAGCGCCTTGAGCGACGACAACAGCGTCTTTGCCGCCGGGTCCGCGCGCAGCACGCCGGTCACCGGGTCGGTCTGCTCGGTCAGCGTTGCCATGACCTGGTTATAGGTCTCGACGACGTCGGATACCGCCTGCGACAGCGCGCTGGTCGGCGTCGTGCTACCCAGCGTGACCGGGCCGGTTGACACGGCGTTGAGCTGCAGTTTGACGCCCGTCACCAGGTTGTTGATCGTGTTGCTCGCGCGCTCGACCGCGATCCCGTCGACGGTCAGCTTGGCATTCTGTGCAGCCGCCGTGACGCTGGTGTTCGTCGCGCCGGGACCGACGTTATAGGCGGCCAGCTTGCCGCTCGTGTCCGTCGTCGCCGTCATCGTGAACGCCTGCGACGCGCCTGTCGCGCCCTTCATCGACAGATAGGCGCTGCCGTTCGAATCGGTCACGACCGAGGCGGTGATGCCTGCGCCCTTCGCGTTGATCGCCGCAGCGATCCCGTCGAGGCTGGCGTCGGTGACGTCGATCGTCACCGCGGTGCCGCCGCCCGCGGTGAAGCCGGTCATCGTCGTCCCCGCCGCGTCATAGGTGGCGGTGCCGAAGTTGAGCGTGAAGCTGCCCGAGCCGATCACCGCGGTGCGATCGGCGACCGCGGCGGTGGTGCGGATGGTCTGCGCGGCGGCGAGCTGGTTCACAGAGATGGTCGACGACAGCCCCGAGACCTTCGCGCCCGCCAGCGCGCTGACGCCGAGCGCCGCGGTGTTGGAGCTGGTCGGCTGGCTGGTCAGCGTGCCGCCCTTCACCAGCGCGGCATAGGCGGTCGAGAAGCCCGAGATCGCGCTCTTGAGCGATGCGAGCCCCGAGATCTGCGTGGTGATCGTCTTCGACTTGGCGGTCAGCTGCGCGGTCTTGGCCGCGAACTGCGCCTCGACCAGCGAGGGCACCAGGCTTGCGGTGTCGATCCCCGAGCCGGCATTGAGCGAGGTCAGCAGCGACTGCGCCGCGTTCTTCGTCACGCTCGCCGCGGTCGGCGTCGGCGTAGCCGCCGGGGTCGGCGTCGCGGTGCTGCTCGTCGTCGAAATTGCCATGCCGGAATCCTTGCGCGCTCGAATGGAATAACGACCGCGGCCGCCGGATCTTTAGGGAAGTTTCACGCCGTTTTCGTCGAACCGCGCATCGACCGGCACGGTGATCGCGGGCTGTGGCATCGGCGTGCCGCCTGCGGCCGCGTTCAGCCCGAACACGAAGGCGAGGACGGTCGCGATCGCCATGTACAGGTCGTCGCGAACCTCCTGGTTTTCCTTGCTCGTGTAATAGACGGCACGCGCGAGCAGTGGGTATTCGAGCACGGGTACGCGGGTCTCCGCGGCGAGTTCGCGGATCGCCAGCGCGGTCGCGCCGCGGCCCTTGGCGACGACGACGGGCACCTGGTCCTTGCCGCGATCATAGCGGAGCGCGACCGCGAAATGCGTTGGGTTGGTCAGGATGACGTGCGCCTCGCCGACCGCCTTGCGCATGTTGCCGCTGGCCATCGCGCGCATCTTGGCACGCTGCTGGCCCTTGGCCTCGGCATTGCCCTCATTGTCCTTGTGCTCGTCCTTCACCTCCTGTTTCGACATGCGCATCTTGCCGAGGCGGCGGATGATCTGGATTGGCACGTCGATCCCGGCGATCGCGACGAGCCCGAACGCCATCGCGATCAGGATCGACGAGAAGGTCCCGCCGAGCGTCGTCAGCGCCTGGTTGAGATCGGCGGACGAGGCGAGCCCCATCGTCGTATGCGATGCCTGCCACAGCATCCAGCCGCCGATCGTGCCGAGCAGCGCGACCTTCAGCAGCGACTTGCCGAGCTCGATCCAGCCGGTCGGGCCGAAGATCCGCTTGAGCCCCGAGGCGGGGTTGATGCGCGTGAACTTGGGCGCGAGCAGCTTGCCGTTGAAGCCGAGCGCGCCAAGCCCCGCCTGGCTGAGCACCGCGGCGACCAGGCTGACCACGAACAGGGTGACGAGCGAGGGTGCAAGCTTCCACCCCGCCTCCTGGAGCGGGCGCCAAGGCGAGAAATCCTCGACATCGGCGCGGCCGAACTGGAAGCTCGACGCCATCACCGCCTTGCACGCGGCGATCAGCGAGGGGCCGGCATAGATCAGCCAGGCGACGCCCGCGAGCATGCTGAGCGCGGTCGCGAAGTCGCGCGAGCGGAGGATGTCGCCCTTCTCGACCGCATCCTTCTTGCGCTTGTCGGTCGGGGCTTCTGTCTTTTCGCCGAATTCGTCCGCCATCAGCCGAGCACCAGGCTCTGCGTGGCTTCGAGGCCTTCGCGGATGATCACGACCATATAGTCGCCCATCGCTGGGAAGCCGACCGCGAGCGCGACGACGCCGACCGCGAGGCTCGCAGGCAGGCCGACCGAGAACAGGTTGAGCGCGGGTGCGGCGCGGCTGATCATGCCGACGACGATGTTGAGGCACAGCAGCAGGAAGCCGACCGGCAGCGCGAGCAGCAGCCCGGCGAGAAACGCATAGCCGCCGAAGAACGCGATTCCCCGCAACCGGTCGACGCCGAGCCATGCGGCGCCGGGCGGCAGCACGTCATAGCTTTTGACGAGCATCTCGACGAGCACGAGGTGGCCGTCCATCGACAGGAACAGCAAGGTCAGCATGATCGAGAAGAACTGGCCGAGCGCGGGGCTCGACCGGCCGTTTTGCGGATCGACCGACGAGGCGAAACCGAGGCCCATCGATCCGCCGATGATCTCGGCGGCAATCACCGGCGCGGCGAACGCGATCTGCAGCACGAAACCGAGCGCGAGCCCGACCAGCGCCTCGGCGGCGACCGCGAGTACGGTCGCCGTCGCGAAGATCTGCGCGGGCGGCTGGACCGGGTGCGCGGCGAGCACGAGGAAACCGATCGCGCCCGACAGCGTGACGCGGACCGTGACGGGCACCGACACATTGCCGAACACCGGCGCGGCGATGAACGTTGCGCCGATCCGCACCATCACGAAGATCAGCGCCCAGAGCTGCGGCTCGATCGAGAGGCCGAAGCCCAACATCTGCCTATTTCACCAGATCGGGAATGCGTTCGAAGATGCTGACGGTGAAGTCGCTCAGCAGCCCGAGGATCAGGCTGCCGAAGATCATGATCGACACCGCGACGACGAGCAATTTGGGTACGAACGACAGCGTCTGTTCGTTGATCGACGTCGCCGCCTGGATCATGCCGAGGATCAGCCCCGCCAGCAGCGCGGGGATCAGGATCGGCGCGCTGGCGAGCGCGAGCACCCACATCGTCTGGTTGGCGATGGTCAGGAAATATTGCGCGTCCATGGCTTATAATGCTTCCGTTCGCCCTGAGCGAAGTCGAAGGGCCTGGGACTCATGTGCTTCGACTGCGCTCAGCACGAACGGGAGTGTGGGTGCATCCACCGGGTCAGGTCGCGAACGAGTTGGCGAGGCTGCCCATCGTCAGCGCCCAGCCGTCGACGAGCACGAACAGCAGCAGCTTGAACGGCATCGAGATGATCGTCGGCGACAGCATCGCCATGCCGAGCGACATCAGCACGGTCGCGACGACGAGATCGATGACGATGAACGGCAGGAAGATCAGGAAGCCGATCTGGAATGCGGTCTTGAGTTCCGAGGTGACGAACGCCGGGAGGAGCACGGAGAAGGGGATGTCGCGCGGCGACGCATAGGGGCCCGACTTCGCCATCTCGGCGAACATCGTGACGTCCTTGATCCGCGTCTGCTTGACCATGAACGCGTGGAGCGGGACGCCCGCGGTCGTGATCATCTGCGTCCCCGCGAGCTGGCCGGCGGCATAGGGCTGGATCGCGGTTGTGTTGATCTGGGTGATCGTCGGCGCCATGATGAAGAAGCTGAGGAACAGCGACAGGCCGAGCAGCACCTGGTTGGGCGGCGTCTGCTGCAAACCGAGCGCCTGGCGCAGGATCGCCAGCACGATGATGATCCGCGTGAAGCTGGTCATCATCAGCAGGATGCCCGGCAGAACCGTGAGCAGCCCCATGATGATGAGGACCTGCAGCGACAGCGACAGCGAGCCGCTCTGCCCGCTATTGCCCGCCGCCTGGCCGCCGAGCTGGCCGAGCGCGCGGTCGACCGCGTCGCCGACCGCCGGGCTGGCGGGGGCGGGGACGGCCTGCGCGAAGGCGGGCATGGCGAGGAACAGGGCGACCAGCAGCGCGAGGCCGACCCACAGCCACGCAGCGCCACGCGACTGCGTCCTGGCCTCTACAGCGGTAATCAGCGCCGGGCCCGACCCCTTGCGCGTAACGATCAGGCTCATGCGTCGACCTTGTCGATCAGGTGCACGCCGCCGCGACCGACCGAGACGAGCAGCCGCCGGCCCTCAAAATCGATCACCGCGAGGCGCAGGCCCGGCGAGATCATCATCGTTTCCTTGACGCCGATCAGCCGCGACGTGGGCTTGCCGGGCATCCGGCTCTCGAACTTGCGCCACAGCAGCAGACAGCCGACCATCAGCCCGCAGACGAGCGGCAGGAGGACGACGAGTTTCAGGATATAGGACCAGAGCATCGGATCAGCCGCGCGCCGCGAGCGACTTGTCGGGGCTGACCAGCTCGGTCATCCGCACCCCGAAGCGTTCGCCGACGGTGACGACCTCGCCGCGGCCGATCAGCGTGCCGTTGACGAACACGTCGAGCAGCTCGTTGGCCTGGCGATCGAGCTCGATCACGCTGCTCTCGCTCAGCGCGAGCAGTTCGCGCAGCGTCAGGCTGGTCGAGCCGATCTCGACGGTCAGCTTGACGTCGACGTCCTGCAGCAGCCGGAAATTGGCGGCCACGGCGGCGTCGACCGGAAAAGTACCGGCCATGTCGGTCATGCTGCGAATCCTTCGTCGATACGGGTAATGGAGGTGAGCTGGATGGCAGCGAAGCCGTTGGACGTGCCGACCGTGCCGCAGCCGAGTCGGTCGTTGCCGACCATCACGGGGACGTCGCCCGAGATCGTGATCGGGATCACGTCGCCGGGTTTCAGGTCCATCAGCATCTGGAGCGACACGACGGGTTCGGCGAGCACCGAGCGGATCGGGAAGCGGATGTTCATCGCCGCACGCGTCAGCTCGTTGCGCCAGGCCGGATCGGGCTCGGCGGTCTTGCCGAGCACCTTAGTGGTGAGCGACGGCGCGTGCGGCTTGAGCGCCGTGACCGGGTAGACGAGGTCGAGAAAGACCGGCTTGCCCGCCCCCGTCGCCAGTCCGAAGCGGGTGACGATCATCGCATCCTCGCCGTCGAGCTCGGCTATCATCGCCGGGTTCACCTCGACACGGGTCGGCTGGAACTCGAACCGCGCCATCGGCTCCCACGCGGTCTTGAGCGGGGTCGCGATCAGCTGGCCGATCCGCGCGATCATCGCCTCGCCCGCGGGCGAGAATTCGGCCGGCAGCACCGGTGGCACCGCGCCCGTCCCGCCGAAGAACAGGTCGAGCAGCTCGAGGATGAACCGCCCGTCCATCACGCACAGCGCCTGCGCGGCGCCCGGCGTCATCACCATCGGCAGCCAGGCGATCAGCCCGTCGCCGCGCTCCGCCCGGTAGTCGGCAAAACGCTGGACGACGAGTGGCTCGGCCCAGCTGCGCACTTCCTGGCGCAGCATCGGCTCGAACACGCCGCGCAGCGTCCGCGCGAACCGGGCGGACAGATGCTGCAGCGTGTGCAGGTCGCCGAAGGGATTGAGCTTGGCCGACCCCAGCATGCCCGAATGGGCCGCCTGGGGACGATCGCGCTCGCGCCGCTCGCGCATCGTCGTGTCTGGGGGGGCGTTAACCATGCCTCACTGAACGACGAAACTGGTAAAGTAAACGTTACCGATCCCCCCGAAACCTTCCTTCTGCTTGAGCGTCGCGTTGATCGCCTTGGCCAGTTCACCCTGCAATTTGCGCTTGCCCTGCGCGGTGAAGACCTCGTCTTCGGTCGCCTCGCCGAGCGCCATCAGGATCGCGGAGCGGACCGCGATCTCGTTGGTCTTGAGATGGTCGATGACGCTGTTGTCATAGGGCGTCGAGACGGCGACGCCGACCTGGATGAAATGCGCACTGTCCTGAAGGTTGGCGGTAAATTCCTTCTCCAGCGCGTAATAGGTCGACGCATAGCGGTCGTCGCCCTCGCCCGCAGGCGGCGCCATGCCGTGATTCTCGGGTGCGGCATCCTCGCCGCCGCCATGCCCGCCGCCTTCGCCGTCCCCTTCGGCCCCGGCGGACTTCTGCTCGCTTTTCGGAATGAGCTTGGGCTTGCCGTCATCGGCCGCGGCATGGCCGCCGTCGATCAGCCCCGCGCTCGAGGCATAGACACCGGCCCCCACGCCGCCGCCCACGAGGACGAGCAGCGCGACGCCGCCGATGATCATCTTGCCCATCTTCCCCTTCTTCTTGGGCACGGGGGCTTCGGTCTTGTCGCTCATCTAGGCAGTCCTTCGGGTCAGGCGAGTCGGGTGTCGGTGGGATCGGTATCGGCGGCGGTCGCGGTTCCGGCGCGGGGCCGCGCAGGCGCCGAAGGCTGGTGCGGCGTCGCAGTGCGCTGCTGCTGCTGCTGGCCGGCGCCGGTATCGACGTTGCTCTGCGTCAGCTTCATCCCGCGGGCATCGGCGAGTTCGGCCAGCCGCGGCTGCGCTTCCTGCAACAGGCTGCGCGTGGCGGCCTGTTCGGCGGCGAAATGCACATGCAGCGTGTCGCCGTCCTTGCGGACCGAAACGTCGATCGTGCCGAGCGCATCGGGGATCAAGCGGATCCGCGTGTCGGTCGCGTTGGCCGCATCGCGCAGGATATCGATCCGCTCGATCATCGCGCTCGGCCAGCGCTCCTGCCGCATGTCGAGCGGCGCTTGTGCGTCCGTGGTCGGGGCGAGCGCGTGAACGGTGCCGGCGGCGGTGAGCGGGGCGAGCAGCGTCGTGTCGTCCCGTAGGCGGGGCTCGTCACGGCGCTGCGCCGCCGCCTGGATCGCGGCGCCGAAGACCTGCGCGGCGGAGGCAACGGTGCCGGGTTGCGGCTGTGTGGCGGCGGCGGGCGGCAGCTGCACGACGAGGGTCACGGGTGGTGCGCCGTCGCGTGACGACCATTGCGGTGGCGGCGTGTCGGCGCTGGCGGAGTCCGCGGCAACTGCGGGCGGCAGTGCCGGAGCCTGAGCCGGCGTACCCGGCGCTGGCGAGGGCATGACCGTGCCATTGAAAGCGGCGGGCGGCGGCAAGGCTTCCCCTGCTGGCAGGCTGGGGGTGTCGGGAAGCGCGACCAGGCGGGTGCCCGACAGGATCGCGGCGGCGACCTGGAAATCGGAAGCCGCGGCAAATGTCGGGCGTGCGCCGGAAGGCGGCGGCGGGGAATTGCTGCTTGGCGTCTCATCGACGGCGGGCGTATCCGCCGTCGCTGGCGTGGCGATCCCGGACTGAAGAGCAGGAGGCTTCCTTCCGGCGTCGCGCGCAAACGCAGCGGCGGGTAGCGGCTCTGGCATCGTCGCGAGAGGGGAAGCCTGTCGCGCGCCTGGCATGTTCGACTTGGCGAACGCGTCTCCCGCCAACGTTGCCGTGCCGATACCAGCTTCTGGCAGCGTTGCCTGCGGTGCGGCGGGCGGCAGGACTTGGGGGGCATCGGCCACGACGGGCACGGCGGTCGGGGCTGCCCCCGGGATCGTCGCGTGTTCTGTCGGTGTGTCGTCGGTGGCGTCGAAATCGCGCGGACGTTTCGCCGTGGTCGGGCGTTCGGTACCGCGCAGGCCGATCCGGATGACGCGCTCCGACGGCGGCGGAAGCCGGTTTTCGACCGGTGCCGGGTCCGGGCCTTCGATCGGCACGTCGCCGCCTCCGCCGACCAGCGACGACGCAAGCGGCGATTTCACCGGCGTGAGCGCGGACGTGCCCAATGCGGCCGGCGCGAGCGCGGCCGCCGCTACGGACGCCGGTACTTCGGCGGTAATTTCCACTGTTGCCGCGACTAGCGGCGGGGGCGCCGCGACCGGCACTTGAACAAAGGCGACACCCGGCGACCAGAACGGCAGTGTTTCGGCCTCGGCGGCGGCATCCGGCAAGGGCTTGCCGCCGCTGACGGCCGGTTGCCGGTCGGTGAAATCGGCCGGTGCGACGTCGGCCACCAGCCCGGTGTCGAGCAGCGCAGCCAGCGTGCCGCCGAAATCACCCGCGGACTCACCGCCCGCCACGCGTGGCGCGGCCGTAAGGGCGAGGCCAGGAGGGGAGGCAAGCGCGGGCAGGATCATGCAATCTCTCGAATAGGGCGGTGTCAGCCCGTACTCAGCAAGGATCGTGCCGGATTTTCCTGAAGGCCGGTGCCTCCTCGAGCGCGCGCAGCTCACGGATGACTGCATCGGCCTGCGCACGCGCGATGAGTTTTTCGACCGCGCTCTGGTCGCGCTGAGCGGCGCGGGTCGCATCGGTGGCACGCGCGACCTGATATTCCGCCGACCGGACGCGCTCGACCGCGGCGTCGGCGGACTGTTGCAGGCGTTCGCGGTAATGCGCCGACGCCCCCAGCGAGACCGCGACCGCAGTCTGCGGCACGGGCGCGACGGCGGCGGCCAGGCTGGAGATGCGCGTCGACAAGGCCTGTTCGCTCGCGGCCTTGTCGTGCGCGCGGGCTTCGTCGGCGCGGGTCAGGCCGAGCTGCAAGGTCCGGACGCGGTGGATCCGTGCCAGCGTCTTGGCGCGGGCGTCAGCCACCGAAGACACCGACCAGCTCGGCAACGGCATCGCCCAGCGACACCTTCTCGTCCGAATCCTGGCGGATATACTCCATGATCGCACCGTGGCAGGCGATCGCATTGTCGATCGCCGGGTCGGCACCCGCACGATAGGCGCCCATCAGCACGAGGTCGCGATTCTCCTCATAGGTCGCCAGATTGCGGCGCAGCACACGCGCGGCCCTGACATGCGGCGCGTCGGCGATGTCGGTCATCACGCGGCTGACCGAGGGGCCGATGTCGATCGCCGGATAGACGCCGCGCTCGGCCAGCTGGCGGCTCAGCACGATATGCCCGTCGAGGATCGAGCGCGCCGAATCGACGACCGGGTCGTTGCCGTCATCGCCGTCCGCCAGCACGGTATAGATCGCGGTGATCGACCCGCCGGTGTGGACGTCGACGCCAGCGCGCTCGATCAGGTTCGGCAGCATCGCGATGGCGGATGGCGGATAGCCCCGTGCGGAGGCGGGTTCGCCGAGCGCGAGGCCGATCTCACGGCCGGCATGCGCGACGCGGGTCAGCGAATCCATGATCAGCAGGACCTTCTTGCCCTCGTCGCGAAACCCTTCGGCGATCGCGGTGGCGCGCAGCGCGCCGCGGATGCGGAGCACGGGCGAATGGTTGGCGGGCACCGCGACGACGACCGAGCGCGCGCGGGCGGCACCGGCGACCTTGGTCTCGAGGAAATCGGCGACCTCGCGGCTGCGTTCGCCGATCAGCCCGATGACGATCACGTCGGCCTGCGCGGCGCGGACGATCATGCCGAGCAGCACCGACTTGCCGACGCCCGACCCCGCCATGATGCCGACGCGCTGACCCTGGCCGATTGTCAGCAGGCCGTTGATCGCGCGCACCCCCACGTCCATCGGCTGAAGCACGCGGCCACGGTCGAGCGGCGACTGGAGCTTGCCCGCAAGCGGCCAGCGGCCGGCCCCGCGGATCGGACCGAGGCCGTCGATCGGCTTGCCCGCGCCGTCGACGACGCGACCGAGCAGCGCTGCGCCGACCTCGGCCTCGCCTGGAGGGCCGATCGGCTTGACCGGCGCGCGCGGCAGGAGCGCGGCGGGACCACCGAGATTCATCATCAGCGTACGCCCGTTGCGAAAGCCGATCACCTCCGCCTCGACGCTCGCGCTGCCCTCACCGACCTTGCACACGGTGCCGACGGGCAGGGTCAGCCCGACCGCCTCCATCAGCAGCCCGTCGAACGAGGCGAGTCGACCCGACACTCTGGGGGCCGCGACGAAATCGGCGTTGGCGAGCGTTTCGAGATAATCGGCGGTGAAGCGGTTCAGCACTCAGGCGGCTTTCGCGGGAACCGCGACGCGGTCGATCGCGCTCGCGAGCTGGTCGAGCCACATGGCGGGGCCGTCCTCGACGATCGTCGACGCGCTTTCGAGCACGAAACTGCCGCGGGCGACATTGGGGTCGCCGGCGGCAAAGATCGACTTGGGCAGCGTGCCTTCGATCAGCGCGACGTCGTCGGGATGCAGGCGCAGCAACGCGGCCTCGGCGGAATCGGCGAGCAGTTCGGTCGCGGATTCGATCCGTCCGGCGAGCAGCTCTGGCGAGATGCCGATCTCGCCGACCAGCTTGCCGACCAGCAGCAGGACGGTCTGGCGAAGCTGCGTCGCGACCCGGTCGCGGTCGAGCCGGTCGGTGGCGAGCGCGGCGGCGAGCGAGGCGAGCAGCGCCTGGTCGCGCGCGGCATTCCCCTGTGCCACCGCGGCTGCGGCGGCGAGGCCCTCGGCATAGCCGGCGGCATGCGCGGCGGCGAGCGGATCGAGAAAGCTCTCGGTCTCGCTGGCGGGATCGAGCGGATCCCAGCCCTCGGTCGGATTGCTGTCCTTGTCGGCGGGACTGAAATGCTTCGGCCCGGTGGCCGGCGCGGTCGGGGCCGACGTGGGCGTGGGCGTGGCACCCTGCGGCGCGAACCCGGTCGCCCGGCGCGGCGCGGCGGCGACACGATCGCGGATATCGGCCGCCGCAAAGCCCATCGGCGGCGCGAAGGCGTGCGCGAGCAGCTGCGCCGCGGTGTCGTGGCGCGCGGCGAAACCCGCGACGAAACCGGATGCCCCGACAAACTTAGACATAATCGTCCTCGCCTCCGCCCATCATGATCGTGCCGTCCTTGGCGAGCCCGCGCGCGGTCGCGATCATCGCCTTCTGCGCCTCGAGCACCTCGGCGAGCCGCATCGGTCCGCGCGACTCCATCTCGTCGCGAATGCCGTCGGCGGCGCGCGCCGACATGCAGCCGAGGAAGCGGTTGCGCACCGCCTCGTCGACGCCCTTGAGCGCCTTGGTGAGGATCTCGCCATCGACGTTGCGGATCAGCGTGCCCAGATTCTTGTCGTCGAGCTCGAGCAGATTGTCGAACACGAACATCGCCTCCTCGATCGCCTTGGCGACGTCGCGGTCGATCTTGAACAATTTGGGCATGACGCGCTGTTCGGTCGCCTTGCGCGCGCCCGACAGGATCTTGGCCGCCTCGCGGGTGCCGCCCAGCGTCACGCCCTGGCCGCTCGACCCGGTGCCGGTGCGGTTGGCGAGCAGCGTGCGCAGCGTGTCGACCGCCTCGGGCGTGATCGGTCCCAGCCGGGCGATGCGGTGGAGGATGTCGGGCTGGACCGCATCGGGCATCAGTTCGAGCACCTGGCCGCCGACTGACGCGTCGAGATTGGCGATCAGCACCGCGGCGATCTGCGGATGCTCCTTCTCGATCATCGCGGCGATCTCGCTCGCATCGAGCCAGTCGAGCAGTTCGAGCTCGCACGCCGCCTCGGCCGGGGTGATCCGCGCGAGCACGCTCTCGGCCTTTTCACGGCCGAGCGCGCGGTTCATCACCGCCTCGATCTTGGGACGGGGGTCGAAGCCGATCGTGGTGCGCTCGCGTGCGCGGTCGACGAAATCGTCGAGCACCGTCTCGACCTCCTGCTCGGAGACATCGGCGACCTTGAACATCGCCGCGCCGAGCTGACGGACCTCTTCCGGGTCGAGCTTCTGCAGGATCGCGGCGGCTTCGTCCTCGCCCACCAGCATCATCAGCACGGCGGCACGTTCCACGCCGGTATAGGTGCGCAAGCCCTCCATCAGCGTGCGTCCGCCTTGATCATGTCGCGCACGGCGAGCGCGGCGCGGGTCGGATTGTCGCGAGTGAAGCCGCGGACCGCGCCGACCCGCTCGTCATAGCCGCGCGAGCTTTCGAGCTGGTCGAGACTGACCGGGGGGACGACGACCGGACCGGTCAGGGCCTCGGCGCCCTCGCCCTCGGCACCCTCGATCGTCTGGCCGAAGGCGGGCCGCGGCGTCGCGTCCTCGCGCTTCTTCATCAGCGCCTTGGCGATCGGGCGCACGCCGAGCAGCAGGACGAGCAGCGCGATGACGATCGCGGTTCCGTTGCGCGCGAGTACCGGCAGCCACGCATTGTCGTACCAGGCGGGGCCGGTATCGGCGGCGGCATCGGCGCCGGCGAACTTGCGGCTGATCACCGTCACATTGTCGTTGCGCGTCTGGTCGAAGCCGACCGCGCTCTTTACCAGGTCGGTGATCTGGTTGATCTCCATCGCGGTACGGCGCGTCTTGTCGGGATCGCGGAGCAGCACCGCGACCGACAGACGCTTGACGCTGCCCGGGGTGGCGCGGGTCACCGACACTTCGCGGCCAAGGTCATAGGCGCGCTGATACTGGTCGGACTGCTTCATCGCGTCGGGGGCGGGGCCACCGGCGACGGGCTGCGGCATGCCGGGATTGCCGGTTGCGGGCTGCGGCGCCTGCAGCGTGCTGGCGGCGGGCGGCGTGTTGCTGAGCGCGCCGGGGATGCCCCCCGGGGTCGCGGCGCCGTCCTTCTGGTTGCCGGTCCAGTTGCCCGTCTCGGCGCGCAGCACGCCCTGCTTGTCATAGCTTTCGCGCGTCGCCTGGGTCTCGTCGAGATTGACGTCGGCCTGAACCTCGGCGGTGAAGTTGCCGGCCCCCACCAGCGGGGTCAGCAGCTGGATCAGCTGGGTGCGGTACTTGTCCTCGACGCGACGCTGGATCTCGATCCGCTTGTCGCCCGCCGCACCGACGCCGTCGACGCCGCCCGGCTTGGTCAGCAGCGCGCCCATCTGGTCGACGATCGTCACCGAATCGGGCTTCATGCCGGGTACCGACGATGCGACGAGGTTGATGATCGAGGCGACCTGTGCGTCGCTCAAGGACCGGCCACCCTGCAGCTTCAGGATCACCGAGGCCGAGGGCGCGGCATTGTCGCGGACGAACACCGAGGCTTCGGGCGTCGCGAGATGCACGCGCGCCTCGGCGACCGCGTCGATCTCCTCGATCGACCGGGCGAGCTCGGATTCGCGCGCCTGACGCAGGCGTTCGCCCTCCACAGCGCGGCTGACGCCCATCGGCAGCTGGTCGAGGATCGCGTAACCACCGGGTGCCGCCTTGGGCAGGCCCTGGCCGGCGAGCAGCATCCGCGCGCGCGAATAATCCTCCTCGGCAACCGTCAGCGAACCCGTCGAATCGTCGATCCGGCTCTTGATGTTTGCGGTCGTCAGCGCGGAGGTGACCGCGGCCTTGTCGGCATCGGGCAGGTTGTTGAACAGCGTTTTCTGCGTCGGCGAGGACAGCGTCATCCACGCGAGCGCGGCGGCGGCGATCAGGCCGATCATCAGCACCATCGGCAGCGAGCGGCGTACCGCGGGCTGCGCGAAGGCGGACTTTATCTGTTTGAGCGGGTTGGCGAATTTCTCGGGGAGGCCATTGGCCGACGAAGCGGGGATGAGGGCAGTGCTCATATCATTACACCGGCATGCTCATGATGTCCTTGTAGGCGGACAGGAGTTTGTTGCGGACCTGCAGCGTCGCCTCGAACCCGACCGACGCCTGCTGGCGCGCGAGCATCACTTTGGCGATGTCGACGGTCTCGCCGCGCTCATAGCTTTCGCTAAGCTTGGCGGCCTGGGTCTGGCCCTCGTTCACGCTCTTCAGCGCGGTTTCCATCGTGTCGCCAAAGCTGACGGGTTTCGTCTCGGTCGGCGCGATGGTCGGGGCGGTCTGGCTGGCACGCGCGAGTGCCTGGTTGCGCTCGAGGATCTGCGAGCGCAGCGCCATGACGCGGTCGACGCTCATCGCGCCGCCGCCGATTCCGCTCACGCCGCTCATGCCGACATCACCCGGGCGAAGTCCTCACCCTGTTCGCGCGCCTTGGCGAGGCGATAGCGCAGCGTGCGTTCCGAGATGCCGAGCCGGCGCGCGGTCTCGATCCGGCTGCCGCCGCATGCTTTCAGCGTCTCGCGGATCGCGGCGAACTCGCTCATCTGGACGATGGTACCCAGCGTGTCGGTCGGCGTTTCGGCGGGCGTCTCGGCAACGGGCACGAGCGGTTCGGCGATGGGCGCGACGACCGGCGCGGGGCGCGCGGCGAAGGTCATCGTCACCGGGCGATCGAACAGGATATGGCTCGCCTCGATCGTGTCGCCGCCGCAGAACAGCAGCGCGCGCTGGATCACGTTCTCGAGCTCGCGGACATTGCCCGGCCAGTCGTGCAGCATCAGCGCCTCGATCGCCGCGCGCGACGGCCAGGGAATGACGTTGCGGTTGCCGGCATGACGCAGGATCATCGTCGCGGCGAGCGCAGGGATATCCTGCGGCCGCTCGGCGAGCGACTTGGTGGTCAGCGGGAACACCGCGAGCCGGTAATAGAGATCGGCGCGGAACCGGCCGGCGGCGACCTCGCCCTGCAAGTCGCGATTGGCGCAGGCGATGACGCGGACGTCGATCGGCTGCGGCACGGTCGCGCCGAGCGGCACGACCTCGCGCTCCTGCAGCACGCGCAGCAGCTTGGCTTGAAGCGTCAGCGGCATCTCGGCGATCTCGTCGAGCAGGATCGTGCCGCCGTTCGCGGCGCGGAAAAAGCCCTCGCCGCCCGACGATGCGCCGGTGAACGCGCCCTTCTGGTGGCCGAACAGCATCGCCTCGAGCATCGATTCGGGGAGGGCGGCGCAGTTGATCGCGATGAACGGGCCGTCCTTGCGCGGCGAGCCATTGTGGATCGCGCGGGCGAGCACTTCCTTGCCGGTACCGGTCGGGCCGTTGATCAGCACGGTGATGTCGGCGGCGGCGACGCGCTCGGCCAGTGCGAGCAGCGCGAGCGATTCGGGGTCGGCGGCGGTCGGCATGTCGGGCCCGCCGATCAGCGCGCGGGCAAAGCCGTTGCCGACCGCGGTATCCTCGGCGGCAAAGCCGATCCGCGCGGGCGCGCCGCTGCGCGACGGGGTGACGCTGCGGCCTTCGGAGCCGATCACGACGGTGCGCGCGGGGTAGGCGACGGGCTCGCCCTCGGCGACGAGGAACAGGTCGTTCGCGCCCGGCTGTGCGGTGTCGAGCGATCCGATCCCGAAGCCCTGCGCACGCAGGGACGAGACGAGCGCATATTTGCGCGCCGTGACGGCGGCGGATGGAAAGATCGAGCGCATGAAGTCCCCCTGTGACGATTCGGGAATGCGGCCTTGAGGGTAAAGGCGCGGTTAAATCGTGCCGCGTCGCGGCAAACTATTTCCGGGCGCGTTCGCGCGCGCGTGTACGGGAGCGCGCCACGCCGGTGCGCGAGGGGCGGATTTTTTTCCCTAAAGCCCGGCGCGGGGCGGCCGTTACCCATCCTGACGGCTCGGTCCTTCGCCACGGGGGCGGCGGGGTAGCCGGCGAAATGGAGATGAATCATGAGTGTTATTGCGACGAACGTCTCGGCACTGCGCGCCGCCAATGCCTCGACCAGCGCGTCGAACATGCTGTCGACCGCGATGGAGCGCCTGTCGACCGGCAAGCGAATCAACTCGGCCAAGGACGATGCGGCCGGTCTCGCCATCTCGACCTCGATGACGGCGCAAGTCCGCGGCATGAACCAGGGCATTCGCAACGCGAACGACGGCATCTCGATGGCGCAGACCGCCGAAGGCGCACTCGACGAAGTCACCAACATGCTGCAGCGCGTTCGTGAGCTCGCCGTGCAGTCGTCGAGCGGCACCTACAGCGCCGAGGACAAGACCAACATCCAGGCCGAAGTCACGGCGCTGACCAAGCAGATCACGAGCACGCTCGCGAACACCGAATTCAACGGCAACAAGCTGTTCGACGCTACTACCGGAACCCTTGGCGTCGTAACGATCCAGGCTGGCGCCAACGCCGATGACAAGGTTGATCTGACGCTGACCAAGCTGACCGACAATGCAACGATCACTGCGGCGACGCAGCTCAACCTGGGGACCGCAACGGACAACAGCGCGATTGCTACTGTCGATGCGGCTTTGGACACCATCACGACCGCACGCGCCGGTCTTGGTGCAGGCCAGAACCAGCTCCAGTCGGCGGTCAACAACCTGACGTCCAACTCGACGAACTTGTCGGATGCAAAGAGCCGCATCGAGGACGCCGATTTCTCGGCCGAGACGACCGCGCTCGCCAAGGCACAGATCCTGAGCCAGGCGTCGACCGCGATGCTCGCACAGGCGAACCAGAGCCAGCAGGGCGTGCTGAAGCTGCTTCAGTAATCCGATCCCGGCGCCGGCACCGCCCCCCTTATGGGTGTCGGCGCCAGTCGGATCGCCCCCCGGTAACGGGGCGCAGCGAACCCCGGTGGCCTCATGGCCGCCGGGGTTTTGTGCATTAGGATGACAGCGGGTTGGCTGGGCGCGCGGGTTGGCTTGCGCTATTTTCGCGATGGCGATCGGAGAGGCGGCGCGCATCCGCGCGGCGGCGGGATGATTCGCGGGCAACACATCATCCGCACGGTTCATACGCTCTATCGTCCCCCTGGCGGGGGAGGATGAGGGGTACGTCAGACCTTGCGGGCGAGTGCGCGTTTCAGTTTCGCATGCGCGGACGCCTTGATCTGGCAGACGCGGGCGGCGCCGATGTCGAAGACCGCGCCGATCTCCTCGAGGTTCATCTCCTCGACATAATAAAGCTGGATCACCTGCGCCTCGCGTTCGGGCAGCGCGGTGATCGCCGCGATCAGCGCGTCGCGCAGGTCGTTGTCGGCGAGCTGTTCGAACGCGTCGGGGGTGTCGTCGGCGAACCACGGCATGTCGTCGGCATAGACCTCGTCGATCGAATCGAACCGGATCGCGTCCGCGGTCACATAGTCGCTGCGCAGCTTGTCGATGCTGACGCCGATATGCTGGGCGATCATGGCGTCTCCGGGGGCCTTGCCCGTCTGGGCGGTGAGCGTGGAAATGGCGTCGGCATATTGCCGGCGGCGGCGCATCGCGCCGCGCGTCGTCGTTGCCTGGCGCCGCAGTTCATCGATCATCGCGCCACGCAGGCGGGTCGCGACATAGGCCTTGAACGGCGTACCGCGCTCCTCGAACCCTGCCGCGGCCTCGACCAGCGCGACGAGCCCGACCTGCACCAGATCCTCGACCTCGACGATGCTGCTCATGCTGCCGTGGACGTGCCAAGCGATCCGGCGGACCATCGCGAGATGCTGTTTGACGAGCTGGTCGGGGTCGCCGCTGGGGCGTTGCTGGGGACGATAGGTGAGGGGCCCCGTCGGAATTTCGCCGGCGCGCGCGGGGCGGGCCTTGTCGAACGCCGCGGTCATCGGTTCGGCGCTCATGCGGCCAGTGCCTGCTGCGGTGCGCCGATGACCGCGACGACCTCGACCGCCTTGTCCTCGGGCACTTCAAAGAACGACATCACCGGTGTGTCGGGCAGGCAGGTGCGGACCAGCTTGCGGATCGCGAGGCGGATCGCGGGCTGGACGACGAGTGCGAACGGCTTGGCCTCGGCGATCAGCGGCTGCGCGGCGTTCTGCAACGCCTCGACGATGCGGCGGCCGAGATCGGGTTCGATGACATGGCGGCGCGACTGGTCGGCGCGCATCGCCTGGCCGAGCAGCCCTTCGAGATGCCCCTCGAGCGTCATCACGCGGAGCGGCTCGCGCATCCCGCACAGCTTCTGGATGATCAGCGCGCCGAGACGCGGGCGGATCAGTTCGATGATCTCCTCGGCATCCTGGCTGCGCTGCGCTGCGACCGCGATCGCGGCGGCGATGCTGCGGAATTCCTTCAGCGGGATGTTCTCGGCGAGCAGGCCCTTCAGGACCTGGGTCAACGTGGTGATCGGGATCGGCGCGAGCGCGGTGACGAGTTGCGCCGCGCGCTCCTTCAGCCCGTCGAGCAGCGCCTGGACCTCGTCGGGGCCGAGCAGATCGGACGCGGTCTGGCCGAGCAGGTGATTGAGATGCGTCGCGACCACCGTGCCGGGATCGACGACGAGATAGCCAGCCCCGGTCGCCGCATCCGCGTCCGCGGTCGAGATCCAGGTCGCGTCGAGCCCGAAGGTCGGATCCTTGGTGGTCTTGCCGATCAGCGAGCCGAACGCCTGGCCGGTGTCGAGCGCGAGCATGTCGTCGGGCGACACGGTGTCCTCACCGACGACGACGCCGTTGACGATGATGCGGTAGACATAGGGGGCGAGGTTGATGTCGTCGCGGACGCGGACCTGCGGCACGACGAAGCCCAGCTCCTTCGACAGCTGGCGACGGACGCCGGTGATGCGGCCCATCAGCGGCGATCCGCGGCGGTCGTCGACCAGCGGCACGAGGCCGTAGCCGATGTCGAGATTGACCTGCATGCCGTCGGTAACCTCGTCCCAGCCGATCTTCGACTGGTCGATCGCCTCGACGGGGGCGATGACGACGGGGGCGGGGCGACGCTCGATCTGGCGCAGCTTCCAGGCTGCAAACCCGGCTATCGCGGCGGCGGGCAGGATCACCATGTGCGGCATGCCGGGCAGGACACCGAGCAGCGCGAGGATGACCGCGACCGGCGTCCAGGTGCGCGGGGATCCGAACTGGCCGCCGATCTGGCCGGCGAGATCCTTGTCCGAGGTGACGCGCGTGACGATCGACGCCGCGGCGATCGACAGCATCAGCGAGGGCAGCTGTGCGACGAGCGCGTCGCCGATCGCGAGTAGGATGTAATTGTGCGCGGCATCCGCGATCGACATGCCGTGGCTGACGGGCCCGAGGATCAGGCCGCCGATGATGTTGGCGGCGAGGATCAGCATGGCAGCGACCGCGTCGCCCTTCACGAACTTCGACGAGCCATCCATCGAGCCGTAGAAATCGGCCTCGGTCGACACCTCGATACGGCGCGCCTTCGCCTCGTCGGGGGTGATCAGCCCGGCGTTCAGATCGGCGTCGATCGCCATTTGCTTGCCCGGCAGTGCGTCGAGCGTGAAGCGCGCGCTGACTTCGGAGACGCGGCCCGCACCCTTGGTGACGACGATCATGTTGATGATCATCAGGATCGCGAAGACGAAGATGCCGACGACGTAATCGCCGCCGATCAGGAAGGTGCCGAACGCCTCGATGACGTGACCCGCCGCGCTCTCGCCCTCATGACCGTGGACGAGCACGATGCGCGTCGAGGCGACGTTGAGGCCGAGGCGGAAGAGCGTGGCGAACAGCAGCACGGTCGGGAAGGCGGAGAAGTCGAGCGGCTTCTGCGCGTTGAGCGCGACCATCAGCACGGCAAGGCTGATCGCGATGTTCGCGACGAAGAAGATGTCGAGCATGAATGCCGGGATCGGCACGACCATGACGAGCACGAGCATCAGGATCGCGAGCGGCAGGACCGATGCACGGGCGTTGGAGAGCAGGCGGTTCATGGCTTAGCCACCCATCTTGGCGAGCATGAGATAGGCGAGCCGCGCGGTGTCGGGCGTCGGCCGCAACAGGCTGGCCGAGGTCTGGCCCGCATTGAAGCCGGCGTTCCGGGTGCCGAACCGGCCCATCGTCGACGTCGCCCAGGCGAGCGCGTCCTCGGCGCTTTCATTGTTGCCGGTGACGACCGTGCTGCCGTCCATGTCGAGCGCCTGTGCGGCGAACTGGACCGAGCCGGTCGTGGCCGAACCGGTCGCGCCCGCGGCGGCGGCGCCGAGCTTCGTCGAGAACCGCTCGTAGATTGCCGACAGCGAGCGCGGCGTACCGTTGGACTCGTAGAAGACGCCGCGATTGGCGCGCGCGGCGGAAGGGAACAGCGCGGCGCCGCTCGCGTCGGGATTGGCCTGCATCGTCGTCAGGAACTTCGACGCGCCGCCGAGCCCCAGGAAATGCGCCATGTACAGATCGGTGCCGGTCGCGGTGCGGCCAAGCTTGCCCTCGAGCGCGTCCTTGTTGTCCGACGCATGTTCGGCCGCCATCATCGAGGCGGCGGCGGGATCGTTGCGCAGCGCGAGAATCGCCTGACGCGTGCCCGCGTCCGCAACGCCCAGATGCCCGCCCGAGGACTGGCCGATGCTGTCGGCTGCCCAGCCCAGGCCGTGCTCCGCGCCGTGCTTCTTGACGACCGCGAGCCAGCTCTGTTCGATGAACTGGTACAGACCCGACGCGCTCGACGTGCCCGCCTTGGCATTGGCGTTAAGCCCGCTCTCGAGCTTCGCCTGGCCGAGCAGATAGTCGAAATCCACGCCCGTCTTGCTGCTCGCAAGCGCGATCGCGGACTGGATCCGGCCGGTAGTGATAGGATTGACGGTCATCCCGCGAGTAATGTCCCTGTTTCAGGACACTACACAGCAAGGGGCGTGCCAGATCTTGCCCGGCCGCGCGGATCAGGCGTAGGCCGCACCCATGCGCGGGCGATAGCCGGCAATGCCGCCCTCGCCGGTCAAGGTTTGCAGGCGGCGGCGGACATTTGCCGCCATCAGGTTGGTATAGATGCGGCAGGTTTCATTGAGGCGGTTCGCCTCGTCCGCCAGCTCGCGCAGTTCGGGACCGGCGGGACCGGTGCCGAGCGTTGCGACCGCATTGATGCCGTCGAGCTTCTGCGAGGTCGCGCGTTCCAGCCCGGCCACGTCGTTGGACTTCAGCGCCGCGATCTCGGCATGCAGCGCGTCGATCACGCGCACCAGGGCGTCACGCCGGGTCATTCGGTGCCCATTCCAGTTTGAAGGCGAGGAGCCGGTCGGCGATCGTCGCGGGCAGGATCGGGAAGGTGCCGTTGGCGACCGCCTTCTTGACCGCGGCCACGCGCGCTTCGTTGATCGGGGCGGCGGCGGCCATCGTCCGCGCGAGCGCGATCGACGAGGTTGCCGAAGGTTCGGCCTCGACCGCACGGTCGGGCGCCTGCGCCAGGGGCTGGGCGGACGGCTGAACGGGCGTCGTCGCGGCGATGCGCGCGATGCTGCGCTCGCCTCCCGTCAACGGCTTCGAGCCGATCGATTCCACCATGTCTGCACCCTCTGGTTCTTGCTGACAGAGGGAGAAACGGCCGGCGCGCGAAAAGCTTTAACAAAATTAATTCGTCCAGCCGGGCAGGGTCGCGCGGCCGCTGGCGACCGCGATCGCCTGGACCGGCGTGCGGGTGTCGTCGACCTTGACCATGAAGCGTGCGCCGGGGGCGGCATCCGCCAGCGCGACGCCCTCGCGACTGATCGAAAAGCCGTCGGTGCCAGCCTCGATCACGATCGGATCGCCGCGGCGGATGACGGGGGCGGCCTTCACGACCGGGGCATAGGCCGCACGGGTCGTGGCGGGCGTCGCGCCGGGGGCCGAGGCCGGGCGTATGACGGGGACGAAAATGCGCCAGGCGGGGCCGGCACAGGCGACGACCACCGCGTCATGCGCTTCGGTCCGCCACGACATCGCGACGGTCGGGCACGTCGCGAGCCGCAACCGCGAATCGACCGTCGTCCGCGCGCCACCCTCGGCACCGATCGGCCGGCCGGTGAATGCCGAGACCGCGCGATCGAGTGCGGCGATATCCTGGAAGCCGGCGGACGGCGCACCGGCAGCGATCATCAACAGGGCGAGCATCATGAGGGGGTCCTTGGCGGTTCGCCGACAAAGGCTTGGGTGACGATGGCGGCGCGGCGGCCGGTGGTCGGCGAGGTCGCGAGCGTCACGCGGCCGGGGGCGACATGGGCGATCGCGGCCGCGACCGCGCGCGCACGGTCCGAGGCGAGGATCGCCGCGCTGCGCGTGACGGAGTCGACATCGCCGCGCGAGCCGTCGACCGATCCGGTGACGGTCAGCTGGACGCGCGGGTCCTGCACCGCGTCGCGCGCCCATGTCGCCAGCGTCTCGGGTGACGTCGGCAGCACAGCCGAGCCGACCGTGAAGTCGAGCATTCCGGCCGCCGCAACGGGCAGGGCCGTGGGTTGGGCCACTGCACGTGGCGCGGAAGGGGCGAGCGATCTCGGCCGCGCTGTGTCGACGGTTGGCGTTACGGAGGCGCCGAAACCCTCGCGCAACCCGGCCGCCAGCGCGCGGGGCGCGAGCGGACGGGTACCTGCGGTCTGCGTGGCCTGCAGGAGCACGAAGAAGCCGACGAGCAGCAGCGCGAGGTCGGCGAGCGTGATCAGCCAGAGCGGACGCCCGGGCTGCGGCTCGGGATAATCACCGACCGTCATGCGACGCTCATCAACGGTGCGCGTGGGGCCTCGCGCGCGGCGAGCGCGACCAGTGGCGCCTCGATCCGGGCACGTTCGAACGCCTCGTTGCGGCCTTGCGCGCGCAGGCGGTTGGCGACCGGCATGAAGACGAGGTTGGCGAGCAGCGCGCCATAGAGCGTCGCGAGCAGCGCGATAGCCATCGCGCCGCCGATCGCGGTCGGATCGCTCATCGTCGCGAACATTTGGGCGAGCCCGATCAGCGTGCCGACCATGCCCATCGCGGGCGCGAGTTCGGCGGCGCCTGCCCAGACCTCGGCGGCGGCGACGTGGCGTTCGATCCGCGCATGGCGGCGATGCCGGATCAGCAGTGCCACGTCGCTGGCGGTCGCGCCGTCGACGATCGCCGCGATACCGGCGGCGATGTCGGGATCGGCGATGACCGTGCGGTCGAGCGCCATCGCACCGTGGCGCTGGGCGATGCGGCCGAGCGCGACGATCTGCTGGAGCAGCGCACCGCCGTCGAGCCGGGCGCGGCCGAGCGTCTTCAGCGCCGCGATCGCGCGGACCAGATCGCGCAGCGGTGTCCGCAAGGCGACGCCGAGGATCGTGCCGCCGCCGACGATGGCGAGGGCAGCAGGGTCGAGCAGATGGGCGAGCGTGATCATGTCCCGCAAATCGTTGCAAGGGCCGGGCCAGTTCGCGATCCCCCGGTGAGCGGGACTCGCGCGGGCCGGTGGTTTGCCGGCTGCGCGACCGGTCGGCACCACGCCTGCCGGAACGATTGCCGCCACGTCTGCCGGGGCGGCAAGGCGTTGCCGGCCGGGTTGCCGCGCGCTTGCCGCCGGGCGGCAAAGCGGCATCATCCGGTCGGCGAGCGCCAACTGGCACGGCCATTGCTTCGGAAGGCGTGCGCAATTCAGCGCGGGAGTTCGGTCCAGTGTCAGGTGACTCGCTGTTCGGCGTTCATGGTGCGGCCCTCGAGGTGCGATCGCAGCGCATGGGGGTGCTCGCGTCGAACATCGCCAATGCCTCCACCCCCGGCTTCAAGGCGCGCGACATCGACTTCAAGTCGGCGCTCGCGTCGCTCGAGACGGATGGCGCGGGCGGGATCGACGCGGCGACCAAGTATCGCGTGCCGACGCAGACCTCGATGGACGGCAACACCGTCGAGTTGAACCAGGAGCAGACCGCGTTCGCCGAGAATGCGGTGCAGTACCAGACCACGCTGTCGTTCCTGAACGGGCGGATCAGCCAGGTCACCCGCGCGCTGAAGGGGGACTAAGCGATGGCCAATGCGCCGATGACGATTTTCCAGGTCGCGGGCCGCGCGATGTCCGCGCAGCTGTTGCGGATGAACACCACCGCGTCGAACCTTGCCAATGCGGGCGGCGTCGCCGGCTCCGCGGAGGCTGCGTACAAGACGATGAAGCCGGTGTTCCGCACCAGCTTCGACGCCGCCAGCGGGATGTCGACGGTCGATGTCGAGAAGGTCGTCACCGCCGGCGAGGCCCCCGCCAAGCGCTACGATCCGAACAACCCGATGGCCGACAAGGATGGCAACATCTTCGAGGCGGCGGTCGATGAAACCCGCGAGCTGGTCGACATGATGGAGACCGCGCGCAGCTACCAGAACAATGTCGAGGTGATGCAGACTGCGAAGTCGCTGATCATCGATACCCTCAAGCTAGGCCGCTGATCATGGCAAGTTCCTTCGACTCCACGCTTTCGAACCTCGGCATTACGCGCGCGACGACCGCCGCGACGACGACCACGGCATCCAATTCGACGACTCTTAACCAGTCGGATTTCCTGAAGCTGATGACCGCGCAGATGCAGAACCAGGACCCGTTCAACCCGGTCGACAACACCCAGATGGTCGCACAGATGGCGCAGTTCTCGAGCCTCGCCGGTATTTCCGAGATGAGCACGACGATGAAGTCGATTGCCGACAAGCTGAACGTGACCAGCGCGAGCGATGCGATGGCCTATGTCGGCAAGACCGTGCTGACCGCAGGCGACACGGCCTATGGTCGGACCAGCGGCGGGCTGGCCGGCGGGATCGAGCTCGGCGCAGCGGCGAGCAACGTCAACGTCACGATCACCGATGCCAATGGCGGCGTGCTGAAGACCATGTCGCTCGGCAGCGCCGACAAGGGCACCGTGAACTACGACTGGGACGGCAAGACCGCGACCGGCGAGGATGCCGGGACGGGGCCGTTCAAGGTCATCGTCAACGCTCAGAATAATGGCACGACCGTTGCATCACAGAACCTTGTCTGGGCGCCGGTTCAGTCGGTTTCGACGACGACCGGTGCCGCCATCCTCACGCTACCGGGCCTCGGTGAGGTCCCCGTCACCGCGGTTCGCCAGATCGGCTGATCGCCCGCTGCTTGCCAGAATTCCAGGAGTAACCCGATGTCCTTCTATACCTCGCTTTCCGGCCTCCAGGCCTCGCAGACCGAAATGTCGACGATCTCGCACAACCTCGCGAACGTCTCGACCAACGGGTTCAAGAAGAGCCGCACCGAATTCGCCGACGTGATCGCGTCTAGCGTGTCGCTGAACCCCGCGCAGCAGATCGGCTCGGGCACCGTGGTGCAGGGCAATCGGCAGCAGTTCAGCCAGGGCAACCTCATCCAGTCGGCCAACGCGCTCGATCTCGCCGTGTCGGGCGACGGCTTCTTCGTGGTGAAGCCGAGCACGACGTCGCTCAACGTCAACTACACGCGCAATGGCGGCTTCCTGGTCGATGCCGATCGCTATGTGGTCGATTCGAACGGCAGCCATTTGCAGGTCTATCCGGTCGACGGGTCGGGCAAGGTCGTCGCATCGGGGCTCGATTCCGCGGTCAGTCTTCAGCTTCCCGCGACCAGCGGCAAGGCGGTTCCGACCGCGAACGTATCGATGTCGCTGAACCTCAGCGCCAATGCGGCGATCCCGGCGACGACGACGTTCGACCGGTTCGACCCGACCAGCTACAACCAGTCGGCGCAGACGACGATCTATGATGCGAGCGGCAATGCGCAGACGCTGACCAATTACTTCAAGCGCACGACGACGCCCGATGCCGCCAACGGCAATACGAGCAGCTGGGAAGTGTTCAGCTATGTCGGCGACAAGCCGATGACCACCAACGGTGCGGCAAGCGTCGAGCTGGACTTCGACACTACCGGCAAGCTGACCGCGCCGACCACTGCGGTCGCGTTCGACCCGTTCACCACTGCAGGCAGCAGCACGACGCAGCAGTTCGGCTTCACCTTCGGGCTCGACACCACGCAATTGGCATCGGCGTTCAACGTCGCCGCGCGCGCGCAGGACGGCAAGGCGGTCGGCCAGATCCAGGGCGTGACGATCGACGAGTCCGGCATCGTCAAGGCGAGCTTCTCGAACGGCGACACCCAGGCGCTCGGTCAGGTGATGCTCGCCAACTTCTCGAACCCCGAGGGTCTGCGCCAGCTCGGCAGCAGCTACTGGTCGGCGACGGGCATCTCGGGCGAGGCCAAGCTCGGCATCGCGGACGTCAACGGCTTCGGCAAGCTGATGTCGGGGACGATCGAGCGGTCGAACGTCGACATCACCGAAGAGCTCGTCTCGCTGATCGCGGCACAGCGCAATTTCCAGGCGAACTCGAAGGCCTTGGATACCGCGAGCCAGATCTCGCAGACCATCTTCAACATCCGCAGCTGATCCAGGGCGCGGACGGAGAACCCTGAATGGACAAGCTGGTCTACACCGCGGCGACGGGACTGCGCGCGCACATGGCGGCGCAGTCGGCGATCGCCAACAACATGGCGAACGCGTCGACCACCGGATTTCGCGCCGACCGCGTGGTGTTCGACCGGATCGACCTGAAGGGTGGCGGCCAGCAGTTCGAGGCGCGTGCGCCGACGTCGGAGGAAGTGACCGACGCCGACCGCGCGCCGGGGGCGATCCAGACCACGGGCCGGCCACTCGACGTCGCGGTCACCGGCGCGACCGCATGGCTTGCGGTGCAGGCCTCGGACGGCTCCGAAGCCTATACGCGGCGCGGCGACCTCGAGATCGCGCCGTCGGGCGTGCTCCAGACCGGCGACGGTTTTCCGGTGATGGGATCGGGCGGGCCGATCACGATCCCGCCCTATGACACGCTGTCGATCGCCGGCGACGGGACGATCTCGATCGTGCCGCAGGGTGGCGATGCGAATGCGCCGCAGGTGATCGACAAGCTGAAGCTGGCCGACACCAAGGGGTCGGACACGGTCAAGGGGCTCGACAATCTGCTGCGTGTGCGCGGTGGCGGCGTGCTGCCCGAGGATCTCGATGCGAAGGTGCAGGGCGGGGCGATCGAGGGATCGAACGTCAACATGACGCAGGCGCTGGTCGACATGATCGAGAATCAGCGCAGCTACGAGGTCCAGGCCAACATGCTGAAGTCCGCCAAGGACATGGATGAAAGCGGTGCATCACTGATGCGCCTGCCGAGCTAAGGAAGGATTAGGCCATGAGCAGTTCCGCCATGCATATCGCGCGTACCGGGCTCGACGCCCAGGATACGCGCATGCGGGTCATTTCGAACAACCTCGCCAACGTCAACACGACGGGGTTCAAGAAGGATCGCGCCGCGTTCGAGACGCTGGCGTACCAGGTCGTGACCGCGCCGGGCGCGCAGTCGACGTCGGAGACCAAATACGCGACCGGGCTCAACCTCGGCACCGGCGTCCGGATCCAGGGCACGGCGCGGATCGATACGCAGGGGTCGATGCAGACGACGGGCAACAGCCTCGACCTCGCGCTCGACGGCGACGGCTATTTCCAGGTGCAGATGCCCGGCGGCACGCTCGGCTACACCCGCGCGGGCAATTTCTCGCGCAGCCCCGAAGGGCTGATGGTGACCAGCGAGGGTTATCAGGTGATGCCCGGCATCACCGTGCCCGAGGGGACGACCAACATCACGATCGGCCAGGACGGTACCGTCTCGGCGACGATCCCCGGCCAGTCGGAAGCGCAGCAGATCGGCCAGATCCAGGTCGCAAGCTTCGCCAATGGTGCCGGGCTCCAGGCAACCGGCGACAATTACCTGGTCGAGACCGCCGCGTCGGGCGCCGCCAATCTGGGCGTTGCCGGGCAGGATGGCCGCGGTCGCGTGCGGCAGGGGATGCTCGAGGCGTCGAACGTCAACGTCGTCGAGGAGCTGGTCGACATGATCGAGACTCAGCGTGCGTATGAGGTCAATTCGAAGATGATCTCGGCGACCGACGACATGCTGAAATACGTCAACCAGAACATCTGATCGCAGGGCGCATCATGGCATTTCCGATCCCCACGCGCGCGCCGATCGCGCTCCTCGCGATTGTCGCCGGCACGCTCGCGCCGCTGTCGGCGCAGGCCAGGCTGTTCGGCAAGAAGGCGCCGCCCGAGGACTTCACCGTCGCACGGCCGCTGCCCGTGCCGGTGGCGTCGCCCGCGACCGGATCGATCTTCCAGGCGCAGGACGGCTATGCCGCGCTGTACGAGGGCTGGCGGGCGCGCAAGGTCGGCGACCCACTGACGATCGTGCTGGTCGAGCGCACCGCCGCGTCGAAATCCTCGGGCTCGAAGCTCGACAGCAGCGGCTCGGCGAGCATCACCCCGCCGACGACGGGCGCTCTGAACCTGTTCAACCGCGCCGATGCGACGATCAGCGGCGGGCGCAACTTCAGCGGCGCGGGCGCCGCCGACCAGGCGAACTCGCTGTCGGGCGAAGTCAGCGTGACGGTCGCCGAAGTCTATCCCAACGGCACGATGCTGGTGCAGGGGCAGAAGCGCGTGACGCTCAACCGCGGCGACGAGTTCCTCAAGATCAAGGGGCTGGTGCGCACCGCCGATGTTGACCGCGACAACCGCGTGCTGTCGACGCGGGTCGCCGATGCGCAGATCTCGTACACCGGCAAGGGCGATGTCGCCCGTGCCGGCCGCCAGGGGTGGCTCAGCCGCTTCTTCTCCGTTGTCAGCCCTTTCTGAGGCCGTGACCATGCGCTTCCTGCTCGCCCTCCTTGCCTCGCTCCTGATTGCAGCACCGGCGTCTGCCGACCGGATCAAGGATCTGGGCGGGTTCCAGGGGATCCGGTCGAACCAGCTGACCGGCTACGGCATCGTCGTCGGGCTGCCCGGCACGGGCGACGACAATCTGGAATATACCGTCCAGTCGCTGAAAGCCGTCGCGTCGCGCTTCGGGCTGCAGCTGCCGCCCAACGCCAATCCAGGGATGAAGAACGCCGCGGTGGTGATGATCACCGCCGAACTGCCGCCCTTCGCCAAGCCCGGCCAGCGGCTCGACATCACCGTCGCGTCGATGGGCAAGGCCAAGAGCTTGCGCGGCGGCAGCCTGATCATGACGCCCCTGCTCGGCGCGGATAACCAGATCTATGCGATGGCGCAGGGCAATCTCGCGGTCGGCGGGCTCGGCGCGGAGGGCGCGGACGGGTCGAAGATCGTCGTCAACATCCCCTCAACCGGGCGCATCCCCGAGGGCGCAACGGTCGAGCGCGCGGTCGCGACCGGGTTCGACAGCGCGCCGATGCTGACCTTCAACCTTGCGCGCGCCGATTTCACCACCGCGCAGAACGTCGCGGGCGCGATCAATTCGAAGCTCGGCTTCGGCAGCGCACAGGCGATCGACGCGGTTTCGGTCGCGGTCCGCGCGCCGGTCGGTGCGGACGTTCGTGCGACGTTGATGTCGACGATCGAGAATCTCGACGTCGTCTCCGCCGAGCCCTCGGCAAAAGTAATCGTAAATGCGCGCACCGGTACGGTCGTTATAAACTCCGCGGTGCGCGTGGGGCCTGCCGCGGTGACGCATGGGAAGCTGACGGTGCGGATCGACGAGAAGCCACAGGTGAGCCAGCCCGCGCCGTTCAGCCAGGGCCAGACCGTCGTCACGCCGAACAGCGCGGTCGCGGTCGAGGAGGAACGTCGCCCGATGTTCCTGCTGAACCCCGGCCCCAGGCTTGCCGACATCGTCAAGGCGGTGAACGCGATCGGCGCGTCGCCCGCCGATCTGGTCGCGATCCTCGAGGCGCTGAAGGAAGCCGGCGCGCTCAAGGCCGAGTTGATCGTCCTGTGAGCCCGATCGCAGCCCCCGGCCCGATCGATGCCGGCGGCATCTCGACCGACACGAGCCGGCTCAAGTCGAACGACAATCTCGACAAGGCGGGCAAGAAGTTCGAGGCGGTCTTCACCGGCATGATGCTGAAGAGCATGCGCCAGGCGAAATTGAGCGATTCGCTGTTCGAATCCAAGGCGCTCGACACCTTTACCGAGATGCAGGACGCGCGCGTCGCGCAGACGATGGCCGAGCACACGCCGCTCGGCATCGGCAAGGCGATGACCGATTTCCTCGCCAAATCGCAATCCGATCTTAACCCCGGCGCGGCAGAGCCGTCGCCATGAGCGACCTCCTGTCGATCGGCGCGTCGGGCGTGCGGGCGTACCAGACCGCGCTGAACACCGTGTCCGAGAACATCGCGAACACCGGCACCGCGGGTTATACCCGGCGGACGACGAATCTCGGCCAGGTGACCTCGATCGGCAGTGGCATCAACGCGAGCGTCGCGACGGGCAGCAACGGTGTCACGGTCACCGGCATCTCGCGCTCGGCCGACACGTTCCGTTCGCTCGCGGTCCGCAACGCCGGGTCGGATCTTGCCAGGACGGAGACCGCGGCGGCCTGGCTCGGGCGGGTCGAGACGTCGCTGACCGACAACAAGCTCGGCGATCGACTAACCAGCTTCTTTTCCGCCGCGCAGACCTTGTCGGCGGACCCGACCTCGGTCCCGGCGCGGTCGGTGATGCTCGAATCCGCGACCAGCGCGGCCGCGGCGTTCACCGCGACGGGCAAGGCGCTCGACACCGCGGCGGCCGATCTCGACACCGCGACGCGCCAGGCGACGCAGACGCTCAATTCGTTCGGCACCGCGCTCGCCAAGGTCAATGACGGCATCGCACGCAGCCAGAAGGGGTCGACCAACGCCGCGCAGCTCGGCGACCAGCGCGACCAGTTGCTCGAGCAGATGAGCACGATCACCGATATCAGTACGGAGTTCGACGATCTCGGCCGTGCGACGGTGCGGCTGGGCGGCGCGAGCGGCCCGGTATTCGTGGCGGGCCCTGATGCGGGCAATGTCAGCTATCTGAAGAATGACGAGGGCGCGGTCGGGTTCGTCGTGCAGCGGACGGGCACGACATCGGCGGTGACGCCGTCGGGTGGCGCGCTGGCCGGCTATGCCGAGGGCGCGCAGAAGATCATCGCGGCGCGCGACACGCTGAACGGCATCGCGACCGACTTCACCACGCAGGTCAACGCCATCCAGGCGCAGGGGCGCGATCTCGACGGCAATCCGGGTGTGCCGCTGTTCAAGACCGGCGACACGCCGACAAGCATCGCCGTTGCACTGACCGACCCGCGCGGCATCGCCGCGGCGGGCGCGACCGGCGGCGCGCGCGATGCGTCGAACCTGGCCGCGCTGCTCGCGACGCGCGACCCGACGACGGGCAGCGAACAGCGGCTGACCAACATGATCACGAGCAACGCGGCGTCGCTCGAGCAGCGCAAGCTGGTCGGCGATGCGCAGGGCGCGATCCGCGACGGCGCGGTGACCGCACGCGATTCGGGCAGCGGTGTCGACCTCGACAGCGAGGCGGTCGACCTGCTCCGCTTCCAGCAGGCCTATCAGGCGTCGAGCCGCGTCATCCAGACCGCGCGCGACATCCTCCAGACCATCCTCGAGATCCGGTAGGCCTTATGCAGATCGCGACCAGCCTGTTCTACGACCGCTCGGCGAAGGCGATGAATGCGCTGTCGAAGCAGGCGGACGCTTTGCAGACGCAGATCTCGTCCGGCATCAAATTCACCGCGCCCTCGTCCGACAGCGCCGCCTATCAGCGGCTGGCGGGGCTCGCGCGCGATGCCGTCGACGACAAGGCCTATGCCGCGAACCTGACGACCGCCGCATCGGTGCTGAAACAGTCGGACACCACGCTCAGTGCGATCACCGCGCAGTTGCAGCGCGTGTCCGAACTCACGGTGCAGGCGCGCAACGGCACGCAGAGCGGCGATGCGCGCAAGGCGATCGGCGTCGAAATCGCGGGCATCGTCGATACAATCGCGAGTCTCGCGAACGTCAAGGACCTGCGCGGCCAGCCGATCTTCGGCGGCGCGGACGGCGGGCCCGCGGCGGTGAAGCAGGCCGATGGCAGCTATGCGCTGGCGACGACCAGTGTCTCGCCGATCCCGGTCGGCGACGGCGCGAGCGTCCAGGCGAACGAATCGGCGTCGCGCGTGCTGCGCGCCGACGGCAAGGACACGCTGGCGGTATTGAGCGCGATCGCGACCGCGCTCCAGGCCGAAAGCTATGATCCCGCCGCGCTCGATACCGCACTCGACGATCTGTCGGCGGCGTCGGAACAGGTGTCGTCGATCCAGGCGTCGCTCGGCGCGCGCGCGTCGCGGGTCGATCTGGAAACCGCCCGGCTGAAGGACGTCGCGGTCGACCGCGAGGATACCCGCCAGTCGATCGAGGGCACCGACATCACGACGACGATCACCGAATTGCAGAAGACGATGACGATCCTGTCGGCGACTCAGGCGAGCTTCTCGAAGCTCAGCGCGCTGTCGCTGTTCGATTATCTTCGCTGAGCGCATTTATAGAACGGATCGGGCGGGTCCGGTAACCGGATGGCTACGAAATCCGGTTAATCCTCCGGTGACAGGGCCGGCATTCCGGGCTTTGGGGGAATTTCCAACACCATGTTTCCGATTATCGGCATCGTCGTCCTGCTCGTCATGGTGTTCGGCGGCTTCGCGTTTACCGGCGGGGCGCTCGGCCCCGTGCTCGAGGCGATCCCGCATGAGATGCTCATCATCGGCGGTGCGGCCGCCGGCGCGCTGATCATCGGCAATTCGGGCAAGGAGCTCAAAGGCCTCGGCGGCGGGCTGATGAAGGTCTTCAAGGGCCCGAAATACAAGAAGCAGGATTATCTCGACGTCATCTTCCTCGTCAGCAAGCTGATGAAGATGTTGCGCGTCGACGGGCCGATCGCGCTCGAGCCGCATGTCGAGGATCCCAATTCCTCCGCGGTCTTCGCCGAATACCCCAAGCTGCTGAAGGACCATGCGCTGATCAACCTGATCGCCGACACGCTGCGCCTTGTCGTGGTGTCGAGCGGTACGCTCGACGTGCATGCGGTCGAGGAGGTGATGGACCAGTCGATCAAGACGCATCATCACGAGGAGGAAAGCGCGCACGGCACGCTGACCAGCCTCGCCGACGCGCTGCCTGCGCTCGGTATCGTCGCGGCGGTGCTCGGCGTGGTGAAGACGATGGGATCGATCGACAAGCCGCCGTCGGTGCTCGGCTCGATGATCGGATCGGCACTGGTCGGCACGTTCATGGGCGTGCTGCTGGCCTATGGCATGGTCGCGCCGCTGGCGAACCGGCTGAAGCAGGTGCTCGATGCCGATGCCTCGATCTACGGCGTGGTGAAGCAGATCATCATCGCCTCGCTCCACGGCCATCCGCAGCCGCTGGTGATCGAGGCGGCGCGTTCGGGGATCGCGCACCGCAACCAGCCGGGCTTCGCCGAAGTCTTTGACGGGCTGCGCGGGAAGTAGGATGGCACGCGCGCCGCACGGAGCGAACCAGCCGCCCAAGATCATCGTCAAGAAGGTCTATATCGAGGGCCATGGCGGCCATCATGGCGGTGCCTGGAAGGTCGCCTATGCCGATTTCGTGACCGCGATGATGGCGTTTTTCCTGCTGCTGTGGATCCTCGGCGCGACGACCGAGAAACAGCGCAAGGGCATTGCCGACTATTTCGCGCCGACGCTGATCGACACGCACACGCTGGGGATCGGCGGCGGTGCGCTGCTCGGTGGCGAATCGATCCTGTCGAAGAACAAGATCGGTCCGCAAGCGGGGCAGACCAGCTTGCCGCAGATCGCCATTCCGAATGCGGGCGCGGGCGGCGCGGACACCGGCACCGGGCCCAAGGGCAACAAGAAGGGGCTCGACGCGCTGAATGCGGAGGATCGCCGCAATTTCGACGCGATGCGCCGCAAGGTGCTCCGCCAGATCGAACAGTCGAAGAACCTGTCGCGTCTCGCGAGCCACATCCGCTTCGTGCCGACGCAGGACGGGATGCGCATCGACCTGATCGACGATGCCGATTATTCGATGTTCGCGCTGGGCACGACGGCGCTCGACGCCAGGGCAGGCGATCTGATCGGGATGATCGCGGGATCGATCGCCGGCTCGGCCAACCCGATCATGATCCGCGGGCACACCGACAGCGTGCCCTATGGCGATCCGCGCGCGATGAACAACTGGATGCTCTCGTCGGGCCGCGCCGAGGCGACACGACGGCGGCTGCTCGCCGGCGGCACGCCCGAGGCGCGCTTCGAACGGATCGAGGGTGTCGCGGACCGCGAGCCGCTGATCGTCAAGAACCCGAGTGATCCGCGCAACCGGCGCGTCGCGATCACCTTGCTCTACCGTCGGGGTCGTTTCGGCAGCTAGCCCGGCGCGACGACCCGGCCGGTGTCCGCCGGGGTGGTGAGGGGCGGCAACGGCGCGTGCGCCCTGCCTAATGCGAAAAGGGGCCGGTGGCGAACCACCGACCCCTGTAGCCGCTCAGATCGGTCGACCCGCGTCGCTTATTCGGCGACAGCCTCGACCTTGCGCTTGCGCTGCGGCGCGGCAGCCGGGGCTTCGGTCTTGCGGGCGCCGGGCTTGCGACCGAGACCGATCTTCTTGGCCATGGCACGGCGGCTTTCCGAATAGGTCTCGGCGACCATTGGATAGTCCGGCTTCAGCCCGTAGCGTTCGCGATATTCGATCGGCGTCATGCCGTGCGTCGCCAGGTGGCGGCGCAGTGTCTTGTATGGCTTGCCGTCGATCATCGAGATGATGTGATCTTTCGATGCCAGCGATTTCCGGACCGAGACTGCCGGGGTGTATTCGGCGACGGGCTCGACCACGGGCTCCTCCGTCGACGTGCCCAGCAATGCAGACACGGTGTCGTGCATCTTGCCGAGGAACGACGGAACCTCTTCGGCGGACGTGCGCGTATTGGGGTTTGTCAGCCACGCGATCGTCAGTTCGGTCGCCAATTCAACAGCGTTCAGCTCAATAATGTCTTCGGACATGATATGCTCCAGTCTTTGATCGACGCCTACGCCTATAGCGCCCTGTAATCAACATCCGATTTGAACCTATTATGCCATTTGCTATGCATTTTCTTCCAAAAGCCGTGCCGCACGGTATCAAGACGCAATTTCCCCGGCTTGGATGCAGTCTCCAGGAAGATCGCGAAGTGGTCCGGGCAGACACTTACTATAGGGGATAATGTCCGATATCTTCATTAACTATGATGCAGATCAGGCCTGATTGATCCGTGGAATGAATATGGGACCGATACCATGGACGTGAATGCTACTGCGGAGGAAGGACGGTTGACCCGAACCCGTCACTGTCTTTGACAGTCCTTCCGAAGTCTGGGGCGGCGTGTGGCTGAGGTCGGCCGGCTGAAGCCGGACGCGTGTGCCGCAGTGCATCGAACCTGGGCAGCAGGCCTAGCGCTGGAACGCTGATCTGACGGGGGCGGACCGGGCTTCGGTTGCCGAGGTGGTCGGTAATGTGTGAGCTAAGATCTGATTGCTTGGGGCATTGCCGATCGGCCGCCCGACGGTCCGCCTAAGGCGCTGACCGTCGTCTCACCCGCTTGGCGAGAATGGTGCCCGGAAGAGGACTCGAACCTCCACGACCTTGCGATCGCCAGCACCTGAAGCTGGTGCGTCTACCAATTCCGCCATCCGGGCACGGGGTAGGAGGGCGCCTCTAGTGGAGGGTTGCGATGCTTGTCAACAACCCTCTTGCTGGGGCAAAGGGCGGACAGGCATAAAGAATTGGACGGACGGGCGATGAACGACAGACTGGTGACGCTGATCGGGGGCGGAGGTTTCGTCGGCCGCTATGTCGCGCAGGCGCTGCTGGCGTCGGGTGCGCGGGTCCGGATCGCACAGCGCGATCCGCGGCAGGCGTTTTTTCTCAAGCCACTTGGCGGGCTCGGACAGACGCAATTCGTCGGCGCCGACGTGACCAAGCCCGCGACGATCGCGCAGGCGGTGCAGGGTGCGGACATCGTCGTGAACCTGGTCGGGGTGCTGGCGGGTGATTTCCACGGCGTCCAGGCGCTCGGCGCGCGGACCGTGGCGGAGGCCGCCGCCAAGGCGGGGGTCGGCGCGCTGGTCCATGTCTCGGCGATCGGTGCGGACGCCGCATCGGACTCGGCCTATGGCAAGTCGAAGGGCGAGGGCGAGGCGGCGGTCCGCGCGGCCTTCCCCAACGCGACGATCCTGCGGCCGTCGATCATCTTCGGGCAGGAGGATCAGTTCGTGAACCGCTTCGCCGGGATGATCGCCAAGGCGCCGGTCGTGCCTGTGCTGCGCGCAGGGGCCAAGTTCCAGCCCGTGTTCGTCGGCAATGTCGCGGACGCGATCGTCGCCGCGGCTGCGGCTCCCGAGACGTTCGGCGGCAAGACGCTGGAGATCGGCGGGCCCGACGTCATCACCATGGGCAACCTGATCCGCTGGATCGCCGCCGCGATCGGCCGCGAACCGTCGATCGTCGAATTGCCCGATTTTGCCGGGGCACTGATCGCCAAGGCCGGGTTCCTTCCAGGCGCGCCGATCACCCAGGATCAGTGGCGGATGCTGCAGAGCGACAATATCGTCACCGGGGTCGACGGGCTGAAGGCGATGGGGATCGAGGCGACGCCGATGTCGACGGTCGCGCCGGGGTGGCTCGTCCGTTTCCGCAAGGCGGGGCGGTTCGGTCGCCGTGCCGCAACTCGGGCCGACGCCCAGGCGGACACGCATTCGGCGACCCACGTGGTCTGATCCCGATGCGGGTCCAGCCGCCATCGACACTGATCGACCAGTCCTGATTCACCGCGCTGCGGGAGCTTTTGCGTGTCTGAACTTCTTACCGTCATCCTTCTCGGCATCGTCGAGGGGATCACCGAATTCCTGCCGGTCTCGTCGACAGGCCATCTCATCCTCGCGACGCGGCTGCTCGGCTATGATGCGGGGCGCTGGGAGGTGTTCAACGTCGTCATCCAGCTCGGCGCGATCCTTGCGATCGTGGTCCTGTACTGGCGGACCTTCTGGGCGGTGGGCATGGGCCTCATTCGCGGCGAGCCGAAATCCTGGCTGTTCCTGCGCAATCTGGTGGTCGCCTTCATCCCTGCCGCGGTGATCGGCCTGGCGCTGCACCATTATATCGAGGCGCTGCTCGGCAATGCCGAGGTGGTCGCGATCGCGCTGGTCATTGGCGGCTTCGCCATTCTGGCGGTCGAGCGGTTCGCTCCGCGCAGCGACATCAGCGGTGTCGCGGACATCCCGCTGCGCACCGTCGTCGGGATCGGCCTGCTCCAGTGCCTCGCGATGATTCCTGGCGTCAGCCGCTCGGGCGCAACAATCCTCGGGGCGCTGGCACTCGGCGTCGAGCGGCGCACCGCCGCCGAGTTCAGCTTCTTCCTCGCCATCCCCACGATGCTGGGGGCGAGCGGGCTCGAACTGATGAAGAACCATGCGGCGCTGACCAGCGGCGAGGGTGTCGGCCTGCTGTCGATCGCGATCGGCGCGCTCGTTTCGTTCGTCGTCGCGTTGCTGGTGGTCAAATGGTTCGTCGGGATCGTCACAAAGCACGGGTTTGTGCCGTTTGCATGGTATCGCATCGCCGCGGGCTCCGCCGCGCTCGTATGGCTCCTGTCGAAATAGGTCCGAGTCGGGATATATTCGGTGAGATTTGTGAATATATCCTCCGACCTGCAAGAATTTGCGTAATTTATGGGTCAGTATAGCTGACTTAATGAGTGATTTTACCGTGACAAACCTCCGACGACGCAATAACGCGATTGTCGGAGGCATTCATGGCGAACGATTCGATGCTCAAATTCGTCGGGCGGGAGCAATCCTATCCCGACAAGCGTAATGCGGCGGAACGCGCGGACGATTTCCGCGAGATCGCTGCGCGCTATGCGGTCGAACCCGCCGAGGAACAGGCGGGGCGCTGTTCGCAATGCGGCGTGCCCTATTGCTCGGTCCATTGTCCGCTCCACAACCATATCCCCGACTGGCTGCGCCTGACCGCCGAGGGCCGGCTTCGCGAGGCGTATGAGCTGAGCAATGCGACGTCGACCATGCCCGAGATCTGCGGTCGCATCTGTCCGCAGGATCGGCTGTGCGAGGGCAATTGCGTTATCGAGTTCACGGGCCACGGCGCGGTCACGATCGGCTCGGTCGAGAAGTTCATCACCGACACCGCTTGGGAGAATGGCTGGGTCGAGCCGCTGGTCCCCGGCAAGTCGCGCGGCCAGTCAGTCGGCGTGATCGGGGCAGGGCCTGCCGGGCTGAGCGCCGCCGAATATCTGCGCGGTCACGGCTATGACGTGCACGTCTATGATCGTTACGACCGCGCGGGCGGTCTGCTTACTTATGGCATTCCCGGGTTCAAGCTCGAAAAGCCGATCGTCATGCGTCGGGTCGAGCGACTGAAGACCGCGGGGATCGTGTTTCATGAAGGTTTTGCGGTCGGTGACGACGCCAGCCTCGACGAACTGCGCCAGCGCCATGACGCGATCCTGATCGCGACCGGCGTGTACAAGGCACGCGCGATGGACCTCCCCGGTGGTGGCTCCAATGGCGTGGTCGCCGCGCTCGACTTCCTCGTCGCGTCGAACCGCAAGGGTTTCGGTGATGCGGTCCCCGCCTTCGACGACGGCAGCCTCAATGCCGAGGGCAAGGACGTCGTCGTGATCGGCGGCGGCGATACCGCGATGGACTGCGTCCGCACCGCGATCCGCCAGGGCGCCAAGTCGGTGAAGTGCCTCTATCGCCGCGACCGCGCGAACATGCCCGGGTCGCAGCGCGAAGTCGCCAATGCCGAGGAGGAGGGCGTCGAGTTCGTCTGGTTGTCGGGCCCGCAGGGCTTCGACGGTGACGAGAGCGTGTCGAGCGTCAGGGTGCGCAAGATGCGTCTGGGCGCGGCCGATGCGAGCGGTCGCCGCACGCCCGAACCCGATCCTGCCGGTGACTATTCGGTCGATGCCGACCTCGTCATCAAGGCGCTGGGCTTCGATGCCGAGGACCTGCCCACCTTGTTCGCGACGCCCGAACTGGGGGTAAGCCGCTGGGGTACCGTGCTGGTCGACGGCAAGACGCTGATGACCAGCCTCGACGGCGTGTTCGCGGCGGGCGACATCGTCCGCGGCGCAAGCCTGGTCGTGTGGGCGATCCGCGACGGGCGTGACGTGGCGGCGACGATGCACAAATATCTCAAGACCAAGGCTGCGAACGCGAAGGTCGCGGCATGAGGCTCGGGTTTCTTGGGGCGGTGTTGCTGGCGGGTGCGGTAGTCCCGTCGGCGGCGCATGCGCAGGCAGCGCCTGTTGCCGCCGCGGCCCCTGATCCGGCCCGACTTGCAGCAGCGCGCGAATTGATCGACGTCTTGATGCCTCCCGAATCGCGCGCGCGGATGATCGAGGGCATGATCGCGCCGATGTTGGGCAATCTCCAGCAGGGCATGGCGCAGAGCCCGATGTTCAGCAGCGCAATGGCTAAAAATCCGCAGATGCAGGCGCAGTTTGCCGCCTTCATGAACCAGCAGCAGACTCGCACGCTGACGTTGATGCGCGACGGCATGCCGGGCATGTTCGATGCGATGGCGCGTGCCTATGCGCGCCGCTTCGACGTTGCCCAGTGTCGCGACATCAAGGCGTTCTTCGCGACGCCGAGCGGACGCCTGTACATGCAGCAGTCGCTGACGATCATGGCCGATCCTGACGTCGCCACGTGGCAGCGGTCGATGATGGAATCCTCGATGCGCCACATGCAGGCAGATGTCGCCGAATTCGCCAAGCACGTTGCCACGCCCGAGCAAAAGAAGAAGTGACGATGACTGATTCCAGCACCGATCAGCGCCAATATCTCGCCGAACACGGCATGTACCGTCCCGAATTCGAGGGTGATGCCTGCGGCGTCGGGCTCGTCGCCGCGACCGATGGCCGCGCGTCGCGGCGCGTCGTGCAGTCCGCGGTCGATGCGCTGAAGGCGGTGTGGCACCGCGGCGCGGTCGATGCGGACGGCAAGACCGGCGATGGCGCTGGGCTTCACATCGACCTTCCGCTCAAATTCTTCGACGACGCGGTCGCCGCCTCGGGGCACAAGGTGCGGCCGAACCGGCTCGCGGTCGGCATGATCTTCCTGCCGCGCACCGATCTGGGGGCGCAGGAGGATTGCCGGACGATCGTCGAGAGCGCGATCATCGAGGCGGGCTATACCATCTATGGCTGGCGCCAGGTGCCCGTCGACGTGTCGGTGATCGGCCAGAAGGCGCAGGCGACGCGCCCCGAGATCGAGCAGATCATGATCGCCGGGCCGCTGCCCGACGAGCAGGACGCCGCCGAATTCGAAAAGACGCTGTACCTGGTCCGCAGGCGTATCGAGAAGCGCGTGATCGCGGCGCAGATCCAGGGCTTCTACATCTGTTCGCTGTCGTGCCGCTCGATCATCTACAAGGGGCTGTTCCTCGCCGAATCGCTTTCGGTCTTCTATCCCGACCTGTGCGACCAGCGGTTCGAGAGCCGCGTCGCGATCTTCCATCAGCGCTATTCGACCAACACCTTCCCGCAATGGTGGCTGGCGCAACCGTTCCGGTGCCTTGCGCATAACGGTGAGATCAACACGATCCGCGGCAACAAGAACTGGATGCTGTCCCACGAGATCCGGATGGCGAGCCTCGCCTTCGGGGACAATTCGGAGGACATCAAGCCGGTGATCCCGGCAGGCGCGTCCGACACCGCCGCGCTCGATGCGGTGTTCGAGGCGATCTGCCGCTCGGGCCGCGATGCGCCGACCGCAAAGCTGATGCTGGTGCCCGAGGCTGCGAGCCCCGATATGCCGCCTGAGCACCGCGCGATGTACCAGTATCTGGCGTCGGTGATGGAGCCATGGGACGGCCCGGCCGCGCTGGCGATGACAGATGGCCGCTGGGCCGTTGCGGGCATGGACCGCAACGCGCTCAGGCCGCTGCGCTATACGCTGACCGTGGACGGGCTGCTGATCGTCGGATCGGAAAGCGGGATGGTCGTCGTTCCCGAATCGACGATCATCGCCAAGGGGCGGCTCGGGCCGGGCGAGATGATCGCGGTCGACCTCGACGAAGGGCGGCTGCTGCAGGACCGCGCGGTCAAGGATCGCATCTCCGGCGAGGCGGACTATGCCGCGATGATCGGCGAGTTCCACACGCTGGCAGACCTGCCGTCGGTCGAGGACGCCGTGGTCCGCTATGATCGCGCCGAGCTGGCACGACGCCAGGTCGCGGCCGGGCAGACGATCGAGGACATGGAGCTGATCCTGTCGCCGATGGTCGAATCGGCCAAGGAAGCGATCGGATCGATGGGCGACGACACGCCGCTCGCGGTCATTTCGGACAAACCGCGGTTGATCAGCCAGTTCTTCCGTCAGAATTTCAGCCAGGTGACCAACCCGCCGATCGATCCTCTGCGCGAGCGGCACGTGATGTCGCTCAAGACGCGGTTCGGCAATCTCGCCAACATCCTCGACGTGCGCGACCAGCGCGAGCGCGTGCTGGTGCTCGATTCACCGGTGCTCACCGGTGAGCATTGGGCGCGGCTGAAGGCGCATTTCGGCGGCGCGGTCGCCGAGATCGACTGCACCTTCGACGCGGGCGGCGGCCCGGAGAAGCTGCGCGCGGCGATCCAGCGGATCCGCAACGAGGCCGAGCAGGCGGTCCGCCAGGGCAAGAGCGAACTGTTCCTGACCGACGAGGCGATCGGCGAGGACCGCGTCGGCATCGCCGGCGTGCTCGCGGTGGCGGCGGTGCACACGCATCTCGTCCGTCGCGGCCTGCGCTCCTATGCGTCGATCAACGTGCGCACCGCGGAATGCCTCGACACGCACTATTATGCCGTGCTGATCGGCGTCGGCGCGACCACCGTGAACGCGTATCTGGCCGAGGCCGCGATCGTCGATCGCCAGAGCCGCGGACTGTTCGGTGATCTCGATCTCGCCGAATGCCTCCGCCGCCACCGCGTTGCGGTCGAGGAGGGGCTGCTCAAGATCATGTCGAAGATGGGCATCGCGGTCATCTCGTCCTACCGTGGCGGGTATAATTTCGAGGCGGTCGGCCTCTCGCGCAGCCTGGTGAACGACCTGTTCCCCGGCATGCCCGCGAAGATCAGTGGCGAGGGCTATGCCTCGCTCCACGTCAACGCGACCGATCGCCACGAGGCGGCGTTCGATCCGGCGGTCGCGACGCTGCCGATCGGCGGCTTCTATCGCCAGCGCCACACCGGCGAGACGCATGCCTATTCGGCGCAGCTGATGCACCTGCTCCAGACCGCGGTCGCGACCGACAGCTATACGAGCTACCTGCAATTCTCGCGCGGGGTGTCCGACCTGCCGCCGGTGTATCTGCGCGACCTTCTCCAGTTCAACTTCCCGGCCGAGGGCGTGCCCGTCGACCAGGTCGAGGCGATCACCGAGATCCGCAAGCGGTTCGTGACGCCGGGCATGTCGCTCGGCGCGCTCTCCCCCGAGGCGCACGAGACGCTGGCGATCGCGATGAACCGGATCGGCGCGAAGGCGGTGTCGGGCGAGGGCGGTGAGGACAAGTCGCGCTTCGTGCCGTACGCGAACGGCGACAATGCGAACTCGACGATCAAGCAGATCGCGAGCGGCCGGTTCGGCGTGACCGCGGAATATCTGAACGCGTGCGAGGAGATCGAGGTCAAGGTGGCGCAGGGCGCCAAGCCCGGCGAGGGCGGCCAGCTGCCCGGCTTCAAGGTGACCGAGTTCATCGCCAAGCTGCGTCATGCGACGCCCGGCGTGACGCTGATCTCGCCGCCGCCGCATCACGACATCTATTCGATCGAGGATCTGGCGCAGCTCATCTATGACCTGAAGCAGATCAATCCGCGCGCGCGGGTCTGTGTGAAGCTCGTCAGCTCGGCGGGCATCGGCACCGTGGCGGCGGGCGTCGCGAAGGCGCATGCCGACGTGATCCTGATCGCGGGGCATGTCGGCGGGACAGGCGCGTCGCCGCAGACGTCGATCAAATATGCGGGCACGCCGTGGGAAATGGGGCTGTCCGAGGTCAACCAGGTGCTGACGCTCAATGGCCTGCGCGGCCGGGTGCGGCTGCGCACCGATGGCGGGCTCAAGACCGGACGCGACATCGTGATCGCCGCGATCCTCGGCGCGGAGGAGTTCGGGATCGGCACGCTGTCGCTGGTGGCGATGGGCTGCATCATGGTCCGCCAGTGCCATTCGAACACCTGCCCGGTCGGTATCTGCACGCAGAATGACGCGCTCAGGCAGAAGTTCGTCGGCACGCCCGAGAAGGTCATCAACCTGATGACGTTCATCGCCGAGGAAGTCCGCGACATCCTCGCGCGGCTGGGTGTGAAGAGCCTCGACGACGTGATCGGCCGTACCGAGCTGTTGCGGCAGGTCAGCCGTGGTGCCGAGCATCTCGACGATCTCGATCTCAACCCGATCCTTGCCAAGGTCGACGCGTCGGATGCCGAGCGGCGTTTCTCGCTGTCGACCTTCCGCAACGAAGTGCCCGACAGCCTCGACGCGCAGATCATCAAGGATGCCGCGGCGGTGTTCTCGCGCGGCGAGAAGATGCAGCTGACCTATTCGGTGCGCAACACGCACCGCGCGGTGGGCACGCGGCTGTCGAGCGAGATCACGCGCAAGTTCGGCATGTCGACGCTCGCCGACGATCACGTCACGATCCGGTTGCGGGGCTCGGCCGGCCAGTCGCTCGGCGCGTTCCTCTGCAAGGGGATCACGCTCGAGGTGTTCGGCGATTCGAACGACTATGTCGGCAAGGGACTGTCGGGGGGGACGATCATCGTCCGGCCCGCGGTGAGCTCGCCGCTCGCCAGCCAGGACAACACGATCATCGGCAACACCGTGCTCTATGGCGCCACCAGCGGCCGGCTGTTCGCGGCGGGGCAGGCGGGCGAGCGGTTCGCAGTCCGCAACTCAGGCGCGACCGTGGTCGTCGAGGGCTGTGGCGCGAATGGCTGCGAGTACATGACCAACGGAATCGCGGTCGTGCTCGGCGCGGTGGGGGCGAACTTCGGCGCGGGGATGACCGGCGGGATGGCGTTCGTCTATGATCCCGAGGGCCTGTTCGCAAAGCGTGCCAACCCTGAGAACATCACCTGGGACCGGGTGAAGTCGCTCCACTGGGCGGACGTCCTGCTCGACCTGGTGCGCGATCATGCGGATACGACCGACAGCAAATGGTCGAAGGGCCTGCTCGAGGACTGGGACCGGGTGGCACCGCATTTCTGGCAGATCGTCCCGAAGGAAATGCTGACGCGCCTTCCGCATCCGCTGGACGACAGCGCGGAGCTGGTCGCGGCGGAATAGCGTCTGCCGCGTATTCCACCCCGGCGAAGGCCGGCGCCCAGTTGGAAAGGTCGCAGTAACGGAGGGCGGTGCTTCGTTATCTGCGCGCCCCAACTGGGCCCCGGCCTTCGCCGGGGAGGGGGAAAGAAGGGGGTCCACGCGGATACGCGGAGACGCGGAGCTTCAATCCCCTCTGCTGCTTCTTGATCGCGACTGCTGATGAAGGAGCTTCGCGCGCCACGAGCGCAACACCTCCGCGCCTCCGCGCCTCCGCGCGAACCCAATCTTCTTACGCACCGGCAAACCCGCGCTAGTGACACACCCGCCCGATGCCGCCTAAACGGACGCTATGTGGCAGCTTTATCAATTCCCCTTATGTCCCTTCTCGCGAAAGGTGCGCTTGCTGCTGGGCGAGAAGGGCATCGGCTACGAGCTCGTCCGCGAATCGCCCTGGGAGCGGCGTGACGAGTTTATGGACATGAACCCCGCGGGGCAGACGCCGGTGATGGTCGATGCGTCGCGTGGCGTGGCGCCGCTGATCGATTCGATGGCGATCTGCGAATTCTTCGAGGAAACCGTCGAGAAGTCGGCTATGATCAACGGCACCGCGACCAACCGCGCGGAGATCCGCCGGCTGGTGACGTGGTTCGACACGCATTTCTACCGCGACGTGACCGGCCCGCTGCTCCACGAGCGGATGGTCAAGCGCCTCGCGCACCGCGCCGCGCCCGACGCCAAGGGCCTGCGCGAGGCGATGAAGGCGGCGGTGGGACATCTGGATTACACCGACTACCTGCTCGATCACCGCAACTGGCTGGGCGGCGCGACGATGAGCCTGGTCGATCTGGCCGCCGCGGCGCAGATCTCGGTCACGGATTATCTCGGCGGGATCGACTGGAAGGGGCACGACCAGACGGCACGCTGGTATCGCGGGTTCAAGAGCCGGCCGAGCTTTCGTCCCTTGCTCAGCGAGCGCATGGAATTGATCGCACCGCCCGCACATTATGACAATGTGGACTTCTGACGATGGCCGAGCCCGTGATCGCGTTCGACGACTTTGCCAGGGTCGATATCCGGGTCGGGACGATCATCGCGGTCGAGCCCTTTCCCGAGGCTCGCAAGCCTGCGTTCAAGCTGACGATCGATTTCGGTGACACGATCGGGACCAAGCGATCCTCGGCCCAGATCACCGACCATTATTCGCCGGAGACGCTCGTCGGCCGCCAGGTCGCCGCGGTGGTCAACTTTCCGCCGCGGCAGATCGGGCCGATGATGTCCGAGGTGCTGACGCTGGGCTTTCCCGATTCAGACGGCAAGGTCGTGCTGATCGCACCGTCCGAGCCCGTTCCGAACGGCGGCCGCCTCTTCTGACGCGGCGCCGTCCGGGCCGAATACGGCCCGGCGCCTAGCCCTCGAGGCTTTTCGAGCTCTGCTCGACCATGTCGCGCGACAATCCGGGCGTGTGCAGGATCCGCTCGAGTTCCGCACGCATCAGTCCGGCGCGTTTGGCGTCGAACCGGCGCCAGCGACCGAGCGGCGGCAGGAGCTTTGCCGCCGTCTGCGGATTGAGCCGGTCGAGCGCAATCAGATGATCCGCAAGGAAGCGATAGCCGCTGCCGTCGATCGCATGGAAGGCACGCTGGTTCGCCGCGAACGCGCCGATGAGCGCGCGCGCGCGGTTCGGATTGGTCAGCGTGAAATCGGGATGGCGGGCGAGCGCCGCGACGACCGCGCCGGTATCGTCGCGCGACGACTGGGCCTGGGTCTGGAACCACTTGTCGAGCACGAGCGGATTGCTGCTGTAGCGCGCGTAGAAGCGGTCGAGCGCCGTGTCGCGCTGTGCCGCAGTCGAGCTGACGAGCGCGGTCAGCGCGCCCTGGCGGTCGGTCATGTTGTCCGCCCCCTCGAACTGCGCGAGTGCCAGTTCGGCGGCATCGGGCGCGTCGCTCGCCATGATATAGGCGAGCGCGACCGAGCGCAGCCGGCGCAGGCCCTTGCCCTCCGGCGTATAGGCAAAGGGTGCCGAACCGGCGCGCGCATGCGCCTGGCGCCACTGGCGTTCGAGCTGCGTGCCGAGATCGCGACGCAGGCCGTCGCGCGCGCGGAAGATGGCGTCGGGATCGACGATCCGCATCTGGTCGCCGATAAAGCTCTCGGACGGCAGCATCACCGCTTCGGCGATGAAGGCGGGGTCGAGCTCGGGATCCTCCAGCGTCCGGGCGACCGCGGCGATCACACCGTCATGCTCCGCCCGACCCGTGCTCGCGCTGGCCACGAGCGTCTCGAGCATCAGCTGCTGCATCGCCTCGTACCGCGCGAAGGGATCGTCGTCATGCGCGCTGAGAAAGGCGAGATCCGCGGCGCTGCGATCGCTTTCGACCACGACCGGCGCGGAAAAGCCGCGATTGATCGACAGGATCGGGCGTTCGTCGATCCCCTCGAACCGGATCGTCTCGCCCGGCCCGTCGAGCAGGACGAGCCGTTCGTCGATCAGCGCGGCACCCGTGTCGGCGCCGAACAGCTTGATCGCGAGCGGCAGGACCATCGGCGCCTTGTCCGGCTGGCCCGGCGTGGCGGGTACATGCTGCGCCAGGGTCAGCGTCGCGCGCTTGGCCACAGGATCATGCGACAGGCTTGCCGAGAGGCGCGGAGTGCCCGCCTGCGAATACCAGAGGCGGAACTGCGTCAGATCGATCCCGCTCGCCTCCTCCATGCTGGCGACGAAATCCTCGCAGGTCGCGGCAGTGCCGTCGAAGCGGTCGAAATACAGATCGGTCCCCGCCCGGAAGTTCTTCGGCCCGAGGATCGCCGCCATCATGCGGATCAGCTCGGCGCCCTTGTTGTAGATCGTCGCTGTGTAGAAGTTGGAGATCTCCTGATAGGATTCGGGGCGGACGGGATGCGCCAGCGGCCCTGAATCCTCGGGAAACTGCGACGCGCGCAGGCCGCGGACGTCCTCGATCCGCTTGACCGCACGGCTGCCCTGGTCGGCGGAGAAGCCCTGGTCGCGATAGACCGTGAAGCCCTCCTTCAGCGACAGCTGGAACCAGTCGCGGCAGGTGATCCGGTTGCCCGACCAGTTGTGGAAATATTCATGCGCGACGACCGCGGCGATCGCGTCATAGTCATAATCGGTCGCGGTATCGGGGTCGGCCAGGATGTAGCGCGAGTTGAAGATGTTAAGTCCCTTGTTCTCCATCGCGCCGAAATTGAAGTCGTCGACCGCGACGATGTTGAACACGTCGAGATCATATTCGCGGCCATAGGTCGCCTCGTCCCAGGCCATGGAGAGCGCCAGCGCCTCGAGCGCATGATCGGTCTTGGCGAGGTCCGCCTTGCGCACCCAGATGCCGAGCGACACCTCGCGGCCCGACATCGTCGTGAAACGGCCCGAATTGACCGCGAGATCCCCGGCGACGATCGCGAAGAGATAGGAGGGCTTGGGGAAGGGGTCGTTCCATTCCGCCCAGTGGCGGCCATCGGCGAGATCGCCCTGTGAGACGGGGTCGCCGTTCGCCAGCAGCACGGGGAAGCGCGCCTTGTCCGCCGTCATCCGCACCGAATAGCGGCTGAGCACGTCGGGACGGTCGGGGAAATAGGTGATGCGCCGAAACCCCTCCGCCTCGCACTGCGTGCACAGATTGCCGCCCGAGGCATAGAGCCCCATCAGTTGGGTGTTGCGGTCGGGGGCGATCTCGACCTCGGTCTCGACGACATGCGCGTCACCCGACAGGGGAATCACCAGCTGCTCGCCCTCGAAATGCCAGTCGTTGACCGCGACGCCGTCGACCATGATCGACAGCGGTCGCTGGCCTGCCCCATCGAGCTTCAGCGGATCGTGATGGTCACCGTTGCGGGTGACGGACAGCGTCGCGATGACGCGTGTCGCGGACGGATCGAGCGTGAACTCCAGCCGTGTCGTCGGTACCAGCCAGGCCGGCGCCGTATAATCGACCCGGCGAATGGCGACCGGGGCAGCGATGTCGGGCTGGGCGAGGCTGTGTTGGATGTCGAGCATAGACGACGAATATAGGGGCCGTCGCGGGCTCCGCCAGCCAAAGCTTACCGGGCTGTGCTTGCGTGTCGCGGCCGGCGTGCTACCCGGCTGCAACACGTTCGTCTTGCAAGGATTTCGGCATGTATCGGTTCATCGGCGCGCTCTCGGTGCTCGCCCTCTCCACGGCGACGCTGGCGCAGACGTCGGCCCCGCAACCGACAGCTGCCACCCCGACACCGGCACCCGCATCGGGGGGCACCGCGGCGGCAAAGCCCGATCCGGCGATCCTCAATACACGGCTCGCAGCACCGCTGCCGGCGGATCAGGCGGCGATGAAGGCGCATGTCCTGTTCCTCGCCTCCGATGCGATGAAGGGGCGCGAGGCGGGCAGCCCCGAGTTCGACATCGCCGCGCAATATGTCGCGGCGCAATTCTATGCCGCCGGTCTGCGGCCCGGCGGTGACGATGCCGGCTATCTGCAGCGCGTGCCGCTGGTCAGCTACAAGGCCGCGGACAAGGGCAGCTTCACCTGGACGCCGCAGTCGGGCGCCGCGCAGCCGCTGGTGTTCGCGGCAGACTATGTCCCCGCCGCCAACGGTGCGAAGGCCGATACCGCGGTGTCGGCGCCGATCGTGTTCGTCGGCTATGGCATCGACGCCCCGCAATACGGCCAGAACGACTATGCCGGCGTCGACGTGCGCGGCAAGATCGTCGCCTATTTCGGCGGTGCGCCGGCGCGGTTCAGCGGCGAGGAACGTGCCTTTTTCGGATCCGGCGGCACCAAGGCCCGGACCGCCGAAAGCAAGGGGGCGGTCGGCGTGATCACGCTCGAAAGCCCGCGGACCGCCAAGGCCCGCCCGTTCGCGCGATCGGCGCAATTCTACGACACCGCCCGGATGACCTGGGCCAACCCCGACGGCACCGGCAAGGTCGACGCGCCCGGCGCGCCGTCGCTCGGCACGCTGAGCGTTGCAGGCGCGACCAAGCTGTTCGGCGCGTCGTGGAAGGCGATTGCCAAGCAGGCGCGGTCGGACAATGCGAAGTTCAGGTCCGCGCCGCTTGCGGGCACGCTGACGGTCGCGACCAAGACGAGCTTCGCGCCGGCGGCGAGCAGCAACGTCGTCGGCGTCATTCCCGGCACCGATCCGGTGCTTGGCAAGGAGGTCGTCGTGCTGTCCGCGCATCTCGACCATATCGGCATCACCCGTCCCGCGAACGGCGCGAAGGACGGCGATGCGCTCAACAACGGCGCGCTCGACAATGCGATCGGCATCGCCAGCCTGATCGAGGAAGCCAAGCGCTTCACGACCAGCGGCAAGGGCTCGAAGCGCACGCTGATCTTCCTTGCGGTCACGGGCGAGGAAAAGGGGCTGGTCGGCAGCGATTATTTCACCAACCACCCGACCGTGCCGCTCGCCAATATCGTCGCGGACGTGAACCTCGACATGCCGATCCTGACCTACAAGTTCGAGGACATGGTGGTGTTCGGCGCGGAGCGATCGACGCTCGGCCCGATCGTCCAGACGGCGGTGGCGGCGATCGGTGTCGGCCTGTCGCCCGATCCGATGCCCGAAGAGGGAATCTTCGTCCGCTCGGATCATTTCCGCTTCGTCCAGAAGGGGATCCCGGCGGTGTTCCTGTGGCCGGGGCAGAAGGGGCCGGGCAAGGCCGCGGTCGCCTATTTCATGGCGAACAACTATCACAAGCCTTCGGACGATCTGTCGCAGCCGATCCTGTGGGATCAGGGCGTGCGGTTCGTCGATGCGAACTACCGGATCGCGCGCGAGATCGCCGATGGCGCGGAGCGGCCGGTCTGGAATGCGGGCGACTATTTCGGCACGCTCTACAAGGGGCCGATGGGCCGGGCGGCGGCCGCGAAATGAGCCGGCTGCTCGTCTTCGGCCTCGGCTATACCGCGTCGCGGATCGCACGCCGCCTGGCCGGGGACGGGTGGCATGTCGTCGGCACGTCGCGCGACGGTCGCGACGACACGATCCGGTTCGACGACGCCGCCGCGGTCATGACGGAGATCGCCGCAGCGACGCATATCCTGTCCTCGGTCCCGCCCGAGCATGACGCCGACCCCGTGCTGGCGCGCTACGGATCGGCGCTGCTGCGGACGCGGGCGTGGCTCGGCTATCTGTCGTCGACCGGCGTGTACGGCGATGCCGGTGGTGCCTGGGTCGACGAGACCGCGCCGATCGGCGGCGGACGCCGGAGCGCGCGGGCAGCGGCCGATGCCGACTGGCTCGCGATCGGCGCGCGGACGTTTCGCCTGCCCGGCATTTACGGCCCCGGCCGGTCGCCGCTCGACCGCGTGCGCGAGGGCAAGGCGCACCGGATCGACCAGCCGGGACAGGTGTTCAGTCGCGCGCATGTCGACGATATCGGCGCGGGCGTAATCGCCGCGTTCGATGCGCCGCCGGGCGCCTATAATCTGGCGGACGACGTCCCCGCGTCGCAGAACGACGTCGTCGCCTTCGCCGCAGCACTGCTCGGTCTGCCCGCGCCGCCGTTCGTGACGATCGAGCAGCTGTCGGCGATGGGGCGCGGTTTCTATGCCGAGAACCGGCGGGTGGCGAACGGCAAGGCGAAGCGCGTCCTGCGCTGGACGCCGACCTGGCCGGATTACCGGGCGGGTCTGCGGGCGCTGAGCGCGATGACGAGCCCGGCACCGGCGAGCACCGCACCGGCCACCGCTAGCGTCGACCAGTGATAATGCTCGAAGATCGTCGATAAGATCATCGCGATGACCGGCACGATCACCCCCGAATAGGCCGCCTTGGCAGGCCCGATCGCGCGGATGACGTTGAAATAGAGCGGGAAGGCGAGCGCGGAGGCGAAGATGCCGAGATAGAGGATCCCGGCGATATAGCCCAGCCGCAGCTCGAACACCGGCGGTCCGGTGGTGATCCAGGCGAAGGTCGCGTCGAGCGTCGCGCCGATCAGCATCGCGATCGCCAGCATCGGGGCCATCGGATAGCGTTTGGCAAACGCGCTGCCCTGCATGACATTCGCGATCGACGCGGCCAGGACGCCGCCCAGCGTCAGGGCGATGCCGATGGTCGCGGACTGCGGACCATGCGGATCGACCCGCGCCTCGTTGACGAACAGCAATGCGACGCCCGCCATCGCCACGGCACACCCGAGCATCAATTGTCGCCCGAGTTTCTGCCCCAGGAAGATGCGGCCGAACACCGCGTTGGGGACGAGCAGCAACGCGAAGACCACCGCGACCAGCCCCGACGTCACATAATGCTCGGCACGGTAGACGAAGTTGAAGTTGAACGCGAACAGCGCGGTGCCGATGACCGCGGCAAAGGCGTAGCCGCGGGTGTCGAGCACGAGGCTTTCACGCTTCACCCGCGCATAGATCGCCATCGCGATGCCGGCGATGAGGAAGCGGTAGCTGATCGACCAGCTCGGCGGCACCACCGCGATCTGGTCGCGGATGACGAGCCAGGTCGACCCCCAGATCAGCGTGACGATCCCGAACGGGACCAGCACCGCCGCACGCGTCGACTGGATCGGGGGTTGCGGCGAACCGGACGGCCCGGTCATAACGCCCGGATCGCGTCCGCAAGCTGGTCGACCGGACCAACCGGCGTGTCCCATGCGGTCACCAGCCGGATTTCGCCTGCCGCCCAGTCGTAGAAATCGAACCCCTGCGCGCGAAGCGCGGCGGCCTCGTCGGGGGTCGCGCGGAGAAAGACCTCGTTGGCCTCGACCGGATGGACGAGGCGGTCGCCCGCGGCCGCGGCCAGTCGCGTGGCAGCCTGGTTCGCGGCCTCGCCATTGGCGAGCCACAGGTCGTCCTCGAGCATCGCGAGGATCTGTGCGGCCAGATACCGCCCCTTTGACAGGAGCAGGCCCGCGCGCTTGCGGCGATACTGGGTGACGGCGGCGAGCTCGGGCTTGAAGAACACCAGCGCCTCCGCACTCATCGCGCCGTTCTTGACGAACCCGAAACTGAGCGCGTCGACGCCCGCGCGCCACGTCATGTCGGCGGGCGAGCATCCCGCATGGACCATCGCGTTTGCAAAGCGCGCGCCGTCCATGTGGAAGCCGAGCCCGCGCTCCTTTGCGAGCGCGCCGATCTCGGCGACCTCATGGGAGAGGTAAACCCGGCCATATTCGGTGGCGTTGGTGATCGAGATCGCGTGCGGCTGGACGCGGTGGACGTCGTCGGGGATCGCGTCGAGGACGGTGCGGATCGTCGCGGGCGTCAGCTTCGCGCCGTCCCCATCGGCGAGGAACAGCTTGGCACCGTGCGTGTAGAATTCGGGCGCGCCGCCCTCGTCATTCTGGATATGCGCGTCGCGGTGGCAGACGATGCCGCCATGCGGCGGACACAGCGCGGCGAGCGCAAGGCAGTTGGCGGCGGTGCCGGTGGGCACCCACAGCACCGCGACCTCGGTTTCGAACAGCGCCGACAGGCGGCCGTCGAGCTGCTGGCTCCATTGATCGCCCGCATAGGCGGTGTCGAGCGTGTCGGCGGCGGCGATCGCGGCCATGACCTGTGGGTGGATCCTGGCGGCGTTGTCGGAGAAAAAGCGCATCGTCAGGACATGCTGCGATGCGGTGATGGCGTCAACGGGCGCTTCGCCTTGGTCGCCGCCTTCTACGTCGTCATCCCGGGGCCTGACTTTCGTCAGGATGACGGCGGGGGATCGAACTACTGCCCCTCGTCAAACCCCGGTTCCTCCTCGGGCGGCCGGCGATCGTCGCGTGGTGGCCCATCCTCCGGTCGATCGCGGCGTGCGGGGCCGACCGAGATCGTCCCGTCCTCGCCCATCTTCAGGTTGAAGCCGAGCCCCTCGATCTCGCCGCCGAGCGGCAGGACGCTGTTGTCCCCGTCTTCGGGCGGCAGTGCATCGGGGTCGATCTCCTCGACCGGCGGCGCGGGGGCGGCGACGGGGGCGATGCCCAGCGCGGACTGCATGAAGTCGCGCCAGATCCGCGCCGGGATGCCACCGCCGGACAGGCCGGGATTCGAACTGTTGTCGTCGTTGCCGACCCATACGCCGACCACCAGGTCGCGTGCGAAGCCGACGAACAGCGCATCCTTGTTGTCCGACGTCGTCCCGGTCTTGCCGAACGCATCGACTGTCAGGTTGGCGCTCCGCCCGGTTCCGTTGCGGATCGAGGCGGCGAGCAGGTCGAGCATCTCGTCATGGATCTTCGGCGGCAGCGCGGTCGAACCCCCGGTCAGCGACTGATACCAGCCCTTTTCCCGAACATCGGCGAGCCCGCGCGGCTGCACCGGATAGGTCTCGCGCGCGATCGCGGCATAGGCGGCGGTCAGTTCGAGCAGCGACACGGTCGAGGTGCCGAGGCCGATCGTCGCCTCGTTCGGAATGGGCGTGGAAATCCCCAGGTCGCGCGCGGCCTTGATCACCGCCCGGACGCCGACTTCTTGCGTTAACCGGGCGGCGGCAACGTTGGAAGAGCGGGCAAATGCCTGGCGCAGCGTGATCGTCCCCTGATAGCGCCCGTCGCTGTTCTTGGGCGTCCAGTCGCCGATCGTCACCGGGCGGTCCTCGATCGTCGAATCGGGTGTCATCCCCGCGCGCATCGCGGCGAGATAGACGAACAGCTTGAACGTCGATCCGGGCTGGCGACGCGCCTGAGTCGCACGGTTGAACGGGCTCTTGCGGTAATCCTTGCCGCCGACCATCGCGACGACGCGCCCGTCGGGACGCATCGCCACCAGCGCGACCTGCGCCTCGCGCAGCCCAACGCGCGCGACGGTGCGTTCGGCGGCGCGTTGCAGCCGCGGATCGAGCGTGGTCCGGACGGTGGTTTCCGTCTTCACCTCGCCCGCCTGGTCGCGCGCCTCGGGCAGGATCCAGTCGGCGAAATAGGTGCCGTTGGGGAGTTGCTTCGGGCGGTTCGCCAGCACGCGTTGCGGGCGGACCGCATCGCCCTCCGCTTCGGTGAGGAAACCCGCGGCGACCATCGCGCCGACGACGACGGCTTCACGCTTGCGCGCACCCTCGAGGTTGGAGGTCGGGGCGAGCCGCGACGGCGCCTTGACCAGGCCGGCGAGCATCGCTGCCTGGCCGACGTTCAGCGCCGCGGGTGTCCGGCCGAAATAATGCTTGGCAGCCGCGCTGATCCCATAGGTGTTGTCGCCGAAATACACGTTCGACAGATAGCGCGAGAGGATCTCGTCCTTCGACAGCCATGCCTCAAGCCAGACGGCGATCATCGCCTCGCGGATCTTGCGCGTCGCGGTGCGATCCGAATCGAGGAACGCGTTCTTCGCAAGCTGTTGCGTGATCGTGCTGCCGCCCTGACGCACCCCGCCCGACCCGAGATTCGCCCAGGCCGCGCGCGCGATCCCGCGCGGGTCGATACCCCAGTGCGAATAGAAGCGGCGGTCCTCGATCGCGAGGAACGCCTCGCGCACGTGCGGCGGCAGCGTCGCCGCGTCGACCGGTTTGCCGATGATCGCGCCGCGCCGTGCGATCGGCGTGCCGTCATCGGCGGTGAGCGTGATCGAGGGCGGGGTCGGCGGCTGCAGTGATTTCGACAGGGGCGCGGGGGTCGCCAGCCAGATGATCGCGATCACCAGCAGGATGATGCCGATACCGGTGCCGCGCACGATCCACCGGCCGATCCCGCCCCGCCTGCGCCGCGGTGTCGCGGGCTGCGGGTAGCCATCGTCCTGGCGGGGATCGTAATTGCCGTCCGGATCCTCGCCCAGTCGCTCGCGCTCATATTTCTCGCGCAGGCGTTCGCGCTCGGTGATCAACCGCTCGCGTTCATAGGCATAGGGCTCGCGTTCGCCGGACATGCCGGAGCCGGATCGGGCGGGGTCGAAGGGATCGGGGCGCATCGGATCGTTCCAGCGGTCGGGCATCTGGTGTGTTATCGTTCTATGACAGTTCGGACAAGCCTATGCGCACGCTTAACGTGTACGCGCGCTGAGCGACAGCATTGGCCTGTTGTCATCACCGGGCGAAACGAGGAAGAGCTAATGATGATGTTCGAACAGGGTGACACCGTGGCAGCTACCGACTCTCTATCGCCCTCCCTGCCGCTTGTCGTCGGCATTGGCGGGACGATCGGCGGCGTGTCGTCGACCGAGCGCGCATTGCGGATCGCGCTCGATTCGGTCGAGCGACACGGATACCGGACACAGATGTTCGGCGGCGCGGACATGGCCCGGCTGCCGCTTTACGATCCCAAGGCGACCGAGCGGACCGAGGACGAGCGTGCCTTTGTCGCGGCGGTGCGCGCGGCCTCGGCAGTGATCATCGCCAGTCCGGGCTATCATGGCAGCATCTCGGGCGTGGTGAAGAACGCGCTCGACCTGCTCGAGGAAACCGCGCGCGATCCCGAACGGCCCTATCTGGCGGACATGCCGGTCGGGCTGATCGCGACCGCCTATGGCTGGCAGGCGACGGGCAGCACGATCGCGGCGCTTCGCTCGATCGTCCACGCACTGCGCGGCTGGCCGACGCCATTCGCAGCGGCGATCAACACACAAGTGACGAAATTCGATGCCGAGGGCGGGGCGAGCGATCCCGCGGTGCTTGAGCAGCTTCGTCTGGTCGGCCGGCAGGTCGCGCGGTTCGCACCTTTGTCCGAACCGGCAAACTGACCGCGCGTCGCACCGCCGCGTCACCCGGGTCTGGCCCTAGATGACGCGGCGGCCGTGACGGGCCGGTGTTACCGCAGCCCACCGCCGAGCGCACGATACAGCTCGACCGCATTGGTGTCGCGAACCAGCCGGGTCGCCAGCAGGCTCTGCTGCGCGGTGTAGAGCGACCGCTGTGAATCGAGCGTGTTTAGGAACGGATCGATCCCCGCGCGGAAGCGCAGTTGCGACAGGTTGAACGCGCCCGCCGCATTGTCGCGCAGCGACGTCTGCGCCTCGAGCTGGCCGTTGATCGTGCCGCGCCGGGCGAGCGCATCGGCAACCTCACGGAAGCCGGTCTGGACGCTCTTCTCATAGGTAGCGAGCATCGCGTCGCGCGAGGCCTTGGCGTAGTCCAGATTACCCTTGTTGCGACCGAAGTCGAAGATCGGCTGCGTGATCGACGGCGCGACCGACCAGGATTCGCTGCCCTTGCCGAACAGGTTCGACAGGCCGAGGCTCAACGTGCCGAGCGACGCGGTCAGCGAGATATTGGGGAAGAACGCCGCGCGGGCCGCACCAATATTGGCGTTCGCCGCAATCAACTGATGCTCGGCAGCCGCGACGTCGGGGCGCCGCAGCAGGACTTCGGAGGACAGGTTGGCGGGCAGATTTTCCAGCGTCGGCGTCTTCTCCGGCATCCGGGCCGGCAGCAGGTCGGCACTCAGCGTGGTGCCTGCGAGCAGGTTCAGCGCATTCTGGTCCTGCGCGATGAGCGTCGTCGCATCGGCGATGTCGGAGCGCGCCTGGTCATAGGTCGTCCGCGCCTGGCGCACTTCGAGTTCGGACGCGATGCCGATGCGGAACCGATCCTGCGTCAGCTTGAGCGTTTCGCCGAAGGCCCGTTCGGTGTCCTGCGCGATCTTCAGCCGATCCTGGTCCGCTGCCATCGTCAGCCAGGCGGTCGCGGTTTCCGCGATCAGCGACACCTGCGCGGCGTTGCGGTTTTCCTCCGCGGCGAAATAGGCCTGTTGCTGCGCCTGGGTCAGATTGCGGACCCGGCCGAACAGATCGATTTCCCAGGCCGAGACGCCGAGATTGGCCGAATAGATGTCGAACCGGCCGCCGCCGGCGACCGCCCCGGCACCGGTGCCGCCGCCCCCGGTGCCGCCTCCAGTACCGCCGCCCGTGGTGCCGCCCGTACCGCCACCGACGGCGCCGAAGGGGGACTTCTGATAGGTTGCGCTGCCCGTCGCACCCAGCGTCGGGAACAGGTCGGCGCGCTGGACGCGATATTGCGCCCGCGCCTGCGCGACATTGGCAACCGCGATCCGGACGTCGCGGTTGTTGTCGAGCGCGGTGCGAATGACGCGGCGCAGGCGGTCGTCGGTAAAGAACGCCTCCCATGCGGTGTCCGCGGGCACGATCGCACCCGCCGCATCGGTCGCCGCATAAGCCGGTCCGGTCGGCGTGGACGGGGCCACCGGAAGCTCGGGCCGGACATATTTCGGGGCCAGGTTGCAGCCGGCGAGCGTGAGCCCGGCGGCGAACGTCAGAGCGATTTTGCGCGAGAACATCGGATCAGGCCTCCTGCGGCCGCTGGTCGTGGGGCGTGGTGTCGCCGTCACGGGTGTCGTCACGTGTGTCATCACGGCGGCGGTCTCCGTCCTGCTGGCCGGGCTTGTCCTGCTTGAAGACGCGCTTCACGAGCAGGAAGAACAGCGGCACGAAGAAGATCGCGAGCACGGTCGCGGACAGCATGCCGCCCACCACCGCCCAACCGATCGCATTCTGGCCGCCGGCGCCCGCACCGCTCGACAGCGCGAGCGGCAGCACGCCGAAGATGAACGCGAACGAGGTCATCAGGATCGGGCGAAGACGCAGCTTGGCCGCCTCGACCGCGGCATCCGCCGCGTTCATCCCGTCACCCATCTTCTCCTCGGCGAACTCGACGATCAGGATCGCGTTCTTCGCCGCCACGCCGATCGTCGTAATCAGCCCGACCTGGAGATAGATGTCGTTGTTCAGCCCCGCGACCATCGCCGCGAGCACCGCACCGAGCACGCCGAGCGGCACGACGAGGAGCACGGCGATCGGGATCGACCAGCTCTCGTACAGTGCGGCAAGGCACAGGAACACGATCAGCAGCGACAGCGCATAGACATAGGTCGACTGCCCGCCCGAAAGCTGTTCCTCATAGCTGAGGCCGGTCCACTCATAGCCGATGCCGGGGGGCAGCTTGGCCGCCATTTCCTCCATCGCCTTGATCGCGGTGCCGCTGCTGACGCCGGGTGCGGGCGACCCCATGATCTCGAACGAGGCGACGCCGTTATAGCGTTCGAGACGTGCGGGGCCGTAGGTCCAGTCGGTCGTCGAGAAGGACGACATCGGCGTCATCGCGTTGGTCGCGCCGCGGACGAAGAAGTTGCCAAGGTCGGCGGGCGACTTGCGGAACGGTGCATCGGCCTGGACGAACACCTTCTTCACGCGACCGCGGTCGATGAAGTCGTTGATGTACGATCCGCCAAACGCGGTGCTGACGGTGGTGTTGATATCCGCCTGGCTCAGCCCGAGCGCGCCCGCCTGAGCCTGGTCGACGTTCAATTTGAGCTGTGGCGCATCCTCCAGGCCGTTCGGACGGACCTGCATCAGGCGCTTGTCCTGGCTGGCCATGCCGAGCAGCATGTTGCGGGCCTCGAGCAGCTTGTCGTGGCCAACGCCGGCATTGTCCTTCAGCATGAAGTCGAAGCCGTTGGCGTTGCCGAGTTCCTGCACGGCGGGGGGCACGAAGCCGATCACCATGCCGGCGCGGATCCCGGCAAGCGCCTGGTTGGCGCGCTGGGCGACCGCGGCGACGGTGTTCGCGTCGCCTTCGCGATCCTCCCACGGCTTGAGCTGGATGAAGGCGAGTCCGACATTCTGGCCCTGGCCGACAAAGCCGAAGCCGCTGATCGTGAAGATGCCCGCAATGTTGGCCTTCTCGTCGACCAGGAAGTGATCGCGCAGCTTGTCCATCGTCCGCGCAGTCTCTTCCATCGTCGTGCCCGTGGGCATCGACACCTGCGCGAACATCAGCCCCTGATCCTCTTCGGGCAGGAAGCCCGAGGGCAGTCGCAGGAAGACGAACAGCATCGCGCCGACGATGACCGCATAGACGATCATCGTCCGCACCCAGCCCTTTTCTACGCGGCGCAGGCCCTTGCCATATCGGTCGACGCCGCGATCGAAGGTCCGGTTGAACCAGCCGAAAAAGCCCTTCTTGTCGCCGTGATCCTGCTTGGACGGCTTCAGGATGGTGGCGCAGAGTGCGGGCGTCAGGATCAGCGCGACCAGCACCGAAAGCACCATCGACGAAACGATCGTGATCGAGAACTGGCGGAAGATCACGCCGGTCGAGCCGCTAAAGAACGCCATCGGCAGGAACACCGCGGACAGGACGAGACCGATGCCGACCAGCGCGCCGCTGATCTCGTCCATCGATTTCTTGGCGGCCTCCTTGGGGCTCAGCCCCTCTTCCTGGATCAGGCGTTCGACATTCTCGACGACGACGATCGCGTCATCGACGAGCAGGCCGATCGCCAGCACCATGCCGAACAGCGTCAGCGTGTTGATCGTGAAGCCCGCGACCTGAAGCACGGCGAGCGAGCCGAGCAGCACGACCGGCACCGCGATCGTCGGGATGAGCGTGGCGCGGAAGTTCTGGAGGAAGAGGAACATCACGAGGAAGACGAGGATGATCGCCTCGATCAGCGTGTGGACCACCTGTTCGACCGACAGCCGCACGAATGTCGAATTGTCGACCGGATAGGCGATCTTGACGTCGGCCGGGAACTGCTTGGCGATCTTCTCGACCTCGGCCTTCACCAGCGTGACGGTGTCGAGCGCGTTGGCGCCCGGCGCCAGCTTCACGCCGAAGCCCGCCGCCTGCTTGCCGTTGTAGCGCGCCTGGAAGCTGTAGTTTTCCGAGCCCATCTCGACCCGGGCGACATCGGCGAGGCGCACGGTGGCGCCGCCGGTGGCCGAGCGGATGATGATCTGGCGGAACTGTTCCGGGGTCTGCAGACGCGACTGCGCAGTGACGGTCGCGTTGAGCGCCTGGCCCTTGACCGCGGGAAGGCTGCCGACCTGACCGGCAGAAACCTGTGCGTTCTGCGCGGTCAGTGCCGAGGTGATGTCGGTGACGGTGACGCCGAGGTTCGACATCTTGAAGGGATCGACCCAGATCCGCATCGAATATTGCGCGCCGAACACCTGCGTGTCGCCGACGCCCTTGATCCGGCTGAGCGGATCCTGAAGCTTCGATGCAATCAGATCGCCGAGATCGACCTGGTCATGGCTGCCGTCCTGCGAATAGGCGGCGATCACGAGCAGGAAGTTGGCGGTCGCCTTGGTCACGCGAAGCCCGGCCTGCTGCACTTCCTGCGGCAGGAGCGGGGTCGCCTGTTGCAGCTTGTTCTGCACCTGGACCTGCGCGATGTCCGCGTCGGTGCCCTGTTCGAAGGTCAGCGTGATCGCGAGGTTGCCTGCGCCGTCGCTGGTCGAGGCGAAGTAGCGAAGGTTGTCGATCCCCTTCATCTGCTGCTCGATGATCTGCGTCGTCGTGTTCTCGAGCGTCTGCGCGTCGGCGCCCGGATAGGACGTCGCGACCGTCACCTTGGGGGCGGCGATCTCGGGGAACTGCGCGATCGGCAGCGACCGGATCGCCAGGACGCCGGCCAGCATCAGGATGATCGCGATGACCCATGCGAAGATGGGTCTATCGATGAAATAGCGTGACATGAGGCGTTACTTCCCGGCCTGCGTGGAGGCGGCGCCGCCAGCTGCGGCATTCCCGGCGACATCCTTGCCGCCAACCTTGCCGACCTGCTGCGGGGCGGCGGGCTTGACGGTCGTGCCGGGACGCAGGTTGAGCAGCCCCTCGACGATCAGCTTGTCGCCGGGCTTCAGCCCGCTGGTGACGATCCACTTGTCGCCGATCACGCGGTCGGTGACGACATTGCGCTGCTCGACCTTGTTCTGCGCGGTGACGACCATCGCGGTCGCCTTGCCGCGCGGATCGCGCGTGATGCCTTCCTGCGGGGCCATGATCGCCTGGCTGCGGATACCCTCGACGAGCTTGGCGCGGACATACATGCCCGGCAGCAGCAGCCCGTTGGGATTGGGGAAGCTGGCGCGCAGCGTGACCGCGCCCGTCGCCGGATCGACGGTGACTTCGGCGAACTGCAGGCGACCCTCGATCGGATAGGTCTGGCCGTTGGGCAGGATCAGCTGGACGCGTGCGGTGCCGTCGCCGCGAGTCACGCCGCCCGACGCCATCGCCGCCTTCAGGTCGAGCAGCTGCGCCGCCGACTGGGTGACGTCGACATAGACGGTGTCGGTCCGCTGGATCGTCGCGAGCGCGTCGGTCTGCCCGGTCTGGACGAGCGCGCCGGCGGTGAAGATCGAACGGCCGATACGACCCGAGATCGGCGCCTTGATGCGGGTGAAATTGAGGTTCACGCGTGCGGCTTCGACCGCTGCACGCTGCGCTGCAACATTGGCACGCGCCTGTTGCGCGGACGCGGTGGCGTTGTCCGCCTCCTGCTTGCTGACCGCGTTCAGCGCGACGAGCTGGCCGTAACGCTGTGCCTGAAGTCGGGTCGCATTGATCTGCGACTGGGCGGCGCCGAGCTGACCCTGCGCCGTGCCGAGCGCGGCGCGATAGGGGGCGTCCTCGATCTCGTAGAGCACCTGGCCCGAACGGACCATCGCGCCCTCGGTGAACAGGCGACGGCGGATGACGCCCGATACCTGCGGGCGCACTTCGGACGTCTCCACCGCGGCAATCCGCCCCGGCAGCTCGGTGGTCAGCGTCACCGCCTCCTGCGCGACCGTCACGACGCCGACCGTGGGCGTCGGCGGGGGCGGGGGGGTCTCTTCCTTGCTGCACGCCGCCATCAGCGCCAGCGCGGCCAGGGCCACCGATCCCTTGAGATTCAATCGCTGCATGTTGAGCATCCCGACGTCCGTGCAGAAGAGTTCACCGGAATGAACGTTCATTCCGCTTGCGCCGCCGCTATGGACGTGCAAACGCCGGGTCAAGTTAAAACGTCATCCGGAGTGGGATTTTGATTGCAGTGCAACATGAGAAGTCGGCGCGTTCGCACATCGTTGATGCGGCCCGGCATCTTTATGCGACGCAGGGATTCCATCAGACGTCGATGGCCGAACTCGCTGCCGCTGCGGACGTTAGCGTCGGCCAGATCTATCGCCTGTTCACCGGCAAGAACGCGCTGATCCAGGCGCTGATCCTTGAGGATGCCGAGGCCAAACTCTCAGACCTGCGCAAGCTGACCGACGACGTGTCGACGGGGCGGCTGTCGATCGAGCGCGGATTTGTCGAGCTCGCGCGGCGGTCGCTCGCCAAGGGGGATGAGGCGCTGTCGTTTGATATCATGGCAGAAGCGCATCGCAACGGCGAGGTCGCGGACACGATCGGCTCGCTCTGCGCCGGGTTTCGCGCGGTGGTGCGCGATCTCGCCTGCGTCGCCAATCCCGCGTTGTCGGCAAATGCGCTCGATGGCGCGGAGGAGCTGGTGCTGGCGTGCATGTTCGGGCTGGGGCATCGGACATTGTCGTGTCCGCGGCTGTCCGAGACCGAGACCGCAGAGGTCACCGGCCGCATGATCCTCGCTGCGCTTCACGCGCTCTGAGGCACGACGCGATGCCCTGACGACGGGGCAGGCGGCCCCGTTTGGCGGGCGGGCGGCGGCGCGGGGCATTACCGATTGTTGCACTGCGGCGCGCGAAGTCGGATAAGCGGTTCATGACCGAAACGACACGACGCGACTTCATGATGGCTCTTGCGGCCACGGGCCTTTGGCCGGCGGCGGCACTGGCACAGACGGGGTCGGGCACCCCCCGCAAGCGCGGCGCCGCGGCGTCGTCCGCCCCCGCGCTGGGCAAGCCCGAGTCGTTTTCCTGGGAGGCGCTGCAACAGCGCGCCGCCGCGCTGGCGCGCGCGCCTTACCGCGCGCCGGCCAAGGTCGCGGCGGCCGAGGGGATCGATTATGATGCGGTCGGCTCGATCAGCTATCGACCCGAGCGCACGCTGGCGGGGGGCATCCGCCTGTTCCCGCTCGGCCGCTATGCGCCGACCCCGGTCGCAATCCATGTCGTCGAACGCGGGCAGGCGCGCGCGGTCGATTTTGCCGCGGATCTCTTCAAGACCGAGTCCGGGCATCACGCCGCCCTCGGCATCGCCGGCTTTCGCGCGGTGTCGAGTGATGGCAAGAGCGACTGGATGGCGTTTATCGGCGCCTCCTATTTCCGTACCGCCGGTTCGCAGGACCAATATGGCCTGTCCGCGCGCGGTATCGCGATCGACACGGGGATCGACGGCAAGGAGGAATTTCCCGCCTTTACCGCCTTCTGGATCGAGGCGACGGGCGCGCAGAGCTACACCGTCTATGCCCTTCTCGACGGGCCCAGCGTGACCGGTGCGTACCGCTTCGTGTGCCGGTACACCGACGGGACCGATGGCGGCGTCGTGCAGGATGTCTCGTCGACGATCACGCTGCGCAAGGACGTCGCGCGGCTTGGCATCGCGCCGGCGACGAGCATGTTCTGGTATGGCGAGGGCAACCGCGCCGCGGCGATCGACTGGCGCCCCGAAATCCATGATTCGGACGGGCTGGCGATGGCGACCGGTGCCGGTGAGCGGATCTGGCGTCCGCTCGCCAATCCCGCGACCCCCACGCTCGACAGCTTCCAGGACGACAATCCGCGCGGCTTCGGCCTGATCCAGCGTGACCGGGCGTTCGATCATTATCAGGACGACGGCGCCTTCTACGATCGCCGCGCTAACCTGTGGATCGAACCGAAGGGCGACTGGGGCAAGGGCGCGGTGACGCTGTACGCCTTCCCGACCGCGAGCGAGACGGTCGACAATGTCGCCGCCTTCTGGGTCCCCGCCGCGCCGGCGACCGCGGGGAAGACGATGCAGTTCGACTATCGGCTGACCTGGTCGTCGCGCGATCCGTCGGTCGCGCAGCCCGCGCATGCGGTCGAGAACTGGCGTGGCTCGGCCGGCCGGCCGGGCGCGGAGCCAACGCCGGGCGCGCGGAAGGTCGTGGTCGATTTCGTCGGTGCGACGCTCGCCGGTCTCGACCGCTCGAGCGGGGTGACGGTGCAGGCCGATGTCAGCCGTGGCCGGGTCCTCGCCAGCGCCGCCTATCCGGTCGTCGGCCAGCCGAACCGCTGGCGCGTGACGCTCGATGTCGCCCCCGAACGCGGCGTCCTGGCCGATGTCCGGCTGTTCCTGAAGCGCGGCGGGCAGTCGCTCAGCGAAACCGTGCTGACGCAGGTGGGTTGAGCCATGACCGTGGACAGCCCGGGCCGCCCCGGTCATCCCGCACTTCCGGCACGATTGCCCGCCGACGTCCCGATCGACATGCCGCTGCAGAATTTCCGGGCGCGCGGCACCGGCGGCGGGCCGACACCCGACCCGCTGGCCGGACCGTCCAATGGCTCGGACACGCTCACTTCGCCCGAGGGCATGTCGTCGCGGCGACTGCTCCTGTTCCTGCTGACGATGCTGCTCGCCACCACCGCCTCGGCGGCGGTCCAGGATTCGTTGCTCGGCGACGGCATCGACCTGTGGGACGTCGCGCTGCTCGTGCTGTTCTTCCCGCTGTTCGCGTGGATCGCGTTCGGATTTCTCAACGCGCTGATCGGGTTCGTTCTGCTGATGACGCGGATGCATCCGGGCTTCGTGCCGGTCCCGCAGAACCGTCAGCCGCTGACCGGGCAGACCGCGGTGCTGATCCCGGTCCATAACGAGGATGTCGACGCGGTGTTCGGCCGGATCGCGCGGATGATGCATGCGATCGAGGCTGCGGGCGAGGCGGGGAGCTTCGCCTTCTTCGTGCTGAGCGATTCGGGCGAAGAGTCGGGCGCACAGGAGGTCGCGGCGTGGGAGGTGCTCGCCCCCGGATCGCGCGTCCCGCTCTATTATCGCCGCCGGACCGACAATGTCGCGCGCAAGCCGGGCAATGTCGCCGACTGGGTCCGGCGCTTCGGCGGCGGCTATGATCACATGCTGGTGCTCGACGCAGACAGCCTGATGAGCGGCGACGCGATGATCGGCATGGCGCAGGTGATGGAGCGCCGCCCCTCGGTCGGCCTGTTGCAGACGGTGCCGACGATCCGCGGCGCGACCACGCTGTTCCAGCGCTGGATGCAGTTCAACAGCCGGTTGTACGGTCCGATCTCGACCGCCGGTCTGGTCTGGTGGTCGGGGTCGGAGGCGAGCTTCTGGGGGCATAATGCGATCATCCGCACCCGGGCCTTTGCCGAAAGCTGCGGCCTGCCCGTGCTGCCCGGCGGCCCGCCGTTCGGCGGCGCGATCATGAGCCACGACATGGTCGAGGCCGCCTTGCTGCGGCGGCGCGGCTGGGCGGTGCACCTGATCATGATCGACGACAGCTATGAGGAGTTTCCCCCGACGCTGATCGATATGGCGGTGCGCGACCGGCGCTGGGCGCAGGGCAATATCCAGCATCTGAAGCTGCTGGGGTCGGACGGGTTCCATCCGGTCAACCGGCTGCAGCTGGCGATCGGGGCGTCGGCATACATGACGTCGCCCGCCTGGCTGGTCCTGATCCTGACGACCATCGCGCAGGCCTTTGCCGGCGAAAGCAAGCTGGTCGAGGCGACCACTTCGGCGCGCGTGCTGGCGCTGACGGTCATCCTGCTGTTCGGCCCCAAGCTGCTCGGTATCATCTGGGCGGTGTCCGACCGGAGCCGGCGCGCGGCGTTCGGAGGCGCGCGGGCGATCATCGTGTCGGCCATTGCCGAGATTCCGCTATCGATGCTGTCCGCGCCGGTCATCATGCTTACGCAGACGATGGACCTGATCAGCATCTTCCGCGGCCAGCCCTCGGGCTGGAGCCCGCAGAACCGGGATCGCGACGGGCTGTCGATCGCGGATGTCGTGCCGCGCTATCGCTGGCATCTGGCGGCGGGGGTCGCCCTGCTCCTGATCTCGCCCGCCGTTCCGATCACCGCGCTGTGGCTGGCGCCGGTGACGCTCGGGCTGTTGCTGTCGCCGTGGCTCGCCAAATGGAGCGCGAGCAACGCGGCGGGGAGCCGCGCTGACGCGCGCGGCCTGTTCCAGGTGCCCGCCAGCGGCATCGACCAGCTGTCCGCGACCGAGGCGTCGGCGCTCCGCGCGATCGCGCACTGAGGCGCCACGCGCGGCGCCGCCGACGCTACCGCACGGCTTCGGCGGAAGCAGACACGGCTGGGGCGGATGCGGCGGCGATCAGCGTCGGGGCGTCCGCGACGAACCGGTCGAGCACGCCGTCGGCAACCCGGATCGCACCGTCGAACCGCGTCGCACCGGGGATGGTCTGGACGGCCGCGGCCTGTGCGGCGAGACGCCGCGCTTCGGCGAAATAACCGGCGGCGGCCGCGCCGTCGCGGTTCGCGGCGTCGAGTCCGGCGGCGGTCATCTGGAGCGCGCGGCCCCAAAGCTGCATCGCATCGAGCCAGGGGCGTGCCTGGTCCGCAAAGCCCGGATCGATCGTGCCCGAGCGGATCGTGTCAGGCGCCGCCGCCAGCGTGTCCGCCGCCCTGGCCAGATCCACGAGCGCGAGGCCGCGGGCCGCCGCGTCGCCCTCCGCCAGCGCGAGGCGCACGGCGTCGAGCTGCGCCTTGAGCCTGGGCGCCTGGGGCTGCCAGGGTTGGCTGCCGAAGGTCGGGGCGAGATGCTGCGTATCGAAGAAGCTCAGCAGCGCCGCGGTCGCGCGCGCATCGCCGCCCGCCAGCTCGCGGGCGGCGAACTGCCACGTCCGGTCCGCGTCATAGTCCTTGTCGTTCCAGCCGAACGCGGCAACGCCGGTCACCGCGACGCGGCTTGGCGCCTCCTGGTTCATCGGGTTCGACAGGATCCCCGTCAGTTCGCCCGCCAGCCCCGCCTCGCGCCGCGCATAAGGCGCGAGCAGCAGCCGCCCGGTGGTCTGGGCATAATCGTTGACCGGATAATTGTCCCACAGCAGCGTCTTGCGCCCAAAGGCCTTGGTCGCGGTCTTCGCATCGGCGATCGAGATCGCGGGGGGGACGACATCGGTGCCGGTCCATTGCACCACGACGCGGGGATCGAGATATTTGCGCAGCGCCGCCTTGTACGGGGTTTCCTTCGCGTCGTAATATTCGGTCGGCACCATGATCAGCGGGCGCGACGACGGATCCTTTGCGAGCAGATCCGCCTGGACCGCGTTCAGCAGGCGCGATTGCGCGATGCCGGCGGCCTCGGCGCCCGATGGTCCGAAACTGGCCTTGTCCCGCTCGCAATTCCATTTTGTATATTCGATGTCGTCGAGCGCGACGTAGAAGCTGTGGACGCCGATCGATCGCAACGCGGCGAACTTGCGTTCGAGCGCCTGAGCATCGGCAGGGTCGGAGAAGCACACCGACGGGCCCGGCGACACCGCATAGACGAAGTCGACATGATTGCGCCGTGCGGTAGCGACCAGCGTGCCGAGCGCGGACAAAGTCGCCGCGGGATAGGCCTCGCGCCAGCGATCCCGCGCATAGGGATCGTCCTTGGGGCTGTAGACATAGGTGTTCGCCTTGACGGTGGCGAGGAAGTCGAGATGCTTCGTCCGGTCCGCCATCGTCCAGGGCTTGCCGTAAAAGCCCTCGATCGTGCCGCGCATCGGCATCGCGGGATGATCCTGGATCACCAGCGCGGGGAGGGCCGGGCGTGCCGCGAGCTGTCGGAACGTCTGGACGGCATGGAACAGTCCGTCCGCGTCCTGGCCCGCCAGCGTGATAATGCCGCTGTTGCCCGCCGCGAGCGTGGCGATCGTATAGCCTTCGGGATGCGTGTCGCGGACGGTACCGGCGCGGGCGAGCGCGTCGCGGACGATCGCGGTGTCGCCGGTGCCGAGCAGGATGTGCGGGCGATCGGGGGCGGCGGGCAGCCGCCGCGCGGTCGTGATCGTCGTGACTCCGGCGGCACGCAGGATCTCGCGGACCAGCGCGACGCTGTCACCGTCGGTGCCGTCTGGGGCGACAAGCACCACCGATCGGCCGAGCGTTATCGTGCCGGTCCGCAGCGCGATCGACGTCGGCGCGGGGAAGATGGCGGGCATCGTCACCGGTTGCGCGGCACCCTGCGCGGAGACCGTGGTCGCCAAGCCCGTCGCGATCAGGGCCGCGTACGTCCCCGTCATGGCCATGCGTCGCGTCATAACAGCTCTCCGGTATTTCATTGGTATTATGGGAGCGGTTTAGGCACAGGACGGCGTCACGGCAAGGCGTCGCTGCCATGGCGGCCATTGCCGACAGACTTTGGTCAGGATGGGTTGGCCGACCTTGGGCCCCTATCGCAGGGCCGGCGGGACGTCGGGTCCACGCGGCGGTCGGATGAAAAAAGCTGGTGCTGCCGGTGAGGATTGAACTCACGACCTCAGCCTTACCAAGGATGCGCTCTACCACTGAGCTACGGCAGCACTCGTCGACATCGCTGTCGGCGGAGTGGGGCTAAGAGACGAGGGCGGGACGATTGTCAAGGCGTCGCGCGACGATGTAGAGCGTTATTATGCAATCGAACGATGAAAAGGCGGCGGAAAAAGCGGCCCGCATGGCCGCCGCGCTGCGCGATAATCTGCGCCGTCGCAAGGCGCAGGCGCGTGCCGCGTCGGCCGGGCCCGCCGCGGCTCCCCCTACGGACGAGCCGCCTGTGGACTGAGGCGGTCAGCCGATCGGCGCGCATTTTGCCTGGAGCCAGGCGCGGTCGTCGCCGGTCATTTCGGGCGAGAGCGTATCCAGCACCTGCGCGTGATAGGCGTTCAGCCATGCGAGCTCGGGCTGGGTGAGCAGCGACGGTTCGATCAGCGTGCGCTCGATCGGGCAGAAGGTCAGCGTCTCGAAGCCGAGCATCGCGCGGTCCGCGCCGGGAATCGTGCGCGGTTCGATCAGCAGCAGATTCTCGATCCGGATGCCGTATTCGCCCGCCTTGTAATAGCCGGGCTCGTTCGAGAGCATCATCCCCGCACGCAGCGGCTCCATCGCCGCGCCGCCGGGGTAGTTGGGCGAGGCGATCCGCTGCGGCCCTTCATGCACCGCCAGATAGGCGCCGATGCCGTGACCGGTGCCGTGCGCGAAATCGAGCCCCGCCTCCCAGAGCGGACGGCGGGCGAAGGCGTCGATCTGACCGCCGAGCGTGCCGTCGGGGAAGACCGCGGTCGCGATCGCGATATGGCCCTTGAGCACGCGGGTGAAGCGGTCGCGGATCTCCTTGCCCTGTTCGGGTGACAGTGCGCCGATCGGCATGACGCGCGTCACGTCGGTGGTGCCATCGGCATATTGCCCGCCCGAATCGACCAGATAAAGCTGGCCGGGCTCGAGGGGGACGTTCGACTCCTCGGTGCAGTGGTAGTGCGGGCTGGCGCCGTGCGCGCCGGTCGCGGAGATCGTGTCGAACGACGTGTCCTTCAGCAGCCCGGTCGCCTCGCGGAAGGCGAGCAGCTTCGCGGTGGCGGACAATTCGGTCTGGCTGCCGTCGGCGCAGTCGGTCTCGACCCAGCGCAGGAAGCGCGCGAGCGCGGCGCCGTCGCGGACCGAGGCGGCGCGGTGGCCGGCGATCTCGACCGGGTTCTTGAGCGCCTTGGCGAGGACGACGGGATCGCGCAGCGCGAGCACCTTGGCCCCGCCCGCGGTCAGCGCGTCGGAAATCGCGGCGACGGCGCGTTCGGGGTCGGCGGCGACGCGCTTGCCTGCGAAGTCGCGTAGCGCGGGCTGGAACGCGGCGCGGTCATGCACGCGGACCGCGTTGCCGAGATGCTGGCGGACGGTGTCGTCGAGCTTTTCGGGTGCGACGAACAGGTCGGTGGTGCCGTCGGCGCCGACAATCGCATAGCTGAGCGCGACGGGGGTGTGGCTGACGTCGTCGCCGCGGATGTTGAGCGTCCAGGCGATCGAATCGAGCGCGGACAGCACGACCGCGTCGGCGCGCTGTTCGGCGAGCCAGTCGGCGATCCGCGCGCGTTTTTCGGCGGACGAGGCGCCGGCGAAATCGTCGGGCTGGATGGTGATCCTGACGGCGGACGGCGCGGGGCGGTCGGTCCAGATCGCGTCGATCGGGTTGGCATCGACCGCGACGAGCTGTGCGCCGCGATCGGCGAGCACCGCGCTGGCTTCGGCGACCCAGGCGCTGGTGTGCAGCCACGCGTCATAGCCGATCCGCGCGCCCTCGGCGACGTGGGTGCCGAGCCAGGCGGCGACGCTGGTCTGCGGCACGGGGGCGTAGTCCCAGTGATCGCCATCGACCTGTTCGCGGACCTGGAGCGTGTAGCGGCCATCGGTGAAGATCGCGGCGCGGTCGGCGAGCACCGCGGCGCTGCCCGCCGAGCCCTGGAAGCCGGTCAGCCAGCCGAGCCGCTGCGCATAGCCGCCGACATATTCGCTCATATGCTCGTCGGTCAGCGGCACGACGAAGCCGTCGAGGCCGGCGGCGGCGAGATGGGCGCGCAGGGCGGTGAGTCGGGTCGGGCTGGATCGGGTCATCGGGGCTTTCGTCGATCTGAATGTTGTGAATGTTGAGACGCTGGCAGCAAAATATGCGGCTTTGTCAGGTCCAGCGTGCCGGTCGGGTGCCGCGCGGGCGGGGCGTGTGCGGGCGATTGGGGCCGGGACAGGGCATGGCGCGTGTTGTGACAGAAACGCGGCGTGTAGGACAGCGGGGTTTGCTTGCGGGGAGGAGGCGTGGTGCGTTGGCTTCCGGTCTTCGGGGCGGTAACAGGGGGGATGACCATGAGTTCCCCTGCCATCTCTTCGCCCGAGACCCCATCCGTGCCGCCGCGTGCCGAGCAGCGGCCGCACAGCTTTACCGCGCATGGCGTGACGATCGAGGATCCCTATGCGTGGCTGAAGGATCCCAACTATCCCGAGGTCGATGACGCGGACGTGCTGGCGTATCTCGCCGCCGAGAATGCCTATTTCGAGGCGCAGATGGCGCCGCACAAGGCGCTGACCGACACTTTGTACGAAGAGATGAAGGCGCGGATCAAGGAGGACGAATCCTCGGTCCCGCAAAAGGATGGCGACTGGCTCTACTGGACCGCCTATGAGACCGGCGGCCAGTACAAGAAATGGTGGCGCAAGCCCGTCGCGGGCGGTGACGACGAGCTGCTGCTCGACGAGCCGGCGCTGGCCGAGGGGCATGAATATTTCCGGCTCGGCGCGTTCTCGGTCAGCAATGACGGGCGCTATCTCGCCTATGCGATCGACGATAACGGGAGCGAGCGGTTCGAGGTCCGGGTCAAGGACCTCAACACCGGCGAGCATCTGCCCGACGTGATTCCGGGGATGCTGAGCGAGATCGTGTGGACCGCGGACGATGCGGGCTTCCTCTACGGTCTGGCGAACGAGCAGTGGCGGACCGACAATGCGCGGTTCCACCGGCTGGGCACGCCGATCACGGACGACGTCGTGCTGTTCCACGAGGAGGACGAGGGCTTCCGCGTCGGCGTCGGCGAGACGAGTTCGCGCAAGTGGATCGTGATCGCGACGAGCGACCATGTGACGAGCGAGATCTACCTGCTGCCCGCGCACGAGCCGCTGGCGGTGCCGATCCTGGTGTCCGCGCGGAAGGTTGGCCGCGAATATGACGTCGACGAGCATGACGGGACGCTGTTCATCCATACCAACGACGTCGATCCGAATTTCCGCCTGTGCACCGCGCTGGTCGAGGAGCCGGGTGCGTGGACCGAGCTGATCCCGGCCAGCCCGACCTTCTACATGACCGGGGTGGAGTGCTATCAGGACTTCTTCGTGGTCGACGGGCGCGAGGACGGGCTCGATCAGATCGCGATCCACCGGTACGAGACGCCGACCGAGGGGAAGCGGATCGACTTTCCCGAGGCGAGCTATGTCGCCGGGCTCGGCGATAATCCCGAATATGACATGACCGTGCTGCGGCTCGGCTATGAGTCGATGGTCACGCCGGGGACGGTGTACGACTATGACGTCGATACCGGTGAGCGGACGATGCTCAAGGTGCAGGAGATTCCGAGCGGTTACGACGCGGCGAAATACGCGACCGAGCGACTGAAGATCACCGCACGCGACGGCACCGAGATCCCGGTGTCGATCGTCTATCCGGCCGGGTTCGTGCGCGACGGGTCGGCGCCTGTGTTCCTCTATGCCTATGGCGCGTACGGCTATGCGATCCCGCCGGGCTTCTCGACCGGGCGGATGAGCCTGCTCGATCGCGGCTTTGCCTATGCGATCGCGCACATCCGCGGCGGCGATGACCTCGGCCAGCAATGGTATCTCGACGGGAAGCTGGAGAAGCGCGAGAACACGTTCAACGATTTCGTCGACGTGGCCAAGGCGCTGGTCGACGCGAAGTGGACGTCTGCAGGGCGGATCGCGATCGCGGGGCGGTCTGCGGGTGGCGAGCTGATGGGCGCGGTGGTCAATTCCGACCCCGAGCTCTGGGGCCCGGTGATCGCCGACGTGCCGTTCGTCGACGTGCTCAACACGATGCTCGATGCCGAGCTGCCGCTGACGCCGGGGGAATGGCCCGAATGGGGCAATCCGATCGAGGATCCGGCGGCGTTCGCGCTGATCCGCTCCTATTCGCCGTACGACAACGTCAAGGCGCAGGCCTATCCGCCGATGTTCATCAGCGGAGGGCTGAACGATCCGCGCGTGACCTATTGGGAGCCCGCGAAATGGGCGGCCAAGCTGCGGCTGATGAAGACCGACGACAATGTGCTGTTGCTCAAGACCAATATGGGCGCGGGGCATGGCGGCAAGTCGGGCCGGTTCGAGTCGCTGCGCGAGGCGGCGGAGGAGCATGCGTTCGTGCTGTGGCAGCTGGGCGTCGCGGGATGATTCTTGGTTCGCGCGAAGGCGCGAAGGCGCGAAGATTTAGAATTTTCGCGCGGAGACGCGGAGGACGCAGAGAGAAGATGCACACCATTCTCAGCGTCCTCTGCGCCTCTGCGCGAACCACCTATCTTTGCGCCTTCGCGCCTTCGCGTGAACAAGGACTGCCTGCCGCGTGACGATCGAGGCGTTGGTGGCGCGCTATGGCGTCGTGGCGATCTTTCTCGGGGCAGGGGTCGAGGGGGAGGCGGCGGTCGTGACGGGCGGGGTGCTGGCGCATCAGGGGCTGGTGTCGCTGGCGGGCGCGATGGCGGCGGCGGTGATCGGGTCGTTCGTCGCGGACCAGCTGTTCTTTGCGGGCGGGCGATATTTCCGCGAGTCGCGCCCCGTTGCGGCGATCCGGCGGCGGTCGGCCTATGCGCGCGCGATCGACCTGCTCGAACGCTATCCGCGGCGGTTCATCTTCGCCTATCGCTTCGTCTACGGGATCCGCACCGTCAGCCCGATCGCGATCGGGACGAGCCGAATTTCGCAGCGCCTGTTCCTGGCGGTGAACCTCGCCGCGGCGATCGTGTGGGGCTGTGTGTTCAGCGCGATCGGCTATGCGTTCGGCAACGTCATCGAGGAGATGCTCGGGCGGATCGGCACCGGGCGGCTGATCCTGTTCGGCGCCGCGGCGTTGCTGACCGTCGGCGGCGGCTGGTTCGCGTGGCGGAAATGGCGGGAGCGCAGCGCATGACCTTCACGATGACGATCACCGCGGCCGAGGCGGATATCGACGAGCTGGGGCACGTCAACAATGCGGTCTGGGTCCAGTGGATCCAGCGGATCGCGACCGCGCATTGGGAGGCGGTCGCGCCCGCCGAGCACAAGGCCGCCTATGTCTGGGTCGTGACGCGGCACGAGATCGACTATCGTGGCAGCGTGGTCGCGGGCGAGACGGTGACCGGCGAGACCTGGGTCGAGGGCGGGCCGAAGGGCGCGCGGTTCGACCGGCATGTGCGGTTCGTCGGCGACGACGGGCGCGTGAAGCTGGACGCGGTGACGACCTGGGCGCTGCTCGACCGGGCGAGCGGGCGGTTGCTGCGGGTGCGGCCGGAGATAGCCGCGCCGTTTTTTGGTGCGGCGGGCTGAGGGTTTTGGGCTGAGGGTTTGGGGTGAGGGTTTTGGCCTCACTTGCCCTCACCCTTCCCACGGCAAGGGCCGCGGGCCCCTTCCCTCTCCCCTGAGGGGAGAGGGAGATTAGCCGCTGTTCCTCAGGCCCGTTGCGATCGCGTTGATCGACAGGAGGATGCCTTCGCCGATGCGTGCATCCTCTTCACCGGCGCGGCGGCGTTTGATCAGTTCGATCTGGAGCAGGTTGAGCGGCTCGATATAGGGCAGGCGGAGGCGGATCGACGCCTCGAGCGCAGGGTGTTTTTCGAGCAGGCGCGACTGGCCGGTCGCATCGAGCAGCCCGTCATGCGTCTGCTGCCAGCCGTCGCGGATCCGGCCGAAGACGGTGTCGCGCAGCGCCGGATCCTCGACCAGCCCGGCATAGCGTGCGGCGATCGCCATGTCCGACTTGGCCAGCACCATCTCCAGATTGGCGAGCGCCGAGGCGAAGAGCGGCCAGCCCTGCGCCATGTCGCGCAGCAGCGCCTTGTCCTCGAACCCGGCGAGCGCCTGGCCGACGCCGTACCAGCCGGGAAGCATGACGCGCGCCTGCGCCCAGCTGAACACCCAGGGGATGGCGCGCAGATCCTCGATCCGGTCGGACTTGGTGCGGCTGGCGGGACGGCTGCCGATCTTGAGACCGGCGATCTCGGCGATCGGCGTCATCTGGCGGAAAAAGGTACGAAAGCCGCGCTCGTCGCCGCCGACCGTGCCGTAGACGAGGTCGCGATAGCTGTGGAACGCGGTGTCGCTGAGCCAGTCCATCGCGGCGCAGAAGCGCGCGGTGTCGGCGTTCGACAGGCGTTCGGGTTCGAGGCTGGCGAGCAGGGTCGCCGAGGCGATCGCCTCGAGATTGGTCATCGCCGCGTCGCGCGTGCCGTATTTGGCGGCGATCACCTCGCCCTGTTCGGTGATGCGGATGCGGCCCTGCACGGTGCCGCCGGGCTGCGCGCGAATCGCCGCGAAGGCCGAACCGCCGCCGCGCCCGACCGCGCCGCCGCGGCCGTGGAACAGCTGCATGCCGACGCCCGCCTGCTCGAACACGGGCCTGAGCGCGGTCGAGGCCTTGGACAATTGCCAGGTGGAGGTGAGGTAGCCGCCATCCTTGTTGCTGTCCGAATAGCCGATCATCACCTCCTGATGACCGCGCGCCTTGGCGATCGTCGCGATCTCGGGCAGCGCGAACCAGGCGGTCATGACCGCGGGCGCGGCCTCGAGATCGCCGATCGTCTCGAACAGCGGCACCGCCATGATCGCGGCGGTAGGGGTGTCGCCGGGGCGGTAGAGCCCGACCTCCTTGAGCAGCAGGTTCACCTCGAGCAGGTCGCTGACCGACTGCGCCATCGAGACGATGTAGTTGGTGATGCAGGCGGGGCCATAGGCGGCATGCGCGTCGGCGGCGGCCTGGAGGATCGCGAGCTCGCCCGCGGTCTCGTCGCTATAGGCGGCAAAGCGGGTGGTGAGCGGGCGCGCATTGGCAAGTTCGCGGCGGAGCAGCGCGACGCGCGCCGCCTCGTCGAGCGCGAGATAGTCCGCCTCGACGCCCGACACCTTGAGCAGTTCGGCGACGACGCGTTCATGGACCGCGCTGTTCTGGCGCAGGTCGAGCGTGGCGAGGTGGAAGCCGAACGTCTCGACCGCGCGGATCAGCCGGCCGAGCGCGCCGCCGGTCTTGAGTGCGGTGCCGAGCCCGTGGGCGAGCGTGACGAGATCGGCGCGCAGATCGGCCGGGCTGGCATAGGGCGCGCCGGTGAGGCGGCCGGGGCGCGGCGCGGCCTTGCCGGTCAGTTTCTGCTGCGTCGCGGCGAGGCGCGCATAGATCCCCGACAAGGCGCGGCGATAGGGTTCGTCGGCGCGGCTGGTGGCGTCGTCGCCGCTTGCCGCAGCGAGCGCCTCGACCGCGGGGTCGGCGATGGCGTGCTCGGTCGAGATCGAGAGCTCGGCGCCGAGCGCGTGGACCGCCTGGCAATAATAGCCGAGCACCGCCTCGCTGGCGCGGGCAAGCGCGGTCTTGAGCGAATCGGCGGTGACATAGGGATTGCCGTCGCGGTCGCCACCGATCCAGCTGCCGGGCTTGAGGAAGCTCGGCGTGCGTTCGCCGAGCGCGCGGTCCCAGCGCTGGTAGAGCGCGGGCAAAGCGGGGAGGAAGACGTCGCGCAGATAGCTGAGCGCGGTATCGACCTCGTCGGTGACGTAGAGCCGGTCGCGGCGCAGCACGCGCGTCTGCCACAGCAATGCGATCTGGCGCAGGATCGCGTCGTCGACCCGGTCGCCATCGGGGGTGGTGTCGCGACCCGCATCGCGCAGCGCGAGCAGCTCGGCGATGCGGTTGCGGTGGTCGATCATGCTCTTGCGCCGCACCTCGGTCGGGTGCGCGGTGAGCACGGGGACGATCAGCGCATGGTCGAGCAGCGCGCGGACCTGCGTCCGGTCGATCCCCTCGGCTTCGAGCTGCGCGATCGCGGAGGCGAGGTCGGCGCCGTGTTCCGCCGCGATCCCCTGCCGGTCCTCGGCCAGATTGGCGAGCATCGAGAACAGCATGAAGCCGCGGACGAAATCGAGCGTCTCGTCGAGGCTGAGCTTTTCGAGGCTGAGATCGACCGCGGCGTGATCGTCGGTCCGGCCCTCGGCGAGGCCGCGGTGACGCTCGACCGAGGCCTTGCGGATCGTCTCGGTCGCCTCGAACAGACGCGGCCCGCCATAGCTGCGGATGACGTCGCCGAGCAGCGTGCCGAGGAAACGGATGTCGGAATTGTTCGCGATTGCGGGAAGACTGGCCATGCGCCTTGCTGCGCTGCGACAGGGATCAGGTCAACCGCCGAACCCGCAATCGGCGATGAAATCCGCGCCTGAAGCCGTGCGGTCAGGACATAAAGTTACAGGCGATCACCGCCCCTCGCGCTTGCGGGCTTCGGCGCGCTCTTCGGAGGTGACGGTGCCGTCGTGGTTCAGGTCCATCCGGTCGAACCATCGCAGCGTGCCTTCGCTCCACTCGACCTCGGTAATCACGCCGTCCTTGTTGCGGTCGAACGCCTTGATCCGTGCATTGGGGGAGGGCAGCTCGTCCTTGGTGATGCGATCATCGGCGTTGCGGTCGAGCGTGCGGAAGCGGCGTTCCATGCTGGCGCCGAAGTCGAGCCGCGAGGTGACCGAGGGGGGGACGAAGCCGACCGCGCCGGCATCCGCCTCTGCGCGCTGCGCATCCTTGTCGCCGCACCCTGCGACGATCAGTCCTACCGCGATCACACCCATCATCACCCGCATCGACCCGTCTCCCGCACAATGCTGCGCGGCCGGACGGTCACGCTTCGAGTTCAATGTCCCAGTAGAGCCAATCATGCCAGGTTTCGTGCAAATAATTCGGCGGGAAGCTGCGGCCATGTTCGTGCAGATGCCAGTTGGTCGGGCGGATCGGCTCGAGATGGAGCGGCATCGCGGCCTGGCGCGGGGTGCGCCCGCCCTTTTTGAGGTTGCACGGCGCACAGGCGGTGACGACATTTTCCCAGGTGGTCCGCCCGCCTTGCGCGCGGGGAATGACATGGTCGAAGGTGAGATCGCGCAGCTTGCCGCAATATTGGCAGGTGAACTTGTCGCGCAGGAACAGGTTGAAACGGGTGAAGGCGGGAAATTGCGACGGTTTGACGAATTGCTTGAGCGCGATCACCGAGGGGAGCTTGAGCGCGAAGCTCGCGCTGCGCACCTCGCGTTCGTAATTGGCGACGATATCGACGCGATCGAGGAAGACGGCCTTCACGGCGGTCTGCCAGGGCCAGACGCTGAGCGGATAATAGGAGAGCGGCGTGTAATCGGCGTTGAGCACGAGCGCCGGACATCCATCCGGGTGGCGTATCAGGTCGGGGTGAAACACGGCTCCTCCCACAAAAGTCCCGGACGCGCTTTCGCGCACCGGCATGACAGGGTCATGACAGCACGGCGCGGGACATGGGGTCAAGTCCAGTGAACAGCGCGGAATTCGTCACGACGCGGTTCGCACCCAGTCCGACCGGGCGGCTGCACCTCGGCCATGCGCTGTCGGCGATCCGCGCGCACGACTTTGCGCGGGCGCGGGGCGGGCGGTTCCTGCTGCGGATCGAGGATATCGACATGGGCCGCAGCCGGCCCGAGCATGTCGCGGGAATCGTGGAGGATCTGCGCTGGCTGGGGCTGGACTGGGACGATCTGTCCCACCAGTCGGCGCGGCTCGCATCCTATCAGGCGGCGCTCGATGGCTTGAACGCGCGCGGGCTGCTCTATCCGTGTTTCTGTACGCGCGCGGAGATCGCGGCGAGCCTGTCGGCGCCGCATGCCGGAGACGCCGCGGTCTATCCGGGGACGTGCCGGAAGCTGGCGCCCGCCGAGGTCGCGGCGCGGATGGGCGAGGCGCATTGCTGGCGGCTCGACATGGCGGCGGCGCTCAACGTGACGGGACCGCTCGACTGGGTGGATGCGCGCGCGGGGACGGTGCGGGCCGATCCGGCGGCGCAGGGCGATGTGGTGCTCGCGCGCAAGGATGCACCCGCCAGCTATCATCTCGCGGTGACGCTCGACGATGCGGTGCAGGGCGTCACCGACGTGGTGCGCGGCGACGACCTGTTCGCGGCGACCGACGTGCACCGACTGTTGCAGGCGCTGCTGGGGTTGCCGACGCCGCGCTACCATCACCATCCGCTGATGCTGGGGGCGGATGGCGCGCGGCTCGCCAAGCGCACGGGTGCGCCCTCGCTTGCGGCGATGCGCGAACGGGGGGAGGACGGGCTGGCGGTTGCGGCGGGGGTGCGGGCGATGCTGGCGGGGGATGCGCCCTATTCGCCGTCATCCTGACGGAAGTCAGGATCCAGGGTTACGACGTGCGGCGTATTTGGCTCTGGATCCTGACTTTCGTCAGGATGACGGGTGGGGGTGGGGTGAGCGTGGAGGGCAGGGTGAGGGGTGCGCGCGGGTTTGACGGGTGACGGGGTGGGTGGGGTGACCCGGCCCCGTCGCGCCGGACGGATCAATAGAGGCCGGGGACTTCGCGTTGCGGGGTGGTGGGGTGGTCGGGGATGAGCAGCGCGCGCGTGGGGAGGTCGGTCGTCAGCGTGGGCGTGCTGGTGCGGGCGGACGCGGTGGCCGCGGTCGCGGTGACGGGCAGGCAGCTGCGGCCGGCGAGGAAGTCGATCGCCTGCCGCGTCGAGGCTTCGCGCGGGTCGCCGAGCGGATAGCGGATGTCGTCCTCGGCCCGGCAGCTCGCCTCGACCGTGCCGGCGAGCCCGTCATAATAGGCACCCTGGCGTGCGGCGTTCTGCGTCGCCAGCGCGACCACGCGCAGACGGTCGTCGCAGGCGGCGCGGTCGAGCCCGATCTGGCCGACGGGCTTGCCATAGGTGTTGGTGCCGATCAGCCCGGCAGCGCTGTGCAGATAGGGGATCATCGCGTTGATCACGAGTTCGCTCGCCGAGGCGGTCCCGCCCGTGCCGATGAATGCGACGCGCGTCGGCGCGATCGATTCGGGCTGCGGCGCGAAGAAGCGCGTCGTGTTGTTGGCGGATTTTTCGGTGCGGAAGGTCGTGTAGCTCGAGACTTCGGACGTCGCGCGGTTACGACCGAGCAGGTCGGTCATCAGCTCTGCGATCGAGATCAACCCGCCGCCATTATAGCGCAGGTCGATGACGATATCGGTGATGTTCTGCGCGCGGAAGCTGGCAAAGGCGGCGCGCAGCGCGGGGTCGGCGGTCGAGATGAACGTCCGGAGGTTGATATAGCCATAGTTGCGGCCGCCATCGGCGATGACCTTCGCGCCGTAGCGGCTCGAGACCGGGAGCAGCGCGAAATCGGTCTTGGTCAGCGTGATGTCGCGCGTGCCCTGCGCATCGCGGATCTGCAGCACGCGGCTGGTGCCGACCGTGTCGGGCCCGAGCGCGGTCGAGACGCCCGCGCTGCCGTCTGCGGCGAAGATCGCGCTGACGGTCCGCAGCGTGTTGGCGTTGGTCCCGATCGCGACGATTTCCGCACCGCGATCGACCTGCGCCGCCAGCGCGGCGCCGCCTTCGAAGGATTCGATGACATAGGCACGGCGCCCGCTGCCATCGATGCCGAGACGGAAGCCGAAGCCGGCATTGGAACCGGCCTCATAATAGGCGTCCTCCTCCTTGATCGACGTCAGATAGGTGAAATAGCGGTCGCGGCGCTGGCCACGCGCGGTCGCGGTCAGCGCGTCGATATAGGCGTCGACGGTCGTATAGGGTGTCGGGTCGAGGCTGGCGGGCAGCGTCTCGGGGAACAGATACCATTCGCGCAGCTGCGCCGCGGCCCAGTCCTGCCGCTCGCGCAGGCTGCATCCGGCGACGGTCGTCGGGGTGGTCGTGCCGGTCGTCGGGGTGGACACCCCGGGCGTACCGCCGGTCGATCCCGACACCGCGCCGGAGTCTCCGCCGCACGCACTCAACATAGCCAGCATCGCCAGGCTGGCGCCGATCCGTCCGTTACGCATACTCATTCCCCCATTTGTCACGATGCTAGCCGGGAAGATCGGGGCTGTCAGCGTAGAATTCCGCCCGTTTCGAGGCTTGTCCGACGACCGGCGGAACGGCCATTGCGGGGCGGGGCGCGCATGCCTAGATTGTCGTCATGAACACCTTCCTCGTCATCCTCCTGATCGCGGCGATGATCGCGACGCTCGTTGCTCTGGTGCGCGGGGTGGTGACGTTCCTGCAGGACCAGTCGGCGCAGGTGAAGGACGGGGGGCCGAGCGCCGCGTCGCTGAAATCGAACCGGATGATGCAGCAGCGCATCTTCTTCCAGGCGATCGCGATCCTGATCGTCGTGCTGATCCTGTTCGCCGCGGGCCGGACCTGAGCGCGAGGGGCGTACCGTCATGGTAAAGCTGAACAAGATCTACACGCGGACCGGCGACGCGGGGACCACCGGGCTGGTCGACGGGTCGCGCGTGTCCAAGGCGTGCCCGCGGATGCAGGCGATCGGCGATGTCGACGAGGCGAACAGCGCGATCGGCGTGGCCGCGGTGGCGCTGGGCGATCATCCGCTTGGCCGAGCGCTCGAGCGGATCCAGAACGACCTGTTCGATCTCGGCGCGGACATCGCGACGCCGGGCGAGGATTTCGCGCCGTCCGAAATGACGCTGCGGATCGTCGGTTCGCAGGTCGAGCGGCTCGAAGGCGAGATCGACGCGATGACCGCGCAGATGGCGCCGCTGACCAGCTTCATCCTGCCGGGCGGATCGCCGGGCGCTGCGGCGCTGCATCTGGCGCGCGCGATCACGCGGCGCGCCGAGCGCGCGGTGGTCGCGGTCGACGACCCGATCAATCCGCTGGCATTAGCGTATGTTAACCGCCTGTCGGATTTCCTGTTCGTCGCCGCGCGTGCGGTGAACCAAAACGGGGCGAGCGACGTTCTTTGGCGACCGGGGGCAACGCGCGGATAGCGCTCCGTATCGCTGCATCCTTTTATAAGGGGCCGTGCCGCGTGCATCGCCCGCACGAGGACAGTCGATGCCGAACCCCGTCCCCACCCATGATCCCGCGACCCTGCCTGACACGGACGCGCTCGGTGCGCGGTTCACAGCCGTGCGCGACCTGTCGATCGCGCTGGCCGCGCCGCTGTCGGATGCGGATGCGACGGTGCAGTCGATGCCCGACGCGTCGCCGACCAAATGGCATCTGGCGCATACCAGCTGGTTCTTCGAAACGTTCGTGCTGCGCGATCATGTCGCGGGCTACCGGCTGCACGACGAACGCTTCCCGTTCCTGTTCAACAGCTATTACGAGGCGGAAGGTCGGCGGCATGCGCGCGACCGGCGCGGGATCATCACGCGGCCGACACTCGACGAGGTCCGGGCGTACCGCGCGCATGTCGATGCGGCGCTGATCGCGGCGCTGCCCGACCTGCCCGAGGCGGCGCGCGAACTCGTGGCGCTGGGCTGTCATCACGAGGAGCAGCACCAGGAATTGCTGGTGACCGACATCCTCCATTTGTTTTCGGAAAATCCGCTCGAGCCCGCGGTCTGGGCTGCGCCGCGCAAGGTGCCGGTCGAGATGCCGGGCGCGATCGGCTGGATCGAACGCGACGCCGGGATCGCGCGCATGGGCCATGACGGCGACGGCTTCGCGTTCGATTGCGAGACGCCGCGGCACGATACGCTGCTCGCGCGCCACGCGATCGCCGACCGGACGGTGACCAATGGCGAATGGGCGGCGTTCATCGCCGATGGCGGCTATAGCGAACCGCGCCACTGGCTCGCCGATGGCTGGGCCTGGGTGAAGGCGGAGGGCATCGTCGCGCCGATGTACTGGGAAGAACGCGACGGCGGCTGGACGCGGTTCGGGCTCGACGGGCGGCGCGCGATCGATCCCGCTGCGCCGGTCACGCATGTCAGCTTCTACGAGGCGGACGCCTATGCCAGCTGGGCGGGCGCGCGGCTGCCGACCGAGGCCGAATGGGAGGCCGTCGCGGCGGACTATGCCGGCGATGGCGGCAATCAGATGGATGCGGCGGGCCCGGTCGAGCCGCGGCCCGCGCGCGCCGGCGACCCGGCCTTTTTCGGCGACGTCTGGGAATGGACGGGGAGCGCCTATCGGCCCTATCCCGGCTTCCGCGCGGTCGAGGGTGCGGTCGGCGAGTATAACGGCAAGTTCATGAGCGGCCAGTTCGTGCTGCGCGGCGGGAGCTGCGCGACGCCGCGCGGTCATGCGCGCGCGAGCTACCGCAATTTCTTCTACCCGCACCAGCGCTGGCAGTTCACCGGCGTCCGGCTCGCCAAGGATATCTGATGTTGAAGCGTGAAATCGAAGACGGCGAGCAGAGCCTGGCCGACCCCGCCTTCCGGGCGGACGTGCTCGCCGGGCTGGAACGGCGGCCGCGCGCGATTCCGGCGCGCTGGTTCTACGACCGGCGCGGGTCGGAGCTGTTCGAGGCGATCACCGACCTGCCCGAATATTATCCGACGCGGACCGAGCGCTCGATCCTCGAGACCGCGTGCCCCGAGGTCGCCGAGATCGCCGGCGCGGGACGTGCGGTGGTCGAATTCGGGTCGGGGTCGTCGACCAAGACGCCGATCCTGCTCAGCGCGGTGGCGCCGTCGGTCTATGTGCCGATCGATATCTCGGGCGATTTCCTGCGCGAATCGTCGCGCGTGCTTGCGGCGCAGTTCCCCGAGCTGCTCGTCCTGCCGTTCGAGGCGGATTTCATGCGGCCGCTCGCATTGCCGAAGACGATCGCGGACACGCCCAAGCTCGGTTTCTTTCCGGGGTCGACGATCGGCAACATGATCCCGCTGATGGCGGTCGACCTGTTGAAGGCGATGCGTGCGTCGCTCGGGATCGGCGCGATGCTGCTGATCGGGATGGACCGGATCAAGGATCCGGCCGTGCTGGTCCCCGCCTATGACGATGCGCAGGGCGTGACCGCGGCGTTCAACATGAACCTGCTCGAGCGGATCAACCGCGAGCTCGACGCCGACGTGCCGGTCGAGGCGTTCCGGCACAAGGCGGTGTGGAACGACGATCGTGCGCGGATCGAGATGCATCTCGAGGCGCAGCGCGACGCCGCGTTCACGATCGAAGGGCGGCCGTTCGATATCGCCGCGGGCGAGACGATCCACACCGAGAACAGCCACAAATACGGGTCGCGCGATGCGCGGATCCTGTTGCGGTCGGGCGGGTGGACGCCGATCCGCGAATGGACCGATCCGGCGGGGTTGTTCTCGCTGTACCTGGCGGAGGCACAGGCGGAGCGGCCGGCGCCGTAAGGGCGGGGCAGGTGCTTCGACTTCGCTCAGCACGAACGGGGGGGCGTAGTTCGCGGCCCCGTTCGCCCTGAGCGCAATCGAAGGGCGCGCCGTGTGCGCGCCGCTTCGACTTCGGTCGCTCGTGATCAGCGGCCTGCGGCGTCGTCCGCGTTCATGGGCTCGTCGCCCTGCTTCTTGGCCTCTTCGTAGCGCTCGATCGCCTCGATCGTGATGCGCTTGGCTTCCTCAGCATCGCCCCACTTGCCGACGCGAACCCACTTCTTCTTCTCGAGGTCCTTATAGTGGGTGAAGAAATGCTCGATCTGCTCGAACACGATCTCGGGCACGTCGGCACGGCCGCCGACGTTCGAATAATAGGGGAACACGTCGTTGACGGGGACGCAGACGAGCTTCTCGTCGCCGCCGGCCTCGTCCTCGAGGTTGAGCACCGCGATCGGGCGCGCGCGGACGACGCAGCCGGGGATGAAGGGCGAGCGCGCGATCACGAGCGCGTCGAGCGGATCGCCATCGGGGCTGAGCGTGTGCGGCACGAAGCCGTAGTTCGCGGGGTAGCGCATCGGCGTGTGCAGGATGCGGTCGACGAACAGCGCGCCCGATGCCTTGTCGAACTCGTACTTCACGGGCTCGCCGCCGGTCGGGACTTCGATGATGACGTTCAGGTCTTCGGGCGGATTCTTGCCCGTCGGGATGAGGTCGATACGCATGGCGGTCCTTTCAGAAATGGCGGTGCCGGCCGCTTCCCCTTGGGGAGGCGGCCGGCACCGGAAAAATATCGGAACTGTCAGCGCGGCATCAGCAACTTGTCCAGTCCGCCGTCACCTGTACCGACCTTCTCGAGCCGCGGATAGCGCGGGCCGTCATGGTAATCGAGCGAGACGTCGCGGAATCGCTCGTTGTTTTTTACAGTCAGGCGGATCGGCAGCTTGGTGCCCTGGGCCGCGAGAATTGCCGCTTTCATGCGGTCCGACGAGTAGGACTCGCCGTTGACCGCCTCGATTTCGGTGCCGACGTCGATCCCGGCGCGGAACGCGGGGCTGTCCCAGATCGAGGCAGTCACGACGCCGTCCTTGTTCATCACCAAGCCCAGCGAATAGCTGACATCGGTGCCGCGGCTCTTCTCCGCCTGCTTCAGATACGGGCTCTGCACGGGGCCATAGACCAGCTTGTAGCCGTTCATCGCAAAGCCGTTGATCGGCGCGGGCTTGCCCGTCTCGGTCAGGCGCGTGGTGAGGAAGCCCGCCCAGTCATAGGGCAGGATCCCGTTCAGCGTCTTGGCCACGTCGTCGAACGTGTAGGTGACCTCGCCATAATCGCCGTTGCGGATGCCGAAGAAGGCTCGCGCGAAGTCGTCGATCGACTTGGTGCCGCCCGATTTCTGGCGGAGCATCGCGTCGACCTCCATCCAGACCATCAGCCCTTCGTTGTAGTAATCCTCCGAGCGCTGCCAGCTGGTCCAGCCCTTGGGACGGCGCGACGAGATGACCGGATCGTTGGTGGTGTCGATCAGCGGGCGCCACTGGCGACCCTGCGCGGTGTCGTAGGTGCCCAGAATCGAGGCATAGCCGTCGAGCGTGTCCTGCTTGCTGACCAGACCCGAGCGCGCCTGGAGCACATAGCCCCAGAACTGCGTCTGCCCCTCATAGACCCAGAGCAGCGAGTTGCGCATCGGCGTGCGGAAATCGGGCGTCCACAGGTCGGCGCCGCGGCGGAACTTGCCGTCCCAGCTGTGCGTGAACTCGTGCGGCAGCAGGTTGCGGGCCGACGCGCCCGTCTCCCATTCGGTGAAATAGCCGGGGCGGACGCCGTTTTCCGAGCTGCGATGATGCTCGAGGCCGATCCCGCCGAGCTGGTCGGTGATCGAGAGCAGGAACTCGTAATGATCATAATGCTCGGCGCCGAAGGTGCGCGCGGCCTGGTCGACGAGCCGCTTGTGCGCGTCGATCTGTTCGGGCTTGGCGGCGAGCTGGTCGGGGGTGTCGGCGAAGACGTTGAGGTCGACCTTGGGGCTCAAGGGCCAGACCTTGCCGTATTTGCCCGCGAGGATCGGCGAATCGACCAGGATCTCGTAATTGGTCCGGTCATAGGCATAGGTCGCGCCCGAGACCTTGGCGGGGACCGCGCCCGCGGCGGTCCAGCCGGTCGGATAGGTGACGGTCATCTTCACCGGGATCTGACGCGTATAATAACCGGCGGGGTAGAGGCTGACCGAGTTCGGCTGGAGGCTGATCATCGTCGGGGTCATGACGACACGGCCCTGATCCGCCTTGGTCGCGGAGATGAACTGGAAGGTCGCGTCGAGCTGTTTGGTGCCCGCGGGAACGTCGATGTGGAAGGCGTAGACGTCGACCGGATCGCGCGTCCAGGGCAGGATCCGGCCGTTCGCGCGGATCACCAGCCCGGCGAGCTTCTCGATCTCGCCGCGTGGCGCATGGTTGCCGGGCAGCCATTTCGGGAAGAGCAGCGCCATCTTGCCCGATTTGGCGACGGGGATCGTCTCCTTCACGCGGAAGATGCCGCGCTCGGTATCGGTCGCGTCGATGTCGAGCAGGATCGTGCCGGGATAGGGCGTGTCCTGTGCGGCGGGGATCGTGTCGACGAACGGCACCGGCTGTGGTGCGGTGTTGCCGGCGGGGACTTGCGCGACCGCGGGAAGTGCAGACGCGAGCAGGGATGCGACGAGAAGCTTGCGGATCAAGGAAAAGGCCTTCCGGCAGAGAGACGATGGTCAAGGTGTAAGCGGCAGAAAGGGCAGTCGTCCAGCCCTTTGCCGGGGGGTATAGTCCACCTGGTCACCATGACCTCTTCCCGTCATCCTGACGAACGTCAGGACCCAGGGTTGCGGGTGGTGGCGTGTCTGGCTCTGGGTCCTGACGTTCGTCAGGATGACGAAACAGCGAGGGACCCGCGTCAGCTGCTGCCGAGCACGTTGATGGTGAAGGCGAGCACGCCGATGTTGAAGACGAACGCGGCCATGCACTGGCCGAGCGCGACCTTGCGCACGCGCCGCGACGTGATCTCGACGTCGGAGGTCTGGAAGGTCATGCCGAGCGTGAAGGCGAAATAGGCGAAGTCCCAGTAATCGGGCTCGGCGCAGGAGGGGAAATCCAGCCCGCCCGCGTCGCTGCCATCCGCGGCGTCGCTGTAGAACAGATGCGCGTAATGCAGCGTGTAGACCATGTTGGAGAACAGCCAGGCGAGCACGAGCGTCGCGACCGAGATCAGGACCGCGACGAGATCGGTCTTGCCCTGCAATTCCTTCGCCACCGCGACGAGCACGACGATCAGGATCGTCCCGCTGAACGCGAGCAGCACCGCGCGGTTGGCGTCGTTCTCGTCCGCATAGCGCCGCATCCGCTCCGCGGTGGCGTTGCCGAACAAGGTCGCGACGGTGGCGAGGAACAGGACCGCGGCGATATCGAACGCCGCCATCGTGCCGCGGCCCAGCCCCAGCCCGAGTCCGAACGGGGGGATCAGCGCGACGAGGCCGATCGCGAAGACGCATGCGAACAGCACGAAGCGCGGCGGGGCGATGCGCCGGCCGAGCCCCCAATAGCGGACGTCGTTGCTCATGTGACGGCGCTAGCGCTTCGCGGGCACGTCGCCTAGATACGCGCGCATCATGGCCAGAACAGAAACCCCGCGTCGCATCCGCGGCACTCAGGACATCTTCGGCGACGAGCAGCGCCGTTTCGCGCATGTTCTCAGCACCTTCGAACGCGTGCGCGCGCTCTATTGCTTTCAGCGGATCGACATCCCGGTGTTCGAATCCACTGCGGTGTTCGCGCGCTCGCTCGGCGAGACGACCGACGTCGTGTCGAAGGAGATGTACACATTCGAGGATCGCGGCGGGGATTCGCTGACGCTGCGGCCCGAATTCACCGCCGGGATCGCGCGCGCCTATCTGACCGAGGGCTGGCAGCAGTTCGCGCCGCTGAAAATCACGACCAGCGGTCCGGTGTTCCGCTATGAACGCCCGCAAAAGGGGCGGTTCCGGCAGTTCCACCAGATCGATGCCGAGGTGATCGGCGCGGCGGAGCCCGCGGCGGACGTCGAGCTGCTCGTGCTGGCGGACCAGCTGCTGCGCGAGCTTGGCATTGCCGACGGCGTGACGCTGCAGCTCAACACTTTGGGCGATGCCGAGACGCGTGAGGCATGGCGCGCGGCGCTGGTCGCGCATTTCGAGGCGCATCGCGGCGAGCTGTCCGAGGACAGCCTGACGCGGCTCGAGAAGAATCCGATGCGGATCCTCGATTCGAAGGACCCGAAGGACCGCCCGATCGCGGACAGCGCCCCCGACATCGACGCGTATCTGACGCCCGAGGCGCGCGCGTTCTTCGACGCGGTGACTGCGGGGCTCGATGCCGCGGGCGTCGCGTGGGAGCGCAATGCGCGGCTGGTCCGCGGGCTCGATTATTACCGCCACACCGCATTCGAGTTCGTGACCGATCGGTTGGGGTCGCAGGGGACGGTGCTGGCCGGCGGGCGCTATGACGGGCTGATCGGGTCGTTGGGCGGGCCCGAGACGGCGGGTGTCGGCTGGGCGGCGGGGGTCGAGCGGCTGGCGATGCTGCTGGAGGAGCCGGCGGCGGCAGGGATCGACGCGGTGGTCGTGCCGATGGGTGCCGCGGCCGAAGCGCGCGCGACCGGCATCGTCGCGGATCTGCGCCGTGCGGGCGTGGCGGTCGAGATGGCCTATAAGGGCAAGATGAAGGCGCGGATGGCGAAGGCGGATGCGCTCGGCGCGCGGTTTGCGATCATCCTTGGCGATGACGAGCTCGCCAAAGGCGTCGGCGCGGTGAAAGCGCTCGCGACCGGCACGCAGACCGAGGTCGCGTTCGTCGATCTGGCGGAGGCGCTGCGTTGAGCCTCCCCGTCATCCCGGCGCAGGCCGGGATCCAGCGCCATGAAGGCTCCGTCCGGTCACCCTGGATCCCAGCGTTCGCTGGGATGACGCAAGAGGGAGCGTCCGCATGACCCAGATCTCCCCGGACCGGATCCGCGCGATCGAGGCGCGGCGGGACGAGTTGCAGGCGCTGATGTCGACCGGCGACCTGCCGTCGGACCGCTTCGTCGCGGTGTCGAAGGAATATGCCGAGCTCGAACCCGTCGCGCAGGCGGCGACCGAGGTGCGGCGGTTGCGGCAGGAGGCCGAGAGCCTCGCCTTCATGGCCGAGGATGCCGATGACGAGCTGCGCGCGATGGCGTCGGAGGAGCTGCACGAGAATCGCACGCTGCTCGAGACCGCGGACCGCAAGCTCGCGCTCGCGTTGTTGCCGCGCGATTCCGCGGACGAGCGCTCGGCGATGCTCGAGGTGCGCGCCGGGACGGGCGGCGACGAGGCGGCGCTGTTCGCGGGCGATCTGTTCCGGATGTACCAGCGTTATGCCGAATCGCAGGGCTGGCGGGTCGAACTGATCTCCGGCTCGTCGTCCGACGCGGGTGGCTTCAAGGAAGTCGTCGCCAGCGTCACGGGGCAGGGCGTGTTCGCGAAACTGAAGTTCGAGAGCGGCGTCCACCGCGTCCAGCGCGTGCCAGCGACCGAGGCGGGCGGGCGGATCCACACCTCGGCGGCGACCGTCGCTGTGCTGCCCGAGGCGGAGGAGGTCGACGTCAAGATCGACGACAAGGACCTGCGCATCGACGTCTATCGCTCGTCGGGGCCGGGCGGCCAGTCGGTCAACACGACCGATTCTGCCGTGCGGATCGTGCATATCCCGACCGGGCTGACGGTGATCCAGCAGGACGAGAAGTCGCAGCACAAGAACAAGGCCAAGGCCCTGCGCGTACTGCGGACGCGGCTCTACGAGGCGGAGCGCGACCGGTTGCATGCCGAGCGCGCGGGTGCGCGCAAGTCGATGGTCGGGTCGGGCGATCGTTCGGAGCGGATCCGGACGTATAATTTCCCGCAAGGCCGCGTGACCGATCACCGCATCAACCTGACGCTGCACCGCCTGCCGGAAATCGTCGCGGGCGACATGGGCGAGCTGATCGGTGCGCTGGTGTCGCAGGACGAGGCGGACCGGCTGGCGCAGCTGGATGGGTGAGTGTGGCTGCTTCCCCCCCTCCCGCGTGCGGGAGGGGGCCGGGGGGTGGGCGCGCGGCGTGTTCCAGGAGGGCGCTTCGTTCCGGTCTTTCGACACATCGCCGACAGTGCGACCGCGGTGAGCGTCAGCCCACCCCCCAACCCCCTCCCGCAAGCGGGCGGGGGGGTAAGCGCAGCGATCGCCACGGCGGCCGTGCGCTTTGCCTTCTCCGCCACCCCCCGCCTCGACGCCGAACTGCTGATGGCGCATGCGCTGGGCGTCGAGCGGAACGCGATCCTGCTCGATCCCGACCGCTACGCCGTCCCCGCCAGGTTCGCTGCGCTCGTCGAGCGTCGTCTGCGCCATGAGCCGATCGCCTATATCACCGGCACGCGCGGCTTCTGGTCGATCGATCTCGCGGTCGGGCCGGGGGCACTGGTGCCGCGCGCGGACAGCGAGACGCTGCTGATCGCCGCGCAGGCGCATTTTGCCGGTGGCGCGCCCGCGACCATCCTCGATCTCGGCACCGGCCCCGGCACGCTGCTGCTCGCCGCGCTCGACGAATGGCCCGCGCGCGGTCTCGGCATCGACTTTTCGGCAGACGCGCTCGGCTATGCGCGCGCCAATGCGGCGGCGCTCGGCATGGCGGACCGGGCGCAGTTTTTGCGCGGCAGCTGGGCGGACGCGATCGAGGGGCGGTTCGACCTGATCCTCGCCAACCCGCCCTATATCGGTACCGCCGAGACGCTGCCGCCCGAGGTCCGCGATCACGAACCGCACGCGGCGCTGTTCGCAGGCGCGGACGGGCTCGACGATTACCGGATCCTCGCGACGCAGTTGCCCGCGCTGATCGCACCCGGCGGCGCGGCGGTGATCGAGATCGGCGCGACGCAGGCGGCGCCGGTCTCGGCGCTGCTCGAGGCGGCGGGGCTGCACGTTGCGCTACATCATGATTATGGCGGAAACCCGCGTGTTCTGCTCGCGCGATGACCGGCGCGACTTGACGATTATAGCCCGCCGCCGCATATTTCGCTTGTGGGAGGCCCTTCCGGGCCGCTATCACGTGGGCAGGGGCACGCAATCTCGACAACTTGGTCGTTTTTGAGCGTTGACCCGCATCCTTCGCCTTAAAGTCGCTGCAGTCCGGCGGCCCTGGCAAGTCCGACGCATCGTCATCGGTGCGCGGCGGGGGGTTTGCACCGCATTTCGGAGCACGACCAGATTTTGGTTCGACGACTGAGGACACAAGCTTGATCAACAACCGGCAAGCCGGCCGCCGTCGCGGTCGTGGCAACAATAATAATGGCGGCGGTGGCGGCGGTGGCGGTCAACGCCAGGGCGGCGGCGGTGGTGGTGGCCAGGGTGGCCGCGACACGGGCAACCGCATCGACAGCCGCGCGCGCGGCAACGCGAGCCAATTGTACGAGAAGTACAAGAACCTGGCGCGCGACGCGCAGATGCAGGGCGACCGCGTCAACATCGAATATTATCTCCAGTTCGCGGATCATTATTTCCGCGTGCTGAGCGAAACCCGGGCACGCTTCGAAGAGAGCCAGCCCCAGGCGCAGCAACAGCCGCGCCGCCAGCAGCCGTTCGATCTCGACGGCGACGACGATTATGGCGACGAGGGCGAACCGATCCGCTCGGGCGAGCAGCAGGGCAGCCAGCAAAACGGGCAGCAGCACGCGCAGCAGAACGGCCAGCAGGGATCCGGCGACCAGGCGGCGATGGCGAATGGCGGCCAGTCCAATGGCCAGTATTCGAACGCTCGCGCGCCCCGTGAGAACCAGGGCCGTGAAAACCAGGGCCGTGATGGCCAGGGCCGCGACGACCGCTCGCAGCGCGACGATCGCCCACGCTACGACGCGAACCGCAACGAGGGTCAGCGCAACGAGGGCCAGCGTAACGACGGTCAGCGTAACGAGGGCCAGCGTGGCGAAGCCCGCGGCCCGCGGATGACACAGTCGCGCGACGAGCAGCCCGGTGACGAGCAGGGCCAGCAGCGCGAGACCCAGCCCCGCGAAAACCAGGGCCGTGACGAGTACCGCGATGCTCCGCGCCGCGACACCATCCGTCGCACGCCACGCGCCGCGCGTCCGGTCCAGGCCGACTCCGAGCAGCAGGGCGAGCGCGCGGACGAGGTCGCCGCGCGCAGCGTAACGCCGGCCACGCCCGACGCCGCCACGTCTGACGACCGGTCGTCCGCGGCCCAGTCCATGGGCGAGCCGGTCGACGTTGCGACCGTGAGCGCCCCGGCGCCCGCGTCGGACGGTTCGGGCGAGGAGCAGCCCCGCCGTCGCGGTCGCCCGCGTCGCGACCGCAGTCTCGACGCGCCGGTCGCCACGGACGATGCCGCACCCGCGGCATTCGACGCAGACCGCCTGCCGCCATCGCTCGGCATCTCGGCCTCGGCACCCGCACCAGCTGCCGACGCTTCGGCGGACGGCGCAGCTGCGGAAAAGCCGCGTCGCCGTCGCGTCCGCGTCGCCACCGACGAGGTCGAGGCGGGCTGACCGTCGCGCCAGACGGCAAAATCGAAAAAGGCCGGTACCGCGACGCCGCGGTACCGGCCTTTTTCGTTTCNATGGCCGCTTCCCGAACTCAGGAAGACGAGCCCCATCAAGAGCCCGGCCATGATCACCGATCCGCCGACCCCGCCGAGAATCGCGAGCATCGTCACGAGGTGCAGCGCCCCCTGAAGATGCGCCATCGCGACGATGACGCCCGCGGCGCAGATCGCCGCCGCCAGGATCATCCACGCCATGATCGTCCGGAACCGGCCCCAGGCGAACGCGGCATAGTGTGGATCGTCGAGTCCGGTCGGTGTCTCGGCAGAAGGATCGGTCATCGCTTTTCATTGCCGCGCAAACATGGTTTTCTCAAGCCACGCGCATGGAGACGCGACAAGGAGAGGCGGAGATGACGATCGCGACGATCCTCGAGACGAAGCGGCGGACCGGTGACGGCACGCGCGCGGACATGGTGCTGTCGTTGCACCCCGATGCGAGCGTCGCGGACGCGGTGGCGATGCTCGCGGAACAGCGGATCGGCGCGGCGCCGGTGCTCGACGACGGCCGCGTGGTCGGGATATTTTCCGAACGCGACGTGATCCATTGCCTGCAGGCCAAGGGCGCGGGGGCGCTGACGCAGCGGATCGGCGACGTGATGACGCGCGCGGTCAAATCGGTCGCGCCGACCGAATCGGTGATCGGCGCGCTGTCGCTGATGACCCAGCGGCGGATCCGGCATCTGCCCGTGATCGACCATGATCAGCTCGTCGGCTTCGTCTCGATCGGCGATCTCGTCAAATTCCGGATCGACCGGATCGAGGCGGATGCCGCGGCGATGCGCGCCTATATCCAGTCCGCCTGACCCGCGGACCCGATCAGGGCGCCGATCCGATCAGGCCGCAACGGGGCGTTTGCGCAGCACCGCGACGAGCTCGCCCAGCGCCGCGCGCGCAAAGGCGAGCATCCAGCCTGCATAGACCGTGCCGCCCACCGCGAGCAGCACCGCGAGTCGCCAGACCGGATCGATCACTGGCAGGCGCTGATCGACCAGCCAGACCGCGAGCGCCATCGCGATCGCTGCCAGCGCGGGTGACGCGACCGCGCGCGCGACCGCACGGGCGGGGACGCCGATCACCGGCAGGCTCCGCCACGCACTGATCGCGAAATACAGCGGATAGGCCGCGATCCAGGCGAGGCCGAGCCCGGTCGGCCCCCACTCAACCCCGATCAGGAACGCGGTGCCGAGGATCGCCGCGCCGGTCGCGCCGTTGCTCACGCCGATACCCGGTCGTCCGCGCGCATCGGAGGCGGGGGTCAGCAGCACCTGGAGCGTCATGAACGGCATCGCCAGCGCGAGCAGCCGGACGATCGGTGCGGTCTCGACCCATTTCTCGCCGAGCACGGTCAGCACCAGTGGCTCGGCGGTGACCGCGAGCCCGAGATAGAAGGGCATGGCGACGATCATCACCAGCCGCACGCCCTTGACGAACGCCCGCCCGATCGCGTCGGGATCCGCCTGCATCCGCGCATAGGCGGAAAAAGCGACCTCATTGAGCGGCGGCACGAACTTGCTGACGAAGATCTGCGTGAGGAACAGGCTGGTCGTGTAGATGCCGAGCATGTGCGGCGAGAACCGGCGCCCGGCGATGAACACATCGGCCTGGCTCTGCAGGAACCAGAAGAGCTGGCTCGCCGCCATCACTCCGCCATAGCGTGCGAGCCGGCCCGCGCCGCGAAAGTCGAAGCTCGGCCAGACCAGCGACCGCGCGCTCCACGTCATCATCGCGCCCCGCACCGCGAACAATACGAGCGGAGCGATGACGAGCGTCCATACTCCCAGTCCGTAGAGCGCGCCGCCAAGCGCGGTGCTCGCCGAAGCGATCGAGGCGGTGATGTTCGCCTTGGCTTGATGGCGAAAATCCATCGCGCGTGACAGCAGCGCATAGGGCAGGGCGATGAACGGCGTGGTGAGATAGAGCAGCGCCTGAACGCGCAGCATGTCGGCGACGACCGGCTGCCGGTAATAGGCGGCGGCGAGCGGCGCGAGCACCAGCTGCGCCGCGGCCAGTGTCGCGTTGAGCAGGATCAGCATGCCGAAGAGTTGGCGCACCTCGTGGCGGCTGATCGTCGCCTGCTGGATCAGCCCGCTCGCCAGGCCATAGCCGTTGAGCATCGCCATGAAGGTCAGGATCACCTGGCACATCGCGAAGAGACCGTAATCGGCGGGGGCGAGGATGCGGATCACCAGGAAGGTGGCGCTCCACTGCACGAGCTGCGCGACGATCTGGCTGCCCGACCGCCAGATCAGCGCACTGCGGACCTGCCCGGCGAGCGGCGCCGGGGCGGCCAAGCCGTCGATCGGCCCGTCGGGCGGCCGGTCCGCCAGCGGGTCTGCCGCCGGCGGGGCGCTGGGAATCGGCGTGGTCATCGCACCGGCCCTATAATCGCCTGCGCTTCACAAGCACTTAAGAAACCTGCGCGGGGATGTTGCCTGCCGTCCCTTGCTGGCACGCAGGGGCGCCGTCGTCGTGCCCTGCACGGCTCACACGGGCTGCCTGGGGGCGTAAGTTGGTCGAAATGAAGAAAACTTGCCATAAAAGTGAAATTTGCGTTTGACGGGGTTGGGGATGGGCCCTAGAGGGGTGT
>NZ_JACYVM010000010.1:0-123963 GCF_014842355.1 Sphingomonas sp. CFBP 13706
ATTGGGCGGCTGCGGAAGGGCTGCTTTCGATCGCAGCGGCCCAGCCCGGACGCTTACCGATCCGGGCAGGTGCCCTGCCTTTCCCCTCGGCGCACGGAGGGGAACGAAAAAAATACGAAGCGGCAACAAAGGGCGAATTATTCGCTTTCGTTTGGCGGTTCGGTGACTCATAGAATCGTCATGCCAATCCGCCCCGAGAACCGCTGGCTCTACCCGATCGATTGGCGGCAGCTGTCGCAGACGGTCCGGTTCGATCGCGCCGGTGCCAAGTGCGAGGGATGCGGCCGACCACATCTGCGCCGTGTGGTCCATCTCGGCGACGGACGCTGGTGGGATGCCGATATCCAGTGCTGGCGGTCGAACCGCGGCAAACGTATTTCGATGAAGGCCGGGTTCGCGCTGGCGTCGGTTCGGGTGACCTATGTGGTCCTGGCCTGCGCGCACCTCGATCACGATCCGGGCAACAGCGCGTCTTCGAACCTCAAGGCGCTATGTCAGCGCTGCCACATGATCCATGATGCAGCCGAGCATCGCTGGCAGCGCTGGTGGAATGTCTTTCGGCTCCGTGCGATCCGCGATCTTTACGAGGATCCTCGCGTCACGCGCGAACGTGTTGCCAGCCGCTAGAGATCGATGTTTCGGGCGCGCATCGCTCCGGTTGCCAGGTCGGCGATCGGCCCCTGCCCTGCGATCACTTATTCGACGTCGGCGACACCATGATCCGCGAGCGTATCCAGCATGAGGCGGACCGCCGCGACGCTCATGTCGTCCAGTACGGTCTTTGTCTCGTCGTTCGCCATGGCTAAGGTCCCGCCGGTGTTTCCAATGGAGAACGAATAGCATGAACATAAGTGACCTGGCCAAGGGCGTCGCCGAAGCGACCGGTTCGAACGAAGCCGATGCAAAGAAGGCGATCACCGCCGTGTTCGACCACATCGCGGCCGCAGCCGTAAAGGGTGAGGAGGTTTCGATTCCAGGGTTCGGAAAGTTCACCGTCAAGGACCGCCCGGAGCGCGAAGGCCGTAACCCCGGCACCGGTGAGGCGATCACGATTGCAGCTTCCAAAAAGGTTGCGTTCACGGCCGCCAAGGGGCTGAAGGACAAGATGTAAGACGTGTGCGCCGGCGAGCGGTCTCGTCGGCGCCAACCTGAGGAACAGGCTCGTGTGCAACCGGTATCGTATGACCGCAAAGGAGGTAGACCTTGCGGTCACCTTCGGTATCCGCCCTCCTTATGAAAAAGACGAGGAATACCCCGTTGGTGACATCTTCCCGACCGGCAAGAAGACCCCATTCTACGGCAAGGTGATCGTGCAGGACGGCGCGGAGCGGAAGCTCGAGCGGATGGAATGGGGCGTGCCGACGCAGGTGCCGAGTGCGCGCAACCCCTCAGTCAAACTTACCAAGTACGTGACGAACGTGCGGAACCTGAACTCCAGCTTTTGGCGATCTATGCTGACGACACCGGCGCGACGCTGCCTGGTCCCGGTCACCGCCTTTTCTGAATATGGATTGGCACCTGGCGAAGACGGCAAGAAGCCGTTGCACTGGTTTGACGTGCCCAGCCGCCCAATCTTCGCCTTTGCTGGCATCTGGCGTCCGACCGAGCGCGGCAACGCCTATGGCTTCCTGACGACCGATCCGAACGCGATCGTGGCACCTATCCACCCCAAGGCCATGCCGGTCATCTTGCACGATGACGATTACGATCTTTGGCTGGCAGCGCCCTGGGACGAACTGAAGGACTTGGTCGCGCCCTACCCATCGCAGTTAATGCGCGTTGAGGGCATGGCATCGGCGGACGCGGAGGATGCCCGATCACCTGTGCTATTCTAGCTGTTGAACCCCCGAAAGGTGACTGACAATGACAGAAGCGACATGGGGCGAAAGTGCCAAGACCCCGGACATCAACTGGCGAATGAGCGCGTCGTTGGGAAACGTACCCCGCGGCGACACCGATATCGCCGAAGTGACGAACCTCGAGCGAGCCGTGCGGGATTGGGTTAGGCTGGACCCTGAGCATAAAGAAGCGGCAACCTTGACCACGGATCATGCCGTTCAGCTCGAAGGGGTTTTCAGTACGACGTTCACTGGCGAAGCTATTGCAGCCTTAGCCGAGCATTTGCCGTCCACTCCAACAGTAGAGGAGTAATCACTATGGTGAAATCCAGCGTCCGTTTCGAGCGCGGTGACGGATATTGGGTGGCGGAGCGTGATAGCATTGGCTTTACCGGCACCACCGTCTTTGGTCCCGTCGAGTTTCTGATCACCAGCGAAGCGTTGGCCGAAATGCTGAACCCGGAGCTGGAAGGAATTGATCCGGAAACTGCGGTCGAGGTCTTCATCGAGTTCGAAAGCGACATTCACCGCATCGCCCAGCGCGAATTTGTGAAACGTTTAGGTGGTGAGCCACCGATCCTGCTGACGACTTCAGACGTGGCGCTTTAGCGTCAAGGCACGTTCGCGATTCAACTGGTTCAGTAATCCGGAGCGAGTTACGATCCGGACTCACGTCGTCTCCATGCCTATTTCAGTATAAGCCGCCCTCTTCTCGCTCCTCCGCGCCTTCCTTTTGCGCTTCCTCAGGATCGTTTGGCTCTTGTTTGTCGGCGACTGGTTTATCCTCAAGGGTATTTTCTGGCCCGTTGTTGTCGTCCGGTAGTTCGTTGACGTCGGCTTCAAAACCGGGCTCTTCGGCTTGTGGGGCGGTCATCATTGTTGCTCTCCTTCAACAAACCGAACGATCCGAGAAACCTATCGGTTGCGAACCGGTGGATGATGCTCGACACCCGCCCGCGAGGGCTCGTTACCGTTCCTGGTGAACTTGATCATGGTGTACCTATAGATGATCGATAGCCGAATGACCCAAAGGCAGACAATTAGCGTCCTCCCTGCGCTTCCAGACTCCGGACATTCATTCAGAAACGCGCCAAAAATCGCCGCAGGCCTTGAGGTGGCACGTGTCCTCGCCGATACCGTCAGTAGGGAATGGGGGGCACCGTTATGATCAATGTGCGGTGGGAGCAGCACCCTGTGGGACACGGCGGCTTTCATACCGGCGTGATGTCCACCTTTGATTCGCCATCCTTTCAGTGGATCTTCGATTGTGGAGCGAAGCGGACCGCCAAGTTCGACGCCTATCTGAGGGATTGGCTCGACAACAATACCCGCCCGGTCGACTGGCTCTTTATCTCGCATTTCGACACTGATCATGTCAGCGGGCTTGATACGCTGATGGCGGGTGCCGTGGTCGACAATGTAATGGTGCCCTACCTCAACGAGCATGAAATTATATTGCAGTTGCTAGAAGAGGCGGGCCGCGGCGCGCTCGATCGCAAGCTCGTCGAGCTTGCCGTCGATCCGGCGGTTTATTTTCTGTCGCGCGGCGCCCGGCGGGTTACCTTCGTTCGCGGTAGTGGCCCGGGCCGCGAGGACATTGGAGGCCCCGAGACTCCACCTGACAAAGGCAGAGGCTGGGAGACGAGATGTAACCCCGCGCCCCGTGATCTCAAGGCGCCGTGCTGGGCGCCCGCCGGCGTCGCGCACGAGTCCGCGGTCCAAGTCATCGAGAGCGACAGCGATCTCACCGTATCGCGGGGTGGGGCGGGAATTCGTTTCAAACCCTATCGCGCGCCGATCACCGATGCTTCAAATGATGGGCTGATCGACGCGGTGCAGGCACTCGTGGGCGCGTCGGTGAAAACCCAAGGTCGGCCCGGGCTTGGCGATCTCGCTTATGCCGTTGCAAACCACGCCCGTACGCCCGCTGGCCGCGCGGACCTCCGCCATTTGTTCAAGACACATCTCGGATCGTCCAACCGTGCCTCGCTGTCGGTGCTCAGCGTGCCAATAGTCGATGAACCGATGACAGCGCATTGGCATGTCGAGCATGCCTCCGACTTCGACGCCGGCAGTGCAGAGCCGGGGTGGCTCAACACGGGTGACGCGGAGCTCTTCGCGTCGGCGGATCTTGCCGACTGGGAGGATTGTTACGCCATCTTCCTTGATTCGGTTCGGGTACTGGCGCTGCCGCACCACGGCTCGGACCACAATTCGAACGGTGCGCTGCAACAGCTTTGCGCCAATGCGACGCTGACCGCGCAGGTCAAGGCGGTGGGCAAGAAGCACCCCGGAGCTAATGTCGCGATGAGCGCCGGCGACCGTTTGGTGCGGGTCACCGAACAGGCAGCGACGAGTGTCCGCATGTATTTTTATGCGGGGTGAAGCGGAGTGATGTTCAGTAAGATCGCGATACCAGGAACGACCCAGAAAGCGACATTCAGCCGGTGATAAGCGCTCCTCAACTCCGGACATTTGTTAATGTCCGTTGGACACCTCGACGAGCTGCGATGGAATCAAAAGGCGGCTTGGACTGGTCGCATGTTTCCATAGTCGACGCCTACGCTATGCAACTGAACTATCTTTGTCAGACTGTTTATCGGATAGCCAAAATACAAACTCCTCCCGCCATCGATCAGTGACATTTGCCTGGGCCAACTTTGACAAATAAGTACAAACAATAAAATATTTACTTGATATAGTAGTCTCAAAAACGTCTGTAAGAGATTTCATCATCTGTGCCTCGCAAGCGGTCAGTTTCAATGCGCCGCAGGTCAAGCAGGTTGACAATTTCTGACCGATGGTACCTAGACTCATCATCTGAGACTTCGAGGGCATCGTAGTCGCCAAATGATTTCATGAATCCTTTAATCATTCTGGCGACCCCGTCGGATGTATCCGTCGGCATAACGATGACGGGACGTTTGCCGCACGCTGCTACCGCAGCACAAGCCCTCAAAATGTCTCCTCGGTCACTGTAGGTAACCCCCTCTGGAGGCATGATAAAAACCGAGTCGCAGTCCGCAACACGAGTGAGTTCTGAATCAATCGCTTCGTTGCCCCATGAAACGAACTCGGCGTCAATGAAACAGTGGGTCAACATCATAAGATCGACCCGAGATTTTACTGCCGCTATTGTCGTTCGGTTGCCCGCAGGACCGTGCCGATGATTAATCAGCAGTCTTCCGGAGAAGCGCTGCTCAATCTCGCGAACGGCTGCTGCTCCGCCATGTCCGTCGGCACGTTCTGACAAGGCGCGGCAATCAAATTCTACACCGTCGTCTTGTACTACGAAGCGCCGAGCCTCGACGGTTATCGTAGCGGCTGTTGCTTGACCATGGCGGAGGGCATTGCTGACAATCTCAATTGCCAAATCACGCGCAGCGGTAGCGACGTTGTCACCCCAGGACAGAAACGCACCGGACTCTATGAAGAGCTCACGGATCCTTGCGCGAGAGCTAGCGAGTTTCCGGACTTCGAGCCCCATCGGCGCGAGAGCGTTGAGATCGGGGTCGTCGTGGCTGAGCAAAGCCGGCCGGGCCAGCATTTGCGACAGCTGTGCACGGCGGATCGCCAACGCCTTCCACGCGCGAAGTGCCCCTACTGTGTAGGTCGCGTCGTCAGCGTCGATCAGCTTGCCGTGATGCGTGCAGCACCAAATCCCATTTTCCGGCGATCGACGAACTTCGTCGGACATTGTCGGATCAACTCGCCGAGCAGCCGGACCGTCAGCGGCAGCGACGATGTGGCAGCCAATCCCTGTATCCGACACGGAGCCTGGTGACTCGTGGGACGGTCCGAAGCATGGGATCGGGCAGCCGGGAAACGCGCAGTGATTGGCCACTTCTCGCGCAAGACTATCGCGTGTGGCCTTAGTGAAGTTGGCGCCGCCGCGACCAGATCGCTCGACCGTTTTCGATTCCACAGCCATTCCCCCCCTTACGTGTTAGCGAGCCGATCGCAGGAACGGCAGCGTTTCTAAAATTTGGCGTTCACCGCCGCTGCTTTGTACAACCGGTGCTGCTCGTCACCTGCTGCAATGGTTAGCCCCCTCCAGACGTTCAGCGTACCGCAAGCCATTTGCCACCATTATCCCCAACTTTGCGCTTTCGACAACACCACGCTTCGTTACGTACGAGACCCAACTTGCGGTTGTTTGCTGTCTGTTTTCGGCTACCGACCTTCTGCCATTCGTTCATGTTGCCCGCATGAAAGATGCTGGGCCTCGACCCTACCCGGTCCGCCGTCAGCTTTCCCAAAAGGGATCGTCGTGCCCGGCTTACATTGCCGGCCTCGGACCGGCTAGGCAGCGGAGCGATCGTCGCGGCGCCAGGCGCGCAGACTAGTTCTACCCACACGGGATAGGCCGGCGTTAGAGGCTCCGCTCACGCCCAGCAGGCGCATGGTGCTTTCGCTGACGCGAGCTGATAGGCCGACGACGATATCGTTGACCTTCACCCTACAACGCGACCGGGCAGGGCTGGTGAACCTCGAGGGCGAGATCAATCTCGAGAACCAGCGCTGCGATGTCGGCGTATCCGGCCTTGGCGGCCACCAAGACACCGTGTTCGTCGTTGCGCGACGAGATGGCGTGCCGGTCGGATGCGGGACTTTGTCCCTGTTTCTCCAGCACGACGTTGAGCTCCTCAAGCTTTTCGTGAGCCGATCGGAGCGACGATCCCGACTCGCGACGCGCCTGATCGACCACGCGGTCGACGAGGCGCGGCGATGCGGGGTCGATACTCTTCACGTCCAGATGGCGGGCAGTAGCCGCGCTTTTTGGAGAAGCTTCGTCGAAGGCAGGGAGGGGCAGGTTATACCACCCGACAATCTTGAGTTCGACATCCGCGTCTGGACGGAGTCTGCCCCGTTCCGCTGGGACACGCCCGCGGGGAAATAGCGCGACGAGCGCGCCGTCTTGAGCGTGGCGCGTGCAACAGAGTCAACTCGGGAGGCGTCCTTGCCGGGGGGCGGGATGCGATGGTCGCGACCACCGCGGGCAGGTACCGGAGAGGTCGGCGCGCGGCGGCCGAACGCAGACGATCAGCAGTTCCAGCTCGTCCGCCGTAGGCGGCAGCTTGAGGGCGCGGTCTGTCATCAAGCAAACTGAACGAATGCCGTTCTGGTCGCTGACCCACAATCGGACGCTCCCGCCCCTCCCCTCGCTTCCCAACTTCCGCCGCTGGTTCAGCTTTGCGAATGACCGATTTGAAGCCGGGCTATCCGCTCGCGAATGTCGTAATCGGGAAGGAAAGCGGACCGGCGGCTTTCGGGAGGGCGTTTGGCGATAGCCGATATCGGGCAGCTGCTGGCTTTTACGAGAAAGGATGGTCAATCGAGAAAGCTTCTCATGCCCGAACACCATTGGCTAGGCGGGGAGCCATGCAATCCATAGCAGATCGGATGAGGAGGGTTTCACACCATCTCGCAGCGACTGCGATCGCGCTGGTGGCTGCTTGCTCCGGCACCGCGACGGCGCAGACCGTCCGCCCGGTCTATCGCGAAATCGGCGACTGGCTGATCGCCTGCGATAACACGCGCGACTGCCTGGCGCGGTACGCACCCGACTCGACCCGGGAGCGCGCAGAGGTCGAGCCGGAAAATATCGGCTTCGACATCGTCCGGAAGGCCGGGCCGAGCGGCGCGATCACGGTCTGGACATGGGCCGAACGCCGGCTGGACCCAGCAGGATTTCACGCATCCGGCGCAGCGCCACTCTCCCTCCTGCCGTGGCGGCTAAGCGACGATGGGCAGGATGCGAAGCTTTCGGGTGATCCGGCGCGTCGTTTCATCCGCGCCATCATCGCCGCGCCGCGGCTCGTGCTGGCTTCAACCGGCACGGGTCATCTCTCGCTACGGGGACTGGCGGCAGTCCTGCTGGCGATGGATGAGGCGCAGGGCCGGGTCGGTAATGCCAGTGCGCTGATGCGTCCCGGTCCGGCCCCGGCCAGCGCAACGCCGCCCCCGGCTCCGCTTCCGGTCGTTCGGGCGGGGCCGACTGCCCCGGCGCTGAGGAACCCGAAGGCGCTGGCCGCGGCAGTGCGGAAGCTCCACTCCGGCATTTTCGCGGCCCATGAATGCGATCGCGAGCCGGATGGTGAAGATGCCGCCTATCCGCTGACGACATCGGACGCGATCGTCGTGCTGGGTTGCAGCCGGTACGCCTATCAAACCTCCGTGCTGGTATTTCGCACGCCCCGTGATCGGCCGGCCGCGGCGATGGTGCTGAAGCTGCCCGATCCCCCGGCAGCCCCGCCGGCCGACGGCGATAGCGTCGGGGAATATATCGAGGGCGGCTACGATCCCGACACCCGCATTTTCCGCGAGTTCGTCAAGGGACGGGGCATCGCCGATTGTGGCAGCGCCACGGAATGGACGTTCGATGGAAAGGCCTTTCGCGTCTCTGCGTTCCAGTGGCAGGCGCGCTGCGGCGGTACGATGCCGGGGGACTGGCCGGTGCTCTATCGTACGCGGCGCTGATCCTGTTCCGGTCTCTGGCGCCGCTCTGCCGGCAGATGGCAGGAACGGGATGTGGTGAACTGGATGAGTGAGCCGGCGCAAAAGTTCATGGTCGAAACGTTGCTGTTTCTCGGCGGCCTGCCGTGGCTCATATGGCGCTGGCTACGCTCCGGCCGACCATCGATCACGCCATTGCCGATCATCAACGATGGTAACGGTGGGAAGATCGTGCCGCTGATCGCCACCTTCAGTGGGTTGCGGGGCCTCCCGTGGATCGGGTTCGCGAGCAACAATCTCAACCCCCGCCTCGTCATCCAATCCGATGGCATCACCTATCGGATCGCAATGCTGCGTTTCCGGGGCTGGGGTGACATCATTCAGGTCGATGTGCAAAGCGTCGGAGCAACGGTGAACCTGAGCTTCGCTTTCCGTGACAGCCTTTTCACCTTCGATGCCAACGTGGGCAGCACCATGCTGGCGGCACAGACATTGGCGTTGTTGCCCGATCATATCGCGCTGACCGATCGGGCAAAGTTACTGCTAATGGGAGGAGGCTGATGCCCGGTCGCCTTTTCCCGCAGATGAACACCCGCTCGACACGATCAGTGCGCTTTCCCAGTGCGATGGTGAAACGGGAACCCACGCATAACGATGTGAAAGGCAACTGAGAACGACAGGTGCCTTGCTACACGATAATACCACGTGTATTGCATAGGTAATACACGCGGAGCGAGACTAATGAGCACGTTGATACGAGTGGCGTACATCATGGCCTTGTTGCCTCTCCCCGCAGCAGCCCAACAGGCTCTTCCTACGCCTTCGAAGATTGCTGCGGTTGAGCGCGGACTAACGCCGGCCGTCGTGCTTTCGGGTATGCCAGCCCCGCGCCGCACGATTGAAGCGGAAATGCGCCGGTTGAACGTGCCTGGAGTCAGTGTCGCCGTACTGCATGGCGGCGTCGTAGACTGGTCTAAGGGTTACGGGGTGACACGAGCGGGTGGGACACCGATAACGCCAGTCACACTCTTTCAGGCCGGCTCGATCAGCAAGGCGATCACGGCGCTGGCTGCATTGCGTCTCGTACAGCAGCAACGCTTGACGCTCGACGGCGATGTCAACGTACAGCTCAGGGGATGGAAGCTACCGACCCCACCCGGTGAACACGTCACGTTACGCGAATTGCTGTCGCATACGGCGGGAACCACCGTCCACGGCTTTCCCGGCTACGCTTCAGGGGTCGTCGTGCCGAGCGTAGACGACGTGCTTGCCGGACGCGTACCTGCAAACACCAAACCGGTCGTCGTAGATACCAAACCGGGGACGATCTGGCGCTACTCTGGCGGTGGCTACACGGTCATCCAGAAACTGATTGGCGATGTGACGGGCAGGCCGTTCGCGCACGTTTTGCGAGACGAAGTGCTTCATCCCGCGGGCATGATGCGCAGCATCTTCGCCCAGCCGCTCGATGCCGTATCTCTAACGACCGCCGCATGGCCACATGACGGAGCGGGCAAGCCTGTACCCGGTGGACCACACACCTATCCGGAGCTGGCCGCCGCTGGTCTCTGGAGCACGCCAACCGATTTGCTGCGCTACGCGATCGCGGTGCGCGACAGTGCGCGCGGCAAGAAGCACACCATTCTCGAACAACCGGTGGCGACGGAAATGCTGACACCCGGCAAAGGGGGGTGGGGCCTCGGCCTTGAGGTCCACCCGACACCTGCCGATCGCGCTTTCGCGCATGGCGGCAGCAACGAGGGATACGAGAACTTCCTGGTTGCCTATACCGGCTCGGGCGACGGGGTGGCCGTAATGACGAACGGTGCTCAAGGTGGCGAGCTGGGATCGGAGATCACCCGTAGCGTGGCTGCCGCCTATGGCTGGCCTAGCTACCACAGCATCGAGCGCGCAAGTATACCGATCCCGGCTGCAACCCGCGCTCAACTAATCGGCGACTACGCAATTCCTGAACTTGGCTCGTTCTCGATCACCGGGGACGGCTCGGGCTTGGCTATCTCGCTCAAGGATGGCGTCAGCGAGCCGCTTTATGCATCGGCGCCGGATACCTACTTCATTTTATCGACCGACTTGTTGCTGCGTGTGGGTCGACGCGAGCCCAAGATCACTGGCCAGTTCGTCATGGGATCGTTCGAATGGCCGTTCGCGAAGGATACGGATATCAAGCCTTAAGACCAGGCGCGCATGGATCAGCGTGTGCGGAGATAGATCGAACCTCCGGATCGCGATCCATTGCAAGCAACTGAACGCCAAGTGCACCGCCGAGAATGGCAGCGGGGCGCTTGGGATGGCGATGCCGGGTTCTCGGTTCATCGCATATACAGTCAGGATCGCCGTTGATCTGACCTGAGACTGGGGGATCAAATATGCTGACATTGGTTATCGCGCTATTGGCTCAGGCCGCAATAACGAAAGCTCCGTCTAAACCTGCCTTGGCGATCGTCACCCGCAGCGGCAACGAATGGCAGCTGGAGTATCGCCTGAATAAGAAAAGCGGCGCATGGCTTTTTCCGGTTTCACAACCTGTATCGGCTACTCAAAAGCCTTGGCGGGAGCGCGCGTGGCGCGTCGTGACGCCCGGCGCCCGCATTGAACGTCGTGGTTCGTATGACGTCCTGGTCCCAACCAATGGCACCTTTGTACCGCTGAAAGTCCGTATCGTATTCACGCCGACCAACGCCACGCTCGACCGGGAGTACGATCCAGCCATTGCCTTCAGCAACGGTGCGACCGCCCTGTATTCAGATCAGTTTGACGTGGTCCCCAGCGACGATCTGAACGCGATCGGCATCAAGGAAGCCGGATTGTCAGTCCAAGATTTGGGAGGATCGCACACTGCGGTGCGCTTTCACGATGTCAGCGGTCCGGTCTTCGCTCAGGGGCGGCGACAAAGCAATCCCGTCTTGACTGGGGGCGAGACGTACGTCGTTTTCGGTTCGAGCAAGGTCGAGGAGAGGGCTGGCGTGGCGATGTTGGCCGACCCGGCGCTGCCGGAATGGCTGAAGGTTGAGGTCGCAGGCTTCGCGCCAAACGTCGCCGAGGCATACGCTTCAAGGCTTGGTAGCCGCACCGATCCTCGTCTGCCACTGCTGTTGATGGGCTGGCGTGGTCCAACGCCAGGAAAGGTTATCAACGACGGTGGTGTCCGCCCCGGCCAGATCGTGTTTAATTTCGAAGGTGAGGGCCTGCTCGATAGTAATGAACGTGCTGCGCAGCGGACACGGTGGTTCATCGCACACGAAATGGCGCATTTTTGGCTGGGTACGTCCGGGGTCGCCTATCGAAAGCCGTCCGAAGCCTGGATCACAGAAGGCGGTGCAGAGATGATAGCATTCACGCTCTTGGCCGCGACGGATCATGGCTATGCGTTAGCCGAGCTTCAGCATGCAGTTCAGGATTGCATCAAGTTCGCGACCAAGCCGGTCATCAGCGCTGGCGAACGGCACGAGAACCGTGCCTTCTATGCCTGTGGCGCGACGTTCGCACTTGCGGCAGGCAGTGCTCAGAAACGTAAAGGAGGTCGAGATTACCTAGACTTCATCCGACCGTTGCTGGATGAACACAAGTCTGATCGGCTTCTGGGAAGCGCGGACTGGTTAACCCACTTCGATGCGGTGTCCGGAAATGGCAAAGCAGGAGGTATCATCAAATCCATGCTATTCGTAGGAGTCGCTGACCCCGCCAGTGCGATAGAGACGCTATTCGAGCAGACCGGTGTACCATATTCTCGGAACGAAAATAAGCTGACGCTGTCCGCTGATGCGATCTAACGAGGTTAATCACCCGATAACGGGGACGAGGCAGATGCCCATCCATCATCAAGGCATGAGTGCGAAACTCTGCGCTTATGCTATTTACGTCAGCATTTGCATTATTGTCGTCCAACTCTGGTTTTCTTATGATTTAGATGGTTTTGTTTCTGGTAGCGAGCCGGCGGAGGGAATGTCTCGTGCGTTTCTTAAACTAATTTTCATAGCAGTTGGATTGATCAGCTTATCAATCGGAGCGGCCACGCCCTTTTTTAAGAATCTGGCAGTGAGGTCTACCCTGCTGGTTGCCTTGATCAGCTTAATGATTTTCACGGCCATTCTCCCTTAACACCCGTTTCGAGCGACTGAGGCATCTCGAGAGAACACGGCTGGCGCGTTCTCATAAGAATTGACGATCGAGAACACTCCGAGGGGTACTGTCAGATTAACCAGGAATTGGTTCGCATTAACGTTTGCGGGTCTGCCAAACCGCTGATGGGCGAGAACGGGCGCGAAAATTTACGTGATCATAGAGGGACATCGAGCACGCTTGCTGGCGCCCTAACCAAGCAGGTAATCAGCGGTGCATAAGGTTTGACAGTGCCATCACTTCCGAGCGCGAGCTCCTACAGTTTCTCGCCTAGCGTCGATGCGCGGCTGCGGCCGTCCGACACCTCGACATCAACGGGACGGCGCACCACATCCGGTCGATCATGACCAGCTATGCCAAGACCGTAGAGGCCATCGCCGCCCTCACACCCGAGCAGTTCCGTGTTACTCAACAGAACGGAACCGAGCGTCCCGGCACCGGCACGCTGCTGAAGAACAAGGAGGCGGGCATCTATGTCGACATCGTCTCGGGCGAACCGCTGTTCGCCAGCACCGACAAGTATGAGGCCGGCTGCGGATGGCCGAGCTTTACCAAACCCATCGATGCCGCCAACGTAAAGGCAACGCGCGACTGGTCGATGCTCATCCCGCGCACGGAAGTGCGCTCCGCGCAGGGCGACAGCCATCTCGGCCACGTCTTCAAGGATGGACCGCGAGACCGCGGTGGCTTGCGCTACTGCATCAACTCGGCGGCGCTTCGCTTCGTGGCACGGGCCGACATGGCGGCGCAGGGCTATGGGGGGTATCTTGACCAGATTGAGGAGCCGCCCGCGACCACGCAGCGTGCAGTGCTGGCCGGCGGCTGCTTCTGGGGAATGCAGGACCTGATCCGCAAGCGGCCGGGCGTCGTCTCGACGCGCGTTGGCTATTCGGGCGGCGAGGTGCCAAACGCGACGTACCGCAACCACGGCGACCACGCCGAGGCGATCGAGATCGTCTTCGACCCCGCCCGCACGAACTTCCGCACGTTGCTAGAGTTCTTCTTTCAGATCCACGACCCGACGACGGTCAACCGGCAGGGCAACGACCGCGGCGCAAGCTACCGCTCGGCAATCTTCTACACAGACGACGTGCAGAAGGCCGTCGCCGAGGAGACTATCGCGGACGTCGATGCGTCGGGGCTTTGGCCGGGCAAGGTCGTGACCGAGCTGTCCCCGGCAGGCGACTTCTGGGAGGCCGAGCCGGAACATCAAGATTATCTCGAGCGCAGACCAAACGGATACACCTGTCACTTCGTCCGGCCAAAGTGGAAGCTGTTACGACGTACGCCTGCTGTCGGGAGCGAGACCGCCGCGGTCTGACTGTAGGCTGATCTGAACCAGCCTCAGCGTGGCGGAAGGGACTAACAAAACGACATTTGCTCGCTTTTTGTCGCCTCCAACTTCGGCCAATCGTTCATTTCGCTAACAAAGACGCTGTTGTTTATGCCGACCAGCGGATTTGGATCCGCCGGATTGGTTCAGCCGTTTGTACAGCAGAGCTGGCATGGTTGCTGCCGCCAACGATCACGGGGAACGAGATGAAACTCTGGCACTCTGCTGCGGTCGCAATCGGGATGGCGCTTGCTGTGCCAGTTGCTGCTCAGGATCTAGCACCGGCCATCGATCTCGGGACCGTTGCGCAAGGTGCGTTGATCCAAGGCACGATGGAGGGTCATGTTGATAGAGCCCGAGCCCGTAAACGGGGGCAGAAGGATACTCTCTTACGTGCCGATGAATGCGCCCGAGCGTGGGGCCGGCGCGAGCAGATGAACCGAGCCCAGCGACAGCGCCTCTACGACCTCTGCCCGCGCTGAGCCGCGCTGCACCGTGCAATCAACGAGCGCCGAACATTGGCGCGCCTCAATCCCCTAGAACTCTCGCTTGACCCACAAGCAGACACTCGCGGGCTCACCCGGTCTTCCCGACTTCGGCCGTTTGTTCATGTACGAATATCGTCGCCGGCGGGACCGCTTTTCATTCTCCTTACATGAGTGGGGACGGCTGGATCGCTGACCATCGCGCGCAATTATCAACGGCTCGTGACCACAAGACCGGTTTTTCACAACGCGGGGTCGCGACCTTTAGCGAGACCATGTAAGCCGATAGATAACTTCAAAGCCGTCATGATCAGACAGCCGAGGACTACCCGGCGAGCCATCGAACATCGCGCGGACGCCAATGGGCGCGATTCTCACACGGGCTCCAGATGAGAAGAATTGTAGATCCTGTGTGTCCATCCACGGGGCGTCTCCGTCCCATGACGTCTTTACAGCGCATGTTGACCGTTCACGACAATATTCGTGAACGAGCTGCATCGGGTGGTGCGCGCGAAAAGAGGAGAAGCGATCCGCTGACCTGGCCATGTTGAAATCACCGGCAAGTATCAGGGCATTGCTAGGATTATGATGATTTTGCAGGAATTGGGCGAGTTCCTGTGTCTGCGCCCGATGCGAAGCCAGATGGCGTTCAGGCGATACCTTCGACGCGCCACGCGCGTTCATATGAGTATTGGCGATGTCGATCGGCTCAGGGGCCCCGGGTAGCTTTATACGCGCCAGTACGACTCCCTTGTTCGCAAGGCAGTCGAAGCCTGCGCAGCTTCGCCGGGAGTATGCATCCGAGATGATCTCGACGATAGGTAGACGGCTGGCGATGATGAGCCCTGAAGACATCAGTTTGACGCCCAACTCGCCTTTGGCCGGGCGGGCGCGATCGGGCAGTTTTGTGCCGATCGAGTAGACGCTTCGCGCCTTTCGCGATGGACCGCGGACGATGACCGGATAGCCGGTACGCGCTACGGCCCGCTTGGCAGCTGGTGAAAACGCTTCCTGGAACAAGACGATATCCGGTGCCTCGCCCCGTTCCCGCAAGTTGCGTAAAATCTCACCAATTTCCCGAAGGTGTTTCGCCCGGCCTTTCCGGGCAGGCCATTGCAATCCCTCGATATTGTAGATCAGAACCTTGAGGTCGATCCCATCGGGTGACGCATGGGCCGGGCTCGACGGCACCGGACCTGCTGCGATCTGTCGCAAGGCCTGACCTGGCGCAGGGTCGATGAGCACTAGCAGTCCGAGCGCACATGCCATTAACCGGGATATCATCGCAGGGTCCGCCTAGAAAAAATCGACCTGGCCGGTACCCAGGCGGTACAGACCACCCCGAACTGCTACCCTGCCCTGCTCGACGATGTCAGCGATGATCTGGCTGGATCGGGCGATCTTTTCAACGGTCAGTCGCACGTTCGCCTGCGTTGTTTGCGCCAGTATGTCCGGCATGCTTTTCGATTCATCGACTGCAGGTCGCATGGCTTCGACGATGCTCGGAAGATGGCCCGGCAGGACATCTCCATGGGTAATGGATTTGATCGCGGCGCTGACGGCGCCGCACGCTTCATGACCCAGCACCAGTATCAGCGGAGTTGAGAGAACGGTCACGGCGTATTCCAGGCTCGCAAGGCCATCCTCGGAGAGGAAGTTGCCAGCGACCCGGACGACGAACAGATCGCCTCGCGCGCTGTCGAACGCGTATTCGGGCGCAATACGCGAGTCCGCACAGCTCAGGATCGCGGCGAACGGGTTCTGACCCGATTGAAGCGCAGCCCGCTCATGCGCAAAGTCATGGCGCTTCGTCGTACCCTCGACGTAGCGCCGGTTGCCGGCGCGGAGGATTTCGAGCGCCCCGGTCGGACTGACCACGTTCTGGGGCTTGGGTACGGTCGATTGGGCCATGACAGACGTCGAAGCGGCAGCGCCGAGACCGGCTAGCGACGCGGCTAGAATGGACCGCCGAGAAACTGGTGGAGCACCCCCGTGCGATGTCATGATCAACTCCATTGCCCTACGACTAGATACGCCCGAAAGAATTGGGGTGATAGCCTTCCGTAGGGTTAAGGGGCCTGCTCAATTCGAGCGAGACCGGAGGCTATTGTCTCGTCCGTCGCACGCATCCACAGTTCAACCTGCTCCATCGAGACCCCGTACCGGTTTGCCAACTGTTCGATCGTCATCTCGAGAGCGTCGTTTTCGAAACCATTTGGTGGCTGGTCGATGGCGCTTGGGCGAGGTTGCGCAGATTGGCGATCTGGGGCAGGCGCCTTATGAGGCGTCGCGAAGGTATCTCTGAACCATTTCTGCGTCGCTGGCGGCGCAGTTGCCAGACCCGGCTCCGCGAGCGCTATCAGCGTGTCGAAGGCAATACGGGCGTCCCGCAGTTCATGCAGGATCGCCAGCAGCTCCTGCGACGTGATCAGGTAGCCGTGCTCGCTGCTGGAATGTTGCGCCGCTATCAGCCGGTGAAGTGCCGCCACGATGTCGAGCACCGGATCGATATCGGGCAGTCTGTCGGCCAGTGGCGCTGCGCGAGACCCGCCCAGCGCAAGGAACGGGTCCAGGGTGCCCGGCCCGAACCGGTGCTCCATACTGGCCAGCGTCACGGCATCCAGATTGGCGTGCTCATGCTTGGCGTTTCTCACCGTGCTGGCAGAGCAACCCAGACGATCCGCGAGTTCGACGTCGTTGAGGTCGTGGCGCCGCTGTACCGCCGAGACGATCGCCTTGACCGCGGCCCGGTATGACCGTGTCGAGGGAGGGTGGCGTCGGCGGTTCATGGCGTGACCTTTCGCAACAGATCGCAGCACTTTGCGTCGGGCACCCGTTGGATGACAAGACGTTGGCGTTGAGGCTCTCGATATGACTGCCAGGCCACGGCGGGTGGCGCAGTAGATGGATGATTGTGATGCGCATCGATCGCAAGATGTTGGGTGATCAGCATGGTGCACTGGAGGAAAGCGCTCGCGCGCTCGGCGCTGTCGTTGATGCTTCAGCGCCGGACCTTGAGGCGCTCGCCAAAGCCAAATGGCAGCTGGGCTATCGCCTCGCCATTCATCTGGCGCATGAGGACCAGCATGTTTACCCTGCGCTGAAAGCCCATGCCAACGGCAGGGTTGCTCACCTAGCCGGCCTTTTCGAGCGCGAGATGGGTGATCTCGATCAGCGGTTTCGGGACTATCTCGCGATATGGTCGAGCAATCGGGTCGTGTCTGAGTGGCCTGCGTTTGTGAAAGAGACCCGTCTGCTGCTGGCAGCGCTCGCCCAGCGCATCAAGCTCGAAGAGCAGGAACTATATCCACTCATCGGGCAGGAAACCGGCCGCTAGGCTAGCGGTGTCGCACGCGCTGCAACTCCCCGACCAGGAAGGCAACGGACCAGCCCAGCAAAAGCACGCCGTTGATGCCCTCGATCGCGCCGACCAGGCGCCACGGTGCAGCCAGTGACGCGTCCGAAAAGCCGATCGCTGCGTAGGTGATGGTAGAAAAGTACACAGAGGCGGCCAACGTCGCCGTCGCACCGATGGCGAGATAGACGATGGCATAGAACCAGATCTCAATGCCGGCGAGCGCCAGCAGCCCGAGGACAACGAAACTGGTATAGGCAGCCCCGGTCTTCGACAGGGGATTGAGCTCCACGTCGACAGCACCACGATCGAGCGCTCGCAGTGAGCGCCCGATCGTCAGCAGGCCAAGACCGTGGAACACGGCCGTCGTCACGACGAGTGCCATCGACAGAACGAGTTCGATCAGCATCGTCTTTGGTACCAGCCAGTCTGCCGCCTAGAACCTGCGCGGCTCATGACCGATCATGTCGCAGGTGCCGCGGAAACCATAGCTCGCAGTTCCCTGCACCGTGATCTTGCCGCTCCGCCGATCGATCACGATGCGGGGTTTGTTGAGGCCATTCAGGCGATAGGTCGCGCGGATGACGTCGGGGCTTACGGACATGTCGTACAGGTCCCACCAACCGCTGTTACCACGCGAGTTGATCGGCGGGATCAGCGACCGCGGCAGGCGGATGCGACCGCCGCCATCCCACGTCTGGACCATTAGCGAAGCGTCGAACACCTCGGTCCTCGTGGTGTTGTAGGTGCCATACTCATAGCGATCTCGGTCACGGTTCCAGGTCCACGTCGTACCGCTTGCGATGCCCGTCTTGGACCCATCACCGAAGCAGACGAGGCCGAGATCGACGTTCCGGCCGTCGACCACCAGCCCACCGGCCGGATACCCCGGTTGATTGCCCCCTGGACGGTAAGGCGGCTGGCCGTAGCCAGGATCGGGCTCATAGCCCGGGCGGGGGCGGCGGGCGGGCTGCCCCTGATAGTTCGGGTTCGGGCGCGTACTAGCCGACTGCCGACAATCGGGTGCCGTGGTTGGCTGGATCGAATTGTAGCGACCGTCCATCGTCGCGATCGTCACGCACTGGCGGCGCGCAGCGTTCCACCAGTTTGTGTAGCTACGATCGTCACCTTGCTGCCCCCCTGTGTTGACATAGCCGCGCCGCTGCAACTCAGCCTCCGCCTGACCTGCGCGTGCGCCGACCATGTCTTCAAGACCTGTCGACTGGGCGTTAGCGATCGTCGGGACAGAGGTTGCCGCCAACAGTAGGGCGGTAAGTGCAGTCGAGCTCTTCATGATTGGCATGACAGTCTCCCTGTTCGTGCTCCGCCGCTTTTTCGGCGGAATGTAGGATATTTACGGCTGCGGAATGATGGCGTCCATGATCGTTGTTGGTTCACCGCCACTGGTCCCGACGGGCGATTGCGTGATCAGGATGGTCGTTCCCGGACGCAGTGCAGCGCGGACCGGCTCATAGAATGCCCGCGGCAGTCGGAGGCGGTTGATGACGGCCTCGTCGAGCGCACGGCCAGCCTCCTCTTCGTGACCAGGCAAGCCAATATAGACCCAGCGAGGCATGCCGTCGGGTCCCGATGTTAGGGTGATGACGTGGCTGCCTGGATCTTTGTCGTTTACCTCGGCGACGCTACGACCGATTTCGACACCACCGCGCATCACAACGACCTGCGCGCCGGACTTGGACACGATGATTGTCATCGGTCCGGACGGCGACCGCTCTGGCCGCCACGTGAACTGCTGCCCGCTCAACAGTGTCTTCTCGATCGGCCTTCCTTTGCCGTCGAAGGGGGCCAGCAAACTCGTACCCGACGTACGGACATGATCAGCTGCCTTGCCGTCGATGACGACGGTCGCGCCGAGCGACGTGATGCCGAACAGATCTCGCGAAAAACCGTACGGCAGGTGCACGCAGCCATGGCTTTCAGGATAGCCCGGCAGGCCGCCTGCATGGAGCGCAACTCCGTCCCAAGTCAGTCGCTGCTGGAACGGCATGGGCGCATCGTTATACTTGCTCGAGCGGTGCTTCGCGTCCTTCTGCAGGATCGTGAACACGCCGGTCGGCGTCTCATGACCGGCCTTGCCGGAGGACACCGACGTCACTCCGATGCGCACGCCGTTACGGTAGACGGTCGCCAATTGCCGTGAGAGATCGACATAGACCAGTACCTGACCTGCAGGAGCGATCCCTGGCGCCCACACCCACTCGCCCGGCTTGAGGCGCTCGGCCATGCGGACGAACTCGGTCGGTGAGCTCGCGGTCGCACCCTGCGCTTCCGCCGGAGACGTGGCCAGGGCCGCCAGTACGGACATACCAAGCCCGACTATGTAACGTCGCATCCAAATGTCCCCCCGGTTCGACCGCAATCAAATAGCCTCTTGGCGATAATGGCAAGCCACCGTTGCGGCCATTACGCGGATCGCACATGATACCGCATGGACTTCATGAAGTGGCTCAATTCGCTGGACGAACTCCTCTATGAGGTGATGAGCTGGCTGCTCTTCTTTCCGATCACGCTCTGGCGCGCGGTGTTCCGGCCGATCGATATCATGACGCAGATCGATAGCGAGGCGGCGTTACCCGAAGACGAGCAATATGCGTCTGTCGTAAGCCCGCCGCTGTTCCTCGCTCTGGCGTTGCTGCTGTCGCACACGGTATCGACCGCGCTTGGCCAAACCGACGCGATCATCGCTAGCCACCATGGTCTGGCGGACCTCGTCAACGACAATGCCAGCGCACTGGTCCTCCGGGTTGTGGTGTTCGCCGCCTTTCCCCTTTTCCTGGCCGCTCGGCTGGTGCGCCGCAGCAAGACCAAGCTCGACCGAGGCTCGTTGCGACAGCCCTTCTACGAGCAGTGCTATCCCGCGGCAGTCTTTGCGCTGGGCGTCAGCGTTGGCGTCAGCGTGGGCCTCGACCATCATCAAACCGCGTCCACGATCGGCCATACGCTTGCCGTGTTGAGCATCGTGAACTTTTGGTTCGTCGAGACACGCTGGTTCGCAAAGACCTTGGGGGTCAGCTACGTGCGGGCCGCGGGCGACGTGTTCGTCGGTCTATTGGAGGGGGCACTGTTCCTGTTCTGCGTCGGATATCTCTTCACGCGGTAAAGGTGAATGGTGGCTTGGTACGGCGCCGGTCACCGGGTCAGTAGTACCTTTGGATCTGCCGGCATTCCTTTCCAGACCATCGGCGTATCCAACAACTCGATCTTCCTGATGGCCTGACCTGCCGGCACATTGATCGCCCAGTTCCGGAAACTATCGCCCAAATTAGGATCGGTCGCGGTCCCCGGTTCGGCCTGATCGCTTTTGAACCATGTTCTGAACGCGCTCTTCAGCACCCGATGAGCGACCGAGCCATCAGCATAGGTTACGCGCACCGTGTAGTCGCAACCGTTAGACTGGCAGTACCATTTGTACTTGCCGGATCCGATGTTGATGTCCGCCAAGTCCTGCGAATTGGTCGGGTCGAAGGTGCGGATCAGATTGCCGGTGAAGCGCAGCGGCGCGTAGATGTACGAGGCTCCCACTGTGCCTGCCCGGCTGAAACCGACGATGATCGCATAGACCGGCACATCGCGTTGCGTGGGCAGGTTATAGTTGATCCCGTACAATCCGCTGCTGACGGTATTGTCACCATCCGGCAACGGCACGCGGGTCTGTGTGATGCTGTTCCAGCGCGAATAGCCGTTCGGTTCGACGAAGATGCGCCCGCCACTGTAGGTATAGGCGCCATTCGCGTCCGTCGCGGTCACGCCCTCGAGCCAGAGCTGGATGCGCGCAGCGTTATAATCCGACAGTTCGGCGAACAGGTAGGAAGGGTCCTGATCACCCGACCCGCTCTGCATCGGATCCTGCTTGTAGCACCGCCCAGACCCATCGAGCTGATGGTTCGTCGCACAATTCTTGTAACTCGATGCCGTCGTCGGGATCAGAGGGCTCAGAAACTGACGTGTTCCAAAGTCGTACCCCCAGGCGGATCCCTTCAGACTGCCGGCAACATAAGGATAAGCCCCATCGGCATAGCCGTCAGCGGCATGCGGCAGCCCAAAAGCATGGCCCTGCTCGTGGAAGAAGATGCCGGTATAGGTGTAGGTCCCCGTTCCGGTCCCTCCGCCAATCGTGCCAAGTCCACCGCCCGGGGACTTGTACTTGCCCGCCGCATCGAGCGGCAGCAGCGCAGCATAATACTGGTTGTCGGTGTTATCCTCACCATTCGCCGCACGCAGCTTGCCGATGATGCCCAGAACCGCACCCAGTTCCTCGAACCCCGCCTTCTCCTGGTCTGCATTCGTCATCAGATATGCAGGGCGGCTTCCATTGGGCGCGACGATCAACCGATCCCAGCTGACATACCCCGCCCCGTGTGTCGCCACGTTGAGGCTCGCCAGCGGCCACTTCGCAAGCAGTTCGCGTTTCACCGCATCGCTTGGTCGCTGCGTAACCGATAGCGGCTGTGTATTGGTTTCGTTCGCGCCGAACAGATAGAAGGGGAGCACGCGTAGTGCCATCGAGCTGTTCGCGCCGATCACCGGCACGACCGGTTGGCTCGGACTGTAGTTCGCCGCAGTGATCCGGAAGCTCGTCCCTGGAGTGATCCAGCCGGCAGGTAGGTCGGCAGTCCAGGCATCGGAGGCATAGGTCGCACCGCCGCCCTCGCTTGTCGGCAGGGATGCTGGAGCGGCCAGTGCGACGGTGCCTATCGGCGCACCACCGCGGATCGCCTCGATCGTTGGCGATGTAACGGTTCCCGTGCCGAACCGCACGATCGCCAACGCAGTTCGACCACCGATCAAATGGAGATTCGTCGTACCGTTCTTCAGCGACCACGTCGTGCCTGCTGCAGGAACGACATGCGTCTGCGCAAAGTCGAGCGAGGCCGATATGGCGGCTGTGGGAGCTGGCGTGGGTGACGGCGTAGGCGTTGGCGCCGGAGCCGGAGCAGGGGTCGGCGTAGGGCTTGGCGCTGGGGTGGGTGTCGGCGCTGGCGTCGGAGATGGTGCAGGTACAACTACGATTGGTGCGCTCTCGGTAGAAGAACCACTACCATCACTGCCTCCGCAAGCGGACAGAAGACATGCACCGGCCACGCTGGCCAAAAGGAACCGCTTACTTACCAACGACCTGACTCCCCCCGCCGCTCTTCGGCAACGCAGGAGTTTCGTCGAATCGATGAACAGCAGATTACCGTCGCCATAGTTGCGTGTGCTGTTTGCGGTGAGCCGTACCAAAGATGGCACAGACCGCAGCGTTGCCCCTGTTCCCCACTCGAGGCCAAGGCAATACCTCCCTGCCAAAGCCCAACATCGATTTTACGCTGCTGCAGACAACATCGATATGTCCGCGTGGCTCACCGCCCAAGGTGCCCGGCAGGGTTCACCTCGTGTCTCTGTGGCTTGGCCGTGTTAGCCTTGCGACGCTGTAACCTGACAGCCACGCATAGACCTCCTCATGAAGCTCAGGAGGCCATGGGCAATCTAACGGTGTATTGTCGACTTTTCGCCCTGCTTTGATGCCCTGCTTATGGGCTAGTTCGAGAATATGCCGTGGCGGTTGCATAATCGCAAAACGTCAATGTCGGAATGCCGTTCCATCACAGCTAGTTACCCAACTTTCTATCATCCCACGGGATCGCTAGCTGGCTCGGTGATAGTCCGAGAACGAGCAACATCGGTACATCGAACGATATGCGATTACCGCATTTCCAGACCGAATCCGTGTACCAACCCCAAATCCATATCCCCAACCGATCTGAGATTGCCAGCAACAAATCAAATACCTAGATGCGCCTCTAGAAATGGAGCCCGTACATGTCTGACACTACCCTCGATCTGAACCCCGTTGAGCTCGCCACGGAATTGACAATCGCGTGGTTAGCCAACCCCAACACGCGGACCAATGCTGACGACGTTCCGGCCTTCCTGAACAAAATGTACGAAACTGTTTCGGTGCTGGTCGGCGGAAACACTGCGACTGCTGAGCCCGAGGCACCTGCTCAAGAATACACTCCGGCCGTGACGGCGCGTAAGTCGCTCGCCAGCCCCGACCACATCATCAGCATGATCGATGGCAAGCCGTACAAGACGCTGCGTCGTCACCTTGCGACTAACGGCATGACGCCAGTGGAGTATCGCGAGCGTTATGGCCTGAAGGCTGATTACCCCATGGTCGCTCCTACTTATTCGGAAGCGCGCCGCACAATGGCCAAAAGCATTGGCTTGGGTCGTAAGCCTGGCCAGACTAATGCAGTCAAGGCGGACGCCAAGCCCACGCCGACTCCGCGCAAGCGCAAGACCGAAGATACAGCGGCGGACTAACTCAGAGGCCTGGCTTCCCGGAAATCAGGAAGCCAGGCTACTGCCAAGCCCTTACTGATTTCGGTCTGTGTCGACCCATCAACCGCCGTCGAGGGCGGGCGGTACGCTTCCCAGCTTCAGCCAATGGTTCACGTTTCGCGTCAAACGCCAGCCCCAGTATCCTCGGGCCCGCATCGCGAATTCGGATAGAATGCTTTCACCTTTTGCCTTTAATCAGAGGCATGTGAAAGCCACTGAGAGCCCATTCGTTCGCGATGTTCCAGACGGAACGTACGTCGAGCTTGTTGCCAGTCTGTGCGGCACGCGCATGCCCGCAGTGATCATGACGCTGTTGTTCCTTATAGTTGGTGCGCTCAGCGTCCGTGCCTCACAGGATATCGCTCTGGCGAGCCTGGTTGCCATGGGAGCGTGCGCGAGCGTGGCCCGCCTTGTCGTTCTGATCCGCGGTAGACGGCTGTGCAACAACACCGAGATGCCCTTAGTCTCCGCCCAGCGCTTTGAGCGCCAATTTGCGCTCACCTATTGGGCCTTCGCGGCTGTCTTTGGTCTGTTTGCCGCGCGATCGTACATGCTGCCACCTGCAGAATGGCAGATGCCCATCGGCATTCTCGTCGTGGGCTACGCTGCTGGAGCGGCATCTACCGTTGCGATGCGTCCTTACATCGTTGTTCCGAGCCTGATTTTCGCAGTGACACCACCGGCTGCCACTCTTTTGTTCCGGGGAGATGTGAATGCCAGTGTATCATCTCTGTGCCTCTTTGCTTTGCTCACAGGCGGCCTTCGTAGCGCCCGCCAACGATATCGTTCGCAGTCGGCCAAGGCGACTACGCGACACGCCTTTGCTCGTCAGGTCAAAACGGATCATCTCACTGGGCTGGGCAACCGTCTCGCTCTTGCCGAGGCATTTGAGACAAACGCCCGGCCAGAACGACACGGACGTGTTGCTTTTCACTATGTTGACCTTGACGACTTCAAGCCGGTCAACGACCGGCTTGGTCATCAGGTAGGCGATAGCCTGCTATGTTTGGTCGCCGATAGGTTGCGGGCATGTAGTAATCCTGGCGACGTGGTTGTTCGGCTCGGTGGCGACGAATTTGTCGTCGTGCAAATCAACTCCGATTCCGACCTCGAAGTTGAACGACAAAGATTACGCATCGAGCAGGCCTTGAACGGTTCATACGTGTTAGAAAGCCATTCGGTGAACTGTGCGGCCAGCGTCGGATCAAGCCGCTGCACTGGTAACAATCAGACTATGAATTGCCTTCTGGTGGCTGCAGACGAAGTGCTGAGACGGAGAAAGGCGGAGCGGAAAAGTCGCAATGGGAGTCCGCCTGTCGATACCGGCAGTCTCAAACAACGTGATGCAATCGATCACGCCTCGGTCGCGGAAGGGCGCACAGACAGCGACTCGGTCACGCACGAAATGTTGAGTGATGGCGAAGTGTATGAACGATTAGCCGTCACCGGCATCGCCGCAACGACTTGGGAGAGTGCGCCGGATGGTCTTATCGAGACCGACAGCCCCAGCTGGCGGACCTATACCGGTCAAAGCTATGATGATTGGAAGGGCTATGGTTGGCTAACCGCAATCCATCCCGACGACCGAGTAGCTACGATGGAGAAGTGGCGTGAGACTGTACACGATCAGCAAGCGGTCAATGCGGAATACCGGTTAAGAGGGAAGAACGGGCAGTACCGTTGGATGAGTGTCCATGCCGTTCCGATGCGCGCTAAGGACGGACGGATTGTCAGGTGGTTAGGTATAAATATCGATATTGACGATCGGAAGCAGTTAGAAATCACGCAGAATATTGAGAATATTCTGACCTAAATCGAGAAGACCCAGATGCGGTCACTCGACCAGCCTTGAGTGCTACCCAAAAGCGGACACCGGTTCATTTCGGAGCAGCGGGCCGCGTGCGGACGCCTTATCGGACAGCAGCTGCATCGCCCGCCAGACGTGGCCCGACACCGCGATGTTGCCGAAGGCATCGAGCGTCTCGGCGTCGAGCGCTAGGCCGCCCATGAGCCGGGGGGTGGACGGGGAGGCTGCGAACACCCGATCCGCCGAATTCGGATACCTGATGAAGTTGGCGGGCATCACCGCGATGGTCGCAGCCGCCTCCCGCAGTGCCGCCGCGAGCATCGCCGACCGATCGGCGTCGAAAGCGGCGCCCATGCGCAGGTCGAGCGGCCCGAAGCCCGACGCCATGAGCGAGCGGAAACCGGCTTTCGCGAACCCCGTCCGGGCCGCTGTTCCGCGGCATTTGCGGAAGGCCGCTCCGGACCAGCGGCAGATACATGCGCACCCACTTAAGCGCGACCGCGCCGACCGGGAGCGTCACGGCGTCCTCGGTTGGGTGGGCCGTCGCGAACCCGGGTTGAGCGTTCAGGAGAGCAAGTCGCAGCTGATGCTCAAGGCGGCTACCGCGCAGCTATGTCCGTCCCCGGTCACATCGTGACATTGAACTGGACCATGCCCGGTTGCCACGACGGGCAACGCTTGCCCGAAGCAGGTTAGTCTCCGGACTCCATTCCGGTTTTGCGGAGGACGTGCGGCAGCGCGATGACGGTGTGCTGAGCAGTAGGTGAGCCGTCGTAGGATAGAGCCGGCGTGGCGTGGAGGGCCAAGGGGCTTTTCGCGGGCTTAGCTGAACTCGGCGATCCAATCCTCGACGTCGGGATGGCCGGCGAGCGCCCGGAGCAGCACCGCGCGCCAGTTCGCGCGTCCGAAGACGTCGGCGCTGTTTCCCGCCTGCAGTAGCAGGAACGCGCGGACGTCCATGCCGCCCGTCTGCAGGTAGGCTGCGCCAGCCTCTAGCATCTCGGCGATTTCGTCGTTGGCGTCCTCGCCGTAGCGTTCGAGCAGGTGGAGGCGGTCGAAGTGCGACCTGATGAGGCGCCAGTCGTCATCATCCATGCCGGCCTGCTCGATCGAGAAGCGCGCTCCGACGCCGCGGAGCGGCGGGGCCACGAGCAGCGCGACCTTCAGGAAGTCTGCGTCCGGGATGGCGTCAAGGTAGAAGTGGACGAACCTGCGCCGGCCGTCGCCGTCCAGCCAGTCGTCGTCCTTGATCGTGTTGCACCTGAAGCAGCAGGGGACGAGGTTCAGCCCGTTCACTGCGAACTCCGGGAACCGCGTCGCCGGCAAGTAGTGGTCGTGCGTCTCGCTCTTGGTGGTGCCGCAATAGGGGCAGTACTTGAGGCGCCGCTGCGGCTGCGCGTCCTTGATGGCCTTCTTGAGGGCGAGCAGACTGAGCGTCTTTCCGTCGTAGCATGCCCGCAGCTGGGACCGGATGGCAAGGAGCGGCGAGTTCCCGATCGCCTCGAGCTCGTCATCGGCCGCGCGGTCCAGCAACTGCTGGTAGCGGTCGGAGATTGCGGCGTGGTGGGCCACCAGCACGGGACGGACGGGTGCTTGCTTGCTGTCGCGGATCGCTACGTAGCGCGATAGGTATGTCGGGTTGTTGCCGAGCGCGAGCAGGTTCCTCATCCGGCGTCCCGTCCGGCGTAGAGCCCGATCAGAAAGGACTGGGCCGCCATGCTCAGGCCGCGGGGGAACAGGGTGAGCACCTCCTCGGCGGACATCTTCTGCGACAGCTGGCGCAGCGCGGCCTTGTAGAGGCTCTCGACCTCGAAGGTCTCGAACACGTGCCTAGTCAGTTCGGTAACGCTCTCGCCGAAGCTCTCGATCTCGAGCAGGTCCCCGACCGTCGTGTCTCCATCGCGTACGAACTGGACGACGCGTTTCGCCGGGATCTCTTGAAGCACGACGGGAGAGTGGGTCGCGACGATCGCGTAGGATTGGAACTGCCGCAGGATGTGGGTCAGGACGACAAACAGGCTGGCGACGGCATTCGGGTGGAGGTGCGTCTCGGGTTCGTCGAAGAGCACGAGGCTGTCGGGGCGGATCCACGCCAGGACGGCGGTGACGAAGTGCACAAGGATCGCCTGCCCGGAGCTCAGCTCGTCGAGGAGGCGATCGCTCCCGGCCTCGCCTTCCGTTTCGTCGGAGATCTCGCGGCGCAGCCGGTCAGCGGTGAGACCCTGCTCGTCTCCAATGATCTCAAAGATGTGCTCGACCCATTCGCTCTCGCGCTGAAGCCCGCGGACGCGGGACCGGTTAGCGTTGTACGACCTCGTTAGGCTGCGCTGCGAGAAGGCGCCCTTCTCATCCCGGATGCCGCAGTAGACGTAGCTGCTGTATGGCGTCGCCTCCGGCCGCCTGAACCGGTCGAAGGCGCTAAACGAGACCGCGATAATCCGTGCGAACACGGGTCGGCCATCGGGAAAGCGCTGCTCCTTGAGCGTGAGGCGCTCCTCCGAGATGCGGTCGATTTGCGACAGGTCCGCCGCCAGCTGAGACAGGAAGAAGGTCTTGCCCACGGCGTTGCGGCCGATGATCGCGGCGATTCGGCCGGGCAGCTTGTCCGTTGGATCGAGGTCGAAGCGCGACGTGGTCGGGATGTCCCCGCCGATCAGCTTGGAGTAGGTGAAGGCCGGTTCGACGTGCGCTTCCTCGCCGCGCACCCACGTCGCGCCGAAGCGGATGGACCGCTGCGCGCCGTTGGTCCGCATCATCCCGTTGCGGAAGGGCGGGTGGGTTTCGAAGTCTGCGGCGAGCGCCGGCATCAGCGCGATGTCGCGTAGGGCCCGCAGGACCTCGACGGCCTCCGCCGTTCCGAATTCCCGACCCAGCCGCTCGTAGTATTCCTCGCCCTGTCCTAGCGAGATGTAGGTGTCGGGGAGCTCGGCGAACGATGCGGGCGGCTTGGTGCGCGACTTGACGATCGTCGAGGACCCGTATGGCGTCTTCTCCAGGATTTTGAGCTTGCCGTAGTCGGTCCGGATGCCGCGTCCATCGAAGTGGTGGAGGTCGAAGCGGACCTGGCTGCTGTAGTCGTCCCACCCGTCTCCCTGTATCACGAATGTGTTGCGCAGCTTCGCCGGGATCGGGGCGCGGTCCTCGATATGGATGAACTTGTAGTCTGCCAAACGCCTGCTCCCGACCCTCTCTCTAATTGATGTCATATCCGACGTGCGGGGCCGGGGCCACACGGTCCGGCCACCGGCGCTCGAAACCGCGGCGACGTCACAAACGCTGTCCGTTGTGTCCAAGGAAAGACGGGGGATTCGATGAGCGAGGCGACATGGGGCAAGGCTGCTTCGCCGGAGATCGACTGGCGGATGAGCGCCGCCCTCGAGAATGTGCCGCGCGGGGACAAGGAGTTCGCTGAGGTGACGAGCCTGCCCGAAGCAGACACCTGTTCATGCTGTTCGATCAAGCCTTCTGCAACTCACGCAGCGACGCTGAACGGCGAAAGGGGATCTCCCGGTAGCGGCCCGTCGCGTGAGGCCCGGTAGTGAGGACGATTGATGTGATCGATTGCCACACCTGCACCGGTTCGCCTAAGCCGTGCCGTGAAGGATCGACACTGTGACCGCTGAGACCGATACGCTCGTCAAACCCGACATGGTGGCGGTGCTTCAACGGACCCACGTCAGCAAGGATCTCCACGGCTTTCTGCTGCCGACGCTCGAGGCGGTGTCGAACGCGATGCACGGGATCGAGGCGCGCTTCGGCGATGACGCCCGCAAGCAGGGCACGATCGAGATCGCGATGTCGAGCATCAACGATCCCCAGCACCTGATGATCTCAATCACCGACAACGGCAACGGTCTCGAGGACGGCAACTACCGCTCGTTCAAGACCCCGTTTTCAGGCCACAAGCTTCAGCAGAATGGCCGCGGCTTCGGCCGCTTTATCGCCTTCAAGGTGTTTAACCGCATCCTCTACTCGAGCCGGTTCGAGGCACTGCCGGCGCCCGACAAGCGCACCTTCCGTTTCGACATCTACCAAGAGGACGAACTCATCTATCATGACGGCGAGCCGGACTTTGGGCATCTCGGCCTTCGCGTCGACTATGACGAGCCCCGCCCCGAGTGGCACGAGCTGATCGCCACGCTCGACGAGAGCGACATCGCTGACCATATTGGCAGCCACTTCCTGCCGCATTTTCTTTACCGCTGGCTGCCCGAAATCACGATCCGGTTCGACGACGCCGAGGCCAACAGCATCACCGCCCACTTCAAGAACGTCTTCGTCCAGTCGGAATCGGGCTCGTTCGACGTCCAGATCGATGGCAGGGCGGAGACGATCGACTACTCGCTGACCAAGGTGCCGCGCACCCGGTCGTTCAAAAACCACAGCCTGCTGTTCGCCGCGGGCGATCGCATCGTCGGCAATCCGCGCGATCTCACCAATCTGCTCGGCCAGCCAGCCTTCATGGACGATCAGGACAAGCCCTACATCGTGATCGGCGTTGTAAGATCGGACGCGTTCGAAACGCGGCTGAACGACGCCCGGACCGGGATTAACATCTCGCCGGCAATCATCGAAGAAATTGTCAGTGCGGTTGGCGACATCATCCAGTCGACAGAAAAGAGCCAGATCGACAAGATCAAGACGACGCAATCGCGCGATCTCGAGACTGCCCTCCTGGAAAATCCGATCCTACGGATCGGGCTCAAGGGTCAGTCGATATCGAGTTACGTCGCGGGCAAGCCGAACAACTGGAAGGCGCAGCAGTTCGTGTCGGACCTCGCGATCGAGCGTTACCGCGTGTCGCGGGATCTAACTAAGGCGATCACCAGCGCGGCCAACGATCCCGACAACTACATGGCCAACATCAAGGACATCGTCGACAAGATCGATGCCTCCAACAAGGAGGCGCTCGCCGAATATGTCGTCCACCGCAAGAAGGTGATCGAGCTGATCGAGGCCGCGCGCAAATATGGCTCGACCGGCACCCACGCGCCTGAGGACACGATCCACGATCTCGTCTTCCACCGCTTCTCGGACAGCGTCGATACCGACTATTTTGAGCATAATCTGTGGCTGGTCGACGACGCGCTGGCGTTCCTGCCGTACATCTCGAGCGACCGCGCGATGCACGGCAAGGGCCGCAAGAAAGGCGACAAGATCGCCGATCTCGCCTTCTTCGATGACAGCCTCGTCCTCGGCGACAACGACGGTACGACGATCACGATCATCGAGTTCAAGCGTCCGAGCCGCGACGATTATCGCTTCGGGGACGTAAAGCACGATCCCGTCATGCAGGTGATCGAGACTCTCAAGGGCGCCACAGCGGCAGGCGGGATCGCACGGACAGATGGCTCGCACTTCGCCTTCCGTGGCGTGGTTCGCCGGTTCGGCTACATCGTTGCAGACCTGAAGCCGTCTCTCGTGACCGTGCTGCGCAACCACGACTTCAAGAACGACTGGAACCCAGACATCTACGTCCGCTATCGGGACAACGAGCAAATCTTCATACAGGCGATGGGTTATGACACGCTTATCGCGCATGCCAAGAAGCGCAACCAAGCCTTCTTCAGCGTTCTGTTCGGCGAATAGACACTCGAAGGCTTATGGCCTTGGCAGCCCATCGATCGGATCCGGAAGGACCCATAACCGGTCATCCATAGCACCCTGCGCACTTCCCAACTTCAGACATTCATTCATGTCTGGAACAGAGGCGATGCCGCCGACATTTCCTCGCCTTCAACGGAGTGCTCGCTGCATTTTGCAAGCGATCTGACGCGCGTTTCGGTTGACCGGATCAACCTCTGTTAGCTTGGCTTTCAACGCCGCAAATCCAGATAGACAGCTGCCATTCGACGTGTATTGTCTGAGCACCACACCAAGGAGACCTGCTGCATGCTGCTACCCATACTCGCTGCGGCAGTAACGCCTGCTGTCACCGCTGCACCACAGCAACCTGTCCAAGTGATGGTGCTGGGTAGCTATCATTTCGGCAACCCTGGTCGTGACAAGGTGAATGCCCATGTCGACGATGTCACCACGCAGCAGCGCCAGCGCGAACTGAAAGCACTGGCTGATGCCATTGCTGAGTTTAAACCAACACGGGTCATGGTCGAGGCGCAACGCCCGGGTCCGACCTACGATGTGACGGACTTCGCAACGTTTTCCCCAAAAATGCTCAAGACCGATCGGGACGAGACAACCCAGATCGGCTACCGCATCGCTGCTCGCGCCGGCCTTCAGTCCGTTCAAGGTATCGACGAGCAACCCGGCAAGGGCGAACCGGACTATTTCCCGATCGGCCGGGTCGAAGCTTATGCAAAAGCTCACGGGCAGCAAGCCTATCTCGACGCCGCCTTTGCGACGGTCCAAGCGTCTGCCAAGAAGTTTGAGGCTGAGCAGGCAACCACCAGCATACCGCGGATGCTGATCCGCTATAATGACCCCTCTACGCCCATGGGTGGACAGGATTCATACTACTCCCTGCTCCGACTTGGTGACGGTAACGAGCAGCCCGGTGCAGATCTGAACGCCATGTGGTACCTCCGCAATGCGAAGATCTTTGCAAAGCTCATCAATGTGGCCAAACCAGGCGATCGCATCCTCGTCGTGTATGGGGCTGGTCACGGGTACTGGCTGCGACACTTCGCCTCGACGACGCCGGGCTACAGTTCAGTTGATGTCAGGCCCTATCTTGAGAAGGCAGCAAGCAAACTGGCGGCGCCGAGATGAACCCGTCGCTCCTTGCCATACCAGCGGCGGTTCTGGTGATCGGTGCGACCAACGTGCCCCGCGACTGGGCAGCGACCTTGCGGGCAGACGCCCAGGCTTATCACGACCAGATCGCCGACAATCACCCTGGTCCCTACAACAAACTCGACCCTGACTTTGCGCGTCGCAACGATGCCGGTCTGGCTTCAGCCTTGCGTCGCGCTGCTACCGTCCGAGACTACCCGGGATATCTGTGGGCGATGCGCGGTTACGTGGCGAGCTTCAACGATGGACATGTCGCGCTCGACCTCGATCAGCCAGCCCCCCTGCCGATCCGCTGGCCCGGCTTCCTGACCGGCTTTGACGGCACCGGACGTCAGGTCGTGATGACCGGAGCGGATGACGCTTCCCTACCGCTCGGAGCAGTACTCGTAAGCTGCGATGGCATTGATGCCGAACACTTGGCTGCCCGCAACGTCGGCGCCTTTCGAGGCAGGTGGGAACTGGTCAGCCAACGTGCGACCAATGGTGGTCGGTTGTTCCTTGACGCCGCCAACCCTTACATCAGGCGTCCAGTCCGCTGCCGCTTCAAGGTCGATGGCAAGCTAAAGGACGCGACGCTCAGCTGGCGCGATCTGCCTGATGCAGACTTCGACACACGTTTTGCCGCAACTGCACCGCGGGCGCGTCCGGAGTTCGCAGCTCGAACGTTTGCTGACGGCACGCGCTGGTTCTCGCTCCCCGGCTTCAACGGTGACCCCGACAGCGCTGATGCCAAGTCCCTAACGCCAATCATCAAATCGATGAGGAAGGACGCCCTCGCGGTCGCAGCGGCACCGCGCATCGTGCTCGACCTTCGAGGCAATGGCGGTGGATCGTCCGACTGGTCGTATCAGATTGCAGCTATCCTCTGGGGCCAGGCTGCGGTGAATGCGCTTCCATCAGGATCGGAAGGCGTTGACTGGCGCGCTTCGGCTGGAAACATCGCCACGCTCGAAGGCTATCGTACCGCCTGGCAGAATTCCACGGATGTCTCGCAGGCGGCGAAAGACTGGGCCGCTCGTACAACAAAGGGCATGACATCTGCCCGCGCGCTCGGGCAGGCGCTCTGGCGTGAAATCGATGCCGACGAAGCAAAAGCAGCGGCGACCGGCGCTGCTCCCGTGCTGAAAGCGCGTGTGTTCGTGCTGACGGACTGGGGATGCGGCTCGGCATGCCTTGATGCGGTCGACCTATGGACCGCGTTAGGTGGCGTTCATGTCGGGCAGGAGACGAGCGCCGACTCGCTCTATATGGACGTACGGCAAGTCGCTTTACCTAGCGGGTTTGCCCGGGCCGTCATTCCGATGAAGGTGTATCGCGGCAGAAAACGCAGTTCGAACGTCCCGGCCAGGCCGGTACATGCTTACACCGGCGACATGCGCAATACCGATCAGCTCGAGCGCTGGATCACCGCTCTTTAGCCTTAAATAGTAAAATGCATCGTCTATTCGATTACTTCGATGGGCGGGCATCCCACGGTAAAAGGGGCATTCTTTTGAAAACGCTATTATCGGCTGCGTTGCTCATTAGTGTGGCGTCTGGAGCGAATGCTGCCCCAACGAGTCCGGTTCGGCTACCGTTGGAAAGCTACCGCAAAGGCGTAGCGGCACGAGTGAAGGTGGCCGGACGGGAGCGACTTTTTCAACTCGACACTGCAGGCGGACTGACGGTGATCTCACCAGCGCTGGCAAAGGAGATAGACTGCCAACCTTGGGGATCAATCACCGGGTTTCACATGACCGGCACGAAGATCACCGCCCCACGATGCGACAATGTTGCAATCCACTGGAAGAACCAGACCCTACAAAGCCCTGTTGCAATCGTCATGGACGTGGGGTCTCCCGACACACCGATCGATGGGCTGCTTGCCCTCGACGCATTCGCCGGACGCACCGTAACCATCGATTTCGCAGGTCGCGAGCTCACGTTGGAAACACGTGAAAGCGAGGCTGGGCGCAAAGCGAACGCGGTAGAGCTTCCTGCTCATTTGGCTCGTGAGATTGGCGGCCTGGCGCTGTCTGTGTTCATTGACGTCCCCACCGAACGTGGACCGGCGCGCCTTGAGCTGGACAGTGGCAATGGCGGCACGATCCTAGTTGCACCAAAACTTCTTCCTCTACTTGGCTTGAAGAAGGTTACCGGCGAGGGGCCGCAACAAGGCCGCTTTCAGATCGCTCCCAGTGTCGAAGCGTCCGGGATGATCTTCAGCCCCGACATCGTGATCGATGGAAACCTTGGCATGCCGTTTCTCAAAGATTGGGTGGTCACCATGGATCTCGCTCAAGGACGGGTTTGGCTCAAACGCAGTGCCGTTGCAGCACCCGCCGGCATGGGGACCCCGCCGCCAGTGAAGCCTGCGGGGTAAGGGGATGCTAGTGAAAATGTTGATGATGGGCGCGTTGCTCGCCGCCCTTCCCGCCGGCCTATCGCAAGACCGCGGCCCACAAACGATAAGCCTCGAGCTTTTTCAAGGTAAGCAGTTCACTGTTCAGGCATCGGTTGGCGGCCGCGAGCGGACCTTCTTGTTTGACACCGGCGAGGGGGTGACAATGATTACGCCAGCCCTGGCCCGCGATCTTGGCTGCGAACCTTGGGGCAACGTCACGGCGTTTCGTATGACAGGAGAGCGACTGGACCTACCACGCTGCGATGACGTTGCTTTTAAAATGGGCAACCACGCCTACACAGCACCGACAACGATCGTCTACGATCTCGGCAAGCTCGATGCCGACACTGCCAAGCTGGACGGCTCGATCGGACTAGACCTCTTCGCTGGCCGTATCATCACTATTCGCTTCGCTAGTCGCCAGTTAGTGATCGAAACACCGGGCTCCCTCGCGGCGCGGATGCAGTCCGGTCTCGAAGTGCCGGTCCGGCTGGTGCGGGGAGCAGAAGGTGCCGCCCTCGACGTCAACATCGGGGTGAACACCCCCCGGGGTCGTGCCTGGATGGAACTGGACTCTGCCAACGCTGGGCCAACCATTTTCGTGTCGCCGCAGATAGCGCCGCTCCTGGGCTTACGCACGGACATTCGGACGGCTCAGCCGGTTAGCGCGACGATTACGCGCGACGTAGTATTTACCGGGCAAGCACGCGTCTTTCCGAATATGATCATGGACGGCAATATCGGCATGCAACTGATGGGCAGGCGCGATCTGACGGTCGATTTGGGATCCGGCCGCGCGTGGATCGGTAAGGCGCAATGACATACTTGCCTGGATTGATCGGCGTTCGGCTCTGGGTAGGCGGCGCGTTAACATGAGTGAGCCAGTGCGAAATGATGCCCACTTCTCCCGCCCCTCCTACCTACCAGGCGTCGAACTCGTATCCGTCGAGTATAGCGAACGAGCCTTTCCCGAGCACAGCCATGCGGAATGGGTAGTCGGCGCGGTCATGGCAGGCTGTGAGGCCCTCGCTGTTGGCGGCAGAACCTACAACGTCGAGGCAGGTCAGGTACTGCGTCTTCATCCCGACCAGCCGCATGCCAACCGAACGACAGGAGGTGAGACCTTACGCTATCGCGTCGCGTACATCCCCGACGAAGCAATACGCCCCTACATCGCCGCGCGCCTGAACGCGCCGCGGTTTGACTCCCCCGTATTGGCTGGCGATCGGTCTCACTCCATCGTTGCTGATGCGCACACTTTATTGTGTCGCCACGACGCGGGGCGATTGGAACAGGAAAGCGCGCTCGCCGATCTGGCTGCAGTCCTGTTCGCCGACCAGGTGAAACAATCGTCGGATGACACCCGCGTATCCAGCGATGCCGTTGCGCGCGCTCGAAGCTACATCGACGCCCACTTCGCCGACGGCTTTGGGCTGGGCACGCTCTCGACCGTATCCGGGATCAGCGTCTTCCATCTTGCGCGTAGCTTCCGCAAGGCAGTCGGGATCACCCCCCTTGCGTACCGCAATCAGTGCCGCATCGTCGCAGCACGACGCCTGCTGTTGGAAGGTCAGCCAATCGCGGAGGTTGCGCTTGATGTCGGCTATGCCGATCAAAGCCATCTCACACGGCAATTCCAACGTATCGTCGGTGTATCGCCGGCACGCTACGCAAACAGGTAAGCTCGCACCGTTTGCCCAACAGCAATATCGTTCAAGGCGGCAAGATTTCTTTCGGCTAACCGCACGGACGACCACCAGCGAAAGCCGATCACATGCACCACCCCATGACCCGTCGCTCGCTGCTTCATGCTGGTATCGCTCTGGGTACGGCTGCGGCATTCCCGCCGGGTATAGCCCAGGCGGGCGAGCCGGCTCATGACGTGACCTATGTCGAGGACTTCGACGAACTCTGGCGGACACTGGACGAGCGCTACTGCTATTTCGGGGAGAAGCGCACCGATTGGAGGGCAGTAAGGCAAATGTATCGCCCACTCGCCGCTGCCGCCCAATCGTCTGAAGCGTTCGCCGGCATTGTTGGCCGGGTGATCGGCGAACTGTACGACGCGCACACCCACTTGAATGATCCGGCACCGGATGCGGCGCGCGGGCCATATTTCGATCTGTGGGTCGAACCCAACCGCGATGGTACGGCGTTTGTCACAAGCGTTCGCGATGGGTCGCCCGCAGCGGATGCGGGCATTACGCCAGGGTACAGCGTATTGGCGATCGACGGCCGGCCGATTGGGCAGATCGCCTCGGACATAATACCGCGCTGTCTTAGCCGTCCAGATCCAGCGGCGACGGCGTTTGCGCTTAACGTGGCGGTATCGGGGCGGCGCGGCATGCCAAGGACGTTAACGGTGCGGTCGACCCCAGGTTCGGAACACGTCGTTCCCGTTCGCGTGAAGCAACCTGTTACGCTCCCCAATGTCGAGAGCCGGATGTTAGCTCATGGCATTGGTTGCATCGTCGTTCGCAGCTTTGCTGACGATGCGGTTGTGACGGCCTTCGACGCGGCGCTGGCAAGTTTCCGGAATGCACCCGGACTCATCATCGATGTTCGTCAGAATGGCGGCGGCGACACCGCGGTCGCCCGCCCGATCATGGGGCGATTCATCACCGAGACGATGCCCTATGCCCGCATGCGCAGGCGCGACGGCAACCGACTGAGTGCTGCCTGGACAGAGACCGTAGAGCCGCGGGGCCCCTTTACCTACACCGGTAAGATCGCTGTCCTCACAACGCGGTGGAGCGCCAGCATGGCGGAAGGCTTTCCCATGGGCATGCGTGGTCTCGGGCGTGCAGCTATCGTAGGAACGCCAATGATGCGGGTAGGTGCCGCGGTCTTTCCGTTACGGCTCGACCGCACTGGTCTAGCGCTGCAATACTCAGCAGAGCCAGTTTACGACGTCCAGGATAAACCCAGATGGGAACTGGAACCCGATGTACCTGTCCTCATGGGCGGCAACATTTTGGAGGCTGCGATACGCTATCTACGATCAGCGTGACCCATCCCCTGCCATTGCGAGCGTCTTGTTCATACTCCAGAATCCGACTGAGATGCGCCGGGTAACAGGGTTGCGACTTGAAAGCGGAGCCCTCTCCATATCGCAAGCAGAGCCGGATGGGCCGCCAGAGGTCACTTCAGCCAGGCGAACGCATCGAACTCGCGTGCGAAGACAGTGCGGGCAGCACGCTCGTATACCTTACGCCCAGCATCGCCATTGGTAAGGACCACGATCGCCAGACCCGACACGAGGTCCACCACGAATAGGTTCGCGACGCCATCGTTGGTGCCCCAGTGCCAAGCGAAACGCCGCCCACCGTCACTCTCCATTCCCCAGCCTAGCCCCCAGTCGAGTGTTCCCTTCACTCGTGTGGTCTTCGTCGAGAGCCCCGGATAGCGCTGTGCGAAAGCTAGGAACCGCGCGTAGTCGCTGGCGGTGGTCCACAATCCGGCTGCCATGTTGGGCGTCATGAATATTGGCATCGCCGGTTTGCCAAGTGCGATGACCGCTTTCTCCCGTTCGCCTAGCGTCCACCGGTCGACTGGTTTCGGCGGGCCAGCATCGCGACGCATCGCATAGCCCGCTGGGCCCTTGTCCACGAGTACACCGCCGCCTCCGTCGTGCGCCCAGGCGACCGCTGGCTCGGTGCCTCGCGCCCATCCATAGGTGCTTCGGCCCATCCCCGCCGGTCGCAGGACCCGCGTTTCAACCACCTGAGCGGCGGTCTGTCCTGTAACTGCCTCGACCAACCGGCCGAGCAGGACGAAGCCCTCGCCAGAGTAGCGGAATCGTGTGCCGGGAGCGAACGCGGCTGTTAGTGACTCGCCCGCTTCGTCGCGCCAATTAGGCAAGCCACTAGAGTGGGAGAGCAGGTGGCGAGGCGTAATCGATGGCGTCGCAGCATCATCCGTGAACGCGAAATGCTCCGCCACCGGACGGTCGAGGTCGATCAAGCCCTCCCGCACCATGTCATGAACCGCGACCGCCAGAACCACCTTCGACAGCGATGCTGCTTCGAACAATGTATCGGGTGTCGCGGGCACCGCATTAGCCTTTGCGTAGCCGACCGCACCAGACGAGATGGCGCCGGAGCGGTCCAGCATTGCCCAGCTCGCGCCCGGTACGGACGCCAGGTCCATCCAGGTGGACATGTTGGCAAGCATGCCGGGTGTCGTCGCGGTTTTTGCATCTGCCGCCATGGCTAGGGCGAGCGTCCCGAAGCACGGGGCAGCGAGCATCGTCCGCCTGGACACCAAATCCATTATCAACTCCCGTCAGCGACCTACTTACTGGCATACAGGTTCGGCGCGACTAGGCTAGCTGAGACCACCGCCGCGGAAAATCGTCGATCGATCCGCGTCAGCGACGACCCAGGTTCGGACGCTCAGGCCCTCCTTGTGGCTTCCCACGACCGGCCGCTTGTTCAGGTTGTGCGTTGGGGCTCTACGGTTCAGCAGACAGAGCGCTTCCGCGATCTAACGTTGCTCGATACGCTGCGGCCGCATCTGCGGCTAGGCGGGTGCGAGCTGCGGACTGACCGTTTCGACAAGCCAGTCAATGAACACGCGGACCCGCGGCGACAGCTGGCGGCTGCTGGGATAGAGGACCGAAACCGGCGTCGGCGTGGGCGGAAAGTCGACCAGCACTTCGAGCAGCCTGCCCGAGGCGAGATCGTCCGCAAAACGATAGCGCGGCGCCTGGACAAGCCCCAGGCCGAGCCGCGCCGCCTCGGCACTCGTTTCGGCGCCGCTGACTAGCACGCGAGCAGGCAGCGCTACCTCCACCACTTTGCCATCGCGCGTGAACTCCAGCGGCAGCGGCTGGCCGGTGCGCGAGGAGACGAAGCCCACCATAACATGCCCGTCGAGGCTGTCCGGTGATCCCGGTGTTCCGAAGTTGGCGAGATATGCTGGGCTCGCGACCGTTATCTCCTCCATGAAGCCAAGCCTGCGCACCACCATGTCGCTGTCCGCCAGCTTGCCGGCGCGCACGACGCAGTCGACGCCCTCTCTCACGAGATCGACGAACCGCTCGCCCTCACCGAGGTGGACGGTAAGCGCGGGATGCCGGGCGAGGAACTCGGGTAATGCCGGGAGCAGGATGGTACGCGCCAAGTTTCCAACGACGTCGACGCGCAGCAGCCCAGCAACCGCGCCACTGGCGCCGCGATCCGCATCCTCCAAGTCGGCGAGGATCGCCACGCAGCGGCGGTAATAGGCTTGGCCCTCGACTGTTGCCTGGACGTGGCGCGTCGAGCGCTGGAGCAAGCGTGTGCCGAGCCGCTGCTCGAGGTCCTTGATCGCAGTGGTGGCGACTGGGCGCGAGATGCTGAGATCGGCCGCCGCAGCGCTGAAGCTGCCGCGGTCGACGATGCGAACGAAGAGGTCGAGGGTGCTGAGCCTGTCCATGTGATCGTTCCGTGAGCCAGAACAATGCTGTCGGCAATGGCGGTCTAATCGAAAGGTCAGCTCTGCCCTACTTTAAGCCATCATCGGAACGGAGCTCGTGATGTCTGAACAGTCCCCAATTGCGCTCGTCACCGGCGGCAGCCGCGGCCTCGGCCGATCGACGGTCGAGGCGCTGGCCCAACGCGGCGTCTCGTCGATCTTCACCTACAACAGCAACCGAGCCTCGGCGGACGAGGTCGTTGCAGCCGTCGAACAAGCAGGCGCGCGTGCGGTGGCGTTGCAGCTAGACACCGGCAACACCGCCGACTTCCCGGCCTTTGCCGACGAGGTCCGGCGCGTGCTGGACCAATGGGTGGCCGAGCGGTTCGACTTCCTCGTCAATATGGCCGGCACTTCGCACGCCGGCGTGTTCGGCAGCATTACCGAAGAGGATTTCGACGCCGCATACCGGGTCCACGTGAAAGGCGTGTTCTTCCTCACGCAGACGCTGTTACCGCTCATCGCCGACGGCGGCCGCATCGTGAACATCTCGTCGGGGCTCACCCGTATCATCTATCCCGGCCGCATCGCCTATGGCGCGATGAAGGGCGCGGTCGAGGTAATGACCCGCTACATGGCTAAGGAACTGGGCTCGCGCCGGATTGCGGTCAACACCGTCGCGCCGGGCGCCATCCAGACCGACTTCAGCGGCGGCGCGGTGCGCGACAATCCCGAGATCGCGCGTCACATCGCCGAGGCGACCGCACTCGGCCGTCCCGGCCTGCCCGACGACATCGGTCCGATGATCGCTTCGCTACTGTCGGAGGACAATCGCTGGGTAAACGCGCAGCGGATCGAGGTCTCGGGCGGGCAGGCGATCTGAGCTATCTGCTGCTCGGCCCAAGGGTGATCGAAGCGGATCGTGTTGGGCGCGCCGCCTGCGTCAGCCTGATCCGCTTGGACCCAGTAGCGGACATTCGCGTGCCCTTCCCCGTTCCCCAACTTCAGACACTCATTCATCTCCGCGCTGACCGCTATCGAGGTCTGATTATCCAGCATGAACGTCGTGATGGAGATAAAACGGAAACCGTCTGCTTACGGAAGGACGGATGACGATAGCCAATCTTGAACGATGATCGTTAGGCGCGTGTCTGAACCAGACAACGTACCTTCGATTGACAAGTGCTGCACGGCATGGCTGATTAAAGGCATGGGGATCGCGATCTCCCCACGAGGCGTCAGCTGAAGAATCGCGTCCAGCTCAACATGCCAAGGACGCGTCATGCCTGCTCACAACTCGATCACCCCAGATAAGCTTGCCCGCCTGGTTGCGCTGGCCGGATCTCCGCGCATCGTTGACCTTCGCAATGCCCCGGTCGAAGCAATACCCGGATCTCTCTTCCGCGCTGATGACGACCCAAGCCGCTGGATCGATGACAGTACGCGGACCACAGTTGTCGTGGACGCAGATGGTGGAGGCAAAGCCGTGTCTGCCGCAGCGTTCCTGCGAAGCGAAGGCAGATCGGCCGAGGTGCTGGAAGGCGGGTTCGTCGCGTGGATGGCCGCCAAATTGCCGACAGTGTCACTAGCGCATTTGCCGGAACGTCACGCAGACGGACGAACCTGGTGGGTCACGCGCGCGAGACCCAAGGTCGACCGCATTGCGTGCCCTTGGTTGATTTGTCGCTTCGTCGATCCCGACGCACGCTTCCTGTTTGTAGCACCGGGGCAAGTGTTGGCCGTTGCCGAACAACAGAAGGCCGAGCCCTTCGACATTGCCGATGAGGGCGTATTCTGGAGCCATCGCGACGAACGCTGCACCTTCGACATGATGGTGGAAGCCTTTGGCCTGGGCACGCATGAACCACTGGTACGGCTAGCGGCGATTGTCCGCGGCGCGGATACCGATCGCCCCGACGTAGCGCCGGAAGCTGCTGGCCTGCTAGCGATTTCGCTCGGCCTGTCCCGAAACTACAGCGACGATCACGAACAACTCGAAGCCGGCATGGCAATCTATGACGCTCTTTACCGCTGGTGCCGCGACGCACAGACCGAAAAGCACAATTGGACCTCACACCAGCCTTCGCGCACCAGGGTGCAGCCATGAGCGCAGCAACGACGGAAGCCGCGGTGCCAGCCCGCCCCGAACCGGTGACGCTTCGTCAGGCTTTCTGGGTCTGGTTGCGCATTGCCATGCTATCGTTTGGAGGTCCGGCCGGACAGATTGCCGTTATGCACCGCATCCTTGTCGACGAGAAGCGGTGGATCGGCGAGCAGCGGTTCCTGCACGCGTTGAACTATTGCATGCTGTTGCCGGGACCTGAAGCGCAGCAGCTTGCCACGTACATCGGCTGGCTGATGCATAAGACAAAGGGCGGTATCGTCGCCGGGGTCCTGTTCGTTATTCCGGGCGCGGTCGCGATCATGGCGCTAAGCTGGGTCTACGTCCTCTATGGACGGGTCGGCATCGTCTCCGCGCTATTCTTCGGCCTCAAGGCGGCGGTTTTGGCCGTCGTGCTACAAGCGGTGGTTCGGATCGGCGGACGCGCGTTGAAATCAACGGCATCCCGGTTGCTTGCCGCTGTCGCGTTCATCCTGATCTTCTTTCTTGGCGCGCCGTTTCCCCTCATCGTGCTCGGCGCCGGCATAATCGGATGGTGGTCCGGTCGCCAGGGCCACACGGCTTTTCGAGGCGGCGGACATGGCGCGTCGAAGAGGGCGACCGTCGCCGATGCCGATACGCTGCTAGGCGAAGACTTGCCCGCACATGCCCGGCCGACTTGGCGAGAGACAGTATGGACCGCACTGGTCTGGCTTGCCTTATGGCTGCTACCGGTGGCGGCGTTGCTCATCACACTCGGCCCAGACGACATTTTCAGCCGCATCGCGACTTTCTTCTCGACGATGGCGATGGTGACGTTTGGCGGGGCCTATGCCGTCCTCGCCTATGTCGCGCAGCAGGCGGTCGAGAGCTACGGCTGGCTTGGGCCAAAAGAGATGCTCGATGGGCTTGGTATGGCAGAGACCACGCCGGGGCCACTGATCATGGTCCTGCAGTTCGTCGGCTTCCTCGGAGCTCACCGCGCGCCGGGGACGCTCTCGCCGCTCCTGGCGGGGACGCTGGGCGGGCTTCTCGCGACGTGGGTGACGTTCGTACCGTGCTTCCTTTGGATCTTCCTTGGCGCACCCTTTATTGAACGCCTGCGCGGCAACGTGGCTGTGGCAACTGCGCTGTCGGCTATCACTGCCGCAGTGGTTGGCGTGGTCCTGAACCTCGCCGTTTGGTTTGCACTGCACACGCTGTTTCGCGAGACCGCCATGATTGCAATTGGGCCTGCGCGCTTTGATGCGCCGGTGCTCGCCAGCATTGATCCGTGGGCAGCGTTGCTCGCCGTAGGGGCGGCAGTGGCAGTGTTCGTCCTGCGCGCCAACGTCATCGTCACGCTGCTCGCGACATCGGCTGCGGGGATCGTCCTTCACTTTCTCGGTCTGGTCGGCTGAAAGCGCCCTGCTTGAGAATGACAAATATCGATCGGGTATGCCAGACACAGGGAAACGTAACCGTTTACGATACTCATCAGACGATAATCACGAATTAGCGGCCTCAATCGAGGTAGTTGACGTGGAACCGATAGCCACAGTAACAATCGTATCCATTCGTTATTCGGCTGACAGGGGACTTTGCATGAAGAAGGCATTCGTTATCGCGATAGCGGCAGGGCTTGTTTCACTGTCGGCATGCAACTCCAGCCCGACCGAGCAGGCAGCCGATAAAATCGAGTCGAATACCGAAGCCGTTGCCGACAATTTGGAAGACGCTGCGGATAACGTTGGCAACGACGCGGCGGAAGCCAACCTCGAGAACAAGGCTGATGCTGTCCGGGCAACTGGCCAAAATCAGGCTGAGGACATGCGGACGAACGACCCTGATACCAACCTCTCGAACGGTATCTAGTTTCACGAGACAGAACGAGCCGCTCCCAAGCACAGCTCGAACTGGAAGGGCATCCAAGGCAACTTGGGTGCCTTTTTCGCTTTCTGTCATAGATCGAAACATTCTTTATTCGATCGCAAACTGCGCCTGCTTATGGCGCCTTCGCTACCGGCGCTCAGCTATCACGGTTGCGCTGAGTCAATTTCGCTATTCCGCGCAAGGAAAGCGCTACTTATAGGCGGGCAACCATTTAGCGGCCGATCCCGGAGCTGTGTTACACCTCGTAGTATCGTTCAACCTCATCCAACCGGAGCGTGAGCGCTCTGCTGGGCAAATAGACAGTTAGTCTCTGTCGTTCATCTTCGCTAAAACGAGCAGCCTTAATCAACAAGGTGCGGATGGTTGCGCGACCGACGACCCTGTCGCCGCCAAGCCAGCCACTGCCAAGCGCAATCTCAGGTGCTAGGATAAGGAGGCCATAAGCGTCAGGTGCGAGATGTTCGATTATGACGATGGTGTCCTTTTAGCCGTGATCGCGCCTCGCCTTTATACTGAGGATCGCTGATTGGCGACCGGCGGGAGTGTGGGCCCATATGCGGGCATCGGGATGCGACTTGTTTCGCCTCGGCGCTGGACGTCCATTCAGGCAGCATTTTATGCGTGCCGATGCCGTTCGTCTCATGAACGTTTTTATATTACCTCGACTTCGAATTACCGCTGCGTCGGCGCCGCCTAGAACCTATTGTAAAACGACAGTAAAGTTGCTTACTAGTATGATCTACCAAATAGACGCCCCATATCGCCCTCGCATCCAACAAGCTTTTTTGATCGTAACTCAGAGATAAAACGGAGGCGAAGAGGGACGCAATGCTGATTGGACATTCGGTTTCCGACGCGTTTGGGCAGATTCAGGCCGTCGATCATGCCATCTGCGAACTGTTGCATCGATCGGAGACCGAACTGATCGGCATGTCGTACGTGGCTATAACGCACCCCGATGATGTTACCTGGAACGCGCCTCTCGTCGACAAACTTCAGGCAAGTGGTGGACCGCTGACCATTCGTAAAAGGTATCTTCGCCCAGATGCATCAGCAATTTGGAGTGACGTACAGGTATCTCGTCTGGGAAAGGGTCTAGATCACGGCAGGCTTGTAGGCACCATCAATCGTGTTGATCCCAGTGCCGTAAAACTATCCCCTGAGTTTTTTTGGCAATCCGCAATTAGAAAATATCGCGATTTGCAGTTATGCCGCACCGAGCTTGGCGATGATTTGTTTAGCGACTATGCTTGGCTGATTTTGCTACAGCTTTATATAGCCGAAGCAGAGGGTATTTGTATTAGTATCAGCCAGATTTCCGGACGTACGCGGTGCAGAGAACAAAGCCTCACCCGATGGCTGAAGGTTTTGGAAGATAAAGACCTGATCGACATATTTAATTCAAGCTTTTGCGCCGGTCAGCTGACGGCTCTCGGCATCGTAAAGGTTGAAAACCTCCTTGAAGGGACCTTTGAAGCTTAGTGAACCTGTAGTTCTTCGCTAACTAGATGCAAAGCTTGCTCCAGATGCGTTGCCGCGAGGGTGATCCCGGCCGCATCCAGCAAAAGAAGCGCTTCGCTCATAAGCTCCCGCGCTCGTGCAACGTCGCTAGGGTCAGAGTCGTTTGCCATTTCCCATTTTTGCAAATCGTACCGTGTGTTGAAAGTGAATTCGCTGTCATCTTGGCCCTCAAGCAGGGATTGCCAACTATGGCGATCAAATACGCATAAGATCGACGCAGCCAAAGCTGCTCTCATCAATATGGTGCTGGACCAAGGGGGTTTCGCATGGTGGACGGGGGCGAACTAGGCCTCGTCGAACTTGGATCTAGTACGGTGAGATAGGAGCAGCGGTCGAGGCCTGATCTACGACCAAAGCGGCTTGTCGAAGCGGATGCGCCAGAAGCTCGTCTCCCCGCCCTCGACGCCAAAGTCGTTGTCGTTGACCAAAAGCAACTCAGTTGGCGACAGGAATGTCATTCCTTCTAGGTCGGCGCTTATCTCGGGTATGTCGTCGCTGCTGAACAGCAGGCGCTTGGCGAGAACGGGCAGCTCCATGTCGTTCGCAGCGCTCATCTCTTCAATCGTAGGCCTTGTGCGTATGTCGAGGTGCTCTGGCTGAAGAACGGATTGCGTGTCCAAGTCGACGCGGTACAATTTGGTCGTAGCCGATCCGCGCTCCAGCACGACGAGGCCGTTACCTGGAAGCCACGCGATCTCGCTGACCTTGATGTCCTCGCGTCCGAACGGCCCGAGCATTCTGTCACGTAGGAAAGTTTTTGGGCGATCAAGCGGGTACAGGTATTGCTCGGTGACGAAACCCGTTCCGGTATCCAGGCGCCACAGGCGGACATGGCGCGCCCGGCGGTGCGCGTCCTCGTCGGGGTGAGCCAATGGGCTTTGAAACGCGAGAAACAGCGATCGTTCGTCGCCAGATAGAGAAAGTGCCTCGAATCCGCGGTTGATCTGCCTGCGAGCAGCAATGGCAGGCAGGCCCGCATGAACCTCTTCGCCACCCCCGTGGTCGATTTGTTGCGGGACCAGGCGTTGGACGATCTGCCCCTTGTCATCCACTCGAACCAGCGCTGGTGCAAACTCGTCGCCAATCCAGAACCCACCCGATGCAAGCGCTACTATACCCTCGCTATCAAGACCCAGACATGACGGACCAATCGGCTTGCCTTGAATGTCGAAGACCGGCTCAAGCACGACATGCTCGCTACTCGCATCCGGCAGGCCCATGACAGGGCTGCCGATCTCGTCGACAAGGCGAATGGTTCGCAGCAGCGTCACCGTGTCGTCATCGATCTGCAGCTCAGCAATCGCCGGACCGATTGTCGGATCCGGCATGATCTTGGCGCCGGAGACGTCAGCAAGTGGGGTGAGCACGTCCAAGCCATAGCGTTCGATCGCGATCGTCACCTTCAGGTTCGGTCCACGATCGCAGACCGCCCAGACACGACCTGGAGGATCTCCATCCCGTGTTGCTAGTCCGGACCCAAAACTCGCACGAAGCGCCAGCTGCCCGCGAGGCGTCGCAATAACACCAAGGGACGCATCGGTCCAATCTAGGCGGCTGACCGTGTAACTCATGGCTTCTCCCATCTGTCTCGCCTTCCCGCTATTGCGGCCTGCATGATCGGCGAGAAGCGCATAGGTGTACGGCAACGGGTTCGCGGTGGTAAGCTGTGTGAGCTGAAAACGGGGTCGGATTTTCATTCCCGTCCGACATCTGGAAGAGATATTTTCCGCAGGCGCAGGTGGGCGATGAGGTTGCGAAGCGTCTTCCCGGCCGCCTTCATCCTAAGCTTGACCGAGTCTGCGTTTGCGCAGGACCAACGTCCAACGGGCTATCCGCGCTCTGCCAACGAACGAGGCGATCAACCGGTTACGGTATCCGCAGTGTACACCGCAGATCTGCGTAGCAACGTAAGGGGCGGGATTCGACGCGGAACACGCTACCTCGACAATCTCGATTTGCAACTTGCTATCGATGCCGACCAACTAGTGGGCTGGTATGGCGCGCGGATGTTCGTGTACGGCATCTATAACAACGGCGCGTCGATCTCGCGCCTTGTTGGCGACGCACAGGCTATCTCGAACATTGAGACCAAGGTTCGTGCGGCACGTCTGTTTGAGGCTTGGCTTGAACAGGATGTAGGGAGCGCCGGGTCAATCAAGGCGAGACTCTATAACCTCAATTCGGAATTCGATACCACGCAGAGCGGTGGACTCTTTCTTCTATCGTCCCACGGTATCGGCGCTGACATCGCGCAGACCGGCCGTAACGGCCCATCGATCTTCCCAATCACTTCGCTGGCCATTCGTGGCGAGGTGAAGTTAGGCGAGCATTGGCTGGGACGGGTGGCGATACTCGATGGCGTTCCAGGCGATCCTGCACATCCAAAGCGCACCGCGATTAAGCTTTCTGGCAAAGATGGCGCACTTGTCGTCGGTGAGGTGAATTACCTTGAGGGCGGTTCAAAAGCGGCAATTGGCGTCTGGAGCTATACCGCGCGCTTCGACAAGCTGCCTCCTTCTCCCGACACCGGTCGCGGCAACAAGGGTATCTATGCTTTTGTTGAGCGGAGGCTCATCGGAACACGAGCGGATGATGCCGTTGGATTAGCGGGCTGGTTGCGGTTCGGCATCGCCGACAAGCGCTATAACCCGATCGGAAGCTATTTTGGCGGTGGTCTGGTCTATACGGGTTTGACCCCAAGCCGCAGTAACGATCAGATTGGCTTGTCGTTCGCATCTGCCAACTTCGGCAATGTGCACAAACGCAGTACGAGTGGTCGGGACGTCGTGATCGAAGCGGTCTACAATGCCGTGCTCACGCCGTGGCTGAGCATTCAGCCCGACGTACAATACGTCGTGAACCCAGGAGGAAACCCTGCACCAGCCGATGCCGTCGTGATTGGCTTACAATTTAAGGTTGGGCAATAACACGTAGTTCAAGAATATTACAGATCTTTGAGACGCTTGTGATACGGTGGATAAAATCGCTCGCCGTTCTACAGCACATAGCAACAAAACCCGTAGTCGACCATTTTAGGCCCTTTCGAACTTTCCACATGCAGACATTTAGGGACGGTTTCTCACCTCACTCTTTCTGCCATTTATTTATTTTAGTCAGGCAGTCATTTCTGAGGCAATCGAACTGACTTGCGTACCGCGCCAAAGGCAGTTTGCGTACCGAGGCTACATGGAAGTTAGGTTGACGATCTTGCGCTACCGATACCGGAGGGCGTTAATTCAATCGAACCGGCTACGCCTTCCCGCTATCGATTAACCGCCAGATTTAGTCAGAATGAACGCTAGCAGGAAGCCCACCACGGCTATCAGCCCACTGTAGTCATGTGTCGCCTCAGTTGCTTCGGGGATCATGGTGTCGATCAGCATGGCCAGTATTGCCCCCGCGGCGACAGCCGTCACGGCCGCGATTAGGTCTGGTCCCGCGTGGGCCAGAGCGACGTTGCCGATCATCGCGGCGAGGCCGGATGCCAGCGCGATTCCGATCCACACCCCGAACACGTAGCGCGCTCTTCGGCCCGCCTTCTTCATACCGGCCGCGCTCGAGAGCCCCTCGGGCACGTTGGACAGGAAAATCGCGGCAACCGTGACGGTGTTGACGCCTGTACCGCCCAGCAAACTGACACCGATGACGACGGACTCCGGGATGCCGTCGAGCAGCGCACCCACGGCGATCGCCAGGCCACCACCACTTCCGGCATCCGGCTGGCGTTCGTCAGCATTCGATCCGGACCGCTTGCGATGCCGCGCACCTCGTTTCGAAATGACGATATTGGCGATCGTGTACACCAGCGCGCCGCCTAGAAAGCCGCTTGCGGTGCAATCAAACCCGCCACGTCTGAAGGCTTCGTCCATCAGATCGAAGGCTACAGCAGATATCAGGACGCCCGATCCGATCGCCATGATGCCGGCGATCAGCCGCTGCGGCAGCGTTACGAACCAGGCAATGGCCGCGCCGAGGATCAGCGCGGATCCCCCCACGAAGCCCCAGAGGCCTGCTTCAATCATCCTTGCTCCATCTGTTCGATTCGACCGTCATAACCCCCCTCAGCTGGAAATCATCTCCCCGACCCGCCGCTCCAGTTCGATGATGTTGAATGGCTTGGTCAGGACCTCCATCCCCTTGTCTAGATGGCCCGCCCCAACGGCTGCGTTTGCGGCATAGCCAGTTACGAAGAGTACTTTCAATTCGGGCCGGGCGACACGGCCAGCATCGGCTACCTGACGGCCATTCAGGCCCCCGGGCAGGCCAACATCGGTAACGAGCAGATCAATGCGCTCGTTCGTTTGCAGAATGGCAACGCCCATCGGTCCATTGCTGGCGGTGAGGACGCGGTACCCGGCGTCGCCCAGGATTTCGCTGACCAATTCGCGGATCGCGATTTCGTCCTCTACCAGCAGAACGGTCTGCCCCTGCTGGGCACGGTGCCGCATTTCCGGTGACGGACCTGCATCGTCGAGATCTTGCGAGCCGACGAGGCGAGGCAAGTAAAGACACATCGTCGTCCCCTGCCCTACTTCGGAATAGATGCGGACCTGCCCCCCGGACTGCCGGACAAACCCGTAGATCATCGACAGGCCGAGTCCGGTGCCCTCGCCGATCGGCTTGGTCGTGAAGAACGGATCGAACACACGCTCGATTATCTCGGGTTCCATGCCGGTTCCCGTGTCCGTCACGCAGAGCGACACATAGTCGCCGGGTGGCAGATCCTGCGCCGCCGCGGCGCGTGCATCGAGCGCCTTATTGCCCGTTTCTATCGTCAGCTGACCGCCTTCGGGCATCGCATCGCGCGCGTTGATGCACAGGTTCAGCAACGCATTCTCGAGCTGCGGCGCATCGACCAGGATCGGCCAAAGGCCGTTGGCAGAGACGACCTTGACCTCGATCGAGGGCCCCAATGTGCGATCGATGATTTCTTCCATCTCGGCGATCAGTCGGTCGACATCTGTTGGTTTGGGCGCGAGGGTCTGCCGACGCGAAAACGCAAGCAGGCGCTGGGTCAGCGCGGCCGCGCGATTGGCGCCGGTCTGCGCCATGCTGATGTAACGATCGACCTTGTCGTACTCGCCCTTCGCAAGCTTGGCGCCGAGCAGCTCTAGCCCACCGGTCACGGCAGTCAGCAGATTGTTGAAGTCGTGTGCCAGTCCGCCGGTCAATTGGCCGACCGCTTCCATCTTCTGCGCCTGGCGAAGCTGTTCTTCTGCCTGCGCCAGGGCTTCGGCCTGCTCCTTTACTGCAGTGACGTCGCGGCCCGTTGCATAGGTCATGTCGCCGGCCGGTGCCGCAACCCAGGATATCCAGCGAACCGAACCATCTTTGTGACGATAGCGCACCTCGACATCCGGCCGCTGGCCATCTGCGGTAAGACGTAATGCCTCGGCTGTTCGTGGATGATCCTCTTCGAGAACGAACTCGTTGACGTGATGCCCGACCAGTGCCGTGGCGTCATACCCCAACATCGCCGTCCACGCCGGATTGACGCGACGAAACACGCCGTCAAAATCGATGACAAGCATGAGATCGGGCGACGTTTCCCACATCCGATCGCGTTCCGCCGTGCGCTCGACGACCTCCTCCTCGAGCGTCTCGTTCAGGTGCACGAGTGCGTCCTCGGCCCGTTTACGTTCGCTGATGTCAATCGAGGATCCCACCAGTCCGACCACGATCCCGTCGGCATCGCGAAAGGGAGCCTTCGTAGACAACCAGGTTGCGCAGGTCCCGTCGGGGAGGCTGATCTCTTCCTCCAGGACCTCCACGTAGTTTTCGGCCATGATCCGCCGGTCGTTGACCTCGATCGCGGCCGCCTGAGAGGGGTCGTCGAGAAACTCACGATCGGTTCGCCCGATGATCGCCGATAACGGCTTGCCGACCAGCTCGGCCGTCCCCCGGTTGGCGGCCAGCATCCGTCCCGAGCGATCCTTGGCATAGACGACCCCCGGCACGGCCTCCATCACCGCCGCCAGGAGCGCACTCGAGTGCCTGACCGCATCTTCTGCGGCGCGACGCTCGTCGATATCAATGACCGAACCGATATATCCGAGGAACTGGCCATCCTGACCGAACCGGGGCGACGCCGCGTCGATTGCCCAACGGTATGAACCGTCGGCGCAACGGAGCCGGTAATCGAGGCGAAACGGTGCCTGCGCAGCATTGGCCTCGAGAAAGATGCGTCCAGCCTCGGCCTTGTCGTCGGGATGGGTTGCATCGAGCCAACCCAGCCCCTCGGCTTCCACAGGCGTTTGACCGGTGAAAATGTACCACTGCCGGTTGAGGTACGTGCAGTTGCCCTGTGGGTCGGTCACCCACATCATCACGGGTGCATGGTCCGCCATGTTGCGGAACCGGTCCTCGCTCTCGCGGACCTCGTCGTATCGACGATCGCGCTGCCTCATCGTCAACCGGAGGTCGAGTTGCGCCATGACCTGCTGTGCCAGAACGCGTAGCGTTTCCTGGTGAAGCGCGGTCCATTCCCGAGAGCGATGGTCCAGTACGCAAAGCGTCCCGATCGGCAGGCCCTCGCCCGTTTTCAGCAATGCGCCGGCATAGGACCGGATATGCGGATCGCCTGTCACCAGCGGATTGCACTCGAACCGCCCATCGACGGCAAGGTTGGAGATCAGAAGGAAATCGTCCTCGAGCAGCGCCTTGACGCAGAACGAACTTTCGAGCGGCGTGCTGCGCACCCCCAATCCAACCTCGGCCTTGAAAAACTGCCGGCCTTCACCGATCAGATTTATCACCGCGATGGGCGCGTCGAGCAGTTTTGCCGTCAGTCCTGCAAGATCATCAAACGACGCTTCACGTGGCGTGTCCATCACCTCGTAGCGTTCCAGCGCCGCAAGCCGCATCGATTCCCGATCGTTTAGTTTTACCGGATTTACCAATGATCTAGCCTTAGGATCGATGCGCATGCTTGATCAAACGGATTAATGGATAACTGGTAATCTGCAACAGACCGGTTATTCAAATCTGCGAAGAGGACGCGCCTTCAGCTGGCGCGTGAACCGCGGCGGACAACACCATCCTGACGTAGCGATGGAAGAGAAAAATCGCCGTCCCGATACACAAGCTAGAGGATGCCGACTGCACCATCGACCCAGATCGCCAAGGCCGCTATTATCACTCCGCAAACGAGAGCCATCCGTAAGACCGACTGGTCAACGAACCGAACAATCAACTCAATCGCACAGCCGAAAACGGCGAAAATGGCGGCAGCCGCAATGAAATCGGCATCTGTCCAACGCACCTCATCGGTGAACAACATCGCGATGGCCGGAAGGAGGAGTAAGACCCCAAGGATAGCCCAAAGGGCCGGACGCCAGCGTCCGAGATTAGCTGCTCGAGAACTGGCCGATACAGTCACAGACACCCTCCATCGACGCTACTTTCACATGCGCCTTGAATGTCTGCAAGTGGGCGAACGCACCCTCCCTTACGGCTTCCGGCCAGACCCAGTTGCAGACGGTCGTGCGCATTCGACCCGCCCCCAACTTCGGACGTCTGTTCATCTCGGGCGGACGATCGTTCGTAGATTTACTGAGCGGTCGCCTAACAGCCGAGTTTGGGTGAGACGCGGGGGGCAGCTCTGCGGACCAAGCGGACGGCTCAGCCCCTTCAAAAACTATTTGCGCACCACGGTCTGGCAATTGCCCTTACTGTCACGCGCCTGAAGGCACTCGTCCAGACGCAAGTGCCTGCAATGCCAGGACATGACCCTTGAAGGCTTTCCGCCCCGCGGCCGTGGCAACGATCCAGGTCCTTTGCCGGGTGTTCACCGTAGCCTTCCGCAACTCGATGTATCCACCATCACTCAACTGCGAAAGATGCTTGGACAGAACGGAATCGCTGACCCCGATGACGTCGCGCGCAGTCCCAAACTCCATCTCGCTCACATCGGTCAGCAATGCCATGAGCTGTAGCCGTGCCGGTGGGTGGATCAGCGGATCCAGCCGTTCAGCGCCCATCTTGCGCTCCATCCAGTTCCCTCCGGTACACCCGCTCCCACACGATGCTCATGATCGTAGCGAACACCACCATGCCGCCACCAACCGCGAACGGCGCCCAAGCCAGACCATAGCGTGTCTTAAGGCCCGTGGCAGCTATCAGAGCAGCCAACCCGACCAGCAGCATCGCGAGCGTCACCCGCCAAGTGCGCCCCGACCGATAACCGCTGACGAAGAACCCGTCCCGCTGCCGATCGCGGGCGACCACCATCGCGGTGGCGGCCATGCAAGCGGCCGCCACGATCAACGGCCATGGCCCGGGCAGCGCAAAGCCGGCGATCAGGCCGCCCAACAGCAATCCCACCACGCCATGGCGCGCTAAGGACCATTTCGCCCGCTTAGCCAACGCCCCGCGTGTAACCCGCATCACGTCCAGCAAACGAGCAGCTTCCTCCTCATTCATGCGCAATTCTCCCGCAGGCCGCCCGCCCGCTTTCCACCTTCACAACTTACGACTTGACGATATGGAAAGCAACATTCACTTTCCAATACGGAAACTGGCACAAGGGAACGAACATGCTGCTCATATTGGCTTGGATTGCCGTCATGCTCATCGCGGGGACATGGTGGGTGCGGAGGGATATCACGGCGTACGCACGCTTCCAGACGCAGTCCGACACGATCGACCGGCAGCGGCTGTACCGGCGATGGCTGATCGAGAGCTTCGTCGTTCTCGTAAGTGCAAGCGTGTTCAGCCTTTGGCTGTCCGACGCGTTATGGCCCTTCAACGGCTTCCCGTCGGCGTTTGCCCCAGCGAGCCGCTTGCTACAGTCCGGTGGGTCGATCTCCGGCGATCAGTGGCTGCCGATAGCGATCGGACTTTTCTTTGGCATGGTTCTATCGGTCGCCATCAAGTGGCGGCAGATCAAGAAAAGCCTAGCGCCAGGGGCAGGTCCGGACCAAGCGCTGATCCCCCGCAACCGTCGCGAAGCAACGCTGGCGCTGTTGCTCAGCCTGAATGCAGGTTTCAGCGAGGAGCTGTTTTTCCGACTGGCGCTTCCGCTGCTGTTTCTGCAGGTCACGGGCTCGCTCACGGTCTCGCTAGTTCTGTCGATGTTGGCGTTCGGTCTGGCGCACGCGCATTACGGTTGGAAGGGGGTGCTTGCCACCACAGCTGCGGGTGCGCTGTTGACAATATACTATCTGCATCACGGATCGCTGCTACGGGTCATGACAGCACATGCGGTCATCGACATAACCGCTTTCTTCATCCGCCCCGCGATCGCGGACCTGATCCTCTCGCGTAAAGCGCCGCGATGGACCATTGCGGCGTCGTGAAGAGACTGGCGTTACCTCGCCCCGCGAGCTGGGCGGATCGTGTGTCCCTTTCGTAAAGCCAGGCCGCTTAACGTATAATAGACCTTAGGCTTTCTTCTAGGGCGCAACTGAACGGTTGGAAATGAGGCGTTACCTGACAGGCAGCTCAGCGTCAGGAGCGACCCACAAGTGGACGTTCAGGCCGCCGCGCTCGCTTCCCAGCTTCGGTCATTCATTCACGTAGACTGGTCCGCTCCCCGTAAGCGACGTGTCGGGGACGCGGAACGGCGAAAAATGGGACAAAGCCGTCGTTCCCGATCCGCCGAGTGAATGACGGCTTCGGGCAGGAGCGGACCTTCAAGGCATGCCCGGTGCCGTGGCTCCGAATGAGCAAGGCTGGCCGTGAACTGTCTGCCGCCTATTAAGCAAAGCGCGGGGCAGCTGCCTCTCGCCGACCTCAGCTAGAAGATCCACGGGGCCTCGGCTAATCTGCGTTCAGTTACCTGCCGTTGCCTTCAGCGCGAGTTGCCGCAGTTCCTCGACGACCTGCGGCGCGCCCGGGATCGGCGCGAGCACGACGTCGAGATCTGCGCGTTCCAGCTTCAACCGGCCGGTGCCGATCGCCACGAGGAATTCAGCCGCCGCCTCGCCCTGGGCGCGCGTCGGGTTGCCGGCGATCCGGCGGATGATCCGCCCGGCGTCCCGACTGAGGGCGGCGTCGCTCGCGAAGTCGAGCTCGGTCGGACGGGCCGCACGGAGCAGGCTCGCCTGGATGATGCCGTCGTTGTAGCGCCCAAAGTTGGCAGGCGAGAGCAGGGTCTGCTGAAACCAGTTGGTCACCAGGGCGTCGCCTTCGCCCCGATCGACGTTCCTGAGCTGCTGGAGGACAGCGGCGACGGTCACGAACACGTCGCTCTGGGCATGGGGGCGGGTCGCGAGCGCCTCCGGCCAGAACGCGAAGCCGGGGCGGAGATCGAGACGCGCGCCGACCTTGTTCGCGAGGAACAGCTCGTTGAGCAGCGGCCGCGAGGATTCCGCCAGTCTGTCCCGGCGCGCCGCCAACGCCGGCGAGAGGCCGGCGCCGCCCTGCAGGTTCAGGAAAGTGTATTCTCGCGTCCAAGAGTTGGCGAAATCGGATCCAGGCAGATCGATCCGCTCGACGATGGCGAGCTGGTGTGGCACCGGGCACTTCGTCATCTCGAGGTCCCGCCGCAGCGCCTCGATGGCCGCCTCGCTCACCGTCCGCGCGAACCCGACCAGGTATATTATCGGACGATCGGAACAGAACGGCCTCAGGTCGCGGCTGATGTCGAGCAGCACGCGCCCGCTGCCGATAACCGACGACACCACCAGCAGCGCTCCCGGCGGCCCCCCGGTGAGGGCTGCCTCCAGCGCGTCGAGGTCGTCGCGATCGTGCAGCACCGGCGTGAAGCCGGCGATCGCCGAGACCCGGGTTGCGAGCGCGCGGGCCTCGGGGTCGGTCAGCAGTATGTGCCTCACCGGCGGGATGTCGCGCCGGACGAAGAAAGCGAGTCGGTCGTCGAACTCATTGACGGCCAGCAGGGCCGGCACGTCGACGCGCAGCTGGCGGTCTTTAGAGGCGAAGACCTGGAAGCAGTCGCCACCGGCCAACCGCTTCATGGTCTGCGCCAACCCCTTCGGCGCGTGCGTCACCTTGACGGTGAGCGCCTTCGGCTGCGGCGGGGCGATGTCGAACTGGTCGCCCCGCAGCGGTATCGGGGTCGAGTTGTTCTGGCACAGCTCGCACACGCCGGGGTTGTCGTATGTAGTGCGCTCGGTCTTTAGTCCGGCCGGATTGAGGTCAGGGTCGCTCCGCAGGTCGACCGCGAAGTTCACACCGGGGGCGATCTTGCCGAGGTAAAGGGTGTGGACGATCCGCGATGCGTCGAGCCCGCGCGCCTCCACCCGCTTCGCGAGCGTGCCGCTGGACGATGCCGAAATGATCGCCGTGGCCGTGGCCACCCCGGTAAAGTCGTAGGTGTCGACCTCCTCGTAGGACCGGAAACTGTCGGCGACGAGCTGCGGTAGCTTGGGATCAAGCGCCAACCGGTGCTCATTCATGGTGCTGACGACGGCGAACAGTGACGGCGTGTCCACGTAGACGTAATGCGCATCCTTGGAGATCGAGCCGAGCATCGCCAGCGCAATGAACGAAATCTCGCTATGGCAGACCAGCAGATTCGACAGCCTGATGAACCGGCTGGTGTGGCGGCCGGACGGATTCAGGAAATGGAAGCTGGCGGTCGACTCGACGAAGCCACCCCGTTCGCGGAAGATCGCCGTGACCCCCCGCCGCACGATCTCGTCGAGCGCGATGCCGCTGCGGACGTCGCCCTTCGTGACCTCGACGCGCACCGTCTCCTTGCCGCGGACGTCGAAGCCGAGCACCGTGACCGCCGCGCGGGGGCCGACCCGCTCGCGCATCCGGCGGAAATCGCGCGACGTCGCGATCTCGGCGGCGAGCCGCTTCGCCTCCGGGGCGCGTGCGACGAAGATCAACTCGTCTGGGCTGAGCCTGGCCTCCACCTCGCGCTCCACGGGCTCGCCGATCGTGAACCCCTCCAGCCCGTCCATGCCGACGAACGCCACCAAGGCGTCGACCGGCACGTCGTCCACGACCTTCTCGAAGCGGTTGAGAAAAATCGGCTTCATGCTTCGGGAGCGAGCGGAAGCAGCAGCGTGACGAGCGTGCCCGCGACACGCGCCGGATCGCCCGCACCGGTGGTCCACGCGCGCAGGTCGGGAGGGTCGCCATAGGCGCGGTCACGCTCGCGCGAGAGGTCGGCGTAGAGCGAGCGCCGTCCGGTGCGCAGCCGCAGGAAGCCCCCCTTCGCGCGCAGCAGGTCGACCAGGTTGCACAGTCCCAGGCCGGCCGCCGACCGGGCCTTGCTGCTGCCGCGCTTCGAGAAGCAGTTCACGATCGCGTCGAGCTCTTCCGGCGGTTCGATGAGGTCGAGCGGGCGCCCGCTCCAGCGCGCGGCGAACCCAGGGCCGGAATCGAAAACGGAAAGCTCTAGCATCTGCGCGTCGCGCGAATCCGCGCGAGGCCGCGGCAGCCGTCGCGCCCACTCCGCCAGCGGCTCGAAGCTCCCGACGATATCAGCCAGCGTGGCCGGTTCGATCGCATGCCGCCGCGCGTGGATGCCCCTCAGCGACCTGCGCAGCTGGTTTCCCCGGTCGTCTAGCCGGGCGTGCTCCTCGGTGTTGCGGAACAGTTCGTAGAGCGCCGACGCCAGCGTGCTCCTGATGTCCCGCGGCAGCATCGCCTCCAGCGTGCCGGGCACGGTGGCCGCCATGATCTGGACCGCGAGATCGCGGAACGCCCGAGCGTCGCGCAGCCGGGCGACGCCATCGAGATCGAGCGCGTAGAGCAGGCTCGGCGCGGATAGCCCCAGATGGTCCGCGCACATCAGCTCGAACTGCGGGCCCCGCGAAGCAATGGAGGGTCGCGCACCCTGGACGATCCTCAGGCGGTCGATGGCCAGTTCGAACAACCGATCGCGGATCGGCTGGCCGTCGACGCCGCGAACCTCGTCGGCCACCAGCGCTACCGCAAGGCCGTGTAGCTGCCCCGCCAGATCGGCGACCTGCCGGTCGGCGGCGCCGCGCGCGAAGGTCGAGACGGTCGGCACGCGCTGCCGCTGCGCCCACGTCGCGAGGAATTGCACCATCGCGGACTCGCCGCCAGCGAGATGGTGCCGCCCATGGGTCGGAACCGTAAGGATCATGTCCGTCGCCTGACCCGCTAGGTCGGCGAGCAGTCGCTCGGTGGCGACGATGGTCATGGTTCCGGGGACGCGCATTGGGCCGATACTAGGGCCATCCGAGCGGGTGGCGCAACGGCGCTCGCCGCCGGCCTACAGCTTCAGCGTGTTCCTGAGGGTGGCGACCGCGTCGGTGGGCCGGCCGGTTAGGGACTCGCCGATGATCCCTGGGACCTGGCACGTGCGATTGAACCACGTCTTCTTGGAATTCCGGACATGAGGGTTGGCGCGCAGCGCCATACCGATCATCACGGTCTCCAGTTCGTCGATCTCGCGGCCGGACCGCTTCGAGGCCTTGCAGTAGTTGCCCCTCACCGGCTCGACCTTGGCGATGAGGTGGATCGCCGGGTAGCCGCGCTTGCGCTCGCTGGCGCTGACGTAGTGGTTGAGCTTGTGGTCCTGGAAAATCTCGCCGCGGAACCCCGTCTTGGCGTTGGTCTTGCCGACATACCACGGCGTGAACGTCTCGCCGTGGCACGTCGAGAAAACGTAGATCCCGATGGCGCGCGGGAGGCCGGGCACCATCTCCTGTATCTTGTCCCAGAACGCGCGGAGCGCGTCGCCGTCGGCCTCGGTCTGCGCCCGCGGCGACCAGAACGGTCCGTGCACCTCGTATTGCATCGCCTAAATCCCCCAAATACCCGATTCAGCTCCGCCAACCTCGTCGGACCCGACACCTCACACCCGCTGCGTCTCCTCGTGGAGGATCGAATTTTCGAGTTCCCGGATACCCAACAACGCCACGATGGCGTCGCGCAGCTTGCCGTCGGCGTGGCTGGTAAGGCGGTCGCCTGCCGCCGCCTCCGATATCGTCTCCGCCTTAATTTCCGCCGCCAGGCCATCGGCCAAGCCCATGATGTCGCGGGCAAGTCCAACCTCGACGCCGGCCACCAGCGACGCGAGCGAGCCAGCAGCGGTGTTCACCCTCTCGGGCGTCCAGGTATCGTCCACCGGCACGATTGCGCCCTCGACCACCTTCAGCTGCTCGACGCCGACGAGCGCGTTCGGGCTGACATTCTTCGCCGGAAGGTCGAGTATGCGCGCCGCCACCTCGGAACATGTGCGGCCGTCCGGATTCGGCTCGGCACCTTGCCAGGCAAGCAGCTTGACGAGCTGGTCCCGCGCGCGGGGGACGAGGTCGGGTAGGTCGAGAGCCCTGTGCAGATCGTATGCGCGGCCCGCCTCCCACAGGGCCCTCCCGTCGAGCGTGCCGAGGTCGAGCCGCTCCCGGCGCCTGAGCACCAGCGCGTCGGCACTCTCCAACGGCAGGCCTACCACGCGCTCGCCGTTGCGGTTGTAGGCGGCCAAGTCGAACGGCGCGATGACGACGCCGTCGTCCTTACCGGCCTCGATCCTGACGAGCTTGCCGAGCGCCATCGACGCGTGGCCGTAGATGCCGCCGGTCGCCTTCGCCACCCTATCGATCCCCGGCTCGAGGATGACGTCGCCGGGTTCGAGCGTGTTGAGTTTCAGTATCCACATCATCGCGGCACTTGGCGCGGATAGCGTGGCAATTTCAACCCAAGGCTGCACGCGGCGTCATACTGTCCAAGGATCGAGCGTGTGACCGCTTTTTGAACTAGCGCTTCCCGCTAGGAACGTCCGGAATCGGGCGCACTGCTGTCCGGCGGCTCGTTGGCAGGCGAACGGCCGGTTGCGGCAGAAGCGGTCTTTCAGGCGCTGTCTGAAGAAGGGCCTGAGTTGGTCGAGAGCTGCCGCCAACTTCGCAGTGGCGCTGACCCATTAGCGGTCGTTGACTCAGCGCTCGCCACCGCCCGGAACCAGCAGCCCGTTCAGCTTCCAGATTTTGAACCACTGTACTGCCTTAGGCTCAGAGTGCTTCGGTCGCATCGTCGTCGTTTGCACTGCCTGAACGTCGGATCAAATTGACAGATCACTTGCAACCCGCCTACTACGCTATTGCGAGTTGATATCAACGTTCCGGCAATGCACCCTGATGACGAGTTCCTCGATCCGCGTATGGTATCTCGTGCACAAATGGACCAGCCTGATCTGCACGGTGTTCTTGCTGATGCTATGCCTGACGGGCGTGCCGCTCATCTTTAGTGACGAGATCGATCGCGCGAGTGGCAGCGCCCTGAAATTCGGAATGCCGGGGGTTGGATCCTCTACCAACGTTAGAGGACTACTACCTCTCGACACAATGATGACCAAGGCACTCGCCACACGCCCAGGTGAAGTGCCGTTGTTCATGGCTTTCGACAACGACCAGCCATCGATGACCATAACCACTGGACCGACACCCCACGCACTCGGGTCGGAAATGACCACTCAGGTCTTCGATCGGTCGACCGGCAAGTTGTTGAGTAAGGAGGATCGCGGCGGCATCATGCATGTCCTGCTGAAGCTCCATACGGACATGTTCCTGGGGCTGCAGGGCATGTTGTTCCTGGGTGCGATGGGCTTGCTGTTCACCGCCGCGCTCGTTTCCGGCGTGGCGCTCTACGCGCCTTTCATGCGCAAGCTCGCCTTCGGCACGCTGCGAACGTCCCGCAGCACGCGGCTCAAGTGGCTCGACTATCATAATCTGCTCGGCATCGTCGCACTGGCCTGGATGACGGTCGTGGGGTTCACCGGAGTAATCAACACGCTGGAAAAGCCGATCAACGCGCTCTGGCAGCGGAACGAGCTCGCCGCGATGACACGCGAATATGGCGGCAAGAACGCGCTGCCGCCTTCGCGCTACGGGTCGTTGGACAAGGCGATGACCGCGGCGCGCAAGGCACTTCCCGGCAACAGTCCACAGTTCATCGGATTTCCGGGCGGTAACTTCAGCTCGAAGCATCATTATGCCGTGTTTTTTCAGGGCGATACCCCGCTCACCGAACGTCTTCTCACACCTGCGTTAATCGATGCCGAAACCGGTACCTTCACCACCGCGCGGTCGATGCCGTGGTACAATAAGGCACTCTCGATATCCCGCCCGCTGCATTTCGGCGATTATGGTGGGTTGCCGCTCAAGGTCCTTTGGGCCGTGCTCGACCTCTTCACGATCATCGTGCTCGCGACTGGGCTATATCTATGGCTCGGTAAGCGACGCGCATCTCCTGCGGCGCACGTCCGCGAGGTCGAGACCGGCGGCATCGTCATGCCCGCAGCATGACGCAACGCCGACCATCGCGGCAAAGTGTTGCAACGATCTTCGCTGCTCCGATCGCAATAGCGGCGCTGAGCGTCATCGCGTTGATCGCGGCGCTGACCGGTGACGGTTGGCGCGACGCGCTTTCGTGGACCGGGCTCGCCGTGCCGATCCTGACCGTCGCCTGGGCCATGCATGCCCGCCGCATCTGACTGACATCTGCGTCTCGCAATGCGCGCAATCGAGGACATACCCTGTGATCAAGACCCACTCTCTTGTACGCCTAACGGTTGGCGCATCCGCCTTGGCCTTCGCGTGTCCCGTCTATGCACAGGATGCGGCGTCTGAAGATCGCACTGAGGAGATCGTCGTCACCGCGCAGAAGGCGAACCAGACCGGCGTGACGCACGGCGGGCGGATCGGCGTGCTCGGTGACAAACCGGCGGAGGACGTTCCCTTCGCGATCAAGAGCTATAATTCCGCACTGATCCTCAACCAGCAGCCGCAGACGCTTGGTCAGGTGCTCGACAACGACCCGTCGGTGCGGACGAGCTACGGCTTTGGCAACGCGGCCGAACAGTTCGTCATCCGCGGCTTCGCACTCGCGGGCGACGATATCGGCTTTGATGGGCTGTACGGCATCACGCCGCGCCAGTTGATCGCGCCCGAACTGTATGACGCAGTCCAGGTCCTGAACGGGTCGAGCGCATTCCTCAACGGTGCAGCACCCGGCGGCACTGCGATCGGCGGCAGCGTCAATCTTGTTCCCAAACGCGCCGGAAAGACGCCCCTGACCCGGCTGACGACGAACTACACGTCTAGCGGGCATGTCGGTGGAAGCTTCGACGTCAGCCGTCGCTTCGGCACCGGTGGCGAGTGGGGCGTGCGTATCAACGGCGCAGCCCGGCGCGGCGTCGTCGCGATCAACGACGAGTTCCGTAGCGCCTACCTGCTTGGCGGCGCGATCGACTATGACAACGGACCGCTGCGACTGTCGCTCGATCTCGCCTACCAGAAGGTACGCGTCAACCAGATCCGCCCCAAGCTGACGCTTCCGGCCGCGGTCACCGTCATCCCGAGGGTGCCCAAGGCCAACACCAATTATGGCCAGCCCTATTACTTCACCAACCTGCGCGACATCTACGGCCAGTTCCGCGCTGAATACGATCTGTCGGACAATGCAATGGTCTACGCCGCGTTCGGTGCGCGCGATGGCGCCGAAGACGGGTTCTACAGCACGCTTTCTCTGCTCAACGCGACGACGGGGGCAGCGTCAGTATCCGGCTCGCGCATCCCCCGCACCGACAACAACGAGGCGGCACAGGCCGGGGTACGCGTGAAGTTGGCAGCGGGCGGCGTGACCAACGAATTCAACGTTGGTGGCTCGATGAGCTGGCTGACCAACCGCAACGCGTTCGAGTTCTACGCGATCTCGTCGGGCACCACCAATATCTATGCACCCGTCGTTGTGCCCCAGCCCAGCCGCGTCACGTCGCGTGGCGGTAATCTGGACGATCCCTTTCCGATCTCGCGGACCCGCCTGACCAGCGCATTCGCCTCCGACACGATCGGTGTGTGGGACGACCGCATCCTGCTGACGGGCGGCCTGCGTCTGCAGCAGATCGCCGTTAAAGCCTATTCGAACGTAACCGCGCTGCAGACCGGCGAGTATCGCAAGGACGCGGTGACACCGGTGGTTGGCTTGGTCGTAAAGCCCGTCGAACATGTCTCGCTCTATGCCAATCGCATCGAGGCATTGGTTCAGGGCGCGACAGCCCCCGCAATCAGCGGCGGGCTTAACATCATCAACGTCGGGGAGGTGCTGCCGCCATTCCGGTCGACGCAGTACGAGGTCGGCGGCAAGCTCACCCTCGACGCGGTGAGTGCCAGTCTTTCACTCTTCACCACCGAACGGGCAACAGCAATTGCGACGGCCCTGCTGGCACCGCCCGCGAACGCAGCAAGGTTCGAAGCCTCCGGGCTTCAGCGCAACAAGGGTATCGAACTGAGCATCCAGGCGGAGCCGGTCGAGGGCCTGCGGCTCATCACCGGCGGGTCGGTGATCGATGCCAGGCTGCGGCGTCAAACGAACGGTTTGAACGAGGGCCGCAAGGTCGCCGGCGTGCCGGACTACCTGGTCAACGGAAACGTCGAATGGGATCTGCCGTTCATCCGGGCGCTCACGCTTACCGGTCGGGTCGTGCACACCGGCGAGCAACCCGCCAACGCCGCGAACACATTATCGCTGCCGAGCTGGACGCGCTTCGATCTCGGTGCCCGCTATGTTGCGGTAGTAAGCGATCGGGCGCTGACGCTGCGCTTCGCTGTCGATAACGTTGCGAACAAGCGATATTGGGCGACGGCCTTCGACAGCTCGCGCCCGGATCTGCTTCAAGGCGCCCCGCAAACCTTCAAGCTGTCCGCTTCGATCGACCTGTAATTTTCGGGCATCTGCCATGCCGTAGCGGAAGGCTTCAGGATAAGTTTAGCATGTCAGCCGACGACTGCGCCCCCCCCGAACACGACCCACTTTCAGCCGTTCGGGCCCGCCTTCCCTTTTCCCAACTTCAGACACTCATTCATACCCGTGAGCCTTCGAAGGTTGACGGCGACGTCCCCCAATCGAAGTGCCCCTTGTTCATGCTGATCATCAACTGCCCTCAATCTTGTCGAAGCACGCTTTCGATCACACGCGCATTGCCGTCACGAAGGCCTGGAAGGCGGCAGTCGGTTGACGTCGGCTGGGATAGTAGAGGTGGTTCGGGGCCAGCCTGGGTGCCCAGCCGGCCAGCACTTCGACAAGCGTCCCGGTGGCCAGTTGCAGCGCGGCATGTGGCAGCGGCAGGCAAGTAACCCCCAGCCCTGCCGCTGCAGCGTCGCGCATCACGTCGATATCGTTCGTGATGAAGTCACCGCGGACTGACCGTTCGACCGTCCGGCCATCCCGCTCGAATTCCCAGCGGTGGACGACGCCGGACGACGTGTACCGGTAACACAGGCACCGATGCGCGACGAGATCGTCGGGATCGACGGGAGCGGGATGATCGGCGAGGTAAGCCGGGGCGGCGACGAAGACGAGCGGCACTGGCGCGCTGATACGAACCGATATCATGTCGGCTTGCAGGGTTTGGGCATGCCGGATCCCGCAATCGAAGCGGTCCGCGACGATGTCGACGAACCCGTCGTCGACCACCAGTTCGACGGCGATGTCGGGATAGGCGCGCGCGAAGTCGGCCAGCCGCGGCAGGATGGCGTAGATCGCCGCGACCCGGTGCGCGCTGACCCGGATCCGCCCCGCCGGCCGTTCGCGGGCATTGTCGAGATCGGCCAGCGCGCCCGCGACCGAGGCGATCGCCGGCCTCAACCGCGCCAGCAGTTCCTCGCCTGCAGGCGTCGGCGCCAGCGACCGGGTGGTACGGTCGAGCAATCGAACGCCCAGTTTCGTCTCAAGCGACCGCATCGCATGGCTGAGCGCAGAGGCGGACAATCCAAGCCGCGTCGCCGCTCGTGCGAAGCTGCCGGCCTCGACGATCGTCTCGAACACCGCGAGGCCGGACCAGAGATCACGATCCATTCCTGAACATCCTTCAGCAACCCATGCGCCGCAGATGATCTAATCCTCGCGCCGTCCAGCGTCCATCTGGGGGTGACACACTGCAGGATGCCACCATGAACCTCGACACCTATCGCCCGCTCGGCCGCTCCGGCCTGCTCGTCAGCCCGCTGGCACTCGGCACGATGACCTTCGGCACACCGCGCTGGGGACTGGACGAAAGCGGCAGTCGCGCGGTGTTCGATCGCTACACCGATCTCGGCGGGAATTTCATCGACACCGCCGACGTCTATGCGGGCGGGCGATCGGAAGAGATGGTCGGCAGTTTCGTTGCCGCACAATCGTCACGCGACCGGATCGTCATCGCGACGAAATCGGGATTTGCGACCGGCCGCGGCTATCATGCAGGCGGCAATGGCGCGCGCCACATATTGGCGTCCGTCGAAGGCTCGCTCCGCCGTCTCCGGACGGACTTCATCGACCTGTACTGGGTGCACGTCTGGGACGGCGTCACCCCCGCCGAGGAACTGCTGCGGACGATGACCGCGCTCGTCGCAGCGGGCAAGATCCGCTACTGGGGCATATCCAACACCCCGGCTTGGTACGTCGCCGAACTCGCGACGCTGGCGCGGGTCCAGGGTGATCCGGCGCCGATCGGCCTGCAATATTTCTACTCGCTGGTCGAACGCGGGGTCGAGGCCGAGCAACTGCCGCTCGCCCGATCGGCAGGCATGGGCCTCGTGCCCTGGAGCCCCCTCGCCTATGGCCTGCTCACCGGCAAATACGACCGCGCGACCGTCGAGGCGGGTCCGAAGCGCGCGGGCGGCGTCCCCAACCAGGCCGGGCAGGACGACGCGGCGCGGCCCGCCAACGACAAGCGGCTCGATGGCGACAATCCGTTCGGCGACACGCTGTTCACCGAGCGCAACTGGCAAATCCTCAACGAACTGAAGCGCGTCGCAGCAGAGATTAACGAGACGCCGGCGCGCGTCGCGCTGTCCTGGGTGGTCGGGCAGCCCGGCGTCGCATCAACGCTGCTGGGCGTGAGCCGGGCGGAGCAGGTAACCGACAATGTCGCCGCGCTCAGCCTCAACCTTTCGGCGGAGCACCGTGCTGCGCTCGATGCGGTGAGCGGTGGCAACCTGCCGTTTCTCTACGGCCTGTTCGCCCCTGCCGTGCGCAACCAGGTTGTCTTCGGCGGCGGCGATGTCCGAAGCTGAAACGTCATCCTGGAGCCGCCCGCCCGAGACGAAATCTACGCGTGGTCGGCTCCAATCGACAAACTCCGCGTTTGAATCTGACCGGCCGGCAGCAAGTTCGTTTGCTGTACGCCGGCGCGGGGGTAGTCATGCGGATTGGAATCATCGGGGCGGGTTGGCTGACCAGACCCGTCGGCGATACCGGATTGTATTAGAAAGCGGACTCTTGACAGCCATCTTGATTGAGTCGGCATGGTTGATCTTAAGAAAACCTAAGATATCCTGCCGCAAACAGGGGGCAGCATGTCAGTTTTCGTTTGGATTATCATACTCGGCGGTTTGGGGTGGATGGTCACCGCAGGTATCAAGCTCAAGAAACAGCACGATGCCGAGGACAACACATTCGTAGGTGAGCACCTGGGATGGGACATCTACAAATCGGCCCATGATCGCGGTGTGTTAGCACTCGACCATGAGCACAAACGGATTGCCATTGGCACCATCACAAACCACGTCGAGCGTTCGTGGAGTGATATATCCGCCGTGGAAGTCGAGAAGAACGGCCAGTCAATCACGCAGACCAATCGAGGCTCACAGGTGATGGGCGCGGCCGTAGGTGCCGTGCTGCTCGGTCCTCTGGGTTTGCTCATGGGCGGAATGTCCGGCTCCAAGCGACAAAAAGAACGAGTGAACGAACTGAGTCTGAAGATACTGATCGATGACAGGACCGCTCCGGTTCATCGGATCACGTTTTTTAGAATGAAAGGCAACGGTACAGATGCTCAAAACCGCCTACTGAAAGGCCCAGCGAGTCAGATGGAGCATTTTCATGCTTTAGTCGCCAACACTATCCGTCAGGACAATCGCAGCTTTGCCCGGCAAGCCTCAGCGCCGGTTCTGGATAACAGGTCCAACACCGATCGGATCGCAAAACTGTGGGAGTTGAAACAAGCTGGGGCGCTCACGGCTGACGAGTTCGAGAGCGAGAAGCAAGCGGTACTGTCCGAGGCGGCCACAAAAGGCCGCCTCGACGCGATCAAAAGCCGTCATGGGGAAGACTGATGACAGTCATCCAGCCGCGAGCCAACGCTAAGCCTATTTCCGAACTGAATGCCCAGCAGCTTAAAGTGGCGATCAAAAACTATGAGGCGAAAGGCTTAACGGATGGCGGCCCTTACCCGCTCGGGGATTGTCGTGCGGAACTCCTGAGCCGCCGCCGCCATTCCCAAGTCGGGACGCCGCGCCCGACATCAAACAGTACTGGTTTCGCTCACGCCGTGCGTTCAGTACCAGATGAGCACATCGAAGTTCTGCGTAGCCACGCCAGCCGCATGGCAACGCGGATTCGTATTATGAACGTCACGCGGTGAACGATTGCGTGTCGGCGTGCCGCATGGGCACTGGAAAACCACCACGTTCGTCGCTGGCCTGAGCCGTACGGGCATGATCGCATCCTGGGTTCTCGACGGGCCGATGAACGGTGATGCCTTCACCACCTACGTGACCCGCGTGCTGGTGCCCGAACTCTCACCCGGCAACGTCGTCATCATGGACAACCTATCCAGCCACAAGGCGCCAGCCGTGCGCGCGGCCATCGAAGCCGCAGGTGCCCGGCTCCTGTTCCTTCCGCCCTACAGCCCGGACTTCAACCCTATCGAGATGGCCTTCTCAAAACTGAAGGCACACCTGCGAAAGGCGGCTGAGCGGACCATCCACGGCCTCTGGAATGCCATCGGCCGAATCGTCGACCTCTACTCGCCCCAGGAATGCTCGAACTACTTCGCAGCCGCTGGCTACGATGCAGACTGATCAGAAACCGCTCTAGATGTTCAGACGCTTTACACACGAGTAGATGAGCAGCGTTGTCCACATAGGGTTCAGTAGCCATTTCGCCTTTATATTGTAGCAGAGGGCCGAGCTGCGCGTCATCCGTCTAGTTGCAGCGCCTGGACGTAATGCATCAGATCCGTCTGAGGCGAGGGCCAGTTTTTCCTCTTTCTCTCTTTTTGATTAGGCAAGGCTTTGATCCACTGGATCAACTCACTCTCCACTGACACCCTGTTTGTGAAGTCGTAGTTATAAACCGACTTGAAAAAGTGTCTCACCGCTTTTGACGTATCATCCGTCGGAGACCGCCTGGAGATTACCGACACAGGTTTGGAAGGAAACCACTCACGATTTGCGAGAACAACTATCAACTCGGAAGCGGTTTCAGGGGGCGCTAGGCGACAGATATCCACTGCGACAAATTTGACCAGGATCGTATAAAGAAGGTGGTCAGGAAACGTTAGCTCGCCATAACGACCTGGTGGCTGGAACTTGTAGTTGGCCTTAAGGATATCGGTGTATTTGAGAACCTTACCATGCTCGGCGTAATTACGCGCCATGTCATCTGCAGGGTGAGCGGCAGAATTACGAATGAGACGGAAATATTCTATTAGGTCATACCGCTCGACGCCGATTCTCTTTCTGTTGAGCTCAAATCCGCCTTGGAGAGCCGAAAGCGTCCACTTCAGATCGGATACACCATCGGGCCGCTGCGGCCACCTTCGCCCCATTGCATATTGCTCTTTGCGAAAGCGCTCCAGGAAGTCCTCGAAGTGTTTGGAGGTCGCGACTATAAGCAAGCTTATTAGGTGGTCTAGCAGAAGGTCTAGGTCTGTGTTTCCCGTGTACGCAATATATTTTTTGTTGAGTCTTTTGGTTAGCGCTTGCGGATCCTTGCCCCTCTTCGAGATGTCGATGAAATGACTCGCCGCCAAAAAAAGGCCAGCGCCTAAAGCGTCTTTACTGCCAAGTACGCGCGCAAGGTTCCTATAGCTCTGATAGACAAACGGCATCTGAATGGTTGGGTTGGTGATCAACGGAAGACGATTGCTGTCTTGCATAATACTTACGTAAGCTCCCAACGTCTAAGCTGCCGGCGACGCCACCCGTGGCGTCATGGTGCCGATATACTGTGCCCCGTGAAACGAGCAGCCCCCACCGGGTGGTCCGGGTTGATAGTTAGTGCATTGTCGTCTCCGCCGCCATTGCCGGTCGGAGGTGGAGCGAAGCGTCAATCCCATGGATCGATGATGTCTGCGCTTCCGAATGTCTGCAAGTGGGCGAACACGCCCTGCCCTACGGCTTCCGGCCAGACCCAATTTCCGACGCTCAGAGCAGCCTGAGCTATCCCCAGAACTAGTCATCCGTCGTCTAATCGCGTTGGTTACAAGAGGTTTCTGAGATGTCGTTGCCGAGAGCATGGTCGTCTTCGCGGTCGACATATGCCGCCGCATGATGGGGCTTCGCGGGTAACCCTTCCAAGGTTCATCACGCACTTCATTGCCATGAAGGCATAAGGTGCAACGAATGTCGCGGAATGGATCAGCCTACGTCCCGGCAGGACGTCTCGTGGCGCCTTGCGACGCGGACGAGCTCGGGCATTTAAGCTGCGGCGGATTTCTCCCTGAACGGTTCACCGGTGATCAGCATGCTATGCATGATGACGGCAAGCTTGCGGGCAACTGCGACCGTGGCGCGTTTGAAGCCAAGCCTTTCTCGCAGCTGTAGCCCCCATTTGCGTAGATCGCATTCGGATCGGCTGCGCGTGAGGAGGACTGTTGCTGCCTCGTAAAGGAGTCCGCGCAGGTGGCTATCACCGCGCCTGGAGATGTGACCGTCATAGTCGATCTCGCCAGACTGATAGCGCCGCGTCGTCAGCCCGACGAACGCTCCCACCGATCTCGAATGCTTAAAGTTGGCGGGCTCCTCGATCGCGCTAACGAACGACGTGGCGGTCACAACACCGACACCGGGGATCGACATCAGCAGCTGGCAGGCGGCGTTGCGCCGCGCATCCGCGAGAAGCTTGCGTCCGAGCTCTGCGGAGCGGAGGCGAACTGCGTGCCAGGCTTCAAGCGGCGGACGGATGATCTGCCCCAGGTCTGTATTGTCGGCCAGCAGCGCATGAACATGATGCTCGAACTTGCTGCCCGTCACAGCGGGAACGACGAGACCGAACGTCTTCATCAGGCCCCGGATCTGGTTCGACAACTCGGTACCAATCCGCACGAGGCGAGTCCGTGCTGCTACCAGCGTGCGCGTGAGCATGCTGTCGAAGCTCTTGACCCGCACTTCCTTGTAGAACCCGACCTCAGCCAGATGCGCCAGTCCGTCGGCATCGTTGGCGTCGGTCTTGTTCGCTGCCATGTCGAGAGCAGCTTTGGCATGGCGTGCGTCGATACAGATCGCTGGCACCCCTTCGGCCGCCAGCGCGTGAAAGAACCAGACCGAGAGCGGGCCAGTCTCGAATACTACCCGCTTGGGTGCCGGCGCATGCTTGCGGATCAATGCCGCCAGAAGCTGTGGATCCGAGGGACACTTACCACGCCAAACACGCTTGCCGTCACGCCGAATGGATACGGCAGTCTCTTTCAAGGAAACGTCTAGCCCGATATACTCGTCCATGGCTGTTCTCCATCAGATGCTTGGGCCCGGCTTCGGATCGTGAGCCCGCACTTCCATCTTATCGGGAAACAGCCACTAGCTTCCATCGTGAACGCTAGGGCTTCGCTCCCGCGATTACCCCATTTTCATCAAGCCAGATAACCCCTTTTGTCAGCGCAGAAGGGGGCTTGGACGTTCGGGCATTGAAAACGGCCAGTCGGCTCGTTCGCTCCGGCTTGAGCTCCCGGCTGTTCATTTGGCCTGGCGACGGGGAAGCGGATGGGCGTGCGCCAAGCTGCAATACTTGGTAGACACCTCCTCACCTGCGCACGATAAAATGAAGGCAGTAATGGAAGAACGTGAAGTCCGCCAATTGCAGGCTGCTGGTCTAGTGATTGTTCGTGTTGATCGCGAGACGTGGGAAGCTTTAGCGGATACCCGACGGCACGGCGCACGGTTCACGCTTAATTTTCGGCATTCAGTGGCAAGACCGGCCAAGGCTCGCTCGCTTGCGCTGATTGCGGTCGGTAGGTCACGCCTGCGCGTGGGGATAGTTCGCTCGCGGCAGGCCATTTCATCGCTTGATACCCGTGTGGCGTTCGACTTCGTCGATGACCTCGAACCAAGCTCACTTGCCCGCCTGCTGCGCGACGTTGAGACCCCCGCTCTGCGACAGGCTGTCGCACGATTGCGTGCTGCTTCCGACGAGATAACGACGGTCTCGAGCCAAGTCGGCCAGTTGATAATCGCGACGTTAGCCGCCGATGACGCCAACGCACCTGTCCTGCGGCGCATCCTCGCTTGGATAGCCGGACGCGGGCGAGTCGAGAATGCGGTCGTCATGCAGCACGACGCTATCAAGCTCGCTGTCAACGCCTTTGGCGGTGATGGCGAAGCATATGAGCTGGCCGTTCTCGGCCCAAGCGCGATTGCCTCCGTCCGCGTGCTTGAGGACGCGGCGATTGAACATGACGCCCGGTGGTTGCCGGGCTGGACCATGGACGACAGCGATCTAACAGGACGAGCACGTTTTAGAAAACATGATGGCGAGCTCGAGATCTACACAGCTAATCGCCGACCGCTTGAGCAGCTTCTCGGGGTCGATCTTATCTACCTAAATGAACGACGCGGTGCGCTGGTGATGATCCAGTACAAGATGCTCGAGCGCGACCGCGATACGGGCGATGGATGGCAGGTCCGTGTCGACTGGCAGTTCGAGGATGAGCTCGACCGGATGCGGCAATTTGACCGCGATCTTGATCCGGAAGGGCCGTATCGTCTCCATCCCGGCGCCTTCTTTGTAAAAATGATGAAACGCCACTCGGCAGCGAGTGCGGCGGGCATCGTGATCAGTCTAGGCCATCTCGAGCATATGCTCGGCCGTGGCGGCCTACGCGGAAGCCGGGGCGGCCTTCGCATAGATCATGCCGAACTAGATGGTCACTATCTGCGGAGCGAGGCATTCGTCGAGTTGGTTCGATCAGGCTACGTCGGCACGCGCGGCGCAACCACGCAGCATCTTCAATCATTGATCGAGGCCACAATGATTGAAGGGCGTGCAGTCGTTGCCGCAATTCAACGCAGTTTTCGTTGACTTGCACTATGGACCCAATTTCTGCCGTTCACTTGTGCTGGGGCGCTCCGTGAGACCAGGCGCTTGTTCAGCTGAAGCCATTGCATTGTCCTTCGATAGAACAACGTGCGCCTACGGATTATCGTCGGTGAGCACGCCACCCTTTCAGAGCAGCCGCCTGAGGAGCTATGTATTCCGCGATCCCCATACAGGGGAGCGCGTGTTTCCGGAATCGTGATGGGAAAGCCGTCGACAGTGGTGTTCTGGGGAGCCGGTGCAACGGCCAATCTGGGCATGCGCATGACCGCGGAGCAGAGCGACTTTATCCTGACACTGGCGGGGGTGGCGGATCTTTCACCGGCCAGCCTAGCTAAGCGGGTGGAAGGTGCGCTCGGCCCAGGTGCTAACGCATTGCAACGCAAGCTCCTGGTCGATCTGCTCACCATTCTAGGTGACGGCGCCGCTTTTGCGGTCCTTCATGACCCGACGGGCAAGCAGCTTGCCGCGATGAAGAGGAACTGGCGGACGGCCGCGAACGACGACGAGTTGCGCGCGCGCGTGCGCGAACTACGGCTCGTCTACGACTGGCCGGCGCTGCAGGACGTGCTCCGGGTCTGCCCAGGTGCTGCAGCCGGCGTTCTGAAGATCAACGACCTTTTCAACATGCTCGACATGCATGTCCCGCTCGGTCACGGCTTCCGTACCGAGCAGGGCGCGTTCCTGGACACTCGTCGTCTCATGGGGGCGAAGGCCGCGCTGAGGATGCTCCTGCACGCGATGTTCTACATCGACTGGCAGAACTGCGTGCGCGACCGCGGTCGCCCGCTAGAGACCTACGAACAATTCGCCGAATGGCTGGGTCGGAGAATGTATCGATCGGAGCCGTCTTTCTCTGGGCGTCTTGACCGTCCCGAGTTCATCCGTAGCGACATCGCCTTCGTTAGCCTAAACTACGACCCCATCGGCCTCTGGACCCAATTTTTCGCAAACCGGAGATTGAATAAAGCCCCGGACGTCGAAAAAGTCGATGGTGCGTCACGATGTATCCAGCTTTATCACGACATGGGCCATTTTATCCCCTCGCGGCGGATCGAACCGGCAGGGCGGCCGGACCTTTGGTATCCGATGAACGAGGCGTCTGCGCAGCGGATCAATGAAATTGACGCCGCCGGGTCGGAGCGGATTAGGTTGAGCAAGTTTCTTTTCCCTCACGGGTGCCTCTGCTGGCGCGAGTGCCCGGACTGCGGCAAGCTGTCGGCATACCACGGAGACGAATGGACCCTGCGATCGCCGTCTCTCCTGCCGCCCCCGCCCCTTCGTCGCTTCGACCGGCGATCGGCTTACCCGGACTTGGCGGCTCTCGACCCTGCAGATCGTGACAAACGTGAGAAGGAGAGCAATCTCTGGAGCGAGGGGGTGGTCGACGCGAGGGCCTGCCTGCACTGCCACACCATTACGACCACGGAACACGCCCAGACCGTGATGCAGAGTTCCTTCAAGCAAACACCGCCGTCATTCATCGACGAGATCCAGCGTGACCTGCGTGCCATCGTCATGCAGGCGGACCACGTCATCCTAATGGGCTACTCCCTCCCGCCGGATGACGTTGCCTACCGCGCCTTCTTCGCCGCGCGCCGTCGTCGAACCGCCGGAGGAACGCCGGTGAGATGCACTGTCGTGGGCTTCGACCGCACGCTGCCGCCGCTCGCTGGCCCCGGTGGCATCGACCCGGACGTGCTTGCCCGGCAGCCCGCGGTCGCCAGTGCGCGCGAGATTTTCGGTGAGGATAACGTGCGTTTCTGCGGAGAGGGCGTGCCGGGATCCTTCTGCGACGCGTCAGGCGTGCTTTCTGGACCCAAGCTCGATGCACTCTTCGAATGGAAGCTGGTGTGATCGGACGCGTTTGGACGCATCCGTCGACAAGATTATCCACAATTCCGACCGGAAGCGTTGCCGTGTGCTCGACACCGTGTCCGTTTTAAGGGCCGACCATCTCGACCCACATCTGGATATGCAGGTCGTCTTCCTCGCTTCGCAACTTCCGACGTTCAATCATCGCGCTTGACCAACCACCGCGATGGCGGAAATCGAGGCTCAGCTGCCGTTCGTGAGGACGAACGCAAACGATGAATCTCGGCAACGCCCGACGTTAGCACCGCAGCGTCCTCCACCATGAATGTGCAAGTCTGGCGGTTAACTGCCCGGCAGTTCCCAATTGAACATTCAGAAGGACCGAACCTTCTCTCTGGCTTGCCGCAGCCTATGAGGCGTAGATAACGCCTAATACAAGGCGAGCATTGGTCATCACGGGTAGGTCTGGTGCCCCTTCCACCTGTTCGGTTGCCAGAACAACGGAAGCTCCAAGTCCGCCAATCGTTTCGAACTGCCGAAGATACGGCAGACTCCTCGACAGCGGTGCGCCGATTCGCTTCAGAATGCTGTCACCTTCTTCCAGCGTGACAGCGACCATCTCGCCTTCCATGCTTTCCAGCTGATCTGGAGTTAGAACCGCTCCCCCGAGGATGATCTGCCCCGGCATGACGCGGGGGACGGCGCTTTCCTCGCGGACGCGATATGCGACCTCCACACGCCCAAGAGCGGGATGTCCTTCGAGGAGAACTGCCTCTTCCCGCCCCGCCGGCGGAGGGACCTGAACGAACAGAGCGCCGACGACGCGATGCAAGTCGAGTTCATGATTCTCGAAAGCCAGCGTTGGGCGACCGCCGCGAGGGTCGATCGCTTCCGCTGCCAGAGAGTATCCCTCGCCGTTGCGCGGACGCAGCAGCCTGCGAGCAAATGCTTGCGTCCCGCGGCGGCCAATAACCAACTCATGATCGGCCGGCGAAGAAGGCGTGGCCTCAACGATCGCGATGGATCCGGCTGGGATTGTGAAGCCCATGGTGTCCCTACGGACGTAAAACAGCGACTTGTCATCAAACCACTCGCTGGAGAGCATCTCCAAGCTGCCATCCTGGCTGCCACCGCTCGGAACGTGCCGGCTAAACGCAGCAATGTCCTGAACGATTGGGACGTTGAACGCTGGTGCGGTAACGACAGTCAGAGGTACGACATTGTCCGGGAGAGCCTCCTGAAGCGGCTCACGCCAACGATAGCGCCGGAATTCCTCGTGGACGCGTTCAACTGCCGAACGCAATCGCTTGAGGTCCGCATCAACGTTTTGCACGTCGATGTAGCTCAAGGCGTTGGCGTCGCGGTGATGCGCTTGGTTGAGCACTCGTCGCGGCTCAGCGCCATCTGCCAAAGCAGGATCATCGCAGAAGCGCGAGAGTACCGGGCTTCTGAAGAGTTCGTTGCTACGAGCGGTGACCAATGAACGGAGGCGTCCCACCAGCGGCATCAATGTCGGCGCGTCAGTGGGAGCCGAAAATGCGGGATAAGCTGGATCGTCGAACAAGTCCCCGAGGCGCGCCTCCAAAAAGATGCGAGCCTGATTAGAATAATCTTGTGCGTGAGCTGCCGAGTCCGGGTTCGAGACGAACTCGTTCCGCTTCCGATCCAAGTCCTCAATAGCCAGAGAAGTTTCGAGGGTGCTACGAGACGCGTGCACCGGATGGACCGCACGATGCTCAACACGATTAGTACCCCGTGCCTCTGCAACGAGAATACGTCCGAAGCTACGGTCATAAGTGGTCGCCAAAACCTGGGCTCCATCAGCCGCCAGTTGGTTTAGGGCACGCGCTAGACGAGCGCGATTGTCGTAGTCGAGGAGATCTTGTGGATCATCCAAGATCATGAGTGACAGGCCGCCATCCGTGCGGAGGACATGTTCCCGGAACGCGAGGTAGAAGCCCATGAGTGACGCTCTCAGAGACGAAGCGTTCGATACATGTTGGGCAGGTGCATGAACGCCATCGCGTCCCACCTGGATTGCAATTGCTCCTTGGGGCGTCATGCCAGTTCGATGCGGTTTGGGCGATAGAGTGGTCGCGTTCTGGTAGATCGCGTTCCGCCAAAATTCCGCTCGATCACGCAAGCGGGCCTGCAAGCCTTCGACCTGCGCGGTGGCAAGATCGCCCACGGGAATGATTTCATCCAGTGCTGCTGCGGCCGTCCCGCAATCTTCGATCGCTTTGAGCTTGCGCTTATGGGCGGTCTGAGCAGTGTTCATTCGCTTCGATAGGTCGATGGCCGCACTAATGGGCGCAACGCCCTTCACGATGGCATCGAGGCGTAACAGCTGAGATCGAAGGCCAGTCGCTTGGCCGTCGCCGCCATCGGCTTTGCCGCGGACCTCCTCAAGCGCCGTAGCAAGTTCTGCGCGGTGGGCTGTCATCCAGTCGACAAACGCCAAAGCTCGGATAAGGCGGTTCAACGTCTTGCTCAGCTTAGCCGCGTGGGCGCCAATTCGGCTCGGCAGAACTCGCTGCGGCGGCTCTGTGAACGAAGGCAGGTCGGCCATCGCCTTGTCCGTTAGCGCTTCCACGTTGGAACGCAGCGAACGAAGGACGCCTGTAAAGCCTTCCGTGCTGAACAGGTCGTCCAACCACGCGGTTCGCAAGATTGCGCCGGGAGATTCGGGCAGGTCCTTCTGCAAATCGCGCCAAAGCGTGTCGGGCAGATCGCGGGCCAGTTTGCCGGTCCAGGCCTCGGCCCATTGCACGACCGTCTTGGAGAGGATTTCGCTGTCCTCAGCAACCTGGCGAAGATGATCGGCAACAAGCCCGCCAGTCTCTGCGTCGACGACGCCCAAAAGGGAATGATGGCAGACCGCACAATGATCATCATGGGGCTTCCCATGCTCGCGCATCCAATCTGTCACGCGTGCGTACAGCTGAGTCCGGCGCTCCAGCACTGGGTTCGCCGAGAGCTCTTCAAGCGTCGCCGCCTCCTTAAACATACGATCGATGAGGGCATCCACCTCTTGGCGAGCGTTGGCTTCTAACTTGAAGGCAACCAGCCTTTCCATCGACGGAAGCTGCGACAACCGGCGCACCTGCTCCAGCGCGGGGGCGATGCATTGCTCCAGGCTCTGCCGCTGCGTTTCCTCCAAGGCGTCAAAAGTATAACCAAGAACGTCTCGAGCATGGGCAAGACCGCTGGCCTTCAGATCCCCAAAATGTTGTCCTAGCGCAACGAACGTAGCCGGCTCATCCGTGATCCCCGGGAGAGCAGTGGCAGGCGCCATTTCCGAAAATTCCGAAATTCGCTGTTCGAGGTCGGTGCGATGCTGCCGATAGTCCGTCTCGATCCGTTCGAGCTCGGTTTGGCGCTCCTTGGTGATGTCACCTGCAATCTTCGTTCTCGCACGCCCAGCGTGCTTCGCCAGGGCCACAAGTTCGGAAAGGCCTGTCAGCTTGGCCACCGCCAGCCCCAACTCCGAGGGGTTCCCCACCTGAAGGTAGGGTAGCAGCCCTGGCATGGTGGTCCCGAGATTGAACGCGACTGGATCGAGGCCAAGATCCGCCGCATTGGGCCCGACCTCTTCCAGCTTGCCGTTCGTCTTTCGTGACTGCGTTCGCCGGATCGGCGGAAGGCGGGTCCCGTCCTGCAGTTCAAAGGTCAACTCAACCCATGTATCCGCTGGGACGGTTTTAGCGGATACCGCAGGCGTCCAGTGCTGAGCACTCGGCAGGGGGGTCACTGCACTGATCTTGTGTTGCGACGCCTCTTCAGTAGCCCCGCGATCAATCTCGCAGTCAAATTCGGCTTCGCCGCTCTCGGGCAAGCGCTGAGGCCGGAGCAGCTTGCCGGTGAGGCACCATATCACCGAATTCATCAAGCTTGTCTTGCCAGACCCGTTCCAGCCTTCGAATACCGTGATGGGACTGTTCGGTTCGAACACGAAATCCGTGCTCGGCTCGTCTGCGGACCCGTAGGCATGGAGCCCTGCGAACCTATGTGCAACGATCTTCGCCAGCCTAAGAACTCGGCGCTCCCGATCGGCGGAAGTGGAAGGTGGCGGCACTTGAGCTGGGGTAGCGTTGATGCTGGTTATGATCGATTCGCAGTCAGGCGTCATCACATTGCCGGCCCACTTGAGGCGCGCGCTGCGATACCAAGCCAGCACACCTCGAGCGGCGGCGCTACCGAGTACCAGCCGATGGCCCTCGTCTGTTGCGATCGGACGTCCGGAAACCAGCTCAGCAAGAAGCAGGTCGGTAGTGAGCAAGTGAAATGCGCGTACGGGCGTTACGCCCGACCAATCGGCTTCCGAATCAGTCAATTACGTTGCCCCCAATCCCTGAGTTAGTGTAACCTTCGACTAATTTCGCGTCATCTGCGAATTTGTTCGAACGTCGTTATAAGCCGTTGTTGCCTGCGATTATCGTCCACTTCCAGTGCTTCAGAGCACGGCGGTGTCGCGGCAGGACACGACAACCGACAAGATCGATGATGCGACCGACTAACGACAGCATCGGGGGCGTTGCCGCCCCGCCAGTTTGCGTGAAGCGAACGGCAGGTCCAGCAAATTCGACCGTTTATACCCTACGACTGAAGGGGGTGATATCGTCGGAAGCCGACCGATAGCTCTCGCCCACAAACGGTCATTCAAAGCGTTTTCGATACCTCCCGCTTTTTGACATTCGGTTAGGTGAACGGCCTGCCGCTGTTCGAAGACTAGCAGTGCTTCGCATTGCGCGCATTTGGTAGGCAGCGGACGTTCCAGTTGACGAGGTTTGAAACGAACAAGCTTGTTCAGCGCCTCCTCGCCAAGGGCGGCAAGACGCCGAGGCGTGCCATTCCTTCGAACTCCGCTCGGATGTCGAACAATTGGGACAAGTTGCAATTCGGGACAGATTCCAAGGGCGGGGCGAAGCAGGCCAGGTAGGTGCGGCCGCGGCGTGTTCAGCTGACGTGTCGCGGCCTACAGCGCAAAGTCTGCCTTCCTGAGCGCCACCGCCGCCTCCTCGCGATTGGCAAGCACGATGTGCTGGCTTCTCGCCGGCAGCTTCTCGGGCTCTCCAAGCAAGTTCAGACGCTTCAGGACGTAGAAGAGCATGGCGTAGCGAACCTTGAGAGTGCTCGACCCGTCCGTCATGCCGTAGTCACGAGCCACGATCGCCTTCTGGTCGCCGCTCAGATCGGGATGCGGGGCGATCCGGACCGCGAAGTGCTCTTGCCATAGATAATCGTCAGCGCCCGGCTTGCCTGCAGCGCCCATGTCTCGCGCACCGATGATCCGGGGAAGGAGGAAGTCCTTGAACCGCTCTGTCAGGTGACAAAAGGCCCTGGCGTGCCAGCGGAACCCGTCGTAGCCGAAAGCATGGATGGTGATGCGACGCCACAAGGGCTCGGGCCTATCCGCACTCATCGACTGGTAGAGGACCTCGATAGAGGCGCTCCGGCGGTAGGCCGAGAGGATGACGCGCAGGCACTCGTCGCTGACCTCGCGTGCCGGCGTAACGACGATGTCGACCTCTGGCTGCTGCCCTATCCACGATTCGGCTGGATCCGTGAGATGTTCTCCGAGCGACCTCAACCTGGTGAGATACTCGTCAGGTCCACCCTTGAGGAATACGGGCCTGAACGCCTCCCCAGCCACGTACCGCTTGAGGTTCTTGTCGTAAACCGCGTTGCCCGGAGCCCTCTCTTGGTAGAGCGTGAGGTCCTTGGACGCCTGCGGCTCGGAGACCTGGAAGGTCGACTTGATGTCCGAACGGCGCACACCCCCGTCCCACGAGAGCCGGAACTCGATGAATTCGAGGCGCCGCTCGACCGACCAGTTGATCTTTGCCTCGTCGCCGCTCATCACATTTCCCCAGATGCTAATTAAAAGTGTATGGACATATAAAATGTACCCTACTATTTAGTAGATCCATCAGCGAGTCGTGTCAAACGCTTCGACGTTCCGGAAGACCTCGCTCCCGGAGACGGAGGAGTGTGTCGGCAACACCCGCCTCAGGGATGCGAAAGGAGGTCCACGATGCCGCTCAGCAACACACAGCTGCGCTACTACGACAGCAACATCCTCCGCCTGCCGGCGGATAAGCGGAAGGAATACCACGCACAGGTCGATCGACTAATCGAGAACCTTTGCCGGAACGTCCGAGACAAGACGAAGATCAAGATCACGAAGGTCGTGAAGGCCGGCTCCTTCGCCAAGTTCACCATTCTGCGCAAGACGGCCGACAGCCCCGTGGACGTCGACGTGGTGTTCTACATCTCTGGTAAGGAAGCGAGCGCCGAGACCCTGGATGATCTAAGCACGCTCATCTACGACCTGCTGATAGAGCAGTATCCAAACAAGTCGGTCGAGGACTTCCAGATCCAGCGGAAGGCCGCCACCGTTACCTTCGTCGGCTCGGGTCTCAGTGTCGACATCGTGCCCGTCATCGAGGATGCAAACCGGCCGGGATACGGCTGGCAGTACGACATCCACGACGGCTCGAAGGTCCAAACCTGCGCGCCCTGCCAGATCAAGTTCGTGCGCGACCGCAAGAACGTGGACGGCGACTTCCGGACTCTCGTTCGGCTCGCCAAGAAATGGCGCAACTACGCCGAGGTCAAGCCACTTAAGTCCTTCGCCATCGAGCTGATCATGGCGTATCTGCTCGACACGCGCAGCAAGGACGGCAGTATCGAGCAGCGCTTCCGCGACTTCCTCCTTTACATCGCGCAGTCCGGCCTCAAGGAGGTCATCACCTTCCCCGAGAACGTTGGGCCGATCCCAACCTTCCGCCATCCGGTCGTGATCATCGACCCGGTTTCGAACGCCAACAACGTGGCCAGCCGCATCTCCGAGGTGGAGCGCAAGGAGATCGTCGCAGCGGCGAACGATGCCTGGGAGGCGGCCAACTTCGCCTCCGCCGAGGACGACCACGCGGTCTGGAAGGAGCTTTTTGGCTCGCAATTCAAGACGGAGGAAGGGTGATGAGCATTGGCACCGCCACCCGCACGGCGACCTACACGACGGTTGATGTTGAGAACGTCGTGCGCCGCGTCCGGGCCGATCTCGCCATGATTGCGGACAGCACCGGCGCATGGACGCCGCAGAAGGCGGCCGACTACGCTCACGACATAGAGCTGCTCGCGAAGAAGGGTTACCTCGCCTGGGTCGATGTGACGCTTCTCAGTGGCGGCACGGAGATCAAGGCGGTCCGCTTCGACGTTGACACCGACGCGGGTTCCATGACGACCTCGCGACCGGGAGGCGTCCTGTGGCCGAAGGTCGCGTTCGCGCACCTGCGGATCGTGATCAGCCACACCAGCGCCTACAACGCCGACGCGGAGCGCGAGATGACGGGCAAGTTACGCGTCGGGTGGACGACGACCTTCGACGACACGAGCCACTCCTCGCTGTCGGGAGGGAGCGGGCGCAACTACACCAGCAACGCCTACGGCATGAAGCGCAAGGACTGGACCAACTAATGTCCCAGAACACCATCTTCGACGCCGAGATCGTCGTTCCCGATGCCGAGATCTCCGCCCGCGCCAAGACGCTCGTCGGCTTTGAAGCCCGCTATGCGCGGGTGCACGACCAGCTTCGTCTCCTGCTCAACGTGGACGCGGTGGCCGATTGGAACCGCCGTCAGCACCGCGGAGAATTGGCCATCGCCGGCCACATCGCGGACCAGTACCCGCTCGTCATCTTCCACGGCGACGTCGGAACCGGGAAGACGGCGATGGCCGAAGCCATTGCAAACCAGCTAATGAGCGAGGCCAAGACGGAGGACTCGATGCTCTTCCGCCTCTCGAACCGCGTGCGCGGCTCCGGTCTGGTCGGTGAGATGGGATCGCTCCTGTCCGAGGCGTTCGCGCGCGTCATCGCGGCGGTCGGCAAGAACCGCCGGGCGGTCCTGATCATCGACGAGGGCGACAGCATCGCCGCATCCCGGGCGCAGGACCACAGCCACCACGAGGACAAGGTTGCGGTCAACACCCTGATCCAGCACATCGACGACCTGCGTCGCTTCAAGGGCCGGGTCGCGGTGATCCTGTGCACCAACCGCCTCAGCGTCGTCGACGCCGCGCTGCTCCGACGCGCCGCCGTGATCGACGAATTCCGGCGGCCCACGGACGAGGAGCGCCTCCAGCTGCTGAACAAGGACCTCGCAGGGCTCGACCTCAGCGCGGCGCAGATCGCCGACCTGGTCAAGGTCACCGGACCGCTCCACGGACGCTTGGGCTGGACCTTCTCCGATTTCCGCACGCGCTTCTACCCCGCAGCCGTCGCCAAGGCGTTTCCCGACCGGCCGCTCACCTACCGCCACCTGCTCGAGACAGCTCAGCAGATGGGCGGTTCGCGCGTGATGGAGGATCGCTGATGCCCCGCTCCCCCCTCTTCGGACGACGAATCCACATCTCCGGGAGCATCGCCGACGATCCGGCCATCGCCACACCCGAGTCCGTCGCCGTCGCCCGACAGCTCGTAAGCGGGCTGGTCAGGTCGCTGATGAAGCTCGGCGCGAACTTCGTCGTGCCCGTTGACGCCGAGCCGAAACGCGATGACGGCCTCGAGCGGTGCTTTGACTGGCTCGTCTGGCAGACGATCAAAGACTCCCTGGCGCTGCGGCCCGCTAACGCGCCCGGCCCCCTCGCGGTCGCGGTGCAGCACCACAAGAGCGAGGACCAGATCCCGGCAGAGCACGTCGCCCTCTGGGACGAGATGCGGGCGTCGCCGCTCGTCCGGATCGAGAACGCGGCGCAATGGAACATGAACAGCAAGCGGATGGAGGCGCAGGCGCGCTACGGAGACGTCCTCGTCACCCTCGGCGGGACGGAAGGCGTCCTCTACCTCGCCAACCTCTACCACGCGGCGGGCAAGCCGGTGGTCCCGCTCGACCTCCCGATTACCGGGGAGCACGACGGTAGCCGCAAGCTCTATGCGTTTGGGATGGCGAGCGGCAACACCCGGCGGCTGTTTCAGATCGCGGATGGCGGGAACGCCCACGCGTGGATCAACCGTATCCGCTTCCCCGCAAGGCGGACGGTCGATGAGCGCGTCTCCACTATCGTCGACCTGCTGGAGGCACTGGAGCGGCCCGCGGCGTTCGCCGTCCGGCTGCTGGCGGAGGACCATGACGAGTTCGCAGCGGTCCAGACGTTCTTCGACACCGTGGTCCAGCCCGTCATGGAGAACGAGTTCGGGTACCGGCTCAACGTGATCGACGGTCGGCAGGCATACGACCATGCCCGCATCGATCAGGAAATCTTTGCCAAGCTCCACCGTTCGACCGTCGTCGTCGCCGACATCACCGGATCGCGTCCAAATTGCTTCCTCGAACTCGGCTACGCGCTCGGCCGGTGTCTCCCGACGATCGTGACTGCACGGGCCGAGTCCTCGACGCCGTTCGACATTACCACGGTTGCAGGTTTGCACTGGAAGACCGACGGCACGGCGGAGGACAGGCGCCGGGCGTTCCGAGAACACTGGAACGCCGTCCGGAACCGGCCGCCCCTCGTGAATGTGGAAGGACTAATCCCGTGACGAACGACAAGCGCGAGGTCTTCATCTCGGTGGACGTGGAGACCGCCGGTCCTATCCCAGGCGAGTTCAGCATGCTCAGCATCGGCGCCTGCCTTGTGGAGGATCCGGCCGTTACCTTCGAGTGCCAGCTCAAGCCGATAAACGACAACGCTGACCAAGCCGCTCTCGAGGTGACTGGGCTGTCGCTGGAGCGACTAAGTGAGACGGGGCTGGAGCCCCGAGCCGCGATGACCAGCTTTGGCGCGTGGGTCCGAGAAGCCGTGGACGGGGCGACGCCCGTGTTCGTCGGCTTCAACGCGCCTTTCGACTGGTCGTTCATAAACTACTATTTCCACCGGTTCACAGGCCACAATCCGTTCGGCTTCACGGCGCTTGACATCAAGGCTCTCTGGATGGGCGTTTCAGGCGGCAGCTGGGCGGACACTCGTTCGAGCCGCATCGCGGAGGAGGTCAAACCCAAGCTCCAGGGCGACCACGACGCCCTTCACGATGCGAAATATCAGGCCGAATTATTCCGGCTAACGCTGGCAATGCGTGGGCGTCATCATGAAGTCGGCTAGCCGACCTAATCTCAACGATCGGCTTCGCCGTGGCACACCAGCGGTGGCCGCATTTTTGCTGTTCCACATCTCCTAACCGTGTCACATGCCTTGAACCAAATCGCTTCCTCGTTAGCAACGGCATCGGTATCCCGAAGCCGGAGCCGTGTGCGCGGCGAGAACGATGAGGAGCGCATTGAGCACATGGCCGCAGGACACGGCAACTTCTCAGCGCTGAGCGAGCGCTGGCCTGCACTGGCTGCCGCTGGCGCATTCGCCGATTGGCACGCGATCTCGCAGCCTATCGTTGCGGCCGTTCAGCTGCGCCTGTTCGTCGAACATCTCGTCAAACAACTCTATCGTGAGTGGCAGCTTCCGCTGCCGGGGACAGGATCGACACTTTTCGATTTGATGAAAGCCGATCTGTTTGCCCGGGCGCTTCCGGAGCCGGCGATCGCCCGACTTCACGCTTTGCGCCGACTCGGCAACGACGCAGCACATGGTGGCGAGCCGACGCCCGAACAGGTTCATCGGGCAGTACAGCAAGCGCATGACATCGCGCGGCTGGTGCTGGTGCTCGTCGACCATGTGCCTGCAGACAGGATTCCCGCCTATGATCCGGCGCTGGCACAATCAACCAAGCCTGCATCAGCGACTGTTCCCACATCGCCTGCGATGCACTCCTCGCCTCCGGCAGCTGACGCTGTGGCGCGTGCAGCACAATCCGTTGATCTCGATGAGGCCGCTACGCGCAGGGAGTTGGTCGACGCGTTGCTGTTGGAAGCCGGTTGGAAAGGCGCCAGTATCGGCCGCGAAGTCCACACCGGCCATGAGCGTGCTGACTATGTGCTGTGGGATGAAGATGCCCGTCCGCTTGCTGTAATCGAGGCCAAGCGTACTGCGCGCGATCCACTGGCGGGGGCCGAGCAGGCACGGCGGTATGCTGATGCATTGGAGGAAACACACGGACAAAGGCCCGTCATCTTCCTCACGAACGGGTACGAGCTCTGGATCTGGAACGATGCGCGCAATGCGGCGGGCCAGTCCGAAGCGATGCGCCAGGTCTGGGGCTTCTATGCCCGCGGCAGCCTGCGTTCCTTGATCGCACGGCGGACCGAAGCGCGACGGATCACCACGCAGCCGATGCCCGCCTCCGTGCATGCGCGCGCGTATCAGCAGGAGGCGGTGGCGCGCGTGTCCGAACGGTTCGACGCAGGGCACCGCCGCGCGCTGGTCGTCCAGGCGACTGGCACGGGCAAGACGCGGGTCGCGGTGGCGCTCACCGAGCGGATGCTCGCCGCAGGCCAGGCCAAGCGCGTGCTGTTCCTGTGCGACCGGCGCGAGCTGCGCAGACAGGCGCGCGATGCGTTTGCCTCGCTGTTGCCGGCCGAGCCTTTGCGAGTGGTCGATGCACGCCTGCCGGCCAACCCGCCCGAACGGGTGTTCTTCGCCACCTATCAGGGCATGTACGACCTTTATCGTGCCTATGATCCGGGCTTCTTCGACCTGATCATCGCCGACGAGTCGCATCGCAGCCTCTACAACGTCTATCGCGAGCTGATCGACTGGTTCGACGCGCGCACCGTGGGACTGACTGCGACGCCACTCGCCGCGCTGGCGCGCAACACCTTCGAGATGTTCGGCTGCGAGAACGGACGCCCGACCTTCAGCTATCCGCTCGACGAGGCGATCAATGCCCGGTGGCTGGTTCCCTACGAGATTTGGGAAGCCTCGACCCGCTTCTCGCGCGAGGGGCTGCGCGAGGACATCCTCACTGCCGAGCAGGTGCGCCGGCTTGAGGAGCAGGGCGTCGACGTTCAGAGCCTCGATTACAGCTCGGACGAGCTCGACCGGGCGGTGTTCAACAAGGACACGAACCGCCAGGTGCTGCGCACCCTAGCCGAGCACGGCATCCGGGACGCCGAGGGCGCACAGCTCGGCAAGACCATTGTCTTCGCCCGGTCGCAGCGCCATGCCGAGCTGCTGCTGCGGCTTTGGCTGGAGATGTTTCCGCAATATGGCGACGCCGCGCGTGTCATCACCAGCAGCACCGAGCGCACCGACGAGCTGCTCGATCAGTTCAAGGATCCTGCCGGTCCGCTGCGCGTCGCGATCTCGGTCGACATGCTCGATACCGGGGTCGACGTGCCCGAGATAGTCAACCTCGTCTTCGCGAGGCCGGTGCGCTCGTTCGTCAAGTTCCACCAGATGATCGGGCGTGGCACCCGCCTCGCGCCCGGGCTGTTCGGGCCGGGCAAGGACAAGACGCATTTCCGCATTTTCGATCACTGGGCCAATTTCGAGCGGTTCGACCAGGCCGCGCCGGCCGCCATCCCGGATCCGTCGATCCCGCTCCTCACCCGGCTGTTCCTGGCTCGAGTCGAGCTCCTCCAGGCCGCGTGCGCCGCGAACGACGCGGGCGCACAGCGCATCGCCCGCGCGCTGATCGCCGCAGACATTGCCGATCTCGACGAGCGTAGCCTGCCCGTCCGCGCCCGGTTGCGCGCCAAGCATCAGGCGCAGGACCCCGCGCTGTTCGACCGGTTGTCGCGCGAGGACGTGGCGCTGCTGCGCGAGGACGTGGCGCCGCTGATGCAATGGCGCGCGTTGCCCGATCCCGCTGCGGCGCGGTTCGACCTTCAGATCGCCGCCACCCAGCGCACGCGCCTCGCCGGCGGATCGGGCGCAGCCGACCTCGAGACCGCGGTCCGGGAGCGGCTGGGCGAGTTGCCCGGCAACCTCGCCCAGGTGCAGGCGCAGGCGCCGCTGATCGCCGAGGCCGCGACAATCGGTTGGTGGCAGGCGGCCGATGCAGACGCGATCGAGACGCTGCGCCGGTCGGTGCGCGGGCTGATGCATCTCGCCCGGCCGTCGACCCCCGGCCCCGGCCCCCGCGTCTACGATGTGGCCGAGGACGCGGCGGGGCTGCGCCTCGCCCGCCGCGCGTCCGGTGTGAGCGCAGTGGACATGCGCCGCTACGAGGCGGAGGTGAACGAGGAGCTGCGCCACCTGTTCGAGACCGATCCCGCGCTGAAGCGCCTGCGCGCGGGCGAGCCGGTGGACGCCGCCGACATCGACCGACTGGTCAAGCTTGCGCTGCTCGGCCGCCCCGACATTGAGATGGCCGTGCTGACCGAATTCTACGGCGAGGCGGACGGCCTGCGCGCGTTCCTGCGCCAGGCGGTCGGCGTTGATCCGGAGGCGCTGCGCGGGCGCTTTGCCGCCTTTGCCGCGGCGCACCCACCGTTGACGGGGACGCAGCGCCGCTTCCTGCAACTGCTCGAAGGGCAGATCGTGCGCCACGGCGTGATCGGCGTGCCGGCGCTCTACGAGCCTCCGTTCACTACCATCGACCAGGGCGGGCTGGATGCGATCTTCCCCGACGAGACCGCGGATGCGATCATCGCGCTGATCCGGCCCTTCGCCCCCTTCACCCCCTTCACCCAGGACAACCTGCAATGACCCCTGCGCTGCGCAGCAACATCGACCGGCTGTGGACCGATTTCTGGACGGGGGGCATCACCAACCCCCTGACGGTGATCGAGCAGATCACCTATCTCATCTTCCTGCGGCTGATGGATGCGGCCGAGACGCGCGACGAGGCGATCGAGCGGCGCACCGGGCGTGGTTTCACCCCGCGTTTCGGCCTCGACGCCCAGGCGATCCGCTGGCGCACGCTACGCGAGCTGGGGTCGAGCGAGGAGCTGGTGCGCCGCCTGCGCGACGAGGCGTTTCCCCACCTGCGCACGCTCGGCCGATCGATGGCCGACGCGCAGTTTATGATCCCCAAGCCCAGCCTCGCCAAGACCGCGGTCGAACTGATCGACGCCCTTCCCCTGACCGGCGGCGACGACAAGGGCGACATCTACGAATATCTGCTCGGCAAGCTGGCGACCGCGGGGATCAACGGCCAGTTCCGTACCCCGCGCCACATCATCCGCTTCATGGCGGACGTGCTCGACATCGGTCCCGACGACCGAGTGGCCGACCCCGCGTGCGGCACCGGCGGCTTCCTAGTCGCCGCCCTCGAGCGGGTGCTTGCCACGCACAGCAGCGTGGGCAGTGATTACCCGACCGGCGACCTCCTGAGCCCCGAGCAATGGGCACACCTGTCGGGCGATTTCGCCACCGGCTTCGATTTCGACGTCACCATGCTGCGCATCGCGGAGATGAACCTGCGTCTCCACGGGCTGGAGCGCCCCCGCATCCGCTATCAGGATGCACTGTCGGCGGGGTTCGTGCGCGGCGACAATGCCGCGCTGGCGTCCGACGCGTTCACCGCGATCCTCGCCAACCCGCCGTTCAAGGGCAGCCTCGACGCCGCCGACGTCTCGCCGGACCTCAACCGCACGGTGAAGACGCGCAAAACCGAGCTGCTGTTCGTCGCGCTGATCCTGCGCATGCTGCGCGCCGGCGGGCGATCGGCGACGATCGTGCCCGACGGGGTGCTGTTTGGTTCGTCGGGGGCGCACCGCGCCTTGCGCGAACATCTGGTCGAGCGGCACCAACTCGACGGGGTGATCTCGCTGCCGGCAGGTGTGTTCAAGCCCTATGCCGGCGTATCCACCGCGATCCTGCTCTTCACCAAGGGCGGGGAAACGCGCGACGTGTTCTTCTACGACGTCACGCGCGATGGCTTCAGCCTCGACGACAAGCGCACCCGGCTGGCGGACGACCAGAACGACCTGCCCGCCGCGCTCGCGGCATGGTGCGCGCGCGGCAGCACCGACCTGTCGGACCGCACCGCACCCGCTTTCACCGTGCCCGCGGCCGAACTGCGCACCGCCGGCTACGACCTCTCGGTCGGTCGTTGGCGCGAGCGTACCCATGAGGAGGCGGTGCACGAGGCCCCCGCCGCGATCCTCGCACGCATGAAGGACCGCCTGCGCGCCGACCTGGCGGAAATGGACGCGCTGGCGGAGATGCTAGCGTGAGCGTAACGACCGCGAAAATCGGGGAGGTCGCGCGGCAGGTCCGCGGCGTGACTTATGCGGGTGGTGAAGCCATCCAGGAGCCGCGGGACGGCTACCTTCCACTCATGCGCGCGAACAACATTACCGAGCATGGTCTGTCCACTGCGAACGTCGTCTTTGTTCCTAAGATCCGAGTTTCACCCGCGCAAATGCTGAGATCCGGCGACATTCTGGTTGCGACGTCCAGCGGCAGCTTGAGCGTCGTCGGAAAGGCAGCGCGAGTCAAAGCCGACGAGCAGGCGACCTTTGGTGCTTTTTGTAAGGTCGTGCGTCCAGGTGAGCGGGTCGACCCCGGTTATCTCTCCCACTTCTTTCAAACGGATCACTATCGCCGCCGCGTGTCAGCGCTCGCAGCTGGAGCGAACATTAATAATCTTCGCAATGAGCACATTGATGACCTCGAGCTAGCGCTATTGCCCCTGGCGGACCAGCGCCGGATTGCGGCGATCCTGGACAAGGCGGACGCGATCCGCGCCCGGCGTCGCGTCGGGCTAGCTGACGCCGACGCGCTCGCCCGCGCGACGTTCCTTAACTTGTTCGGCGATCCCGTAAGCAACCCCATGGCATGGCCCGAGATGCGTCTCGACGAGATTGCGGACGTGCGATCGGGCATAACCAAAGGTCGCAAGCCGAGCAGCGCGCCGGCGCGTCCCGTCCCGTATATGCGAGTGGCGAATGTGCAAGACAGTCATCTCGATCTGTCCGAAATCAAGACCATCGATGCTACGGAGGCCGAAATTGCGCGGTTCGCTTTGCAAGCAGGCGACATTCTGCTTACTGAAGGCGGCGATCCCGATAAGTTGGGACGGGGCGCAGTCTGGGCTGGTGAGCTCGCCGAATGCATTCATCAGAACCATATATTCATGGTGCGGGTGCGGGATGCGGCCGCGATGCCGCCAGCGTTTCTCAGCGCACTTATCGGCAGTGCTCGCGGCAAACGTTACTTCCTGAAGAACGCGAAACAGACGACCGGGATCGCCTCGATCAATCGGACGCAACTCGCCGCTTTCCCGGCGCTTGTGCCTGATCCCGACGTGCTGACTCGCTGGGCGGTCGCAAATCGCGGTGTTGAACGGGCGCGATCCGGGTTGATCACCGCCCTCGCCGATGCCGACGCGCTGTACGCGTCGCTCGCGACGCGCGCGTTTCGGGGGGAGCTGTAGATGGCCAGGCTGACCGGAATCTCCTTGCGCAACTTCAAGGCGGTGGGCGACGCGCCCGTGCGGCTCGATCTCGCGCCCGTCACGCTGCTCTACGGCCCCAACGGCGCGGGCAAGTCGAGCATCATCCACGCGCTCCATTATGCGCGCGAGGTGCTGGAGCGCGGAAATCTCGACCCCGATCGCACGCTGACGGGTGGCGCGCTCGACCTCGGCGGCTGGCGAGCGCTGATCCACCAGCGCGACCTGTCGCGCGACATGGTTCTGGGCTTCGAGCTCGACGTCAGCGACCTTGGTACCGAATTCGAGGTCGCTTACGACGACATGGGTCCTGCGGTAGACCCCGATCGCCTTCAAGCCACAGAGTTCGCCGATCGCGCAGCGGTCGAGCTGACCATCCGGTGGAGCCAGACGCGAAGAGCGCCCTATGTCGCGCGTCTGGCGGTTGCAGCCGCGCAGCAGCCCTTCGCCGCCTTGGAAGCGACCCCGGACGGACGAAGCGTTGAACTGGTCGACGTCAATCTTGATCACTCGCTCTTCAACGATCCCGACTGGACGATCGAGTCCGAGCGGAAGGTCCTGTCTGAAGGGCCATGGGACGAACCCGGCCCCTGGAACGGGTTCGCGGAGAAGAGCGCTCCTGACGGCAGGATCGACTCGGTCTTGTTCACGGTCCGCACGGAAGAGGGTGTAGTCGAACGACTGGGTGTGCTCGGCACCGTCGACGCTCTGCCGTCTCGCGAAGGCTTCAGCCTCGATTGGAACGATCACCCGGTATCGCCGCCCGACAGTTTCCCGCGCGAGATGCCGCGCAAGTACCGCGGCGAAATGGCGGATGGCAATTCGCGATATGTCTACAGCGAGGAGATGGGGCGGGGCGAGCAACAAGCGGTTGGCGTTTACCTCAACGCCGTGATCGCTGGCAGCGTCAATGCACTGCGCGATGCGCTGGCCGACATGGTCCCGATCGGGCCGCTGCGGGAATTGCCTCCGCGCGGCTTCGTCGCCCAGCGGACCCCGGATCCGGCGCGGTGGGCGAGCGGGCTCGCCGCGTGGGACCGGCTGGCGACGCTCGACGACGAGACGATCGCGGATGTGGACGCCTGGATGGCGGGCCCCGACCGGCTCGATTCGGGGTTCGGGGTGCGGGTCGAGCGGTTCCGCCGGGTCGTCGCGGCAAGCGACTTTGCCGAGCTGATGGCGCGCGGCCTGTCGCCGCTCGACCTCGCCGACCTCGCGCGCCTGTGGGAGGAGATCCCCGAGGACCGGCGGGTCACGCTACGCGATGTCGCGCGGCGGATCGACGTCGAGCCCGCGGAGGTCGGAATCGGCGTCTCGCAGCTGCTGCCGGTGGTAGTTGCCGCGCTCGATCACCGGGCACGGCTGGTGGTGGTCGAACAGCCCGAACTGCACGTCCACCCCCGCCTCCAGACCGGGCTCGGCGATCTCTTCGCCGCAGGCGCGGCGCCGCTTGGGGAACAGCCCGCTCTTTTCGACGACATGCCCTCGCTCGCCATCCCCAACGACCGCACCTTTCTGATCGAGACGCATAGCGAGCATCTCGCGCTGAGGCTCCTGCGCCGCATCCGCGAGGCCAACGAGGGTGCGGCTCGGCCCGACGATCCCGTCGTCACGCCCGCGATGCTGAGCATCAACTACGCAATGCCGGGCAAGGATGGACTCAGGCTGCTCCGTCTACGAGTCGACGAAACCGGTGAATTCCTGGATCGTTGGCCCGAAGGCTTCTTCGCCGAGCGACGGGCAGAATTGTTTTGATGATGTGGGGAGAGTTTGCGGTAGAGCCGGACGCAATTGCGAGCAGCTTTGAGCGCTTTGCTGGACTGATTGACCGCTTCGGTGTGGATCAGGGGAGGCTCATCTCAGATTTCGCTACGGGCAGTTGGTCGAGAGCGGTACTCGAGGCGGCGGACGCTTCAGATTTTGGCGAGCTTGGAATGGCTTCCGCTCTCGAGAGACTGCGTGAACTCCGGGATGCAAGGGGTATCGTGAAAGCTGGACGCGTATACCAGGATCTGCCGGGTGGCTGGTTGGCTAACGCAGCGGCCGAAGATGCCCGGCAGCCCTTTCATGCGGTGATATCAGAAGCGGGCGGATCCGGCTGCGTTGGCGATTGTGCTGCCATCAACGCCCGTAGCGACCGTGCCCCATTTAAAGTTGATGGCTTCGCCGACGTGCCCCGTCTGGCACCCGATATTGCACGGGCCGCGGCACCGCTTCTGCGCTTCGCGCGGGTCGTTCATTTGGTGGACCCGCATGTCAGCTTTACGCAAGGGCCGATGCGAACTGGAGATTGGGTCCGACCGCTAGCTGCGCTGATCAGGGGTTGTCAGCCTAATAGTGCGGTCACTATTCATTTGCTCCAGCGACCGGACAAACCTGATACCGGCACATTCATCGCGGCAGCCCGTCAGCATCTGAGGCCGTCTTTGACACAGGGCGCTACGGTTCATTTGAAACGTTGGGAAGAGCGCGTAGCCGGCCAACAGTTCCACGATCGCGCGGTGTTGACCGACATGGGCGGCATGACTTTTGGCAACGGTCTCGATGAAGGTCCGCAAGGCTCGACGGTCCACATCCAACGGCTTGATGCAACTGGTTGGGCGAGGCTGTTGACGAAGTTCAATCCCGCGACCTCGCCGTATCAACTGGCTGACGATCTTGTCCTATAGCTTCTCTAATCTTGAGCCCATGCTCGAGACTTGTCGGGCTGCAGAAACGTCGACGGTTCATCGAGGCTGGTTTGAAAGCTTAATGAACGGCTGGAGGAGCGGCGCCAGCGCTTCAAAGCGGCCGTTCCCCTTCCCAACACCGGGCTTCCGCTTTTCGTTCTCACTGCGCCCCAATCAGGTTGATCCGATTGCCAAGATGACGGAACGCGCGGTCACGGCAGGTCAGTAGAATAACCTGCATTCGTGTTGCGGCGTCGGTCAGGATCTCGGTCATCAGATCTAAGCGGGTATCGTCCGAATAGACGAGCGGGTCGTCTAGGATCAGCGACACCGGCACACCTTGCTCGAGTAGCATGTCAGCGAAAGCTAGCCGAGTGAGCACCGCCAGCTGCTCCTGCGTTCCTCGCGAGAGATCGCCGCAAATCTCGCCCAGACCACCGCGCGTAATCGACGTCAGGCCCAGATCATCACCAAAACTCGGATCGCAGCCTGGCAGGAGCCGTTCGATATGCCGACGTGCGCGCCGCGCAACCGGCCCGACGAACGTCCGTGAAGTCTCTGCTCGCGCACCTTCCAAGGTGTCGCGAAGCAGCTTCAGCGTTTCCGCCTCCTGCGCCACGCGCGCCAGGTTGGCGGCCGCAGCATCCGCTTCTTCTCGCGCAGTCGCGGCGCGGTCTGCCAGTCCCTTGCCGCCTTCCACCTCAATCCGCGCCTCGAGCCCTGCGACTACCTTCTCCAGATCGATCCGCTGCGTACGGGCGACCTCGACACGTTTGTCCAACACACCGATCTGGCGCTCGATTGCCGCCACATCATGCGCCGTCGCAGCACGTTCGGCGTCCTGCAGACTAATTAGCGCTGCCGCTTCCCGCTGACGCGCCTCCAGCAGAGCCTCATCCAGGCGATCTACCTCAGGCTTAGCCTGCAGAGCAGCGAGCTGCGCTACGGCGTTGGCAGCATCACGCTCGACGCCAGCCACCTGGACCATCAGCGGCGCATTGCGCGCTTCCAACTCGCGCAGTTGCGCTGACGCCGCTTCATCGACACCCTCCGCCCTTGCAAGCACCGAGTCCGCCTCTACCGCGATTACGGTCAATGCGTTGACGTCCGGTACCTCCTCGCTGCCCTCCCCTTCCGTGCTATCCAGCAATTCGGCCCTGAAGGCCTTCAGGGCCGAAGCACCGGCGTCGAGACCAAGCAACGGCACGGCCGGCGTGATCCCTATGATCCGCGCTTCGAGCGTGCGAACGTTGGCGACAGCATCACGCGCGACCTCGTTACGTGACCGCGCGTCGGCCACACTCGTAACCCCGTGGTCAGCCAAGGCGGCGTTCAGATCATCGCGGGCGTTGGCGAGCGCCGTTTCCGCACTTTGCAGCTCTGCTGGCGGTCGGATGATTAACTCAGCCGCGCCGAACCGGATACGCGTCTCACGCGATAGCGTCCGATCACCGAGCTCGGCCGGTACCCCGTCGATCCGAACGCCGCTGACATCGCCCGCGAACTCGACCCGGGTCGCACTAGCCTCGACTGCCGCGCGCGCTTTGTCGACGGCACGTTCGCGTTCCTCCAACGCCTTGATGACGCTGGGCGGGATCACGGTCGTACCAAGCTTGCGCGCTGCCTCCAGTTCGCGCTCGAGGGGAAGCAGTTCGGCGTGCCTTTGGCGTACCCGGACGATCTCGACGTGACGTGCTCGTGCGGCAACCAACTTGGTGGCACCCTCGAGCGCCGCGTGCGCCTTGCGCCGGTTGTCGCGGGCGGTGGCTAACCGATCACGCGCCGTGCCCGCTTGCTCACGCGTGCTCGTCAATTCCTCTTCCAGGCCGGACCGTTTCTCACGCGCCTTGCCAAGCGCTGCGGCTGTGTCACTGACAGCCTTCTGAGCATCGGCGAGACGCGCGGTGAGATCCTCCAGTCCCCTTACCTGATCAGCAAGGCGGCCTTGCTCGGCCAGCCTAGTATCGCGCAACTGCGCAGCGGACCGCGCCACGTCGATCTGACCAACCAGAACCTTTCGCCGATCTGCGTCCGTCGTATCAGCAAGATCGCGGTCCAACACCTTCAGCCTGGCCCGAGCTGCCTCGAGATCGGAGAAGCCCTGTTCAAGGGTGGCAAGCCGGGTGGCCGCCTCGGTCGCGGCGCTCTCGGCAGCGTCATGCTCGGTACGTGCTGTCGTCTGACGACCGCTAGGCCGGCCGGTGGTGGTCCAATAGTCTGCGAACTGGCTGTCAATCCGGGGCCGGACACGCTGGTAGGCTGCGCCGCCCATGATCGTGCCAACCTCCGCCTCCAGCGTCGCGCGCACGCTGTCGCGGACGATGTCACCCGGAGCCGTGACTTCGAGCGCCTGGGCCTGCCCTACCCAAAGCAGCCCCAGCGCGCCGTGTGCGGCCGCGTCGCCGGCCTGGCTCGTGTCACGCCGCGCGCCGAGCAATGCCTGCAGCTGGGCTTCGGCATCTTCGCCTTGTGCCCGGCCGTTCGGGCCCCGCACCTCGACCGACGCACCTTTCAGGAAGCGCTTGTTGACCTGCCACTCCTCGCCTCTCGCCTCGAAGCCGATTCCAATCTGCGGGGCGACCGCCTCGCCGTGCGGCGCATAGCTCCGCGCCAGGCGGTTGGCTGTGTTGTGCCGAATGAAGAAGGCTGCTCGCATGGCCTCAAGCAGCGTCGACTTGCCGGTCTCGTTCGGCTCGATAATGACGTTCAGTCCGTCGGTCAGCCCGTCAAGAACGAACGGGTCACGGAACTTGCGGAAATTGGACAGCGCGATGCGCCGGATCTTGAGGCTCATGCTGCGTCCTGTCCGCGCTGATATTCCACGAACAGGCGCTCGAGCGCACGCTTGGCCGTAACGCCCTCGTTACCCCCGACCTCGATCATGCTCATCAGTTTTGCTGCAGCGGTTCCGATCATACCCTCCACCTGAAGATCTGCCAGATCCTGCTCGCTCGGCCGACCGACCAGATCATCTGCCGCAACCGCCAGATGACGCAGACGATGACGCAGGTCATTGTCGAGCCTGCCAAGGATCGCAATCCGGTCGGAGAGGCTGACGATCCCGGCCAGCGACAGCTGCAGGAGCGTCGCCGACGGTTCGATCGGGCCAAGCAGCCGATCGCACTCGGCTACGAAGCCGTCCGCGTCCGGGATCGTCCACTCCCGCATCAGCCATTGGAACCTGCCCGTCCGGATCGGCAACACGACGGGCTCCGCGCCTGGCTCAAGCGCCACGAGCAGGACATATCCAGGTTCGTCTCGCTGGAAGCGGTCTGTTTCCGGGGTACCCGAGTACCAGGTACGCGCGTCGACCCGCAGCGCTCCATGCCAGTCGCCGAGCGCCAGATAGTCCAGGTTGGAACGCTGGGCCCGATCGGGAGCAATCTGGTTTTGCGCCTCGCCACGCGACGAGAAATCACGGATCGAACCATGGGCCAAGCCAATGCGAAGCGTCGCGCCCGGCGTCTCCATCGTGTCGAACAAGGCCGTCGGGTCATCCAAATTGTGCCGGTGGGTCAGCGGTGCTGGCAGAAGCCATTGTCCAGGTTCAAGTTCGCATTGTCCGGGCTCGGTGACGATGCGGATGTTCGTCGCCCCCTTTGCGCGGACGCGGTCCCAAAGGCCGCTGTTGCGCGCAAAGTCGTGATTACCAGGGAGCAGCCACCATGTGCAGGCATATCGCTGCATCCGGGACACCGCCTGCACGATGACACGATCTTCTGGACCCTCGGTATCGAACACGTCGCCGGCGACCAGGACATGCGCAGCGTCATGCTCGGCCGCGGCCCTGCCGATCGCGTCGATCGCATCGAAGCGCGCCTCGCTGAGCGCCGCACGGACATCACTGTCGAATCGGCCGTACGGCTTACCTAGCTGCCAGTCTGCGGTGTGGATTAAGCGTAGCATAGAGCCTTCTTGGTAACGTCTGGCCCACGTGTCGAACGCTGCCGCCACTCTGCCGTTCTGCTGGCAGGCATCATTTTGATCACGTTCTTGTTCAGGACGCTAAGCCCGCTGCACCAACTGCTCGATGGTGTCTGGTTCGGCTTTGATCAGCGACAACAGGACTCGCGCCGGCGCATCTGGCTGGCTGCGGCTTTGCTCCCAGTCCCGCACTGTACCCAGTGGGAGATGGTAGGCGCGGGCAAACTGATCCTGTGTCTTGCCCGTACGTTTGCGGATCGCAGCCACGTCGATGGGCGCTGCTACTCTTGCGTGACCCGTTTCCCCGTTGGCATGGGCAATAGCATCACTGAGGCCGGCTGCGATCTTGTCGAAGGCACTCTTCATTTTTTCCTCCTAAGGCTGTCGGTCAGCGTCTTGGTGAAAGCGGCAAGGGCATTTCCCTCACCCTTGGTGAGGTTGGCCTTTTCGTTTTTTTCCGAAGACGGTCAGCAGGAACGTCGGCACATCGATGCCCGCATAATAGGTGATGACCCGGTATCCACCGGATTTGCCACCACCCGGCCGCGCCACCCGTAACTTACGGGCCCCGCCACACCCCGGCATGATCTCACCGGCTTCCGGATTGGCAGCGATCAGGTCGACCACCATCTGCTGCTCCTCGGCACTCATGCCAACGTCCTTCGCCGCCGTAAGGTAGGCATTGGTTTCGATGACCGACTGCATGCCGATACATGTACGGGTTACCCGTAGTTAGTCAAGCGCATACCGTTTGACTGAGAAGCACCAGAAGCGGCTGGTTGGTCCCCTACCCCACAGCCTTAACGAACGTCCGCTTACGCCGATCGCTGCCCGAAAACGGACGGGCCGCTTTCCACCAGTTTTACCGTAAATGCGGACGGTCCGCATGCACCGTGATGGCGCCGTTCACTCTTTGAAGTTGGGCGCTCCTGCCGCTTTGAGATCCGCTGCCAGAACGCGGTGCGGTTCTCCATTAGAGAAGCTTCTTCCGCCTGCAGATAGCGGGCATTTTGGCCGAATGACTTCCGCCAACCGGTCGTAAATGCCCCTGCCGCCCCCTCGACAGTTATGATAGAAAGCCACATGCTCAAGACAAGAATGAAGCGGGTCGCCGATCGCGGCGATCACGCCGTGCGGCGCCTTGCCCAGATCGAAGCCTCGATCGCGGACCTTTCCAACGAGGATCTGCTCGATTTAGCCGATATTTTCAAAGCCGAGCCCCGCTCACCAATTGGGGATATGGCATTCGTAGAAATGGCGCGGAGGGATCTCAGCCTTTAGAGGCAGGTCGGGAACGAATTAGCAGGATCATGGGGCTACCAAGCAGCATCGGCTGCCCCAAAGATCTCCCGCAATTTTTGCATGATCATCAACGGAGCGACGACATAGCGATGGTAGCGATTGGTACCCGGATCAATGAGATAGGCACTCTGGTCCGCGATGGCGGAGCCTTCTATCTTCGCCGCGATGTCGGTGGCCGCTACGAGCTGGAATTGAATCGAACCCCCGTAGATATGGTAGAGAAGCGCGTCCGGCTTATCGGCACATTGGTTGGCCCGGATCTGGTGAACGCTGACGGCGTTGCGCCAGCTTAGGTGGCCGGACATTTATCCCGTTCAGTCGTCAGCTACTGGCCGCGTTTCTGATTCAACCTGACTCATTGGCGTTGCGCACAAACCACGAACGGGCATCATCCATGCCATGGAACAGCGGATCATTCATGCCTGCGGTCACGAGCAGGCTCACTATCTTTCCGGCTTTGACAGCCAGCAGGAGCGAAAGGCCAAGTGGCTCAAGACGACTACCTGTCGAGACTGCTTCGTTGCGGAGAAGCGGGCTGAAGAGGTCGCCGCGGCAGCGTTAAGCAGCGCAGCTGTCTCACACCTTGCTCTTCCACCTCTAACCGGCACCGATCGGCAAATCGGCTGGGCGTTGACGATCAGGACCAAGCGGCTCGCAGCGCTGACCAACTCAAACAGCGACGCCGACTGTAACGCATGCCTTCGGATCACTGACGCCAAATGGTGGATCGATTGCCGCGATCTGACTGACGTCGATCTGAGGGCAGCCGCGAACGGAGCGTCAAACATGCAATGCGTGCCGACGCTTATGGCATCGACCACGAATCCCACGATTGCCCTCTAAAGGCATAGGCCGACCCCGCGATCCACGCCGGTAAGCCAGACGCCTATTTGTGCAAGCAGGATCTAGACCCCCTGAATACGGTGTTCAATTTCGCTGCTACCGACCCTGTTTGAACGGGATTTGTGTTCAAACCACATGCTCACTCAGGGTATACCCAGACTGACATAGAGGCCTGATAGGTTCGGCCTGATGTCAGAGCTCGTATTGTGTCGCATCTTTCAAAGTGGCACATGCTCCTTAGAAGCATTGAGTAGGAGCACCACGATGGCTACGCAGTCCATAGACGTTAAGGTTGCCAGTAACGGTCGTATGATTCTGCCGGCATCGGTTCGCAAGGCGATGGGGCTCCACGGAGATGCGAAGGTCATTTTGACGGTTGAGGACGATCAGGTCCGTCTGTCACCGATTGGTCACGGGGTTTCTCGCGCTCAGGCGCTTTATCGAGAGCATGCCAAGCAGGTCCGAACAATCGACGACTTCCTATCTGATCGCAAGGCAGAGGCCGTCACCGAGGCAGGCGAGTCTCCGCATTCGGACCGGCAGGGAGATCCGGTATGACATCTGTTGTAATGGATGCATCTGCGGTGCTGGCGCTGGTTCGGGATGAACCAGGCGCCGACAAGGTCACACCTCACGTCGGACGAGCAGCGATTTCCGCCATCAACCTGCAGGAGGTTATCAAGGAACTCCTGCTTGGTGGTTTGGGCACAGCCACCATCCGCGAGATCCTAGACGAGCTTCGTCTCGATGTACGTCCTCACGACGTGGAGGCCGCGTATGCGGCCGCTGAGCTGCACACTCAAACGAAGGAGTTTGGGCGCGGCCTTGGTGATCGCTCCTGTCTAGCGCTTGCGATCCTACTTGGCGTTCCCGCCCTCACTGCAGATCGCGAGTGGAAGAAGGTAAAGGCCAAAGGGCTCAAGATGGAGCATATCCGCTAGCAGCCGTCGCCAAAAGCGGTCAGCTAAGGATTCCCGTTTTCCCGTGTCGTTTAGGCTTTTTCGAGAAAATCGATTTGGGAACAGATTTCGAGAAAACGGCACCCAACACCAGTGCTTTTCAGGCGTTGAGCTGGGTATTCCCCACTCGACCTTCCTTTTTGGGAAAGCCCTGGTTTTCCCGACCGGCGTTCCTTTAGCGAGGTTGGTTAGCGGCGAGGCGCTATGCGGAAGGAGCAAGTGCTTCGATAATCCGACAGTCGGCGACGGTGTTGCGGCTACAGGAATCTATCAACGCGTCGAGTTCACCAGCAAGCGCGGTAAGGTCCGCGATCTTCCGTCTAATCGCGTCGCGGTGTTGGTTAGCAACGACATCGACGGCGATGCAGGACTGATCGCGGTGATCGGCAAGCCCCATCAACTCGCGCACCTGGTCGATTGAAAAGCCAAGATCGCGCGCACGCCGAATGAAGGACAGGCGGCGCAGATGCGCGCCCTCATAGGTCCGATAGTTCCCCGCCGATCGCGCAGGTGCCGGCAGCAAGCCAATCTGCTCATAGTAGCGGATCGTTTCGACCTTCGTACCGGTCGCACCGGCCAGTTTTCCGATCGTCAGTTTCTCAGACATAGCGCTTGACCCTCTAGCGACTAGAGGGTGCATATAGGCTGTCAGATCGATTCTATCGAGGTGGCGAACATGGCCTGCACAAGCTGCGCGTCCGACAAGGCGGGTACTCTCAACGATCCAAAGTGGCGCCGGGCGCTATGGATCGCGCTCGCCATCAATGGCGGCATGTTCGTTATCGAGATCATAGCCGGCATCACGGGCGGATCAAAGGCGCTGCAAGCCGACGCACTCGACTTTTTTGGCGATACTGCGAACTACGCAATCAGTCTTGGTGTTGCCGGAATGGCGATAGCCTGGCGCGCACGCGCTGCGATGTTGAAGGGGGCGACGCTTGCTTTGCTAGGCGTCTATGTCCTGTTCGCGGCGGGATGGGGTGCGCTCCACGACGCGACGCCCCATGCCGAGATTATGGGCGTGGTTGGCATCGCCGCGTTGATCGCGAACCTTGTCGTCGCGGTCATGCTGTACCGCTTCCGAAGCGGTGACGCGAACATGAGGTCGGTATGGATTTGCTCGCGCAATGACGCGATCGGCAACATCGCCGTCGTGCTAGCCGCAGGCGGGGTGTTCGGTCTCAACAGCGCGTGGCCTGATCTTGCCGTCGCCGCCTTGATGGCTGTGTTGGGAATATCGGGCGGTGTTCAGATCATGCGGCAGGCACGCGCCGAAATGCGTAGCGAGCCCTCACCCGTCCCCGCTACTTACCAGCAGTCGTTACATGGCAGTCGGTAAGCTGCTAAGGCGCGGCCCGATGCACCGCCTTTCCGCCCTGTTCCTCAGTTTCATGCTCGTGCTTATGCTCGGGCTTGGATCAGTCGCGCATGCGACCGAAGGAGTGACGTGCATTGATACCGCAGCGGTCAGCTCCCTCGATCATTGCGACGGCGACGCTGACCAAGTGCCGGCAGACGCCGACAAGGCGTATCCTTACCATCATGGCGGTTGCCACGGCCATCATGTGGGTGTGCCGATCGCGTCCGGTTCAACCGGACCAGCCAGCAGCGTTTGTGTGACTGCATCGGTGTGGCGCAATGCGCCCAAGGCCCCGGTAGCGTCGGACCCAGCCCTACGTCCTCCCCAAGCCTGATCGACGCCTAATTCCGCCGGAAAGCCCGTGCGGACGCCCAAGGTTCGTCAGGAGTCCATTACCCATGCACCGTTTTATTGCGGCCTTATTGGTCGCGGCGTCGTGCGCGTCGATCGCACAGGCGCAGTCAGCCGATCCAACATCGACCAGTCCCCCGCTCACCCTTGAGCAGGCGCTTTCGCTTGCCGGAGCGACCGCCCCCAGCCTTGAGGCTGCCACAGCAGGCGTCCGGGCAGCAGAGGCAGGCCGCACGGTTGCCGGCTACCGCCCGAACCCGTCGATTGTCGCCGAGACCGAGAACATTGCCGGCAGCGGTCAATATCGCGGTCTTCGTAGCGCGGAGACAACGGCAGGTCTGGCACTACCGATCGAGTTGGGTGGCAAACGATCGGCACGGATCGCCGTCGCGGACGCGATTGGTAATCGAGCGCGGCTAGGTACGGCGCTGGCCGAGGCTGATCTACGGCTTGCCATCACGCAGCTCTACATCGAGGCGACAGCAGCGGAGCGTCGGCTTGTGACCGCGCGCGAGCAGGCCGGCATCGCCCGCGAGGCATCGCGCGCAGCCGGCGTCCGCGTTCAGGCGGGGCGAGCATCGCCGCTCGAACAGCAGCGCGCCGATGTATTGCGGATCAATGCGGAGACAGCCGTGGAGCGCTCGGAGCGGCTTGCGGAGGTCGCGCGGAGCAATCTTGCCCGACGGATCGGACAACCTCTCACAGGACCGTTGGACTTGGCGTGGTTCGGCCGTGTCGAGGGCTTTGGTCCAATGCGGCCGATCGAGACCGCAGGGACACTGGCATTGGCGGCGACACGCGCGGACGTGACAACGGCAGAGGCACAGGTGCGGCTTGCCAGGTCGCAGCGCATTCCCGACGTGACACTCAGCGCCAGCGCACGACGGCTTGAGGCTACGAACGACGTGGCAGCAGTGTTCGGGCTGTCGATCCCGTTTCCCTTGTTCAACAACGGCAAGGCGGCAGTGGCGCAGGCGCGGGCGCAGACCGATCAGGCCCAGGCGTTACGTCGCGCGGCCGAGCTGGATACCGCGCAGGACATCGCAAGCGCACAGGCGAACGTCGCGAATGCCGCGACGACCGCCCGTAACGCCAGCGGGCCGGCATTGGCATCGGCACGTGAAGCCGCTCGTATTGCCCGGATCGGCTACCGGGAGGGCAAGTTCGGTCAGCTCGATTTGCTCGATGCAGAACGTACCCTGTCCGAAACACGAACCGCCGCGATCGATGCGCTCGCCACCTATCACGACGCCAAGGCACGCCTCGAACGGCTCGTTGCCGCAGCGCCCTCGCCCGAGGAAACCAATCAATGACGAAGATCATCATACGGGCGCTCGCGCCTGTGACCCTGGCTATCCTCCTTGCCGGGTGCGGCGGGGGTGGCACCAGCGAGGCCGGTGAGAAGGCCGGGGCCGAGAAGACGGAAGGTGCCGAGGCGGGCGAAACCAAGGGGGGGCCAAAGGATACCGTCACCCTGTCCGCGCAGCAGATCGCGGATGCCGGGATAGAGGTCACGCGTCCGACAGTAGGCGGCGTGGCCGGAGCGATCGAGCTATCGGCGACGATCGAGGGCGATCCTCAGGGTGTGCAGGTTGTGTCCACCTCCGTAGGCGGTCGGCTGGTTTCCCTCACCCGCAATCTCGGGCAGTCAGTCGGCCGGGGCGACCCGCTGGCTATCATCGAGAGCCGGGAAGCGGCATCGCTGAAAGCGGAAGTGGAGGCCGCGCGTGCGCGGTCCGCACTCGCCCAATCCAACCTTCGCCGCGAACAGCGCCTATTTGCCGAACGTGTTTCGCCAGAGCAGGATCTGGTCGCAGCACGGACGGCCGCGACGGAGGCCAGCATTGCCCTTCGCCTGGCACAGCAGCAGTTGTCAGCGACGGGTAGCGGGGGCGGTGCGCTTAACCGCATCGCGGTTCGCTCGCCGATCGCTGGTCAGGTCATCGCGCGATCGGCCACCCTCGGGCAGGCAGTCGCGGCCGATGCAGAGCTGTTCCGTGTCGCCAACCTGTCGAAGGTCACTGTCACCACATCACTTGTCCCCAGCGATGCCGGTCGGGTGAAACCCGGCGTGCGTGTCGAAGTGACGGCGCCGGGGCGCCGTCAGGAGGGGCGTGTCACGTTCGTGTCCCCCATTCTGGACGAGACGACCCGATTGGTGCCGGTGATCGCTACCCTCGACAACGCCGGCAGCACATGGCGCGTCGGCGAAACGGTCAACGTATCGATCCTCGTTCCTGCGACCGGGGACCGCACCGTCGCTGTGCCATCGGCCGCAGTGCAGATGATCGAGGACAAGTCGTTTGTCTTTGTCCGGACTGCGACAGGTTTCCGGGCAATCCCGGTGACGCTTGGCCGCACCAATGGCGGACAGGTCACCGTAACGGCAGGCCTTACCGGATCGGAGCGCATCGCTTCCACCAACAGCTTCACGCTCAAAGCCGAACTCGGCAAGGGTGCGGGCGGGGATGAGGACTGAGCCATGATCGGTCGCATCGTCACCCTCTCCGTCGAGAAGCGGTGGCTCGTCCTGCTTCTCACCATCGCGGCTGCATTGTTCGGGATTGGCGCGCTGCGTCAGCTTCCGATCGACGCCGTACCCGACATCACCAACAACCAGGTGCAGATCAACGTCGTTGCTCCTGCCCTCTCCCCCGATCAAATTGAGAAGCAGGTTGCGTTCACGGTCGAAACCGCGCTCGCGGGCATTCCGGGCCTTGAATATACCCGCTCGCTAAGCCGCAATGGCTTTGCCCAGATCACAGCAGTTTTCGGTGAAAAGACCGATATCTACTTTGCGCGTGCGCAGGTCGCGGAACGCCTGCGAACTGCCGAGGAAGACCTTCCCGAAGGCGTGAACCCCGAGATGGGGCCGATCGCCACAGGGCTTGGCGATATCTTCATGTGGACCGTCGAATACCGCGAGCTGGATCAGGTCCATCATCGCAACGGCGAACCCGGCCTGCAACGCGATGCTAGCTATATCACCCCTGAGGGGGATCACCTCGTCAGCGACGCCGACAAGGCGACCTACTTGCGCACAGTGCAGGATTGGATCGTCACGCCGCAGCTAAAAAGCACGGACGGGCTTGCTGGCGTCGACTCCCTTGGTGGCTACACCAAGGAATATCTCGTTATTCCAGACATACAGCGCATGGCGGCAATGCGGCTGACGCTTCAGGATCTCACCACCGCCCTTCAACGCAGCAATACCAGCGCGGGCGCTGGCGTGGTCAACCGCAACGGCGAAGGGTTGGCGGTTCGATCGGATGGGCGTGTCCGCAACGCCGACGAGCTGGCCCGTACCGTCGTTGCCACCCGCGAGAGCGTTCCGATTCTGCTCAACCAGATCGCGACCGTTCGCACCGGGCAGGCGCTACGCATGGGATCGGCGTCGGAAAACGGCCATGAGGTTGTCGTCGGCACCGCGGTTATGCGGATCGGGGAGAATAGCCGCACGGTGTCGACGGGCGTTGCCGAACGGCTGACGCAGATCGGCCGCTCATTGCCGGTCGATGTTGTCGTGAAGCCGGTCATGAACCGGACCGAGCTGGTGAACTCCACGATCGCCACGGTTGCCCGCAACCTTGCCGAGGGTGCGGTGCTGGTGATCGTCGTTCTGTTTGCGCTGCTTGGCAATTTCCGCGCGGCGCTGATCGCGGCCTGCGTCATTCCGATCACGATGCTGCTGACCAGCATCGGCATGTTGGAGGCGGGCGTTTCGGCCAATCTGATGAGCCTTGGTGCGCTCGATTTTGGTCTGATCGTTGATGGCGCGGTCATTATCGTGGAGAACGCATTACGGCGTTTGGGAGAGGCGCAGCATGGTCGTGATGACGTGCTGACTATCGAGCAACGTCTTGGGATTGTCGCGGCATCGGCGCGCGAGATGATCCGGCCATCGGTGTACGGGCAGGCTATCATCATCCTGGTCTATGCGCCGTTGCTCACCTTCACGGGTGTCGAGGGCAAGATGTTCGAGCCGATGGCGCTGACGGTCATCATCGCCCTGGTGTTCGCCTTCATCTTGTCGCTGACCTTCATACCGGCAGCGATTGCGGTCTGGCTCAGCAAGCGGGTCGAGGAGAAGGAAAGCCGCGTCGTCACGTTCCTCCGGCAGCGCTATGAGCCGGGACTCGATGCGGCAATGCGCCAGCCCACCCTCACCATCGGCGTCGCGATCGGCGCGCTGGCGCTTGCCGGTGCCGCTTTTACGACATTGGGGCAGGAGTTCTTGCCGCAGCTCGATGAGGGCAACATCCTCGTGCAGGCGGTCCGCATCCCCGGCACATCGGTCGATCAGAGCCAGGCGATGCAATTCCAGGTGGAAAAGGCACTCGCCAAGGCCCCTGAGGTCCGCTTCGCCTTCTCGCGCACCGGTACGTCCGAAATCGCATCGGACCCAATGCCGCCTAACGCGACTGACACCTTCGTCATCCTGAAGCTGAAGAAGGAGTGGCCTGACCCCGGCCTGTCCAAGGAAGAGCTGGTCGAGCGGCTGGAAAAGCGCCTCTCCACTCTGCCCGGCAATGCCTATGAGATCACTCAGCCGATCCAGATGCGCTTCAACGAGCTGATTGCAGGCGTGCGCGGCGATATCGCGATCAAGGTCTTTGGCGATGACTTTGGCGAGATGAACGCGACCGCAGATCGGATCGCCGGCATCCTTCGAAAGACGCGGGGTGCAGCAGACGTGCGGGTTGAACAAACCGAAGGTTTGCCGATGCTCGATATCCGGCCGAACCGTACCGCCATGTCCCGCGTCGGGGTAACGGCCGGTGACGTGCAGGACACGGTTGCTGCAGCCATTGGCGGCCGACAGGCTGGCGTGATTTTTGAAGGCGATCGTCGCTTCCCGGTCGTGATCCGGATGGCGGAAAGCTCGCGCTCTGATCTGACGGCGGTTGCTCAGGTGCCGGTGCCGACCGGCAGTGGCGGCTTCGTACCGCTATCGACAGTGGCGGATATCGCCGTGGTCGATGGTCCCAACCAGATCAGTCGCGAGAACGGCAAGCGGCGTGTCGTGGTGCAGGCCAACGTGCGTGATCGGGACGTTGCCGGTGTCGTGGCTGATGCCCGGTCAGCCATCGACGCTCAGGTGAAATTGCCGCCCGGCACGTATCTCGAATGGGGCGGTCAGTTCGAGAACCTGGCATCCGCCCGCGATCGGCTCAGCGTCGTGGTGCCGATATGCTTCGTGGTCATCATGTTCCTGCTCTACGGCGCGCTAGGCTCCGTCAGGGATGCGTTGATCGTGTTTACCGGCGTTCCGCTGGCGTTGGTCGGAGGCATCCTTGCGCTGGTGCTAAGAGGCATGCCGTTCTCTATTTCAGCGGCAGTCGGCTTCATCGCGCTATCAGGGGTCGCGGTCCTCAACGGGCTGGTCATGGTGTCGTCCATCCATGATCTGATGCGGCAAGGCATGGATCGTGCGGTAGCGGCGCATCAGGGCGCTCTGGCACGGCTCCGGCCGGTTGCGATGACGGCCCTCGTCGCGTCACTAGGCTTCGTGCCGATGGCGCTTGGGCATGGGGCTGGAGCCGAGGTGCAAAAGCCGCTGGCGACCGTCGTGATTGGCGGCCTGATATCCGCAACCCTGCTCACCTTGTTCGTGCTGCCGACCCTCTATGCTCGTTTCGGACAGCGCGAGCTGCCAGCTCCATCAGGGGGGCACATTGAACTGCCGCCTTTGGCTCATGACAGCGTGGGAGCTTAAGCTATGCAAGCCGTTGCCTTCACGCTCATTCCCGTCGCCGCCGTACTGATCGGTTCGCTTTTTGCGGTATCGAAACGGCCAAGTGATGCCCTCGTAAGCGCCATGCAGCATTTGGCGGCAGGCGTCGTGTTCGCCGCAGCGGCAGCCGAGATTCTGCCCCAGGTGATGCACGAAGGTTCTCCGATCGCGACATTCACTGGCGGCGCGTTGGGCATAGTCGTGATGCTGTCGCTCAAAGCCCTTGAGGGTCGCGCCAGTGGGCCGATCGCTATGCTGGGTGCAGTCGCAGTCGACATCCTGATCGACGGGCTTGTTCTCGGGTTGGCATTCGTCGCTGGCGGGAAGGCTGGCGTGTTGCTGACGATCGCGTTGACGCTGGAGGTGCTGTTGCTCGGACTGACCGTGACAACCGAGTTGGGCGAGACGATCAAGTCCAAAGCGCGTATCATCGGGATTACGATGGGGATCGCGTTGTTGCTGCCGATCGGTGCGGCGATAGCGACGCCAGTTGCGACGTTTCCGCCCGTCGTCATCGCCGGGTTTCTCAGTTTCGGTCTGATGGCGCTGCTCTACCTCGTGACGGAAGAGCTGTTGGTCGAAGCGCATGAGAAGCGAGACACCCCGCTCATCAGCGCGATGTTCTTCATCGGGTTCCTGGGATTGCTCCTGATCGAGGAGGTATTGGGCTGACCGCTCGACGTGGAACGTCCTGGACCGATGATGATGACGCCGAGCTTCGTTGGCGTATCGAGGCCAGGCAGACGCTGGCGGTAATCGCGCGCGAGATGGGACGAACGATGGATGCGGTTCGGGGAAGAGCCTCAACCCTGAGGGTAACTCTCCGCTCGACGCAGCGACCGTGGCGGGACGGCGTGCCGCGCCGAGTAGACGTAGACTAGAAAATAGGGGCGGTTGCCCGCCCCTATCCATCCTTTAGCCGTGCTTCATGCCGCCCTTGGCATGATCGCAGCAGTCAGCAGCCTTGGCTTTTGCGCCATCCTTGCAGCAGTCCGCACCGTCCTTGCAGCACGCCATGTCGGCGCAGCAATTGGCGACAGCGGCGAATGCGCCAGTCGACAGGGTGAGGGCGAAGGCAGCGCTGATGAGCTTGAACTTGGTCATGATATTCTCCGAAATTTACGTGTGATGGTGTTCGACGTCACACGGTTTGCGGAGGGGGTGTGGCCGGAGCGTATGCCATGCCCAAAAGGCCGGTCTGTGGAGCCGGCCAAGGCGATAGACGGGAGGACGGAACCAGCTCGATATGCTCGACCGTTTCGCCGGCAACAGCAACGCACGGTATGGCGCAGGCCGACGCAGGGGCCTTTTTGATGGGAGCGCCTGCTGACTTGCTGGCACAGTCCATCATCGCGGACGCAGCCGGAGGCGCGGCCATCGCCATCGTCTCGCAGAGCGGGCCAAGCCGGACCAGCAACATCACCGCCAGGACGAAAAACGCCATGGAATGCAATATCTTGGAGATAGGGCGAACCCGGCGTTTCATTGGATGCATCTAGAAGTAGGTAATCCGATGCACAATGACGCAGTTGGTAGCTTATCGGGTCAGCCGGGTTTTTGCCTTCCGTCTTAGATTCCCAATTTACCATCGATTCCGAGAACGCCGATGCCCCCTCGCCAGCCGTTCGTTTATGGGAAAGGCGCGTGCCGCATTAGGCCGTGAGGTGCTAACGCAATCACATTATCAAGATTTGGCTTCGTTCCGACGCATCCCACGAGCAACATCGCAAGCGGTCTGGCGAAGTCTGTTAGTGTAATACAGGATAGCGAAGTCTCTCGCCTTCGGGACTTGCGCGGCTGGGATAGGGCCATCGTCTAATCGGCCAGACCAAAGACCTACACCATAGCGGAACTGCCACAATCTCACCTGCAATGGCGAAAGGTTCTCGCTTGCCGCAGTCAGAAGGTCACCTTGGTAAATACGTTCTGCTGCCCAGCGAAGCGGGCTGACGATTTCTGCGATCTTTGGCTCCAAGGCCACTGTGTCTACAGGAACTCCGCATTGATAGTCTGAGGCGAGCAACGATACGACGCTCGTTGATGAGGGCCAAGGCAAGTCATTTTCTGCCGCAATACGCGCCAGGATGCTCTGACTATCGTCCCTTACCGACAATAAGTTTGCTGTGGGCCGCACAAGAGCTTGTAGCGCCACCAGAGCAGTTAACAGGATAAGCCACACACGCCCAAATCGCATCTAACAGCCCCAGTAATCTATCGACTGTCCGCATTTTCACCGTACCCGTGGCGGATTTGCAAGCTACCCGATCAGCAACGCTGTCACGAAACGGCAGACCCGACACTTCCCAAAATACCATCCTATCGGGAAAAGCGAGCAGCGGTCAGTTGCGGTCAGGCGAGGATCGTTTCATCCTGTTGTTGCCCCCTAAAGGCCTGACAGAGCCTCGCAGGTTTGCGCGATGAACTCGCGGGGTGATCGATAGCGCAAAGCGCGGTGCGGATGCACCTCGTTATAATGGTCGAACTAGCCGGGCAGTTGGTCGATCACGCTCTGCGCATTCGGCCTGGGGTTCACACGGACATAATCGCGCTTGAGGGTGCGAACGAACGCTTCAGCCATGCCATTCGATTGAGGACTACTTACCGGGGTCGTGCGCGGGATCAGCCCAATGCCCCGGGCGAAGGCACGCGTGGTGCGAGCGGTGTAGCAGCTGCCGTTATCGGTGAGCCACTCGATCGGCTCGGGCACGCGGTTCACCTGGCCGTAGCGATGCTCGACCGTGGCGACCATCAAGTCCTGGACGTCCTCTGCGGTGATGCCGCCCGTCGTCGCCACGTGTCCCATCGCCTCGCGGTCGCAGCAGTCGAGCGCGAATGCGACACGTACTTTCTCACCATTGTCGCAGGTGATCTCCAACCCGTCGGAGCACCAGCGGGTGTTGCGCAGGTCGACGGCAACCCGGCCGTCGTGACGTCGTTCCTCGCGGCGTTCGCCGTCTCGCTGTAGCAGCAGACCGTGCACCTTCATGACGCGGTAGACACGTTTCGGATTGGGCGCTTCGCGCCCGGTCTTTTCGGCCTGCCGACGGAGCAGAGCATGAACGCGGCGATAGCCATAGGTCGGTAAATCGGCGACGAGCACGCGGATGTCTTCGACCAACTGGGCATCCGGCAGCGGTGGTCGTCCGCGTGGTCGGGACGCTGGACGATGGCGCATTGCGGACAGGTGTGGGCGAGCGATGCCGACTGCCTCTGCGACGGCGCTCACCGTCCATCCCGTGGCAACGAGGTCGAGCGCAACAGCAGTTTTTTTGGGCCTGCGGCCCGGGACACGGCCTCGCGGAGCAGCTCGTTCTCCATGGCCTTCTTGCCGAGCAGCCGGTGTAGTTCACGCACCTGCGCCTCGAGCGCACGGTATTCGGACGCCGGCACCACCTCCTCGCCAGCTGCTGCTGCGGTCAGTGCACCCTGCGCCATCAGGCGCCTCCAGGTGAAAATCTGATTGCCACCGATGCCGTGCCGGCGGGCGACGAGCGACACGCTCATACCGGGCAGATACGTCTCCTCGACGATCCGCACCTTTTCCTCCGGTGTCCACCGCCTCCGGCGCTGAACACCGGAGAGAACCTCGCCTTCGTTGTAACGCCTGGTCGTACCGTCAGTCATATACCTCACTCTTATCTAAGAGCGGGGCCCTGTCAGGTCATTTAGGGGGCCACCTCACATCCCCACCGTCAGAGCGCAAAATAGTCGTGGGCCAACAGTGCATGGAAACCCGCGCAGCGTCGACCGGGGATGCCGGGGGGAAGGGTCGGGTACTCCGGGAAACTAAAGAACACACCGGACGGCAACGCTATAACGACGCGGCGTTTGTCATAGAGTGCTACATCGCCGCCCCGACAAGCATACGCTGCACCGTTGCCGTCGATCCCGCAGGAGGCATCGTCGGATTTCAATCATTGAAGAATGGTCGTCCGGATCGTTAAGCTAAGCGTCTTCTAAATAGCGGCGCAGAGGGTCACACTGATGATATTAGCTTTCGTCCTCATGTTACAAACTGCGCCGCCCCCGCCGCCAGCATTCGGTGGACACCTATTCCCCGCTCCAATCATCGAAAAGACGGCGGTCGGACAATGCGGCAAAGCGGACGCCACAGTGCGCATCGTTCAACAAACTGCCACCCCTGAACGAGCTTGGAGTCAGTCGGTTGCGGTCGCTATCGGCAGATTGGGGATCTCCGGACCAGACTCAATCCGGCTCAACGAGGCGGTAGCCAAATTCGGAGCGATCTCCTCAATGCACATAAATTGCGCTGCTGGTGAACCAGCCCAGCTGCGGTTCAACGGACCAGTAAGCGAGATTGTGGCAGGAAATGAGATGGCGGCGAGAAAAGTGCTTTTGGTGGACATCCAGGATACCCGGATTACGGCCATCAGATAGTCATTCCGCTTTCGGGCAGTCTTTGGTGGTTAAGTTGTATCACTTCGTTCTGATGCAAAACCTTTTAAGTTTTGCATCAAGCATGGCCGGTTGCGAGCCAACTCGGCTATTCCCCGAAATAGCATCCAAACCGGGACGGTCGGGGCGCTACGCGTACGATTCCGAACATCCTCTAGCCGCCCATCTAATCGGTAGCCGGCGTCACCCACACGAACGGTTCCGACCTAGGCTCCAGCAAATTGCACATGCTCTCTGTTCCAGTCACGGCCCGTCTCACGCCAGAGCGCGTGAGCAGGAGCGGACCGCCTCAAGCCGTCACGGCCGGCCCGGCAACCAGCCACATGGTCATCGCGGCGCGGTCGCGCTCGGTGCACGGCCCGTGGGAGAACTGCCCGCACAACCCGCTCGTCCGCACGCTCGACGCCAGCGAGAAATGGTGGTCGCGCGGCCACGCCTCGCTCGTCGACGGTCCGGATGGTCGGACCTGGGCCGTGTATCACGGGTTCGAGGCGGGCTTCTGGACGCTGGGGCGGCAGACGTTGCTCGATCCCGTCGAATGGGGCGCGGATGACTGGCCGCGCATGACGGGGGGCGACCTGTCGCGCCCGATCCTCAAATCTGCCGGCGGCCAGCGCGTCCCGCACGGCCTTGCGCTGTCCGACGACTTCCGGACGCTGAGGCTCGGATCGACCTGGAACTTTTTCAAGCCGTCGCCGACCGAACGATCGCGCGTATCGGTGCGCGACAGCGCGCTGATGCTGAAGGCGGCGGGGACGACGCCGAGCGACTCCCGCCCGCTGCTGCTGATTCCCGGCGACACCGGCTATGAATTCGAGTGCGAGGTCGAGATCGACCCGGGGGTGAATGCCGGCCTGCTGCTCTTCTACGACGAGAAGCTCTATTGCGGCCTTGCCTTCGACCAGAAGACGTTGCTGGCGCCGCAATATGGCAAGATGCGCGGTCGCCCGGAACCGTCACCGGGTCGGCGGTTGCGGATCCGCACGACGAACGACCGCCACACCGTCACCCATCACACGAGCGTCGACGGCGGGCGAACCTGGAAGCGCTTCGAACGCAGCATGGACGTCTCGGGCTATCATCATAACGTCCGATGGGGCTTTCTCAGCCTCAAGCCAGGCCTCTATGCGGCGGGCAAGGGCGAGGCGCGGTTTCGGGATTTCCAGTACCGCGCCCTGTAGCGCAGTCGGTCGCGCTAGGGCCGGACGGTCACGATCACTCGGCGGTAACGGGTCAGCGGCGGTGTGCCGCGAACGGTGGCCGCCAGCACGAAATGCGCTTCGCAGGGCTGCGTGACCGCAGGCGTGCAAAAGCTGTGCTCATAAAGTTTCTCGGTACTCAACAGCGCGATCTCCGCGGTGCATAATACGGCGCGGGCAGGCGACCCTCGCATCCATCCCGTTGCCCTGCTTTTGGCTGACGAGGCCGGCAATCATGTCGGCGGCCTAGGGGGCGAATACGCCTACGATTGGCTCTTCGTGGAACTTCTCGCCGTCCCAGGAAGATATCGGGGCAGAAACTATGGCAAGACTCTTATGGAACGGGCTGAGGAGATTGCCCGCGCAAAATTCGATGTATTCGGAACCTTAGACGACTATCCCGTGGGTCAGAAGACATTATTCCTTCGTAAGCGCTTCCCAGCGGCGTCAGGCGGCGTCCGCTAACGCCACCTGACTTCCCGAAAGCTACCGGTCCGCTTTCCTCTCCAACTCGGACTTTCCCGCAATCCGATCGGTTGCCGGGAAAACCGGACCCTCGACAACTTCTGGTTGCGTCGTCACATAAGCTATCGCGAAATAGTAAAGAGGGAGCTGAGGATGCGTAAGAATGCCCGAGAGCGATATTTACCGGTCGCTATGTTTCCTGCGATCATGCCCGTTATCATGTTGCCGGGGATGAAACCTGATCTTTCGCCGTATCTGTATTACGGAATCTGGGCCCTCTCGCTTGGCTTGGCAATCATGGGCGTTACCTGGATGGCAAACGGTGCGCCGCCAAACCGCGAAATACGCTCGGTTGCAGAGCTTCAGTCCAGTCCCGTAGTTCGATCGTTTGCGAGACAGTCGGTGCGCTCATAATGCAGCAATCAAGACCTCTGCACATCTCAAAGGATTAGTACCGTGCGCGTGATATTCGACGACTCAATCGACCTCGGCTTCGCAGTCGCTGCTTTGATATCTGGCACAGTCGATAGGAGCGAAATCGCCGATTGGGCTGCACGCGTAATTGACGAAGTGGAAGACCCACCGACCTATATCTACGTCATGCTCGACATGGAGCGCTACCACGGACGCGGTCTTCATGACGAGATTGGATTTACGCCAGCCACCGGCGTAAATTCTGACGACGAATTTCAGTACCTCCGTGAAATCGCAGTACGTCGCGGCAAGGAAGGCTCCGAATATCTCGGGGGTAAGAGTCCTGTCAGCCTGGGTACGGTCCGCACGGCTTATATAGATAATCTACTCAAAATTAATTTCGGATTAGATGTTCAATCATTACCGCCATTGTACCTAGGGGACGCTTCGCGCATCCCATAGATTTCGAGAAGCAGGCTCATGTAGCCTTCCCTGATGTCCATGAGACCGGCGGCAGCTTACCACCTCGATAGTATACGAGGTCCGTCGCCAGCGATTTCCGAAAGTCGATCCTTTTCGAAAGGCGGCAACTGCCCAATGTCTGCTATCGCCACCCGCCTTCCCGAAAGCAGCCTGTCTGCTTTCCTCCCCTTTATCGCCGTTCAGCCGTCTGATGTGTAAAAAACCCAGTCGCAATCACGACTGTGCGACAAACTGGTGTTTTCGGTTATCCCGTCAATGTTATTTAGCGCTGGCCAGCCACGCAACGAACATCGGCGTTTTAGGGCGCGATCATCCGTGCTGTTGTCACCGAACTCCGGATATAGGCGACCAGCTAAGTGGGCCAGCACGCTACACCGTTAAGCGCGGGATACCCAACCCCGCCAGGTGAACGCAGCGTAGAAAAGTTCCACGTCCTTGAAGCCAGCATCGCGCAAGCACGTCTCATCTTCTTCGGGCGTCAGCAGTGCCAAGCTGGCGCCCACGGCTACGCGCGCCTGTTCGGTTTGAGCTGGGTCGGCACCGGACGCAACCGCATACGCGGCATAGCGTGCGAGCCAGCGCGTGCGGAACGGTTCGTTCTGCGGAAAACTCGAATGCACCACGACCAGCGGGGCGCCCGGCTTCATGCGGCGGTGCATCTCGCTCAGTGTACGTACGCGCTCATTGCGATCGAGGAAATGAAGCGTGAGGAGGCAGGTTGCAGCATCGAACGGGCCAGCGGGCGCAGCATCGATATAGCCCTCGATCAGGTCAGCGCGGTCGGCATCCTCGCCCATTGTTTCGCGCGCTAGATCAAGCATCGGTCCGGCTGGGTCGACGCCCGTAAAGTGCCAGCCAGCTTGCGCCTGGGCCAATACCTTTAGTTCGAGCCCACCACCGGCACCGAGCACAAGCACGTGGGCGTCGGCTGGCGCGTGCTCGGATAGCAAGAGCGCCGTCATGCGATGCACCGCGTCGATGCCGGGTGTGAAGCGCCGAGGACCATCAGCGTAGTGCGCGATGCGCTCGCGATCGGAGAACATCTCGAGGAACATCCGATTGTTAACAGGCATGAGTTTCCCTTTTGAAGCTGGGTCGGGCGAAGAGCGAGGCGTTCGCGTCATTCGCGATGTACGATTTCGAGATCGACGGATTTGCCGCAGGTGACCATCCGAGCGTGGAAGTCAGCACTCAGTTCGGTGAGCGTCACCGCGTTGAAGCGGTCGAGCAGCAGCGTTTTCGCATCTTGGAAAGCGTCGTTCAGCGCGCCGTTGACCGCCTGTTCGACCAGGCAGCCCGGTGCTTCAGTGCGGTTGCCCATAGCGAACAGCTCAGGTTCGCCAAGAGCTCCGTAGACGTCGCGCAACGTGACGGAGGCAAGATCACGGGCGATCGTCCAACCGCCGCCATGCCCCTTCTCCGAGCGAACGAAGCCGGCATCGCGCAAGCCCGCCATGATGCGACGGATGACCACCGGGTTGGTCTGCATCGCCTTGGCCATCGTCTCAGATGTCACCGGCCCTTCCACCTCGGCCATGTGAAGGAGGACGTGCAATACGCCCGACAATCTGCTGTCTCGCTTCATGCAACATCATATGTTGCATGAGCATCGTCGCGTCAAGATGCGAGTGAGGGCCCCCCCGTCGCAAGCCGTGAATGCCCGACAGCAGCAAGCCTGCAATTCCGCGACCGGCAGCGCCAAGCGCCACATCGTGGTTGTCTAGCCTGCCGCTCGAAGAGGCGTCGATGATGCCCGCTGTTGGTTCGCAGTCGAGCGTTATGGGTACAAACTCCTCCGGCGATGAACTGTGTGTCACGCGCAACCCGCTCCCTTTCGGAACATGGAATGTTGCAACGCGGCAACAACATCGTATGATACGCTATATCATGTCGCTTGCAGATTGAGGCCTATGTCCGATAACAACGGTAACCCTATCGCCATTCACGAACTGGCGCTTGCCTACGGCAACCATCGCGTTCTCGACGGTCTTTCGCTTACCGTTCCTGCCGGCAGCATCACGGCGTTGCTGGGCGGCAACGGAGCGGGCAAGTCGACCACCTTGTCCGCTCTGCTTGGCTTTGTGCGCGCCGATGCGGGACAGATCGCAGTCTGCGGCATCGATCCAGGGGCTGACGCTGACACGGCACGCCGACGCATTGCCTATCTCCCCGAGAACGTCGCGCTGTACGAGCATCTGAGCGCGGTCGAAAATGCCGATTACCTGTTGGCACTCGCCGATCAACGTCAGGACCGAGGAACGATCACCGCTGCGCTGGCTGCTGCCGGATTGCAGGACCGGGCGTGGGACCAGCGGCTGGGCGGCTTCTCCAAGGGGATGCGGCAGAAGGTTGCGATTGCAGTGGCGCTGCTGCGCGAAGTCCCGGTGCTGCTGCTCGACGAGCCGACCTCTGGTCTCGACCCGCGCGCAACCGCCGACTTCAACGCGTTGCTCCTGAAAGTACGCGACCGCGGCACCGCGGTGCTTATGGTAACGCACGACCTCTTATCCGCGGCCGATGTCGCCGACCGCATAGCCTTCCTTGAACAGGGCCGGATCGTCGAGGATGTCACGGCGACCGGATCTGAACGGTTCGATATTCGGGCCCTGCACGCCCGGTTCCAGGCCGGCATAGGGACCCGTGCGGCATGAGTGCGATCCACCTGATTGCACGTGACGAACTTCGGTTGATGGCGCGCAATCGCGTCGCGGTGATCGCGCTTGTCCTGCTCGTCCTGCTGACCCTGGCGGCTGTACTCAGTTCATGGTCGCACCAACGCAGCATCGCGGAGCTGCGCATCCGGCATCAGCAGGTGGCTGCTGCGGCGTTCAAGGCTCAACCTGATCGCCACCCGCACCGCATGGTCCATTACGGCACCTTCATCTATCGTCCGCTGGGAGCGTTGGCCGCGTTCGATCCCGGTGTCGACGCTTTCACGGGCAACAGCATGTTCCTCGAAGGCCACCGCCAGAACAGCGCCAATTTCGGCGACGTCCGGCAAAGCTCCTTGCTGGTCCGTTTTGGGCAACTCACCCCCGCCTTCGTCCTTCAGGTGGTCGCCCCATTACTGCTGATCTTCCTGGGCTTCGGCGTGCTGGCGCGAGAGACCGAACGAGGAACACTGCGATTACTGATGCTGCAGGGTGTCTCGCGCGGACAGCTCGTGCGTGGCAAGCTTGCCGCGCTCGGGATCGTCGCCTTGATCGTCGGATTGCCGGCGATGGTCGGTTTTGTCGCAGTCGTCGCGCAACCCGGTACGCTGGCGTTGCCAATGGCCGCCATCGGGCTAGGCTATGCGCTGTATCTTGCATTGTGGGTCGTCCTGATCCTGCTCGCGTCGGGCTTTGCTTGGCGAGGGCGCGATGCCCTGCTTGCACTGCTGGCAATATGGACGGTCGCGGTCGTGCTGGTGCCGCGCATCGCCCCCGACATTGCGGGGGCCGCGGTGCCGCTCCAGAACCGTCTTCAGACCGATGTCGCCATCGCGCGCGACCTGCGCCAGCTGGGCGACAGTCACAATCCCGATGATCCGCATCTGGCAGCCTTCAAGCAGTCTGTCCTGCAGCGCTACGGGGTAACCCGGGTCGAGGATCTGCCGGTGAACTACAAAGGACTGCTCGCGATGGAGGGGGAGCGGCTGACGTCCGGCCTGTTCGATCGCTATGCAGGTGCCAGCTTCGCGGCGCAGACCGCTCAGAACCGGTTGGTCGATGCGATCGGTGTGCTGAGCCCAACGATCGCGATCCGCGCGCTGTCGATGGCTGCGGCGGACACCGACTTTGCCGGACATCGCCGCTTCCTTGAACAGGCAGAAACGTATCGCTACGCCCTTGTGCAGCGTCTCAACCGGATGGAGGCGAAGAATGTCAGCTACGCCGACGATATAGCCGAGGATGCGGGTGCCGATCGCCGCAAGCGGATCGCAGCGGACAATTGGCAACAGATGCCTGATTTCGCCTTCGTTGCGCCAAGCGCCGCGACGCTCGCGACCGCGGCGCTTCCTGGGATCATTATTCTGGGACTATGGCTGGCCGTCGCCACACTGCTGCTCACGCGTGTGACCCGTCGTCTGGGAGCCCGTCAATGACGCTGTGGATGCATGAACTGCGCCTGTTGCTCCGTGCGCGACTAAGCGTCGTGGCACTGATCCTGATGGCTATACTCACCGCCGCTGCTGTCACCGCAGGCATGGTGGAAATCTCCCGGCAGCGCACCGCAATCGCCGCAATCCCGGCCGCGCAAGCAGAAGACATCGCAGCCGTTGCCGACTATGTCGATCGGACCAAGGACGCAGGCAGTGCGGGCTATTACAGCTTCCACCCAACCTGGGACGCACCGTCCCCGTTGGCCTTCGCCGCACTTGGGATGCGCGACGTCTCGCCCTACATCCTGCGCGTCCGCGCGTTGGGGCTGGAAGCGCAGATCTATGACGGCGACGTTTTCAATCCTGAACTCGCTCTGCCGGGCCGGTTCGATTTCGCTTTCGTGCTTGTCTTCCTCGCGCCGCTGTTCGTGGCGGCGCTGTTCCATGATCTGACGTCCGGCGAACGCGAGGCGGGGCGGCTGCGAATGCTGGATGCCCTACCGCGGGGCGGCGCAATGCTGCTGCGGCGACGTATGCTGTTGCGTATCGCGCTGTTATGGGCCGCGCTTGCCGTGCCCTTCCTCGTTGCCGCGGTAGCGTCCGGCGTCGGGGGCGCATCCATTCTCGCGGTCCTCGCCGTGATCCTTGCCTACCTTCTGTTCTGGATGGCGCTCGCCGCACTGGTCGCGAGACTCCGCTGGAGTTCGGTCGCAAACGCTGCAACGCTGGCAGCGTGCTGGCTTGTACTGGTGCTCGTCCTGCCGACACTGGCGCACGTCGCAATCAACCGCGCCGTGCCGATCGGTCAGGGCGCAGAGATCGCGCTGGCCCAGCGCGAGATGGTCAACCGCGCCTGGGACATTCCCCGCGAAACGACAATGCGCCGCTTCTATGTCGGTCATCCCGAATGGGCGGACTCCGCCCCACTCGGGTCCACCTTTCATTACAAATGGTATTTCGCCTTCCATCAGGTCGGGGATGAAAGCGTCGCGACCAAGGTCCGTGCTTATCGAAGCGGGTTGGAACGCCGCGATGCCGCGGCGCGCATGCTTGGGTGGGTGCTGCCTTCGGTGGGAGTACAGGCTTTACTGACCAGGCTGGCTGACACCGACGTTCGCGCACAGCTGGCATATCAAGACCGAGTGCGTGCCTTCCACGCCAGGCTGCGCAATTTCTACTACGGGTATCTGTTTCGCGACCGGCCGTTTGGCAGAGCCGACTTTGGCCGGGCGCCGAGCTTTACCACTCGAATAAATGCCGCGGGTGGATCCGGCGAGACTGCCGACCTGTGACGATACCGCCCCTCCACGGCGGTGATCGCTAACCCGGCGCTACCAGGCCTTCCGCGCCTCAAAAAAGCGGCCATCAGCAATTCGCCAAACATAATAAGATAACATCACCTAAGGGGATCTACATGCGATCTTTCGCGATAGCGCTTGCCGCCACCGCTGCGATGCCGATGCCTGCGTTGGCGCAGGAGGTCGTTCGGGAAGCCGACGCAGTCGAAGACGACGATGAGGCCGGCGAGATCATCGTTACCGGCAGCCGTTTTGGTGGCCGCACGGCAACGCAATCGTCGACGCCAGTGGACGCCATATCGCGCGAGGCGCTGCAACAAAGCGGGCGTGTCGATCTCATCCAGATGCTGAAGGTTCAGGTGCCGAGCTTCAGCGCTCCGCGACCGCTGGCATCAGGTGTCGGCGATTTCATCCAGCCACCGTCCCTGCGCGGACTAGGGGCCGGCGAACTGCTCGTGCTGATCAATGGTAAACGTCGCCACACCACGGCCGACCTCAATTCGAGCAACGGCATCGGGCGCGGCGACGTCGCGGTTGATTTCAACGCCATCCCGACCCTTGCCATGTCGAGGATCGAAGTGCTGCGCGATGGTGCTGCCGCCCAATACGGCTCGGACGCGATCTCGGGGGTCATCAACATGATCCTCGACCGCTCGCTCGGCACCATCGCGCAGGCGGGCTATGTGCAGACCACGAAGGGCGACGGCGACACCTACGAGGCAAGTGCCTCCACAGGCATCCCGCTCGGAGCGAACGGCGTCCTGCGCCTGACCGCGGCTTACCAAGACCGGGATGGCACCAATCGTGCGCGGGCGGATACGCGGCAGCAGTATTTCGGGACGAACGCCGTTGGTAGGCCAGTCGCGCCTTCTGGCAACTATGGCTCCGGTGTTGGACTGACACCATCGAACGGGACGCTTGACCCGCGGGAAGCCGGGTTCGACCGGAACGTATTCCAGCAGGGCGATCAGCCAAACCGAAACTACCAGCTCTTCTACAACCTCGTCGCGCCCCTGCCAGGGGGGACCGAACTTTACAGCTTTGGAGGGTACAATCGCCTCGATGGCGACATCCAGTATTTCTTCCGCCGTCCTGGACAGGACGAGACGGTACGCGCGCTCTACCCGGACGGTTACAGCCCGGGCCTCGACACCAGGCTGGAGAACATTTCCACCGCGATCGGTCTGCGTGGAGACGACCTGGCGGGGTTCGGTTGGGACCTGTCGACCGTCTATGGCGTCAGTACCGTCCGCACGACTTACGTCGACAGTGTCAACGTGTCCTTGGGGGCTGCCTCCCCATCGCGCTTTTACCGTGGCGGTAGCGACTTTTATCAATGGACCTCGAACCTCGATTTCACGCGAGAGATTCCGGTCGGTGACGATCAGCCGTTCAGACTGGCTTTCGGCGCCGAGTATCGCGAGGAAGCCTACCGTCTTTTCTCGGGGGCGCCCGATGGCTATCGCAATGGCGGGGTATTGATCCCGGATGGGCCCAACGCCGGTCGTCCGGGGCCGATAGGTTCGCAACCCGGACCAAGCAACGGACCCGATGATCGTGCGTCGATCGCTCGGAACAGCGTCGCGTTGTATGGCGAAGTGGAAAAGCAGTTCGGCCGGCTGCTGTTATCAGGTGCGGCCAGGCATGAACGTTATTCCGACTTCGGCAGTACCACGAATTTCAAGGCTGCCGGGCGGCTCGGTTTGTTCGGCGGGCTTGCGCTGCGAGGCTCTTACAACACCGGCTTTCGCGCGCCTGCGCTGGCACAGTCCGGCTATAACGCATCGAATACGCTGATCCTCAACGGCGCCCAAGCGATCGTGCGGGTGGCGGCAGTCGACAATCCTGCGGCGCGGCTCGCAGGCGCGACCGATCTGAAACCTGAACAGTCACGCAACGTGTCTATCGGAACCGTCTTCGAGGCCGGCGGTTTCACGGCGACACTCGATGCCTACCGGATCAAGGTGCGTGATCGCATCGCCATCTCATCGACCTTTCAGGACGCCCGCCTGACCAACTATCTGGCCGCCAATGGGCAGTCTGGCTTCGCTGCATTGTCGTTCCTGACCAACGCGGTCGATACGGAGACAAAGGGCATCGATCTGGTCATGAATTACCGACATCGCTTTGGAGACCGAAGCCGTATCACGGCCACGCTTGCGGGCAATTATAACAAGACGACGTTCGATAGGATCGCGGGCACCCCGGCGCCAATCGCGGCGCTCGGCATCACCACGCCGCTCTTTGACCTGACCCAGCAGCTCCGCTTTTCGGACAGCCTACCTCGCGACAAGATCACGCTGGATCTGAGTTATGCGCGAGGGCCGTTTACGTTCTCCGTCACGAACACCCGGTATGGTCGCGTCGCGACGGTAGCGTTGCTCAATCGTACGCCGGCTCAAGTCGCAGCATTGGTACAGGGCTATGACGTTCGCTTGGTTCCCTCGGTAGGTAGTGCGGCGAACTCGGACATCATCCAGCGCTTTGGTGCCAAGATTCTGACGGATATCGATGTCAGCTGGCAGGCAACACGTGCATTAAGGCTGAGCGTAGGAGCGCAGAACGTCTTCAACATCTACCCGGATGAGAATATCGCCTCAACGGTCTCCAGTGTTGCGGTCGGGAGCAATGGCGCCGACAATGCTGGCACCCAGCCTTACAACGCCGTTTCTCCCTTCGGATTTAACGGTCGATCCGTGTTTATTCGCGGGAGTCTGAATTTCTGAATCAAGCTGGGCTGCCGATCAACGCGGATCTTCCGCACCGGCACAGTGTCTCATCCGGTTTGTCGATCGGTTTCTAAGATTGATCCCCGACGCCGTCGATCAGAAGGCCAGTATGTCATGGCATATCACACTGGCACGGATGTATTTCGTGTGCGGGCCATCTTCCCGCAGCGCCGGCTTTTCACCAACCTCTTCAGGAAAGTAGCCGATGTTGCCTCCGGCCGAAAAATAACGGGTGCGCCGTCAGCTACGCGAACATCACTCTCATGTGCCTCGCGGCCGTTCGTTCGGCCTTGCGAACTTCGCCAAAGTCCGACGCTCCGAATTGTCGCGGTGCCGCGACCAGCGCATAAAACCGGTCGTGAACAGGATCATGGGCAGTATACCCGCAACCAGCGCGAGCAGCCGGCCGGTGAGCCCGAACGCCTCACCGCCATGCAGCGGGTGGAGCCAGTTTAGCACCGTGTCGCCGCTACTCTCCGCACGGCCGTCACGCACGGCAAGGATGCGACCATCATGGGGATCGAACCAGACATTGGTGCGCGGGAAGCGTCGGCTCGGCTCGCCGGGGCGGGCGAGATTGATACGGACCGCCCCTGTGGGGGTCGCCGGCGTTTCGATCCAGGCCAGCGCAGCGTCGGGAAAGCGCCAACGTGCACGCATGATCAGCGCGTCGATGGTCAAGCGGGTGCTTCCTGGCATCACGGCCGGCTTGGGTGTCTGGTAAAGCGTCGAGACGCTGGAGATGATCGGCCGCGTCTGGTCGGGCAGGTCGAGCATCACCCCCGTCGCGGTCACGACCAGCAACAGGATCAGTCCGGCAAGGCCGGTCAGCTTGTGCCAGTCGTATAGTCGCCGGATGGCAGGGCGTGCGTCTTGAACCGCAACGCGCGCCACCAGCCCCCTGCTCGCGGCCACCACGCCCATATACCGCTCGCCAGCAGCACCA